>JAEYFP010000066.1 GCA_023402845.1 Bacillota bacterium
ATACGTATCCATGTCTGACTATTATCTGAAAATCTGTGAAAACTAAAGAACCGCCGTATACCGAACGGTACGTACGTGCGGTGTGGGAGGTCGGCTAATCAATTAATGGTTAGACCCCTACCCGATATATAGGAAATTCCTTCGAATTACCTATATAACAAAATTTAATGCGCAGCTGCGCGCGCGGAACAAAAGCTGTGCTACCGAACTATTTGGACGCGAGAGTGGGCGAAGCACACTTTTGTTCTATGCGGATGGTTCATTGGAATGCAAGAAATGACCGAGATGAAGCGTAGCGGAATCGAGGTTATTTCCTGCATTCGCAGATAACGGAAGCTATTTAATCGATAAGCAGACAGAAAATCGAAGTACAGCAGAACCCCGAAAAACATTGCATTTTCGGGGTTTTTTTGTTTAAATACCAAGGAACGCTTGTAAATGGCATCAAAATTTAGAGGTAACTTACACGTAACTGACAAACAAAAACATATACGAAATAGAAGAATTATTAATTGTAAGGAAGGACTACGTTTGATAGAAAATGCACAAGGGCAATCGTGTTGCAGGGTGTGTTGACCTCATTCTAAAAGAATGGGGGTGATGCCTATGAAAAATCGTTTTAATTTTAAGGATTTAATGACCTTTGGTCTATTCCTTTTGGCATTACTTACATACGTTTTTACGTTTTGTAAGTAGCTGTACATAGCAAAAACCACCCTATAAACTTTGGACGGTTAAGGGTGGCTTTGCTTCTCATATAATCGGTCAACCCCTTGTGGGCGGTTGTTCCTTTTCTATCTATAATATATCATAAGAATTTATTTAATTCAACAGAAATTTGAGCAATGTAGCAATGTAGCAGTATAGGCTGTTGTAAGAAGCGGTGGGTAACAAACACATAACTGACAAACGAAATAGGCATTTGAGATATGAGAAAAATAAAATTGTAAAAAGGCAGATTGTATGAAGCAACAGATTATGATAAGATGCATACAAGGACAATCGTGTAGCAGGGTGTGTTGACCCCTATTCTTATAGAATGGGGGTGATGCTTATGAAAAATCATTTTGATTTTAAGGATATAATGACCTTTGGTCTGTTCCTTTTGGCATTACTTACATTTGTTTTTTCGTTTTGTAAGTAGCTCTACATAGCAAAACCGCCCTTGTACTTTGGCGAGTAAGGGCGGTTCTTTAACTAAACTTATGGGTCAACCCCTTGTGGGCGGCTGTTCCTTTTCTATTTATAATATAACATAAGAGGATATTAAATTCAATAAAAATTTAAATACTAAAACAGTAGGGGTTTAAATACTAAAACAGTAGGGGATCCTATCAGAATTTGTGGGTAACCGACACGTAACTGACAAGTGGTTCAGAAATGCCCCAAAATAAGGATTTCAAACTATCAAAGAGATAGTTAAATTTCTCTTGAAACTATTTAGCAATTCAAGGATATTCAGAACCTTTCTGGTTGGTTTGAACAAAGTCCGGACTTGCTCGAGAGGTTTTTTGTACATTGCCACATT
Organism: Bacillota bacterium; assembly: GCA_023402845.1. Lineage (GTDB taxonomy): Bacteria > Bacillota > Clostridia > Lachnospirales > Lachnospiraceae > JAEYFP01. The sequence continues at coordinate 1,529 of JAEYFP010000066.1, forward strand.
TGCTTTTGTAAAGAAAACTATAAAATAACTTTATAAATATAAAGAAATGTGATATACTAATAAAATGGAGGTGTGATTATATGCCGATTCAGTATACAAAGCTATTTCAATTACTATCAGAAAAAAATATTTCAAAAACAGAGTTGCAGAAACGTGTTGGAATGTCGTCAACTACGATGGCCAAGCTCTCAAAGAACGAGAATGTTTCTATTAAAATAATTGAGGATATCTGCAAAACATTAAATTGCCAACCAGGAGATATTTTGGAAATGAGCAATTCTTCGGATAAACAGTTATTAAGTGTGCTTAGAGATGAGAAAGATGTGAGATTAAAAGGTGGCTTATATCACCAAACACAAGTAAAGCTAGCTTATAATTCAAATCGTATCGAAGGGAGTAAGTTATCAGAAGACCAGACCAGATATATATACGAAACTAATACAATTGCTACTGAAAAAGAAGAAACAGCTTCAATTGATGATATCATGGAAACGATAAATCACTTTCAATGCTTTGATTATATGATCGATATAGCTGATGTAAGATTATCAGAAGATATTATTAAAGAATTCCATAAAATATTGAAGAATAATACTTCAGATAGTAGAAAAGACTGGTTTAATGTAGGAGATTATAAAAAGAAAGCAAATATGATTGGAGATCAAAAAACAACTCCGCCATCAAAAGTAAAAGGTGAAATGGCTAAATTACTAACGGACTACAATCAAATTCAAAGAGTGACTTTTGAAGATATTATTGAATTTCATTACAATTTTGAAAGCATTCATCCATTTCAAGATGGGAATGGAAGAGTTGGACGAATGATTATTTTTAAGGAGTGTTTGAAGAATGAGATAGTGCCTTTTATAATTGATGAGCAGCATAAATTATTTTATTATAGAGGATTGAAGGAGTTTTCGGTAGAACGAGGATATTTAATGGATACCTGCTTTTCTGCTCAAGATAGGTACAAAGAATTACTAGAATATTTCTCCGGAGAATAGAGAAATAAGATGGGATGTCGGAGGGAATGGAGATAATACGATGTGTTTGGATATTGACCCAGATACACTATATGAGCGTCCGCTTGTAAACGAGCATATTGCATAATAGAAGGGAATCTGTGTAATGAAGTAGTGGGTAGCGTTGTGATTTAGCGGAATATGATAGTAAATTGTAAGTGGAAGTAAATTCTTATCTATAGGTGTGCACTTTTAGGAGATTAGGAAGATGACGAAAGCGATATTCTTTGATTTGTTTTTCACATTAATTTATCCAAAATACTCAGATGAAAATGAATATGATGTCTTAGGGATTACAGCAAAGGAATGGGAAACATATGCTGAAGATAGTCGCTTATATAACGAACGGGCTCTGGGAAATGTGCAGACTGAGAAGGAAATAATTGATAAAATAGTAGATATTATGCCATATCAATTAAACGAAAGTGAAAAACAGGAAATATTTGCACGGCGCGAGGCAAGAATGAAAAAGGCATTTTTAACAGTTGATGATAATATAATTAATACACTTAGAAAAATTCATGAAAAGGGTATTAAAATTGGCTTAATAAGTAATGCAGATATGATTGATTCTAAGCACTGGAGAGAATCCGGGTTATCGGAACTTTTCGATATCGCTATATTTTCATGTGAAGTCGGAATGTTAAAACCAAATACGGAAATTTATAATTTGGCGATGAATAAACTAGAAGTTATGCCGGAAGATAGCTTTTTTGTTGGCGATGGAGGATCAGATGAACTATGCGGTGCCCAAAATGCCGGAATGAAAACAGTGTTTACGGAGTTTCTGGAACGGAAGCCAAAAAATCAAAAAGAAATCATAGAGAAACATGCGGATTATCATGTTTATGAATTTGATCAATTATTAAACTGCATCGACTGAAAACGTCCACTCTGTAGAACAGCAGGATAAGACATAATGAAGGTGTATCTCATTTTTTAAGTATTCTCTCTAAATAAGTGACATCTAACAAATTCACTGTCTCAAAATTTCCTTTATAAAAGACACCCCAGTTATTAAAAACACAGGGCAGCTCCTTGGCCTTTTGCAGGGTATCCACTTGAATGAAAGTAACAGGAACGTCATTCGCTGCGCAATACTGTTTTATCATCTCTATGTTTTGAGGGACAAAGGGACATTGCAGATCATAATAAATGGTCAGCTCTTTGCTTTCAAGCCCTTGATTTTTAACAGATTGCGAAAACTTTGGCGTTGTTCCGTCAAAAGAAAGTGCAAGCAGCTCATATCCATTGTCGGTAGTATCCACAACCTGAAAGCCGAACTTTTTCGCAAATGATTGGTCGGAAAGGAATGATTTTTGTTTTTTTGCTCCGAGCATACAAATGCCGGATTTGCCCTTTTCTTTGACATCAGTCAAGCAGTACTCCATCAGCAATTTTCCATATCCTTTTCCTTTATAACTGCCGGAAACCCATAAGCAATACACATAATAATAGTTGTCACCGGTGATAGGGACCCAGGCTGTCTCAAGAGGAGCATACTCAATAAAAACGGTAGCTTTTTCGTCTAACTTTCTAAAGACATGCCCTTCCTTTAACCGCGCTGAAAGCCATTGCTTCTTTGCGTCAATCCCTGGATGAGGTTTTTTGCTGCGGATAATACAGCATACATGTTCATCGGCAAGGTTTTCTGCTGTTAAGTTTATAAAATCAGCACACATATTTTTATTTTCCTCTCTTACAAACGGCTATTATAATTATACTTTTTTGATAAGAAAATGAAAAGGAAATTATGCGGATGTAAAATTTTGTTGTATCTTTAAATTGTTTTGATATAATGAATTGACAGGCATTCTACTTGAAATTAATTGTTGTTTATCGGGGCGTATAACAGGTATGTTGAGGTGTTGAAGTGATTTTAAGTGTCAGCAGAAGAACGGATATTCCGAATTATTATTCGGAATGGTTTATGAATCGAATAGAAGAGGGATATTTGTATGTGAGAAATCCGATGAATATTCACCAAGTGAGTAAAATAGCTATTTCGCCTAAAGTGGTTGATTGTATTGTGTTTTGGACTAAAAATCCGGAGCCTATGCTGAATAAGCTGGGACAATTGAAAGACTATAACTATTACTTCCAGTTTACGCTTACCGGATATGGGAAAGAGATAGAACCATTTTTGCCGCATAAACGAGACAAAATGATTCCGATATTTCAGCAATTATCCGGTATGATTGGCAAGGAGAAGGTAGTTTGGAGATATGATCCAATTATTATTACAGATGCCTATTCTGAAGAGTATCATTTAAAAGCATTTCAGGAAATCGCATCGAATTTAAATGGATACTGCACAAGGGTAGTCATCAGTTTTGTTGATTTATATGCTAAAACAAAAAGGAATATGAAGAGCATTCAAGTAATAGATAATAATCAAAAAAGAATACTTATTTTTTCGGAAAAGCTGGCTGAGATTGCAAAAAGTAATGGAATGCAAATTGAGACATGTGCGGAGCTAATGGACTTATCTTCTTGCGGAATGAAACATAGCAGCTGTATCGATAAGAAACTAATAGAGAACATAATAGGTTATCCTATTAAAGCGGAGAAGGATAAGAATCAAAGAGAAGAATGCGGATGTGTCGAGAGTATTGATATCGGTACATATAACACTTGCTTGAATGGATGTAAATATTGTTATGCAAATTTTAGTGAAGAGCGGGTGAAAGCAAATAGATCACAGTATGACGTTTGCTCGCCGATTCTCTGCAGCTGGATAACAGAAGCTGATAAAATAACTGAGAGAGCTGTAAAGTCAATAAAAGAGGAACAAATCAGCATATTTGATCTGATTTAGAATAATTGTGGAGGGAGATTTTATTGACTCTCTCGCAGCTTTGGTATCTGCCGCAAGAGAGTCAATAAATGCCTCAAGGCAATGCGTTTATAGCCATTGCGTGTATTGCTTGATATAGTGCTTTTTTATGAGCAGAACCGCTAGACAATATCCGAGCAGAAGCAGGGCAAGCCATGGTGCGAAGGAAATCGGAAGCGGCATCATATCAATGGCGACTGCCAGGCCGCTGAATCCAACCGCGATCGCTACCACTGCGACAATCGCGGTGGATAAGAGAAGCGGCAGTGACGGCTTATTCTCCAGGAAAGGAGTTTTTGCCGTGCGAATCATATGAATGATCAGTACCTGAGACACCGTACCAAACACAAACCATCCGCTTTGAAACAGCGGAGCAAGGTCCGGACGGTCAGCTCCGATTGCCCACCACATAACAGAGAAGCACAGGAGATCAAATATGGAACTTAAAGGCCCCATATAGGCCATGAAGGATCGAATAGAACGAGTCTCCCATTTTCGCGGCTTCTTAATATATTCTTTATCAACACTGTCAAACGGTATGCCCATTTGGGAAAAGTCACACAGCAGGTTTTGCGTCAGGATCTGTACGGGAAGCATTGGCAAAAACGGCAGGAAGATGCTTGCGGCTATGATCGAAATCATGTTTCCGAAGTTGCCGCTTGCAGCCATTTTAATATATTTTACAATATTTCCGAACGTGCGGCGGCCTTCGATAACACCCTCTTCAAGCACCATTAAATCTTTTTTGAGCAGGATGATATCTGCGGTTTCCTTGGCAATATCCACAGCGCTGTCCACCGAGATCCCGACATCGGCCTGCCTCAGCGGGGGCGCGTCGTTGATACCGTCGCCCATATAACCGACCGTATGGCCTGCGGTCTGGAACGCTTTTACTACCCGTTCCTTCTGCGACGGTGAAAGTTTTGCAAATAAATCACAGGTTTTTACTGCATTCAATAGTGCGTTGTCATCCATCTGCTCCAGATCGGGACCTGTTATGAGGCGAGCGGTATTCACGCCAACCTTGCCGCAAACCTTTAATGCGACGCCCTCACTGTCTCCGGTCAGCACCACGGTGCGTACGCCGTGCTTCAGAAGTGCGTTAATGGCAGTGCCGGCACTCTCCTTAGGCGGGTCAAGAAACCCTACAAAGCCAATCAAAACCATATCTTTTTCATCAGATACAGTGAAGGCACCGCTTTCGGGAACCCCACTTTTTTGTGCCACGGCAATCATCCGCAGACCTTCGGTATTATGCTTTTGATAAGTTGCCAGCACGGTATGGCGGGTTTCTTCATCCATGGGCAAAATACATCCGTTTATCTCTGCAAAAGAGGAGATTGCAATCATTTCCTCAACTGCGCCCTTTGTAATAAGCTGTCTGCATCCGCTTCGATCCGTCAGGACTACGCTCATTCTGCGGCGGGAGAAGTCAAAAGGAATTTCATCAACCCGATTGTAAGAAGCCAGAATATCCTCCAGCCCATTTTGCATAGCCCGATTGATTATGGCAATGTCTATCAGGTTTTTAAGTCCTGTCTGAAAATAGCTGTTGAGGTAAGCTTGACGCAGAATCCTGTCGTCGTTCTTGCCATGCACATCCATATATTTTTCCAGCACAATTCTATCTTCGGTCAGTGTGCCGGTTTTATCGGTACAAAGCACATCCATTTCTCCGAACGTCTGTATTGCACCAAGGGTGCGGACAATCACCTTATGCTTAGACATGGAAACCGCACCCTTTGCGAGAGTAGAAGTCATAATGACGGGCAGCATTTCCGGCGTGAGTCCTACTGCAATGCTCACAGCAAACAGGAGTGCACCGGGCCAGTCTTTTTTTGCGAAACCGTTAATAAAAAATACGATAGGAACCATGATCAGCATCATGCGGATCAGCAGTTTGCTGACCGAGTCTACGCCGCGTTCAAAGCTGGTCTTAGCTCTGTCGCCGGACAAAGACTTTGCCATTGAACCCAAATAAGTATTTTTGCCGGTCGCCAGGACAATTGCGGTCGCGCTGCCGCCCACAATGTTCGATCCCATAAATCCGATGTTGCACAAATCCGTTAGTGCACGATTCTCCTCGTTCCGGATGCCGCTGAATTTTTCCACCGGGTTGGATTCCCCTGTCAAAGCCGCCTGAGCGACAAAGGTGTCCTTTGTAGTCAAAAACCGCACATCCGCAGGAACCATATCACCTGCAGAAAGCCGTACAATATCACCGGGGACAACTTCGTCCATGGGAATCTCAGTCAGTTGTGCATTCCGCCATACATCGGCTTTATTAGAAATCATTTGAAATAATTCTTCAGCCGCAGCGTTAGAGCGCTGGCTTTGTATAAAGGCAACCAAACCAGATAAAAAAACGAGCAGTAGAATAATAACTGCGGTGAGATAATCGGGTTCTAATGATGCCACAACATCCGTAAAGTACGTGACAACCGCCACCAGCAGTAAAATGATGTTGAAAGGATTAATGACTGCTTCACGCAGTCTGTGCAATGTTGTGTTTTTGTTTCCGGTAGCAATTATATTTTTTCCATATTCGTCCTGCCTGCTTTTGGCTTCTTCATTTGTAAGTCCTGTCTGCGCAGCAGACAGATGTTCGAACAGCTCCTCTGCTGTTAGAAGCGCATAGGAACAGAGGATGCGCTCGATTTCGTTTTGATTTCTTTGCAGCTGTCTGCCATAATTTTTTTTGTTCATGATGTTCACTGGAATCATTCCTTTCTTTTTAAGAATTCCCCGGCGAATATACTTTATTGCAAGAACAAAAGTGTGCTTCGCTCACTCTCACGGTCAAATACTCCGGCAGCACAGCTTTTGTTCCGCGCGCGCAGCTGCCCATTAAATTTTATTATATAGGTAATTCGAAGGAATTTCCTATATAACAAAAAAGCCGCCCCAATGGACGGCAGCAAATACACAGGCAAGAAACCATTAGCGTAAACGCACAATGGACAACAGACTGTAATATGCAACGGTACATTGGTTAGTATTCCCGCATTGGGGGTTGAAACTGTTTCTGGGACTTCGGGGTTTACCGTCCATTGTCTCACTTCCTTTCGATTTATAAATGTGACATCATTGTAACAGTATAATAAGAAAAGGTCAATCATATCATACAGAATCTTTTTACTGATACATAAAAAATACGTTACCTATATTTGGACGGTGACACGCCAAACCTCTTTTTGAAGCATTTGCTGAAATAAAGAGGATCGGAAAAGCCTGCCATCTGAGCGACCTGCTGCAGGTTTTGATAGCCGCTGTCCAGATAGTTTTTTGCGGTTTCCAACTTTTTTGAAATCATATATTGAATCAATGGAATATGAATTTCCTTATGAAATTGACGACTCAAATAGTTATCATTGACATAGAGCTGAGCAGCAAGCCATTTGACGTTCAGCTCTGGGTTTGAGATGTTCTGCTCAATCAATTCCATGGTACGTTCGGCAAGCCGCCTGCCTGAGGAGATTTTTCCGGAGCGGAGATAAGTTAAAATTTTTGTATAGAAATCCAGAATAAAGCGGGTGCATTCGGCAGGCTGCATGCATTCCATGATTTCGGAAAGCGGATCAAAATATTTGCCAAACACATCGGTAAGGGAGATTTTTGTTTCATGAAGAAACATCATTCCCGTCATAATAAAATCAATTTTGAGCATATTGAAATTTTCAGCATTCATATTGGCTAGGGAATAATCGGAAAAAATTTTCTGTACATAACCGGTAAGGGCAGGCAGAGCGTCCGTGCGAAGCAGCTTCAATAGCTGTGAACGGATACTGTCCAGATCAATGGTAGGATTTTTTGAGGTCTGCATATATTCTTCATACGAAATGATTCCTTTTTCAATGACGGACTCTGTAAATTTAGATAAAAATTTTGTATCATAATAGCAGCGGTAAATATTCTGATATCCTTTATAGGAACGGCTGTAAAATAAAGTGACCGGTAAATTAAGGTTAAACAGAAGGCTGTCGCGGATACTTTGGCAGATGGAATATGCATTGGGAGAAAAAGAGGTTTTTTCGGGCTGAATTCCGATCAGGATGTTGAGATTATAAAACCGGTCACTGAATACAACACAATCGGGATAGCTGCAGAGAGCATCCTCAATATGCTTTGTGACATTTCGTAAAAGGTCCTCAATATTATGCTTCTCTAAAATAAATTCCTGCATTGGATTGATATGGACAGAGATGATCTGAAATTCCTTCGCATGCATGGGAAGCCGGTAAAAATCAAATTTTTCTGTCAATTGTTCCTCAGAGAGCGGCTGGCGGCCGGAAACCACCCAGTTTAAAAATTGATCCCGAATCATTTTTTCACTGAGGAGTGCTTTACTGTATAGATTAGACACATATTGGTCCTGTTCTCTGTTTTCCTCCAGCTGTGTAAGGATTTTCTGAATGAGCTCTTCAATTTTAGCGGGAATAATCGGTTTTAAAAGATAGTGGCCAACACCAATATTAAGTGCCTGCTGGGCACAGCCAAAGCTGTCATTAACGGTAAGAATAATGCAATGCATTGAGGGATACTTTTCTCTTGCCTTTTTGGCAAGTGACAGACCGTCCATGTTCGGCATATTGATATCGCAGATCATCACGTCCGGCTGATAAGCTTCCAGTTTTTGCAGTGCGGATATCCCATCCGGAGAATCGGGGAGAATTGTAAAATGGTAATTCTCCCAGTCCAGAATTTGATGAAGTCTGCGAAGAATCAGGGGATCATCGTCTACAAACATAATTTGATACATAAGAAGACTCCTTTTTAATAGGTTTTCGGAAACCGGATCATAACGGTTGTTCCGCATCCCTGCTTTGATAATACTTGAAGACCGTATTCCTCTCCGAATTTCAGACGGATACGATTATGCACGTTTTGCAGTCCGAAATGTTTGGGGACGGAAATAGAACTTGGCGTAGTCAGCAGGTTTTCGATCATCTCGCCGGGGATGCCTCTTCCGTCATCAGTAATTTTAATGATGATTGTATTTTCACATGAACCGGCATCAATGGCAATCTGACCGGGTACCGTAAGTCCCGAAAATCCATGGACAATCGTATTCTCAACAATCGGCTGCAAGAGCATCTTCAATATTTTCATCTGCTTCAGCTCCTCCTCTGCCCGGATCGTATAAGTAAAAAGCGCCGGTGTTTTAATCAGTTGGATTTCTAAGTAATCCTGAATCATCTGCAGCTCTTCCTGTATAGTGATCAGATTTCTTCCCTTGCTTAAAATCCCACGATAGTAACAGCCAAGGTGGTAAATCATCTGAAGGGCGGTCTCATTCCGGTTGTCTGTAACCAGGCTGCTGATGCTGTCCATACAATTGTATAGAAAATGAGGATTAATTTGCGCCTGCATGAGATTGAGTTCATATTCCCGCTTTTGGTTTTGCTCACTGTAAATCCGGTTTGTCAGTTCGTTAATATTATGATTCATAAGCTCAAACCGATTTGCCAAAAACCCGATTTCATCGTTGGAATGGATTGCAATGGTGAGTCCGAGATTGCCGTTTCCCGTCGCATCGGCATAGTCTGCCAGTTGAATAATCGGTCTGATTAGGCTGTTTGCAAGCAGCCTTGCAAGTAAAGCAGTGATAAACAGGACAACCATGCCGACACTTAATAATAAAATTGTCAGGTTGAGTGCTGTTTTATAAATATTGGAATACTGCGTGAAATAAACAACGTAGAAGTTTTCGGTCTCCGTGCTGCGTGTGAGCAGCAGATTTTTTTCATTCTCAGAAGAAAAGACGGAGGAGACACTGTTTGCGCCGATAATTTGCGCCCACATTTCAGAATCAATTGTTGTCTGTAAAAGGGAGCGGTCCTGCGAGGAAATGATATTTCCGCCACTGTCCGCAATCAAAAATGCTTCGGTATTCCCGTCTGTGACATTACGATACGCATCATAAAACAGCTCCTCTTTAATTTCAAAGGAAAGAATGCCAAGACACGCTCCGGTATCAATGTCAATCAGTGATTTCGATAGATGAAAGGCAGCAAGCCCGTCATTGTTTTTAGGAGGTCCCAGAAGAATTTTTCCATGCTGGGATGTGACTTCTTCATACAGGGCGTTCATTTCCTCAGTTGGCTTAGAAACCTTGTTCGTATTAAGGTGATAGACCTGTCCGTTGCAGGTCTGGATATATCCGCTGGAAATCAGACTGCTGATATCAATGATGTTGTAGATGGCGGCATGCATGGCGGTGGAAAACAGATAGCTTCCGTAAGTGTTATCCGGATAGTCTGTGTTAATGGCATTTTGCAGAGCGGAGCTTGTAGAAAATGCCTTGATATTATATTTTACGTTACTGATGATACGATCCGTCTGGTCGCTCACTAAGATCAGCTTGTCCATGGCATTCTGCATCATTTCTTCCTTTCCGTTGTGAACAATCAGCGAACTGGAAAGAATTAATATCACAAGAATAGATAAAATATTTAACGGTAAGAAAAGCAGCAGGACTTTCTTTTTAAGAGTTAACGATTTCCAAAGCTTGTGGCGCTCCATATCGGCTCCTTTAAATGTTACTGTTTTTTGGATAACTATATTATATAATAGAATCGCATAAAAAAACACAGAGGAACAGTAAGCGTTTTGTTTTTTCCATACCAGGTCTTAAAATTCCATTCCGCCGGAGAGAAAAATGGAATAGGATACAGTTATCAGCTCTGCATGGCAGAAAAAGGAGGAAAAGAAACTATGATTAAGTTGAAAAAAGGAGTATCTGTTTCGTTGGCGCTGGCAATGGTGTTATCGCTAACGGCTTGTGGAAACGGCAAAAGTCAGGCTGCGGATGACAAAACAACAGAGCCGCAGGCGCAGGAGGAAGTGCAGGAGGGCGTCGCATCCGAGACTCAGGAGGCATCCGGAGAAAAGGTGAAGCTGAACATGCTGTTCAATGATACGGATGAAAATGTTCAGGCGGAAATGGCATATGTGATGGAGCAGCTCCCGACGGTGCTGCCAAATGTGGAAGTGGAATTAGAAATGGTGCCGGGAGATGCACAGACCTATGAAACAAAAATCAGGACGATGATTTCCGCAGGCGGTGAAGGCCTGGATGTCTGGTGGGAGCGCGGCGGAAGCTGGGCAAGTCCGATTCTTCAGTCCGGCAGCGCATTGGCGCTGGACAGCTACCTGGAGGAAAGCGGATACTGGGATAAAGTAATTCCTTCCGCAAAGCTTCCGGCATCGGACGGACATACCTATGCAATCCCCTTTGAAGATATTTCTTATGAAATCGTACTTTATAATAAGCAAATATTTGCTGATAATAATCTTGAGGTGCCAAAGACTGTCAGCGAACTGAAGACGGTTGTGGAAGCATTGGCTAAAACTGATATTGTACCAATTTCCGTAGGAGCGAAGGATGGCTGGTGTGCGGCAATGATGGTGGAAGGCTTTGCTTATTCTCTTGATCCTCAGATTACAAAGAAAATCGTGGATGGAGAAGCAAAATTCTCGGATGAGCCCTATACGAAGGCATCAGAGGTTATGAAGGAATTAATGGATATGGGCGCATTTTCCAAGAATGTGGCGCTGACAGGAATTGATGAGGCACTGCCGCTATTTGAAACAGGAAAGGCAGCAATGATGGCAAACGGTTCCTGGGCAGTTGCGTCCTGTGCCGATAAAATGGGTGAAGATTTTGGGTTTTTCTACTATCCGGTAATTAATGACAGTGATGCTGCGCTGTATGGTAAGAATTGTGCGGGCGGAGTAAAACAAAATTCCGGCATGATGGTATACGCCGGAACAGAGCATCCTGATGAGGCGGCGGCTCTGTGTCAGGCTGTGGCGGAGCTTAGATGCAAATATGTATTCGAGGAAAAAGGAAATCCATTCACGGTTTATAAGTCGGATGTGATGGGTTGGAGCAATGAGAAAGAATTTGCGGAGCCGGTAGCGCAGCTGGCTGCGGATATGCAGAGCTTTGAGTTTGTATACGGCCTGGTGCAGGATGTGATGCCTACAGCTGCCGCTTCCTCAGGAGTGATGCAGTCTACGAGCAAGTTTATGACAAATACTTCGGATTACACGGTTGCCGATTATCTGGCAGATATGGATAAGGCTGCTTTAGAAGAATAAAGATTATTTTATGAAAAAAGCCGAGGGAAAGAGTTGTTTTCCCAAAGGCTTTTTTCATAAAAAGGACAGGGGTCAATTAACATGAAAAAAGTTCTGGGAAATAAAAAAACAATATTGCTGCTGTGCTTTCCAGCCCTGCTTTTGCTTGCCGGATTTGTATTTTATCCGATCATTAATATTTTTATGATGTCACTGCAAAAGACGGACGGTCTGACACCGGCCAAATTTATCGGATTGAAAAATTTTGTACAGCTTTTTACAGATGAGGCATTTATCAGGGCAAACACAGCCTCTTTAGGCTTATGTCTGCTGGCGGTGCTTTGCAATGCGCTGCTGGCAATTGCGGTTTCAATTCTGCTCTGTACGCTGAATGTGCGGATTCAGAAGCTTTTGAGAACAGCGTTTGTCATTCCTCTTGTATTATCTATTTCTGTCATATCCCAGCTTTGGCTGACAATTTATCATGCAGATTGGGGAATGCTGAATACTTTTTTGGAAAAAACAGGACTTGGTTTTTTGCAGAATGAGTGGCTGATTAATCCTAAAACAGCAATGATCTGCATTGCAATTGTAGGAATGTGGTGGATGTTTGGAATGGATCTCTTATTTTCCTATTCGGGTATTAAGGCGATTCCGGAAAGCTATTTTGAGGCGGCCCAGCTGGATGGTGCAAATTTCTGGCAGACTGTGTGGTATATTACGCTTCCGCTGCTAAGGGATGTTGCCAAAATGTGTGTGACGATTTCGGCAATAGGCGGCTTATTTACATTTCCGCAGGTATATATTATGACAGGCGGCGGTCCGGGAGATCTGACACAAACGGTGATGATGTATATGTACCGGCAGGCATTTTCCAATCAGAGATATGGCCTGGCGGCGGCGGTCGGGATCATAGTCATACTGGAAACCTGCCTGGTGCTCGGGGTAATTGAAAGACTGTTCCAAAAAGAGAGGAGTGAGGATTTATCATGAGAATACAACATCGATGGATCAGAATTGTATTGACCGTCTTATTCGGTATTTGTGCGCTTACTTCGGTTTATCCGCTGTTTTGGATGTTTCTCAACTCCTTTAAGGATACGGCGGAAATTATGACGGGAAGCTCCTTTGGACTGCCGTCCTTTTGGAAGCTTGAGAATTATACGGATGCACTATTTAATAGAAACATCCTGAAATATTTTATGAACAGCATTCTTGTTACCGGCTTTACGCTGCTTTTGACTGTTGTTTCGTCAACGATGCTGGCTTATGCACTGACAAGAATGCGTTGGAAATGGGCGGGTAAAATCAACCGTCTGGTCGCGCTTGGAATTCTTCTGCCGTCCCAGATTGTCATTGTTCCTATTTTTATGATGCTCAGAAGCCTGCATTTAATTAATAGTCCGATTTCTCTCATTCTTACGATATCGGCATTTAATATTGCGATGGCAACGCTGATGGCCTGCAGCTTTATGAAAGGAATTCCATATGAGATGGAGGAAGCGGCGGTTATGGACGGCGCAGGAATTTTTACGATTCTGTTTAAAATTATTGTACCGATCATACGTCCGGCTATTGCGACGATGTGTATCAACACCTTTATTAACAGCTGGAATGAATTCATTTATGCCCTGGTGTTAGTGAACGGGGATCAGAACAAAACGCTGCCGATTGCATTGATGAATTACTCTTCTGGGAAATACGGAACAGATTATGGCGGAATGTTTGCGGCAATGGTGATTACGAGTATTCTTCCGATTTTGCTGTTTGTATTTTTCAGTAATCAGGTAGAAAAGACTTTTTCGGCAGGGGCAATTTTAAAATAGACAGGAGGCTGTTAAGATATGCAGATAACGTATCAGAATTATTTGGATAAAGTGTATGGGGGCTGGCTGGGTAAATGTCTGGGAGGAGCCGCCGGAGCTCCGGTGGAAGGATTTAAGAAATTGATCTCCTATGAGCATTACAGTCAGGTGATCAGGACGGATCTTCCGAATGACGATTTGGATTTACAGCTTTTATGGCTGGAAGTCCTGAAAAAAAAGGGACCTTATATCAGCTCGAAGGATTTGGCGGATGCATGGAATGCGCAGTGCTGGTATCCATTCAGCGAATACGGCATCTTTTTAAAGAATTATGAAAGAGGGATTATGCCGCCCTACAGCGGTTCCTTTAACAATCCTGTTTTTCAGGAGGGAGAGGGCTGTCCGATCCGGTCTGAAATCTGGGGAATGGTTTTTCCGGGCGAACCCGGTCTTGCCTCCCAATATGCACATATGGATGCGGTAGTTGACCATGCAAAGGCATCCGACTGGATTGAACAATATTACTCGGCAATGGAGGCGGAAGCATTTTTTACGGAGGATGTGCAAGCCCTGATTACAGACCAGCTTCCCTATCTTCCGGCAGGTACCGATGCGAGGAATTGTGTGGAATTGATGCTGTCTGTTTATCGGGAGGATCAACATGACTGGAAGCGGGCAAGAAAGAAATTAATGAGAAAATTCGCTCATTTTGATTTTACCAATGCAATTACCAATCTTGGGATTGTCATTTTGGCTCTTTTGTATGGAAACGGAGATCTGGATCATACAATTAATATTGCATTTCGATGCGGGTATGACACGGACTGCACCTGCGCTACGGCAGGAGCGCTCCTTGGCATTGTATTGGGGGCCGGAATGATTCCGGATGAATTAAAGCAGATGGCCGGTTCCGATTTTGTAATCGGTATTGCGGTTGACCGAAAAAATAATTCCATTTATGAGCTTGCAAAGGAAACCTGTCAGGTTGGATTAGGAATTGATCGATTAAATGGAAGGCGGATTATTCAAATCCCGGAAACTATAGAGATTTTGGACTACATACAAAAAAGAGAAGCAATTACTATTACCGCAGACTATCAGGGAAAGCCGTCAATCGGAGCAGATGACTGCTGCAAAATAAAAATTACAGTAAAAAACAATACGGACAGCAGAGCAGAAGAGCGGCTGATCATCAGTGGTCTTCCGGAGGGCTTTTTGCTTTCCGATAATCACGTGCTTGTGATGCTGCCTGCAGGAGAAGAGCGTGCAGTGGAATTTACCTTCAGAACAGGGGAGGAGCTAAAGACCTTGGCAGAAAAAAATATTCTGAGGGTGTCGTTTGGCCAGGCGTCGGCCGGATTTGGAATTGCCGGGGCTGGCATATGGGAAGCGGTTGGGCCATATTTTGAGGCTCTGGAAAAGAAAGATCCGGAAGGGATGCCCTCTCCCCATGGAGCAGGCTGTGATCTGCCCACATTGGAATGCATGGTGAATAATGCCGTTTATTTAGATAAAACCTATCTGAATGAAGAAAATTTTTCGGCTGCATTTGCTGAGGAAGACAAAGAGCTGATAAATGCCTATGAGGATCTGATGCCCTTGGATGAAGTGTTCACCTTTAAAGGCCAGGGCTGCCTCTATTTAAAGCAGACGCTCAAAGTAAAAGAAAATCGTGACGTGTGGGTCGTAATTGGCAATAATGACGGCTTTGCACTTTGGATCAATCAAGAGCAGGTAATGCAAAAGGATGAAATCCGTTTGTGGACACCGTACAATAATTATAAAATTGTACACCTGAACAAGGGAGATAATGAAATTGTGCTCAAGCTTCTTCGAAGGACGGAAAGCCTGAAATTCAGTATTGGATTCCGGAAGTTTGAAGGCGAACATTTTCATAGAAAAAGATGGTATACGGATATGGAATATGTTGTTAAAAAATAATGTAAAAACTACTTGCTACCGGCAAACAGATGGGTTATCCTAATACAAGGGTGATTATCATGGAGTCATGTAATGTAAAAGTCGTAGAGGGAAGCCCCTATACGGAGGAAATCAAGCAGCTGATTACAGAATATACGAAGTTTCTGAATAGGGATCTTAACTTTCAGCATTTGCAGGAGGAATTGTCGGATCTGAAAATGAAATATACAAAACCAAACGGGGCGCTGTTTGCCGCGGTGGCTGAAAATGGAGAGGTGGCCGGTTGTGTGGCATTCTATCATCACAGCACTGTTCGATGCGAAATGAAGCGGCTTTATGTGAAGCCTGAATTTCGCAAGGCAAACATCGGACGGCGGCTGATTGAAGCTATTATTTTGGCTGCAAGACAGGATGGCTATCAGGAAATGGTGCTCGATACGATCAAGCCGCTCAGGAGTGCCATTCATTTGTATCGGGAGTATGGATTTGAGGAAATTCCGGCCTACTATCATAATCCGATGGAGGACGTGGTCTACATGAAGCTGGATGTATAGAATCACTTATCAATAATAAAAGAAATCCGGTATTCGGTAGAGTGGTATCGGCAAAAAGGAGGAACAGTATGATCAGACATATTGTAATGTGGAAATTCAAAGAGAACACAAAAAAGGAAATGCAGGAATTTTTGGACGGCTTGATGGGACTTAAGGGGCAGATCGAAGTGATTCGTCATATGGAGACGGGGGTCAGCGTAAACAGCGATAACAGCTATGATGCCGTGCTTGTCTGCGATTTTGATTCAACAGAGGATTTGAAGAGCTACCAAAATGATCCCAGACATTTAAAGGTTGCCGGTTTGTGCAAGGAAATCCGCATATCCAGAGCCGATGTCGACTATGAAATAGAAGGCTAGTATATGACAATTATAATCTGCTAAGTTGACAAATGTCAGGTTGTAAACAGAGAAAGACTGGATTAAAATTTAGATAGCTTCCTGTGCCGTATGGCCGGGGGCTGTCTAATTTTTTTGTTATATAGGAAATTCCTTCGGATTTCCTATATAACAAAATATTATGCGCAGCTACGCGCGCGGAACAAAAGCTGCGCTGTCGGAGTAAATGATCGCGAGAGTGGGCGAAGCACACTTTTGTTCTGTAGGATGCAAAATGTCAAGGATGTTCTATCATATGGGGGATGGGCGAATGGGAGAGCGATTCAGGAAACATAAGGTTCTATTTGCAGCGTTGTATGCAGTGCTGCTGTTTGTGCTGTGGCATGGTTTTCAAAAAATAAAAAATACGTCAGATCTTATGGTCTATACAGAAACGCAGACGGAGGAAAGCGCGGATGCAGACGAAAAGGTGAAATTTACAGGGAATAGCGGGATTGAATTTGACATTGGGAATACGGTGGAAAAGAAGCTTTGGACGCAGACGACAATTTATCCTAATAATATTCCGGATACATTTGTTATTGACGTATGTCTGCCGGAGGATTATGACGAACGCATTTCCTATCCGGTCGTGTACCTGACAGATTGTTATTGGCGCCGGGAGGATTATAAAAAAATCAGGAACCTGTATCAATCGGGGAAAACAAAAGAATTTATTTTAGTAGGGATCGGATATCCCGACGATTATGATTTTGATACAATCAGGTCCCGTGAGTTGATTGATGATCCGGACAGCTTCCTTTCCTTGATTGTTAACGGGATTATGCCCTATGCGGAAAGCAGTTATAACATTGATGCTGCGGACAGAACGTTCTGCGGAGCTTCCTACGGCGGCTATTTTATGCTATACAGTCTGTTTCAGAGTGACGGCATTACAGAGGATGTCTTTAAGAATTATATACTTGCCAGCCCGACTTTTCAGAAAAAGAGCTACGGACAGTATCTGGCTGCTTATGAAGAAGATTACCGAAACCGCGGAAACACTGATCTAAATGCGAATGTCTATATGACTGTAGGCGCAGAAGAGAGTTTTTATTTTGTCGAGTCCTTCGGTGATTTTATTGAACAGCTTGATAGCCGGGATTACAGCGGACTGAATGTGACCTCCAAAGTTTACGAGGGAAAGGAGCATTACACGGTCTGGGTACCGACGCTGCTGGAAGGACTTGAAATGTATCTTTCTAAATAATTATACAGATTTTAACTATACAAAATCGAGATTCTTGTGCTATACTCATAGATAAGCGCAAACAGGCAGGGGTGACTGTCTGTTTGCGTTATATTTACGAAGGAAATTGGAGCAATGATGCAATGAGCAAACGAAGAAAAACGGCGACACAGGCACTTAAAGCGGCGTTCCCATATACAATCCCGATTTTTGCTGGCTTTTGGTTTTTGGGACTGACCTACGGAATCTATATGCATGCTTCCGGCTTCAGCTTTTTATATCCGATGTTTATGAGCGTACTTATTTTTGGCGGTTCTCTGGAATTTGTAGCGGTGAACCTGCTTCTGGGTGCATTCAATCCTCTGCAGGCGTTTACGATGACATTGATGATCCAGGCGCGTCATCTGTTTTACGGGATTTCCATGCTGGATAAATTTAAGGATACGGGCTGGAAAAAGCCATACTTGATTTTTGGCATGTGCGACGAGAGCTTTTCAATTAATTACACGGCAGAAATACCGGAAAATATCGATCCGGGCTGGTTTATGTTCTGGGTCACGGCGCTTAATCATTTTTATTGGTTTTTCGGCTCGACTCTCGGCGGGGTACTAGGTCAATTTTTAAAATTCAATACAGATGGTCTGGAATTTGTTATGACTGCGATGTTTACCGTGATTTTTCTCGAACAGTGGATGAAGGAAAAAAAACATTTTTCGGCGCTGATCGGAATTGGCTGTGCACTGCTTTGCCTGATTCTGTTTGATTCGGAAGATTTCATGATCCCGACGATGGTTGCAATACTTGGGTTTCTGACGGTCTGCAGGAAGCCGATTGAAAAGGGAGGTGGCGCCGCATGACGACGATGACATTGACACAGCAGATCATAACTATCGCAGTCTGTATTTTAGGGACGATGCTGACGCGGTTTCTCCCATTTTTCATCTTTTCAGGGAAAAAACCGGCGCCCTCCTATGTGCAGTATCTCGGGAAGGCGCTGCCGTCTGCAATTTTTGGTATGCTGATTATTTATTGCTTAAAGGATGTCAGTGTGTTTACGGGTACGCGTGCCGTTCCTGAACTGATTTCGATCGCAGTTGTTGTGGGGCTGCACCTTTGGAGAAGACAGATGCTTTTGTCCATTGCAGGCGGAACGGTATGCTATATGCTGCTGATACAATTTTTGTTCTAAATTGAAATAGGAAAGGGGTACCTGATGAAAAATGCAATCGAAATAAAAGGACTGGGTAAAAACTATCGGGATTTTTCGCTGAAGGATATCAGTTTCAGTTTGCCGGAGGGAAGCATTCTGGGGCTTGTCGGGGAAAACGGTGCAGGAAAAAGCACGACGATCAATCTGATCATGAATGCAATTTCCCGTGACAGCGGTACGGTTACTGTGCTTGGAACAGATAATCAATCGAAGGACTTTTTGCAGGTGAAGGAGGATATTGGCGTTGTACTGGATGAGGCCTATTTTCCGGCGGTCATTTCTGCCGCAAACGTCAACTCGATCATGAAATATACCTATCGAAACTGGAATGAGCAGGAATACTTTTTATATCTGAAAAAATTTGATCTGCCGCAAAAGAAGATGTTTAAGGACTATTCCAGAGGAATGAAAATGAAGCTGGCGATTGCTGTGGCCTTATCACACGGTTCGCGGCTTTTGGTGTTGGATGAGGCAACAAGCGGACTGGACCCAATTGTTCGGGAAGAGATACTGGATATTTTCAAGGAGTTTTCCGCAAATGCGGAACACTCTATTCTGCTGTCCTCCCACATCGTCAGCGACCTGGAGAAGCTCTGTGACTATATCGCATTTATCCACAAGGGAAAGCTGCTGTTCTGTGAGAAAAAGGAAAAGCTGCTCGAGGATTATGCGCTGTCGGAGCATACGACGCTCGAGGATATTATTCTGTTTATGGCAAGGAAAGGAGAATAGCATGAAGGCGTTATTAATTAAGGACTTCTATATGTTGATTAAGCAGATGAAGACTTTTATCATCCTCATTCTGGTCTTTGCGATTATGCCCGGCACCTCTGTGACGGCATTTGCAATCGTCTACTCCGCAATGATTCCTATGACGGCAATTGCTTATGACGAGGGATGCAAATGGAACCGGTTTGCAGCGATGATGCCCTATTCCGTAAAAATTCTTGTATTTGAAAAATATTTATTCGGCTATATCATGGTCGTTCTTGCGGCGATTCTTTCCGCGCTGTCGGAGTTGATTTCGGGTCTTGTGACAGGAGAAGGATTCAGCGTCGAAAAGCTCACGGTCATCATGGCGGTTGTTTGTGTTGCCTTGATCATGCAGGCTTTGAATCTTCCGTTTATTTATAAGCTTGGTGTGGAAAAGGGCCGTTTTGTATATCTGGCATTTTTTGTTCTTGTATTCGCTGTTCTGGGATTGTTCGAAATAAATACGGTGCCTGTGATCGGTATGCTGCCGAATATTCAAATCAGCATTCTGCTTTTGGGACTGCTTCTTTTGGCTGTGACAATTATTTGTAATGTGGGCTCCGTTTTGTTGTCCGCACGGTTTTATGAAAAGAAAAACTACCAATAATACAGTTGCGGGAGGAAAGTGCTTTTGAATGCAGTGACAATCGTTTTATTGGCGGTCGGCCTTGCGATGGACGCATTTGCGGTAGCTGTCTGCAAAGGGCTTGCCATGCAGAAGATTACGGTGAGAAAATGTCTGGTCGTCGGCGCATGGTTTGGTATTTTTCAGGCGCTGATGCCATTTACCGGCTATCTGCTGGGTACCCGGTTTGAACGGCTTATCGTGACCGCAGCACCCTGGGCGGCGTTTGGACTGCTCGGATTCATCGGAGCAATGATGATTTGGGAGGCTCTGAGTGAAAAAGAGGAATGCGGTTGTGAGTGCGGCTCCCTGCAGAATGAGAGCGATATTCTTTCCATAAAAGAAATGTTTATGCTGGCCGTAGCAACGAGTATCGATGCGATGGCGGTAGGGGTGACGTTTGCGTGTGTACCGGTTACCATCGTGCGTGAGGGTGCCCGTCTGACCAATACGCTGCTGGCCTGCGGGACGATCGGTGTGATCACGTGTCTGCTCTCGATCCTCGGCGTGAAGATTGGAAATGTGTTTGGTACAAAATATCAAAAGCGCGCAGTGCTTTCGGGCGGAATTCTGCTTGTGCTGCTTGGAATTAAAACATTGTTCGAGAGTATTCCCGGTTTTTTTTAAGGCTGTGAAAGGAGGATAAACATATGCATGAGATTATGGCGAAGGGAATCCTGTCGGCACAAAACGGAATGAATGTTTATCGCGGCTGTCAGCATGGCTGTATTTATTGCGATGCAAGAAGCACCTGCTATCAGATGCGGCATGCTTTCGAGGATATCGAGGTTAAGAAAAATGCGCCCGAGCTGTTAGAGGATGCGCTTAGACGGAAAAGAAAAAAATGTATGATTTCCACCGGTGCAATGACAGACCCATATATTCCGCTGGAAACAGAGCTTTGTATAACAAGGAAATGCCTGGAAATTATTGACCGTTATGGATTTGGCGTGGCAATTCAGACAAAATCAAATCGAATTATGCGGGATATAGACCTGCTCAAAAGTATTCATCAGAAATCCAAATGTGTTGTAGAAATGACATTGACGACTTACTCAGAGGAGCTGTGTAAAATCGTGGAACCGCATGTCTGCACGACGAAGGAACGGTTTGAGGTACTGAAGGCTATGCAGGCAGAGGGCATTCCTACTGTTGTGTGGCTGAGTCCGATCTTACCTTATATTAATGATACGATGGAAAACATAGAAGGAATTCTGGATTATTGTGTCAAAGCAGGTGTCAAGGCGATCCTCTGCTTTGGAATCGGACTGACACTGCGGGAAGGGGACAGGGAATATTATTACACAATGCTGGACAGGCACTTTCCGGGGCTGAAGGAGCGGTATATCCAAAACTACGGAAATGCTTATGAACTGAATTGCCCGGACAGTGAAGTACTGATGCGGCGCGTAAGGGATACCTGCAGGGAGCATGGAATTATGCTCGGTGTAGAGAATGTCTTTTCTTATCTGCATACATACGAGGGAAAAGGCTATGAACAGATGTCCTTGTTTTGATTTTAATTAAAATTGAGCAGACTCTTTAAATCCACCCGCCGTCTAATTGGATGATCTGGCCGGTAAGGTAAGTATTTCCCGTGCAGAGCTGCAGGACAAGTGCAGCGGCTTCCTCGGGCCTTCCCATACGGTCTGCCGGTATTTCGGAAACAATTTGGGAGAGATCCTCCTCTGAAAAATTGCGGTTCATATCGGTATCCATCATGCCGCAGGCGATTGCATTGACCTGAATTCCGCTTGGTGCCAGTTCCTTGGCGAGCGCGCGTGTGAAAGCATTCAGTCCGCCTTTGGAGGCGGAGTAGGCAACTTCCATGGAAGCACCGCAGCTTCCCCATACGGAAGAAATATTGATGATTTTTCCTGATTTTTTCTGAAGCATAAGTGGAATTGCGAGTTTTGAGCAGTAAAAGGCGGCATTTAAGTTTGTACCGATAACGGAATCCCAGCTTTCCGGAGGCATTTCGGAAAGCAGCCCGACATAGGAAATCCCCGCATTGTTCACAAGAACATCAAGCTCCGTGATTTCTTTAAACAGCAGTATGACAGCTTCATAATCGGAAAGATCGCCGATAAAAGTCTGACAGGAAATCCTGCAGTCTTTTTTTAATTCCTCCGCAAGTATGGTCAGCTCTGTTTCGGAATGTCTGCAGGCGAGTATCAAATCATAGCCCTGTGCGGCAAATACCTTTGCGATGGCTTTTCCGATACCGCGTGATGCACCGGTGACAAGGGCAGTTCGTTTTTTCATGTTAATTCCTCCGCAATGATAAAAAATCAATCAATTACAACTGTCAATCATAAAAGAGTACGAGCTTAGTATACTATTATATATAGAAGAAATGCAATACAAAGCAGGGGAAGCAATTGAAATAACAGAAAATTAATGGTAAACTGAATTCGTATCCGCTGTTTGAGGGAAAATGGGAGATAGTATTTAAAACGGAGAAAACAGGAGGAAAAGAAAAATGGGAGAATTATATGATGTAATCATTGTAGGTTCCGGCCCTGCGGGAATGACGGCAGCAATCTATTCCAAAAGAGCGGAATTGAAGACATTGCTGATAGAGAAAAATTATATGGGCGGGGGACAGGTACTGAACACGTATGAAGTGGATAATTTTCCGGGCTTTCCGGGAATCAATGGCTTTGACCTGGGGATGAAATTTTCGGAGCATGTAGATAAAATGGGAGTGGAACGGCTGGAAACGGAAGTTCTGGGGATGGATCTTTCGGGGGCTGTCAAGATAATCGAGACGGAGAAGGGCACCTTTGAAACGAAGACAGTCATTCTGACGAGCGGCAATTCCCCGCGCAAGCTTGCCGTGCCGGGTGAGGAACAGTTTGCGGGGATGGGTGTTTCCTACTGTGCGACATGTGACGGTGCATTTTTTAAAAACAAGGTAACGGTCGTGGCCGGCGGAGGAGACGTGGCCGTGGAGGATGCAATATTTTTGGCACGCGGTTGTACGAAGGTCTATTTGATACATCGCCGGAATGAGCTCAGAGCGGCAAGGATTTTACAGAAGTCTCTATTTGAGACCCCTAATATTGAAGTAATCTGGGACAGTGTGGTGACGGAAATCCGGGGCGGCAATAAGGTGGAGGAAATCGTCATCAAGAATGTGAAGGATCAAACCGAGCGTATAATTAAGACAGACGGAATTTTTGTTGCTGTTGGCAATGAACCGAATGCTTCCTATATTGATATGGTAGAAACAGACAGGGGCGGTTATGTGACCGCGGCAGAGGATTGCAAGACAAGCGTGCCGGGTGTATTTGCAGCAGGTGATATCAGAAGTAAGCGCCTGCGCCAGATTACAACGGCTGTGGGCGACGGCGCAAATGCTGTCATGTCGGTACAGGATTATTTAATCGATATGGTATAAATTTACAAACGGTTCTACCTGTTATTTTCCCATATATTTGGTTGACAAACATAGGTCAGTATGCTATATTTTATTACAGATGTAACAAATTTGTAATAAATGCAGTTGCGTTCAGGGTATAAATATTTGGAGGTCAATTAATGAGGAAAGGTGTAACGAAGGTTGCAGCATGCTGTATAGTAAGCGCGTTGGCGATGACAAGCTTTCCGGCTGTCTCGGTGGATGCGTCTTCCTTCTTTTCTTCTATTTTGCCGGCAGCAGGGGGAGCGTTGGCAACGGGAGAAGGTGTCTCAGTACGGGATATTAAGGCTGGGATTGCAAGAAGTGCGGCAAAGCAGACAGCGGCGGCAACTCATTCAGTAATCACGGGTACGAACGGTACAAGCGGTGCTGCGCTCCAGATTGGAGCAAGCTCTGTTGTAAATATACCAGAAAAGGCGGAGACGCCGGCTTCAAAGGCTGTCAGCCAGTCAGCGACAGTAAACGGTACATCCGTAGTAGGCAGTGCATCGGAGGGAGCTCCAATCGCTGTTACGACAAATGTGGAAGCTGCAACAGCAGCCTCTGCTCCTGCGTCAGCAACAGATTCTATTTCGGAGAATAGTGCGGAAAAATCTGCGCCGGATGCGACAGTTTCGCAGAACGGAGTTTCACAGAATGCGGTTCCGTCAATCGAAATAAAACCTGAAGCGGCAGATGTGGCTGAAGGTGAAGAAGATTTATCGGGTACGATCATCGCACAGGTCAGCAATTATGTTAATGTAAGGGCAACGGCCAGCGAGGAAGGCGAAGTTGTTGGTAAACTGTATAACAATTCCGCCGGTGAATGGTTAGGAAAAGAAGGCGACTGGTATAAAATTAAATCCGGCAACGTCGTTGGTTATGTAAAAGGCGAATATGTTGTTACGGGACAGGCTGCGATTGAGTTGGCGGCAAAGGTAGGACATCGGGTCGCTGTAGTTGCGACAACGACATTGAAGGTTCGCGAGGAGCCCAGTATAGATGCTGCGGTTTTGGGTCTCGTGCCGAATGAAGACCGGCTGACCGTACTTGAGGAAACCGATGAGTGGTTAAAGGTATCCATTGAAGAAGGTGACGGATTTGTTTCCAAGGAATTTGTTTCTGTTACGACGGAATTTGTACAGGCTGAATCTACAGCAGAAGAGGAAGCACGTTTAAAGAAGGAAGATGACGATAGGAAGAAAGCGAATGCAGCTGCCGCACAGGCACAGAAGAAGAACAGCAGCAGTAGCTCATCCTCATCATCGGGCAAGAGTTCTTCCTATTCCGTATCGGGAAGCGGTACAGGATCATCGGTCGCAAATTATGCACTCCAGTTTGTAGGTAATCCGTATGTCTATGGCGGAACGAGTCTGACAAACGGAACGGACTGCTCCGGCTTTACAATGAGTGTTTATAAAAACTTTGGTGTATCTCTGCCGCACTCTTCGGGTGCACAGAGAAGTATAGGATATGATGTAGGCGGAATTCAGAATGCACAGCCGGGCGATCTTGTATGTTATTCAGGCCATGTGGCGATGTATATCGGAAACGGTCAGATCGTACACGCAAGTACAGCTGCAACCGGCATCAAAATATCCAATGCAAGCTACCGCCAAATCCTGGCAGTCAGAAGAATTTTCTAAAACTAAGCAGTTATCTGCGAATCCATAAAATAAACGACGTCCTGAATGCTTGCATTCAAGGGCGTCATTTATTATCTGTAATAGGAAAGTGTTCCTATTACAGATAAACACTCCGTGCAGGATGCACACTCGCGCGTATAGTAGGATGTTGACTTTGTCAACCGCGCTCGGCGCTAGAGTTTGCCAAAGCAAACTCTTTATTCTAGATTCATAGGAATGCAAAACAGACCGAAGCCGGCGCAGCCGGTTGAGGTGTCCTCTGATTTGCATTCGCAGATAACTGCGAACTCCCGCCAAGAAATAAATGGTACGATGTTGACTTTGTCAACCGCGCTCAGCGCGAAAAGTCTGCCAAAGCAAACTCTTTATTCTTATATAGAAATTCCTGCGGATTTTCTATATAAGAAAATTTTATGCGTAGCTGCGCGCGCGGAATAGAAGCTGTGCTGCCGAAGTATTTGGCCGAGAGAGAGCACGAAGCACACTTTTATTTTGCATTCGCAGATAGCGGATGTTTCAATAAAAATCCCAATTTTCTCCTTGACAAATTTATCATTAGGCATCATGCACAAAACCTAAAAAAATCTCTCAGAAAATCGAAAAAAAGGAATCTTAAATGAAAAAAGATATCCACAATTTTAAAAATGGAAGAGACCGAAAAATGGACTTATACACGAAGTTGTGCACATTATCCACATAAAAATGAAAAAAATTAAGAAATATTTTGAACAAATGTTTTGGCGAAAAATAATAAAAAGCATAATTTGTAAAAAAATTAAAAAAAGACCATTGACAAACGCCGTCGAAATATGCTAGAGGATTTTTGGAAAACCCGCGTTTCTGAGAACGGAGTGAACAGGAACATACCCGGTTACTGTTCACGGGTGACATACACGACGTGTTTTTTGTGAGTGAAGCGAAGCGAAAGTCACAGAAAACCGGAGAATTGCAGCGCCAAAACGCTATCTTTGCGTTTTGTGTGCATTGCATAGCGTATCGCTGGTCGCGGAACTGCTGTATTTTACAGTGGAGTGAACAGTAACCATACCCGCCCGCAAAATACGGAAATTCAGTGTAATATAATTGCAAATAACTCCGGAATTGTGGTATACTATATTTACATAAAAAATGCGCGGGTTGTGTTGATTTTTAACGGACAAGCGCAGGAATGAAAGGAGTGACTGGCATGGAATTTATTATTGTCGGTAAGAATATTGATGTAACGGATGGTCTTAGAAGCGCTGTAGAAGATAAAATAGGGAAGTTGGAGCGTTATTTCACACCGGATACAGAAATTCACGTAACGCTGAGTGTAGAAAAAGACAGACAGAAGATAGAGGTAACAATTCCGGTAAAGGGCAGCATCATTCGTTCCGAGCAGGTCAGCAATGATATGTATGTATCTATAGACCTTGTCGAGGAAATCATCGAAAGACAGCTTAAGAAATATAAGAATAAGCTTGTTGACAGCAAGCATGGTGCCGGTAATTTCAAACAGGATTTCATTGATCGGGAGTACCAGGATGACGATGAGATTAAAATCGTCCGCTCCAAGAAATTTGACATTAAACCGATGTACCCGGAGGATGCCTGTGTACAGATGGAGCTTTTGGGACACAGCTTTTTCGTATTCTGCAATGCGGAGACGGATCAGGTCAATGTCGTATATAAGAGAAAAGGTAATACTTACGGCCTGATTGAGCCTGAATTATAAGAATGACAGAAGGACATGCTCCTGTGCCGAAGCTGGCATAGGAGCATTTTTGAGCCATCAGCTCAAAAATGCAAATGCGCACTCGCACACAAGGAATAGGGCAGCAATGCTGCCTGTGCTCGGCGCCCAGAAAATTCAGAGGAATTTTCTGATATGAGCCAATTTATCGGGGCCCGATCGTTCAAAAATGCAAATAAGCACTCGCTACACAAGGAAAGGACGATAAGCTATGGACAACAAAAAAAGTATTATGGATTACGAGACGGTGGCACTTGATGAGGAAAAATGCGCCCTTGTCATTATCGACCAGACGAAACTGCCATATGAGACAGTGATGCTCACACTTACGGAGCTTAATGATATCTGGAATGCTATCTATCTGCTTCAGGTACGGGGAGCGCCGGCGATCGGCGTCGCAGCTGCCATCGGCATCTATCTGGAAGCGAAGAAAATCCAGACTGAAGATTACAAAGATTTTTACAGGCAGTTTAAAAAGGCGAAGGAGTATTTGGATACGGCACGTCCGACGGCTGTAAATTTGTCGTGGGCGTTGAACAGGATGGAACAGATTTGTATCAGGAACCGGGAAAAGCCCGTTGCACAGATTAAAGAAGCGCTTCATCAGGAGGCGCTTGAAATCAAACAGGAAGACACCTGGGTTTGCAAAATGATCGGAGAATACGGACTCTCCCTTGTAAAGCCCGGGGATGGGCTGTTAACGCACTGCAATGCGGGACAGCTGGCGACAACCAAATATGGAACGGCAACTGCGCCGATGTATCTTGGGCAGGAGCGGGGTTATCATTTTAAAATTTTTGCGGACGAGACAAGGCCGCTTTTGCAGGGGGCCAGGCTGACCGCTTACGAACTGAAGGAGGCGGGGCTTGATGTGACGCTGATCTGTGATAATATGTCGGCTGCCGTTATGAAAAATGGCTGGGTAAATGCAGTGTTCGTAGGCTGTGATCGTGTGGCGGCAAACGGTGACGCAGCGAACAAGATCGGCACCTCGGTTGTAGCGGCTGTCGCAAACTATTATCATATTCCGGTTTATGTCTGTGCGCCGACATCGACAATCGATTTAAGTCTCACTGACGGCAGTCTGATCCCGATTGAGCAGCGTCCGGAGGAGGAAATCACGGAGATGTGGTATGAAAGACGCATGGCGCCGGAGGGAGTCAAGGTTTTTAATCCGAGCTTTGATGTAACGGATCATGAATTGATTTCTGCCATTATCACAGAATATGGGATTGCGCGTGCGCCTTATGAGGATTCCTTTAAGAAAATCTTTGAAAAGAAAGTGGACGCAGAAATTAACTCTTGAATCAGGTTCTTACGCAGTTTAACAGCAAGTGCTAAGCTGCGTAAGAACGGTAACGTTTTTCCTATGTTACTGTTCACTCCACTGCAAAATACAGCAGTTTTGCGACCAGCAACACGCTATGCGATGCACACAAAACGCAAAGATAGCGTTTTGGCACTGCAATTCTCCGGTTTTCTGTGACTTTCGCTTCACTTCACTCACAAAAAACACGTCGCATATGTCACCTGTGAACGGTAACGTTTTCCTATCATTTTTTGTAGAATCCATAGATATAGTTGTTGCAAATGCACATCTGCTGTGATAAAATTATGAATGGCAACAATGACAAAAAAATAACAATCACTGCAAAGTCCCAATTTATGGGACTTCAAACAATTTCATGGAGGTATGAATATGTCAAAAAAGGTAGTATTGGCAGGTGCCTGCCGTACCGCGATCGGTACTATGGGTGGCGCATTAAGCAAGACACCGGCTGCGGAGCTCGGTGCAATTGTAATTAAAGAAGCATTGAACAGGGCGGGAGTTGCACCGGAGGCAGTTGATCAGGTATATATGGGCTGCGTAATCCAGGCAGGTCTTGGTCAGAACGTAGCACGTCAGGCTTCCATTAAAGCGGGGCTTCCGATTGAAGTACCGGCAGTTACGATGAATGTTGTATGCGGTTCGGGTCTGAACTGTGTGAATCAGGCTGCACAGATGATTATGGCAGGGGATGCCGATATCGTTGTAGCGGGTGGTATGGAGAATATGTCTTTGGCTCCGTATACGGTTCCTCAGGCTCGATTTGGATATAGAATGAATAACGCTACATTGGTAGATACGATGGTAAACGATGCATTATGGGATGCCTTTAACAACTACCATATGATTACAACGGCCGATAATATTTGCCGTGAATGGAATCTGACACGCGAAGAGCTTGATGAATTTGCTCTTGATAGCCAGCAGAAGGCTTGTGCGGCACAGGAAAACGGTGCATTTGATAAGGAAATTGTACCGGTACCAGTAAAGGTTAAGAAGGAAACCGTACTGTTTACAAAGGACGAGGGTCCCCGTTCCGGTTCTACAATAGAAGGTCTTGCAAAGCTTCGCGCAATTAATCCGGACGGCTTCGTTACAGCGGGCAATGCTTCCGGTATCAACGATGGCGCGGCAGCCATTGTCGTGATGAGCGAAGAAAAGGCAAAGGAGCTCGGCGTGAAGCCGATGGCAACCTTTACAGCAGGCGCACTTGCGGGTGTCAGACCAGAGGTTATGGGTATCGGACCTGTTGCAGCCACGCAGAAGGTATGTGCGAAAGCAGGCATGAAGGTAGAAGATTTTGATCTGATTGAAGCAAACGAGGCATTTGCGGCACAGTCTGTCGCAGTTGGAAAGGATCTTGGTTTTGATCTGAGCAAGCTGAATGTCAATGGCGGAGCCATTGCGCTCGGACATCCGGTAGGTGCATCGGGCTGCCGTATTCTTGTTACACTGCTTCATGCAATGGAGGCGCGTGATGCAAAGAAGGGGCTTGCGACACTTTGTATCGGCGGTGGCATGGGCTGCGCGACGATCGTAGAAAGAGACTAATTTACTGTTTTGCATAAAACAGCAAATAGAACAATAAAAAGGAGAAAACGCATGGAATTTGTATTGTATGAGCAGAAGGGTGCGGTAGGTAAGATTACCATCAGTCGTGAAAAGGCGCTGAACGCATTGAATTCGGCAGTTCTTGAGGAACTGGATCAGACACTTGATGCAGTGGATTTGCAGGAAGTGAGATGCTTGATTCTGACAGGCGCAGGACAGAAGTCTTTCGTAGCCGGTGCGGATATCGGTGAGATGAGCACGCTGACAAAGGCCGAGGGAGAGACGTTCGGCAAGAAGGGCAACGATGTGTTCCGCAAACTGGAAACATTTCCGATCCCTGTTATCGCGGCAATCAACGGATTTGCGCTTGGCGGCGGCTGTGAGATTTCCATGAGCTGTGATATCAGGATTTGTTCTGATAATGCCGTATTCGGACAGCCTGAGGTGGGCCTTGGAATTACACCCGGCTTTGGCGGTACTCAGAGACTTGCGCGTATTGTAGGCGTGGGCATGGCAAAGCAGATGATTTATACGGCGCGCAACATTAAGGCTGACGAGGCATACAGGATTGGTCTTGTCAATGCGGTATATACGCAGGAAGAATTACTGCCGGCGGCAGAGAAGATGGCGGCAGGTATCGCAAAGAACGCGCCGATCGCTGTTCGCAACAGTAAGAAGGCAATCAATGATGGACTTCAGGTAGATATGGACGTCGCAATTGTGGTTGAAGAGAAGCTGTTCGGTAATTGTTTCGAAACAGCAGATCAGAAATACGGAATGGAATTTTTCCTTGATAAAAATAAGGAAAAAGTAAAGGAAGCATTCAAGAACTGCTAAAAAAATAATGGCGGCGGCAGAAATGCCGCCGACTATCATGAGGAAAATAAGTCTAAGGAGGACAATAGAATGAAGGTTGGAGTGATCGGTGCAGGAACGATGGGTTCCGGTATTGCACAGGCATTTGTTATGACAGACGGTTATGAAGTATGTCTTTGTGACATTAAGACGGAGTATGCAGAAGGCGGAAAGGCTAAAATCCAGAAAAATATGGATTTTCTTGTAAGCAAGGAAAAGATTGCAAAAGAAAAAGCGGATGAAATTATGAGCAGGATTTCGACAGGCTTAAACGGCATCTGCACGGACTGCGATTTGATCATTGAGGTTGCTCTTGAGAAACTGGAAATCAAGCAGAGCATTTTCAAAGAGCTGATGGGAATTGTAAAGAAGGACTGTATGTTTGCATCCAATACATCTTCTCTTTCCATTACAAAAATCGGCGAAGGACTTGACCGGCCGATGATTGGTATGCATTTCTTTAATCCTGCAGACAGAATGAAGCTTGTTGAGGTAATCAAGGGCGAGAACACGCCGCAGGAAATGGTAGATAAGATCAAGGCGATTTCTGTTGAAATCGGAAAGACTCCTGTAGAAGTAAAGGAAGCTCCCGGTTTTGTTGTAAACAGGATTCTCATTCCGATGATCAACGAAGCAATCGGTGTATTTGCCGCAGGAACAGCATCCGCAGAGGATATTGACATCGCGATGCAGCTTGGTGCATCTCACCCGATGGGACCTCTTCACTTGGGAGATTTGGTAGGTCTTGATATCTGCCTTGCAATTATGGAAGTACTTTACACGGAGACAAAGGATGAGAAGTATGCGCCGCAGCCTCTTTTGAAGAAGATGGTAGAGGAGAAGAAACTTGGCAGAAAGACAGGCATCGGTTTCTTTGACTATTCCAAATAAGCGGTATTGCTCTTTAACAGATCTATAACAATAAAACATATCAATTAATACGGAGGAATTAGATCATGGATTTTGCATTAAGTAAAGAACATGAAATGGCCAGGACTCTTTTCAGGGATTTTGCCCAGAAGGAAGTGAAGCCATTGGCTCAGGAAGTGGATGAGACAGAAGTGTTCCCGAGAGGAACCGTTGAAAAAATGGCTAAGGCAGGATTTCTTGGAATTCCTGTACCGAAGGAGTACGGCGGACAAGGCTGTGATCCTTTGGCATACGCGATGTGCGTAGAGGAGCTTTCGAAGGTCTGCGGTACGACAGGCGTTATTGTATCCGCACATACATCGCTTTGCTGCGATCCGATCATGGCTTACGGAACGGAAGAACAGAAGCAGAAATATTTGCCGTCTCTTGCAAAGGGTGAGAAAATCGGCGCTTTCGGCTTGACAGAACCGGGTGCCGGAACAGATGCACAAGGACAGCAGACAAAGGCTGTACTTGACGGTGATGAGTGGGTAGTCAACGGCTCCAAAATTTTTATCACAAACGGTAAAGAAGCCGATGTTTATGTTATTTTTGCCGTAACGGGAACGATTGAAAAGCGCGGCAAACTTATTAAGGAAATCTCTGCTTTTATTGTAGAAAAGGGCACACCCGGTTTTTCCTTTGGTACAAAGGAAAAGAAGATGGGTATCCGCGGTTCTTCTACTTATGAACTTATTTTTACGGATTGCAGAATTCCGAAGGGAAATCTTCTTGGAAAAGAAGGAAAGGGCTTCGGTATTGCAATGCATACACTGGACGGTGGCCGTATCGGTATTGCCGCACAGGCACTCGGTCTTGCTGAAGGCGCTCTTGAGAATACAATTGCATACGTAAAAGAAAGAAAGCAGTTTGGCAAGCCGATCGGCGCATTCCAGAACACACAGTTCCAGATTGCGGATATGGCTACAAAGGTACAGGCTGCACAGCTTCTTGTATATAAGGCAGCGCTGGCAAAGGCTACACAGAAGTCTTACTCGCTTGAAGCAGCGATGGCAAAGCTTTATGCCGCAGAGGTTGCGATGGAAGTGACGACAAAGGCTGTTCAGCTTCACGGCGGTTACGGCTACACGAGAGAGTACGACGTAGAGCGCATGATGCGTGATGCGAAGATCACGGAAATCTACGAGGGCACAAGTGAAGTGCAGAGAATGGTTATTTCAGCAAACATCATGTAGGTTCAGAGGTAAATTTGAAATAGCAAACCAAACTATAAAAGGAGAGATTATACAATGAAAATTGTTGTTTGTATTAAACAGGTACCTGATACAAAGGGTGGTGTCAAGTTTAATCCAGATGGAACGCTTGACAGAGCCGCTATGCTTACCATCATGAACCCTGATGACAAGGCAGGACTGGAAGCAGCACTTAGATTAAAGGATCAGTACGGCGCAGAAGTAACTGTTGTTACGATGGGACTTCCAAAAGCAGAGGAAGTGCTTCGTGAGGCTATGGCGATGGGCGCTGATAAAGGGGTTCTTGTGACCGATCGTGTTCTCGGCGGTGCAGATACATGGGCAACATCCCAGACGATCGCGGGAGCAATCCGCAATCTGGAATATGATTTGATTATCACGGGCCGTCAGGCAATCGATGGTGATACGGCACAGGTTGGACCGCAGATTTCCGAGCATTTGGGAATTCCGGTAATTTCCTATGCACAGAATATCAAAATCGAGGGTGACAGTGTTGTCGTAGAGCGTCAGTTTGACGACAGATATCATGTGTTGAAGGCGAAGATGCCGTGCCTGATTACGGCACTTGCCGAATTAAACGAGCCGCGTTACATGACGCCGGGCGGAATTGTTGATGCGTACAAGTCAGAAATTACCGTTTGGGGCAGAGCGGACTTAAAGGATGTGGAAGATTCCAACCTCGGTCTGAAGGGCTCACCGACGCAGATTGCAAAGGCTTCCGATAAGGTAAGAAAGGGCATCGGTGAAAAGGTTGTTCTCGGTGCTGCGGAGTCAGTGGATTACATTATTGACAAGTTGAAGGTAAAGCATGTGATATAAGGAAGCAAGGTTTAGATATTGCTTATTGCTGAAAATATAGCGAGGAAAGGTGAATGAAATGAACTTGGAAGAATATAAAGGCGTATTTGTCTTTGCACAGCAGGTTGACAACAAGTTAAGCGGAATTGCATTGGAGCTTGTTGGCAAGGGCAAGGATCTTGCAAAGGATCTGGAAACGGAAGTAACGGCAGTATTGATCGGCGATCAGGTGAAGAACCTTGCAGAGGAGCTTGCACAGTATGGTGCTGACAAGGTCATCGTTGTGGATGATCCGGAATTAAAAGAGTACAGAACGGAGCCTTATACACATGCGCTTGCATCTGTGATTGAAAAATACAAGCCTGAAATTATGCTGGTAGGCGCAACGGCGATCGGCCGTGACTTAGGTCCGAGGGTATCCGCAAGAATTCATACAGGATTGACGGCGGATTGTACGCAGCTTGATATCGGAGATTTTCCGTTAGTTGCGATAGCGGGCAGAGAGCAGCTTCACAATCAGCTTTTGATGACACGTCCCGCATTTGGCGGAAATACGATTGCAACGATTGCTTGTCCGAACTTCCGTCCGCAGATGGCAACGGTTCGTCCGGGCGTTATGCAGAAGGCTGCAAAGAATCCGGATGCCAAGGCTGTTGTAGAGGAATTTAATCCGGGCTTTGCTCCGAATAACAATTATGTTGAAATTATGGAAATCGTAAAAGCTGTTTCCAACGCTGCCGATATTATGGATGCAAAGGTTCTCGTATCCGGAGGCCGCGGCGTAGGCTGTACGGAAAATTTCCAGATGCTCAAAGACCTTGCAGACGCGCTCGGCGGCATGGTCAGCTGCTCTCGTGCGGTTGTGGATGCCGGTTGGAAGCCGAAGGATCTGCAGGTAGGACAGACCGGCAAGACTGTTCGCCCGAACGTATATTTTGCGGTCGGTATTTCCGGTGCAATCCAGCACTTGGCAGGTATGGAGGAATCCGATATCATCATCGCAATCAATAAGGATGATACCGCTCCGATTTTTGATGTGGCAGACTATGGCATTGTAGGTGACTTCCATAAAATTGTGCCGATGCTGACAGAGAAGATTAAAGCTGAAATGGCAGCGAAATAAGAAATCAGATACCAATGAAATAAAAAGAACGGACAGTACAATGATTTTGGCTGTCCGTTCTTTTTTTGGTTTTTAAAAAAATACAAAGTCATATGCTCAAATGGATTGCGGGAAGCAGACAATTATGTAATAATAAAGGGGAAAAAGCGGGTGATGCCGCAGAAAAGAGGAGCATATCAAGTGGAAAAGGAAGTCGGATGCTTCAAGGTCTGGAAAAATAAGGACGGAAGAAGAATCATTTATTCGAAAGGAAGCGGAGTCGCAAAGGCTCATGAGATAGAGGGGCTTTATGAGACGATAGCGGAGTTTGCAAAGGAGTGGCAGGATGAAAAGGGGTGGGGTTATATCGCCTTTATTGAAGCACTGCACCAGGTAAGTCCGAAGGGAAGTTCCCGTTATGTGAAGCTTCATGAAACGCTGGCCGGCGACGGCTGCAAATACATTGCCTATATTGAGGGCAACTCTTATGAGGTTTCCGTACAGTCCTCCAAGCATAAACAGATGTCAAATACGCCGGAGACGGAAAACAGATATTTTCCCACGGTTGATGAGGGTCTTGCTTGGCTTGAGACAAAAGGAATCTAAAAAAATCCTTCCCGATGCACAGAAATGCAGGGGAAGGATTTTTTATTTCATAAAAAAACGTGTATATTTTCTGTTTAAGCTTTCCTTTTCAAAATAAAATGCAGCTCTGAAGAAAACTCGCTTTTATCTAAGGCCAATTGCAGTTCGTCCATAAGAGGGACGAATTTTTCGGAGAAGAAAGAAGCAAATTCCTGATTGCCGGACTTTGAGAGAGAGACAGTTAAAAAGCGGTATAGATCGTTAATGTCTGAGCCAAACCGCCACTCATAAGCTATTTCAAAATCCATCTGCTCCGCCAGATAACGGACCGATTCGTTGGAAAACAGATGGGTATGCGTGCCGCCGGTATGTCGGTTGTAGCATTGCTGATTGGCTGCCTCGAAAGCACAGCTGAAGGAAAACATAGGGACTGAAGCATATAGATACCGGATGCTTTTGTTGTCTCTGATTGCATCCAGATTTTCCTTCAAATTAATCAAATGTTCCAATACGCCGATGGCTGAGACGATGCCGGCGTCTGTTTTCTTGATATAATCAATTGAGTCATGCAGGCCCACATGCTTGAGAATTGTTTCGCCGGCCATTGCATTGCCGTAGTCGACCTGATTTTTGGAAATCTCCACGCCGTCAGCCTGCATACCGAGCTTTTTTGCCGCAGCAACAAAATAACCGCAGCCAGCACCGATATCAAGCAGTTTCAAATCGGAAAGCTGCTCCTGTTCCATACAGGATTTTAAAAATTCTGCCTTCGGAAGATAGATCGCAGTAAGACGGCGGTCATATTCCTCCCGGTCCTTGGCACTGTAGTTTCTGGAATAGTCATCTTCAATATAGACCTTGCTTGCGAAGTCGTCGGTATCCTCGAATTCACCGTTTAAATGTCCGCATCGGGCACATGGAATGTAGCCGATACCATGGCTTGTAAAAAGCGGTGCGCCGAGCTTTTCTCCGCAGATTTTACAATGGGAGCGCTTTGGCTGCGCCGAAAAAATTTTTGCCATGTCGTCCGCCATTTTAAGCATCCCATCATTATTCTCAAAAAAATTTGCTTTTAATTTATTCAGATCGCCAAATGGCTTCCCATAGTTCTTTTTACTACTCATTTGATATCTCCCTTGAGGTCAGTTTGCCTGCAGTGCCAACACTTCCTCTGCGATTTTTGCGGCATCCTCAATACAGCCGTCACAGGATCGCAAAACGCTGCCGGTTTCGATTCCCTTTAAGACTTTGCAGATGGTCGTTCCGTTTTTCTCCTGAAACTTATCAATGATGGCCGAAGAAAGCCGATAAGTCTCAGCCTTTGTGACGGGGTTGTCGAGGGCGCCGCTGCTGTTTTTAAAGCCGGCGACCATGACAGCACCGGAAATGGCACCGCAGGTACATTCCATGCCGCCCATGCCGAGTCCAAAGCCTTCCCCTGCCTTGAACATGATCGTCTCGTCAACTCCGACATCTTTGCAGAAAGCGCAGGCGACAGCCTGACAGCAGTTATATTTTTTTTTATGATTATCAAGTGCCTGTTGTACTCTGTCGCTCATCAATACATTCCCATGCTTTCCTAAAATCAAAAGTTAATAGATCAGTGCTTTTTCCTCACCGTTCATAACACGTAAACCACCCTGTGCGAGGGCAAGCAGCTCGTCCTCACCCGGATATACGGTAAAAGGCGCAACCCATTCCGTTCTTGCTTTGAGCCCGGCAACGACGGCCTTGTCGTATGCGATGCCGCCGGTGACGATGATCTGATCCACATTTCCATCCAGCACACAAGCCATTGCACCGATATTCTTAGATACTTGAAGAACGAATGCATCCCTGATTTCCTTCGCATTTTCATCCCCGTCATTTACCATTTTCTCGACATCACGCATATCATTCGTACCAAGGTAGGCATTGAAGCCTCCGTTGCCGACAATTTTTCCGTAGACTTCTTTCTCTGAATAATTGCCGGAGAAGCACATTTTAACCAATGCGCCGGAAGGAACGCCGCCGGCTCTCTCCGGTGAAAAAGCACCGTCACCGTCAAGCGCGTTGAAAATATCAATTACCTTTCCGTTTTTATGAGGTCCTACCGAAACACCGCCGCCCATATGTACGACGATCAGATTCAAATCTTCGTATGCCCGGCCAATTTCCTTGGCATAACGCTTTGCAACCGCCTTCTGATTGAGTGCATGGAAAATGCTGACACGGGGCAGCTCGGGAACTCCCGAATATCTGGCAATCGGTATCAGTTCATCTACAACAGTGGGATCTACAATATAAGACGGAGCATTGATGGAATCTGCAATTTCTCTTGCAAGAATGCCTCCGAGGTTAGATGCATGCTGTCCCTGCACACCAATTTTTAAATCTGCAATCAGGGCATCCGTAACCGCATACGTACCTCCCGGAATCGGCTTCAGCATACCGCCACGGCCGATAACGACATTAAGTGAGCCGATATCAAAGTTTTTCTCTTTTAATAAATGAAGGATAATATCTTTTCTGAAATCCTTCTGCGCTACGATGGAATCATATTTTGCGATTTCCTCCGTAGGATGTCTGAGAGTCTCTTCGAACAGTAATTGTTCGTCCTCAAACACACCGATTTTCGTAGACGTGGAACCTGGGTTGATAATTAAACTCTTGATTGGCATTGTAGTTTCTCCTTTTTGTGGATTTATGTTTTTTTCTGCTGCAATTGTGTCTGTTAATGGTTTTTATTGGTTTTTGGACAGTTCTTCTGCCACGATGGCAGCGAGCGCAATCGAATTGACCTTCGTCTCAAACGTATCGGAGCGGGAGGTCAGGATGACAGGAGCCTTCGTACCTGTCAAAATACAGCCGTTCTTTACCTTTGCAAGGCGGACAATCGCTTTGTATACGAGGTTGCCCGCATGGATATCCGGAAACAGAAGGATATCTGCATCACCGACGATCTTGCGGTCAAGTGCTCCCTTATGCTTTGCGGCCTCGGGATCGATTGCGAGATCAAGGGAAAGCGGTCCGTCCACGATGCAGCCGGTAATTTCACCTGCTTCGTTCATCTTTGTAAGCTGATCGGCCTCAACCGTAACTGGCATTTTGGGGTTGACAACTTCTACGGCTGCAAGAGGAGCAACCTTCGGACACGGAATACCGCACGCCTTGGCAACATCCTTCGTGTAGTTAATGATCGCAACCTTGTCCTCCAGAGTCGGATACGGCATAAAGGCAACATCCGTTAAAAACAGAAGCCGGTCGATGCCCTCAATTTCAAATACACATACGTGGGACAACGGATTTCCTGTACGGAGTCCGACTTCTTTATTCAGCACACTCTTTAAAAACATTTTGCTGTCAGTCAGGCCCTTCATGTACATGTCAGCCTTGCCGTCGTGTACGAGCTTGACCGCAGTCAGGGCCGCCTGCTCCATGTCCTTTTCGTCAATAATCTCATAGCCAGTCAAGTCTATGCTTAAGGAAGCTGCAATGCTTCGGATTTCTGTCTCATCACCCACAAGGATCGCATCCGCAATGCCGCGTGCTTTCGCTTCGCTGACAGCCTCGAGAATGGGGGCATCCTGCGCCGCTGCAACAGCAACTTTCTTTTTGCTGCACTCGGACAGCTTCTTAAGTAAATCGTCAAATGTTCTTGTCATCTTACGCACCTCTGATATTGTTATAAATTTTTCCCAAAACGGAATTCGTTAAAATAATAACACTTTTTAATAGGAAAATCAATTATAACTGCATTATTTACTGATTTTTAACAGAAAGGGAGTTGAATCCCTGTTTTAATTCTGTTACAATACAATTTGAGCTTTTTATAGTGGGAATCTTTCTATTTGAAAACAGGAGCGAAAAAAATGAAAATTATTGATAAAATATTTGGAACTCACAGTGAACGCGAGCTTAAGCTGATTGAGTCGCTCGTTGATAAGGTTGAGTCGCTTCGTCCCGATATGATGGCATTATCGGACGGCGCACTCAGGGATAAAACGAAGGAATTTAAAAAGCGATACGCCGACGGAGAAACTCTGGATGATCTGTTGCCGGAGGCTTTTGCAACAGTGAGGGAAGCAGCCAGGCGGGCACTCAATATGGAGCATTACCGCGTACAGATTATCGGAGGCATCATTCTGCATCAGGGACGTATTGCAGAAATGAAAACGGGAGAAGGAAAAACACTTGTTTCGACGCTGCCGGCTTATTTGAATGCGATTGCAGGGCGTGGTGTCCATATCGTAACGGTCAACGACTATCTGGCAAAGCGTGATGCCGAGTGGATGGGACAGGTGCATGAATTTATCGGACTGACAGTCGGTGTGGTACTCAATGAAATGACTGCTGAGGAAAGAAGAACCGCTTACAATTGTGACATTACATATGTGACAAATAATGAGCTGGGCTTCGATTATCTGCGTGACAATATGGTTATTTACAAGGAGCAGCTTGTGCTGCGCGATCTGGCATATGCGATTATCGATGAGGTCGACTCCGTGCTGATTGACGAGGCACGTACACCATTGATCATTTCCGGACAGAGCGGCAAGTCTACAAAGCTGTATGAGGTTTGCGATATTCTGGCGAGGCAGCTGAAGCGGGGCGAGGATGTCGAGGATTTGTCCAAAATGGATGCGATTATGGGTATCGAGCAAAAAGAGACCGGAGATTTCCTTGTTAATGAGAAAGACAAATTTGTGACCCTGACGGCGGAGGGTGTGGAAAAGGTTGAGAAGTTTTTCCAGATCGAAAACCTCGCGGATCCGGAGAATATCGATGTCCAGAATAATATGATCCTTGCGCTGCGTGCGCATAATCTGATGTTCCGGGATCAGGACTATGTTGTAAAGGATGATCAGGTGCTGATCGTCGATGAGTTTACGGGACGTATTATGCCGGGGCGCCGCTATTCGGACGGTCTGCATCAGGCGATTGAAGCAAAGGAGCATGTTAAGGTTAAGCGCGAGAGCAAAACGCTTGCGACGATTACGTTCCAGAACTTCTTTAATAAATTCGAGAAAAAATGCGGCATGACCGGTACGGCCCTGACGGAGGAAAAGGAATTTCGTGATATTTACGGCATGGACGTTATCGAAATCCCGACGAATCAGCCGATTGCGAGAGTGGATTTACAGGATGCCGTTTACAAGACCAAAAAAGAAAAATTGTCTGCAATTGTGGATGAGATCGAAAAGGCCCATGAGGGCGGACAGCCGATTCTTGTCGGTACAATCACAATTGAAGCTTCCGAGGAGCTGAGTGCAATGTTAAAGCGCCGGGGAATTCCTCATAAGGTATTGAACGCAAAATTCCATGAACTCGAGGCGGAAATTGTCGCGGATGCAGGTATTCATGGTGCAGTGACAATCGCTACGAACATGGCAGGCCGTGGTACGGATATCAAGCTCGACGAGGAATCACGGACGGCGGGCGGGTTAAAGATTATCGGTACGGAGCGCCATGAATCAAGACGTATTGACAATCAGCTGAGAGGACGTTCCGGCCGTCAGGGAGATCCGGGTGAATCCCGCTTCTTTATTTCCCTGGAGGATGATTTGATGCGTCTGTTCGGCTCCGACAGGCTGATGGAGGTATTTAATACGCTGGGTGTGCCGGAAAATGAGCAGATCGAGCATAAGATGCTCACGGGTGCGATCGAAAAGGCACAGATGAAGATAGAAAACAATAACTTCGGGATCAGAAAGAATCTGTTGGAGTATGACCAGGTCATGAACGAGCAGAGAGAGATCATTTATGCTGAAAGGCGACGTGTGCTGGACGGTGAAAGTATGCGTGACGTGATCTTTAAGATGGCGACGGATTTTGTGGAAAATACGGTAGATATGTGTATTGGTGACGATGCAGATACGGACGAATGGGATATCCCGGAAATGAACCAGCATCTTTTGGCGACAGTGCCCGCGCAGGAAATCAAGACACCGGATGTCCGCGGTTTAAAGAAAAATGAATTAAAGCATAAATTAAAAGAAGAGGTTGTTAAGCTTTACGAAGCAAAAGAAGCAGAATTTCCGATGCCTGAGCAGCTCAGGGAGTTGGAGCGTGTTGTTTTGCTCAAATCGATCGATAAAAAATGGATGGATCATATCGACGATATGGAACAGCTTCGTCAGGGAATCGGCCTGCAGGCATACGGACAGCGTGATCCGCTCGTGGAGTATAAGATGACGGGCTATGATATGTTTAATTCGATGACAGACAGCATCAGTGAGGAAACGGTCCGCGTCCTGTTCCATATTCGCATCGAGCAGAAGGTGGAGCGTGAGGAAGTTGCAAAGGTGACAGGCACGAATAAGGACGAATCTCTTGGAAAGAAACCGCAGAAGCGGGAAACCGACAAGGTTTATCCGAATGATCCGTGTCCGTGCGGCAGCGGTAAGAAGTATAAGCAGTGCTGTGGCAGGAAGTAACAGGATAGGAGAAATTGTGTGGTAGAATTAGATCAGGTCAAAACCGAGTTGCTGACATATGAAGAGCCGCTGAAGGAGGTCAAGGCTTCCCTTTCACTGGCGGATAAGGAGCAGCGTGTCGAGGAGCTGGAGCGTGAGATGGAGGCGTCCGGCTTTTGGGATGATCCCGAGCGCTCTCAGAAATATGTGAAGGAGCTGAAAAATTTTA
This sequence comes from Bacillota bacterium, assembly GCA_023402845.1. GTDB lineage: Bacteria > Bacillota > Clostridia > Lachnospirales > Lachnospiraceae > JAEYFP01. The sequence goes on from JAEYFP010000066.1 coordinate 43,648, forward strand.
AGGATACGATTTCTCTTGTTTCCGGTCTGGAGCAGCAGTATGAGGACATCCGTATGCTTTTGCAAATGGCCTATGAAGAAAACGATCCGGCACTCGTACCCGATATTCAGCAGGAGTTTCAGGAATTTAAAGAAACACTCGAAACGCTTCGGATCGGCACCCTGCTTTCGGGAGAATATGATAAAAATAATGCGATTTTAAGGTTAAATGCCGGCGCAGGCGGCACGGAGAGCTGCGATTGGGCCGGGATGCTGTACCGGATGTATTCACGCTGGGCGGAAAAGAAGGGTTTTTCGGTCGAAGTGCTGGACTATCTGGATGGCGATGAAGCGGGAATTAAGTCTGTTACGTTTCAGGTGAACGGTGAAAACGCCTATGGATATTTGAAATCGGAAAAGGGAGTGCACAGGCTTGTGCGAATTTCTCCGTTCAACGCACAGGGAAAACGGCAGACATCATTTGTTTCGCTGGACGTTATGCCGGATATCGAAGAGGATTTGGATATTGAGATCAACGACGATGATCTGCGTATTGATACGTACCGCAGCTCCGGTGCGGGCGGACAGCATATTAACAAAACATCGTCCGCGATCCGTATTACGCATCTGCCGACCGGTATTGTCGTGCAGTGCCAGAATGAGCGCTCACAGCACATGAACAAGGATAAGGCAATGCAGATGCTGAAAGCAAAGCTGTATCTGCTGAAGCAGGAGGAAAATGCGGAAAAGCTGTCCGACATCCGGGGAGATATTAAGGACATTGGATGGGGCAACCAGATTCGCTCCTATGTCATGCAGCCTTATACCCTCGTCAAGGATCATCGGACAAATACGGAGGTTGCACAGACGGACAGCGTTATGGACGGAAATATCGATCCATTTATCAATGCATATTTGAAATGGCTGAATACGGGCGGCGGTGCCCGTCAGCAGAATTAACAGGAAAACAGGCAGAAATAATACATGTTATGGTTACTTTGGCAAAAAGAAATCATAGCATGTATTTTTTTATAGAACCACTTGCTTTTTTATGCGCATTATGTTACGATATCTCTCAGCGAAAGACATGTGTACGCAGCGTGAGTACAATCAAAAACAAGTGTGTACCACATGGAGACAGGTGATGATATGACAGAGACAAGCGCGTATTATATCGTGAAGCAGAAGGCGCTTCCCGAAGTGCTTTTAAAGGTAGTCGAGGCAAAGACGATGCTGGACTCCGAGCAGGCAATGACGGTGCAGGAAGCCACGGAGCGTGTCGGAATCAGCAGAAGTTCCTTTTATAAGTATAAGGACGATATTTTTCAATTTCATGATAACACGCAGGGAAAGACGATCACACTGACATTCCAAATGGATGATAAGCCGGGATTGCTTGCGGATCTGCTGAAAATTATCGCGTCGTACGGCGCGAATATTTTAACGATTCATCAGAGTATCCCCATCAACGCCGTTGCATCTTTGAGTATCAGCGTACAGGTGTTGCCGACGACAGGCGATGTTTCTAAAATGATCGAGAGTATGGAGCAGCAGGCAGGCGTCCATCACGTAAAGATACTTGCAAAGGAATAGAGAAAAAGAAAGAGAAAGAGGTAGGAACATGGTAAATATTGCGGTGCTAGGATATGGTACGGTCGGTTCGGGAGTTGCGGAAGTAATCCGCACAAATCAGGACAGCATTAATAAGAAGGCGGGAAATGAGATCAACATCAAATATGTCCTTGATTTAAGAGAATTTCCGGGTGATCCCGTGCAGGATATTCTCGTTCATGATTTTGACACAATCTTAAATGATCCTGAAGTGAAGATCGTCGTGGAAGTCATGGGGGGTGTGGAACCGGCATACACATTTGTCAAAAAATCGCTGCTCGCGGGCAAGAGCGTCTGTACCTCCAACAAGGAGCTTGTTGCAAAGCACGGTCCGGAGCTGCTGCAGATCGCACGAGACGAAAATATTAATTTTTTGTTTGAAGCGAGCGTCGGCGGAGGCATTCCGATTATCCGCCCTTTGAATTCCTCGCTGACCGCGGATGAAATTCGTGAAATTACCGGTATTTTAAACGGAACGACCAACTATATTATGAGCAAGATGTCGGATGAGGGCTGGGAATTTGAAGATGCCTTAAAGAAGGCACAGGAGCTTGGCTACGCGGAGCGCAACCCCGAGGCCGATGTGGAAGGCTATGATGCCTGCCGCAAAATTGCGATTCTATCGTCACTTGCTTTTGGCAATCATGTTGATTTTGAAGATATTTATACGGAAGGCATCACAAAAATTACGGCGAAGGATATCGCCTATGCGAAAAAGCTCGACCGCGCGGTGAAGCTGCTGGCTTCCAGCAAGCGCGAGGGAGACAATTTTTATGCGATGGTCGCACCGTTTCTGCTTCCGAAATCACACCCGCTGTTCAGCGTAAACGGCGTGTTTAATGCGATTTTCGTAAATGGAAATGTGCTTGGGGATGTAATGTTTTACGGAAGCGGTGCAGGAAAGCTGCCGACTGCCAGCGCGGTCGTGTCGGATGTTGTCGATGCGACAAAGCATTTAAATAAAAATATTATGTCATTTTGGAGCAGCAGGAAGCTGGAATTGACAAGCGTAGAAAACGCGGTTAGAAGCTTCTTTGTAAGGATCAGCGGAACACCCGAACAACGCCTTTTAGAGGTGGAAGGGATTTTTGGAAAGGTAGAGCCTCTCGTACTTGAGGGAGATTCGGAGGAATTCGGGTTTGTGACGGAAAAAATGAGTGAGAAGGCATTCTCACAGGCGCTCGGAAAGCTTGACGGAGTGATTGGAAGGATTCGTTTGGAGGGCTGAGCTGTTAGAGAACTACTATCAAAAAATCAGGAAGAGGATGAAGAAGATGAAATATATCATTGTACTGGGCGACGGTATGGCAGATGAGCCGCTTGCAGAGCTTGGAAACAAAACACCGCTTGACTACGCGAATACACCGGCGCTCGACGCACTTTCAAAGCTGTCCGAGCTGGGGATGGCTCATACGATACCCGAGGGCATGAAGCCGGGTTCGGATACGGCCAATTTGGCAGTACTGGGCTATGACCCGAAAAAATATTATTCAGGACGCTCTCCGCTTGAAGCATTGAGCATCGGTGCGCCGATGAAGGATACAGATATTGCGCTGCGCTGCAACATTGTGACGATTTCCGATGAGGAGCCTGTTTTTGAAGAAAAGACGATTATCGATCACAGCTCAGGAGAAATCAGCACGGAGGATGCGGCGGTTCTGCTCAATGAGGTAAGGAAGGTATTGGAAAATGAAACTTACCGATTTTATGTCGGAACGAGTTACCGTCATTGTCTGATTTGGGATCACGGAAGTGTCATAGAGCTGACGCAGCCGCATGATGTGCTGACACAGAAAATCGGACAGTATCTGCCGAAGGATGCGCAGTTGAATGCGATGATGAGAAAAAGCTATGAAATTTTGAAGGATCATCCGATCAATATCGAACGAAAAAAACAAGGATTAAATCCGGCCAATTGCTGTTGGTTCTGGGGTGCAGGTACAAAGCCGCTGCTTTCTTCTTTTGAAGAGAAAAATCATAAAAGAGGAGTTATGATTTCCGCAGTGGATCTGTTAAAGGGAATCGCGATCGGCGCCGGCATGGAGGTACTTCATGTGGAGGGAGCAAACGGAGGACTGCATACGAACTACGAGGGAAAAGCAGACGCAGCCGTACAGGCTCTCTTAAAGGATGGATTTGATTTTGCCTATATCCACGTGGAAGCTCCGGATGAAATGGGACATCAGGGCAGTATAGAAAAAAAAGTGCAGGCAATTGAGTATCTGGATGAGCGGGTCATCAGGCGCGTCAGAGAGCAGATGGATGCTTCCGGCGCGGATTACCGTCTGCTTATCATGCCGGACCATCCGACACCGATCAGGCTCAGAACCCACACGTCCAATCCGGTTCCTTATCTGCTATACGACAGTACGGCACCTCTGACAAAGAGCTGGAATTATAACGAGGCAGAAGCAGAACAGTCAGGAAATGATGTGCCGCAGGGCTATCGTCTGATTGATCATCTGTTTGAGAATTGATTTTAATAAGGAAATGAGGAGGCAACTATGCTGGTAGTAAAAAAATTCGGAGGTACATCCGTAGCAAATAAAGAAAGAATCATGAATGTGGCCAATCGCTGCATCAGGGATTACAAGGAAGGGAAAGATGTCGTTGTCGTGCTTTCTGCGATGGGAAAACAGACGGATGTTCTGATTGAGATGGCAAAGGAGATCAACCCGGCTCCGTCCAGAAGAGAAATGGATATGCTTTTGACAACAGGTGAGCAGACCTCGGTCGCCCTGATGGCGATGGCGATGGACTGCCTTGGTGTGGCGGCAGTATCGCTGAACGCCTATCAGGTGGCAATGCATACGACGAGCGCGTATAGCAATGCAAGGTTAAAAAGGATCGATACGGAGCGGATCCGCCATGAACTGGACCAGAGAAAAATTGTTATCGTGACCGGCTTCCAGGGTGTCAATAAATATGATGATTATACGACACTCGGACGCGGCGGCTCAGATACAACGGCGGTCGCACTTGCGGCAGCGCTTCATGCGGATTCGTGTGAAATCTTTACGGATGTGGACGGCGTTTACACGGCGGATCCGCGCATCGTGAAGAATGCGCGTAAGATGAAGGAAATTACCTATGATGAGATGCTGGATTTGGCGACACTCGGAGCAGGCGTTTTACACAACCGCTCTGTGGAGCTTGCAAAGAAATACGGGGTGCAGTTAGTAGTACGTTCAAGTTTGTCAGAAGCAGAAGGAACAGTTGTTAAGGAGGATGTAAAAGTGGAAAGAATGTTAGTGAGCGGTGTTGCAGCCGATAAAAATGTAACAAGAATTTCAGTAGTGGGACTTGATGATAAACCGGGTGTTGCGTTTCGAATGTTTGATGCGCTTGCAAGAGCAAATATCAATGTCGATATGATCCTGCAATCTATCGGACGAGACAATTCCAAGGATATTACGTTTACCATTCCGCGTGATATGACCGACGAAGCGATGAAGGTACTCGAGGAGAAAAAGGATGTTCTCGGCGCACAGGCTGTCAAGTGCAGCACGGATGTGGCAAAGGTATCGGTAGTCGGTGCAGGGATGATGTCTAACCCCGGCGTTGCAGCAAAGATGTTCGAATGTCTTTACAATGCAAACATCAATATTAATATGATCTCCACCTCAGAAATCAGGGTGACGGTTCTGATCGATGAAAAGGAAGTTGAGAAAGCGATGAATGCTGTCCATGATATTTTCGGCTTGGAGGATTAAAAATCGAACGGAGTGAACAGTAATGCTTGGAAAACAGCAGTATGTATTTTTGTATACTGCTGTTTGTTTTTTGCGTATAATTATGGTATACTTTTCAAAATGGGCAGGGCATCCCAGGAAAGGCAGATAAATGGACGAAAATCAATTTTATAATCAAAATATGCCGGAGAACAGCGAGGCGCAAACAAAGTCAAGGGCAGCAGAGGGACTGGCCAAGGCGTCAATGGTTCTGGGTATCCTGTCGATAGCGGGAGCATTTTGCTGTATGCCGTTTGTATTCAGCGGGATCGGAATCACACTTGCGATTCTTTCAAAGGGTGCGTCAAGCTATTACTCCAGACATGCCAGAACAGGCTTGATTTGCTCTATTATCGGGCTTGTGACCTCGTTTGTTCTGACGGTTTTTATTATCGTGGTAGAAATTGTCATGCTGTTTTCCATGGCGGGTTCGGACGGTGACTTTTGGCAGAAAATCAGAAGTCAGTACGAACAGCAATATGAGGAAATGTATGGACAGGAGCTGCCTGAGGAAGTAGAAGATCTTTTTGACGGGCTGGAAGACGGCTTTCAGAATGAATTTTAGCAGTCAATATTGCTGTTATGTGCCGAATGCATCAATATAATGGGGAGAAGAAAATGAAAAAGCGGAAAACATCATCGCAATTAAAATCGATGGCAAAGGAACAGTTACTCGGCAATTATGGTGTGGCAGCAGGCGCCTTTGCTATTTTATATGGAATTATTCTTGCTGTCATGATTCTCGTATATACGGCAATATTTACGACCATCATTGCAGGAATGCTGGAGACCGGAGCGTCTGCCGCTGCAGACGAATCTATGATTTTGACGAATGGATTTACATCTCCATTGTACTATGTGGCGGTTTATGCGATTACCGCTGTGTTGAGCGCCTTGATGGGTACGCTGTTCGTCGGCTTCAGCAATGTCTGCCTGAAGATTGCACGCGGGCAGAGGCCCCGGATCTCAGACCTGTTTTATTGTTATTCCCATCATCCTGATAAAGTGATTATCATTTATCTGATCATGTATGCAGTCAGTTTAGTACTTATGATTCCAGCGGAATTAACGAGCTACTTTACGTTTGATAACGGCGGATATACGGGAATGTCCTTTTTGCTCTGGTCGGTTTTATATATTGTCGGACTGGTGCTTTCTGTGATATTCAGTATGATGGTATCTCAGGTCTGCTTTTTGTATCTGGACGATTCGCAGACGTCCTCTATTGACTTTTTCAAGCAAAGCGTGGAACTTATGAAGGGAAATAAGGGACGGTTGTTTTATATAACGCTGAGCCTGTTTGGGTGGTACCTGCTTGTGCTTGTTTCATGCGGGATTGCCGCGTTTTGGGTGATGCCCTATCAAAACGTTATATTAGCTGATTTTTACCGCGATCTAAAGGGCGAATTTGAAGAGCCGCAAAATAAAATAGAACCGGAAGTAGACTATAGAATATAAAAAGGAACAGGATTAGGAAAGAATGGACATTATTGCAAGGCTGAAGGAAGAATTACATGTAGAAAAATGGCAGGTGGAGGCAGCTGTCAATTTGATTGATGAGGGGAATACAATTCCGTTTATTTCCCGTTACAGAAAGGAAGTGACAGGCTCCTTAAATGATGAAGTGCTGAGAAACTTAAATGAGCGGCTGACCTATTTGAGGAATCTTGAAGAAAAAAAGGCACAGGTTCTGTCCAGTATCGGAGAGCAGGGCAAGCTGACGGAGGAATTAAAGGCACAGATACTTGCGGCTGAAACACTTGTTGTCGTGGATGATCTGTACAGGCCGTATCGCCCAAAGAGAAGAACGCGTGCAACGATTGCAAAAGAAAAGGGTCTGGAGCCGCTTGCAGAGCTGATTTATGCACAGGAAACGGGAGTGTCCGTAGAGGAAAGTGCCAAAGAATATATCAGCCAGGAAAATGGGGTTGGGACAGCAGAAGAAGCGATCGCAGGGGCAAAGGATATCATTGCGGAAATCGTTTCAGATGAAGCTGATTACAGAAGCTATATCCGTCAGGCGACGTTTGAAGCCGGAAAAATTATTTCCACTGCGAAAAATGAAAAGCAGGAATCTGTTTATGAAATGTATTATCAATTTGAGGAACCGGTCAAAAAGATCGCAGGACACCGTGTGCTCGCTTTAAACCGCGGGGAGGCGGAGAAACTGCTCACAGTCAAGTTGGAGGCTCCCGTTGATCAGATTTTGATGTATCTGACTAAAAAGGTAATCACAAAGGATAATGAATATACGACGCCGATTTTAAAAGAAGCAGTAGCCGATAGCTATGATCGTCTGATTGCACCCGCGATTGAGCGTGAAATCAGAAACGACTTGACGGAAAAAGCAGAAGATGGAGCCATTACTGTATTCGGAAAGAATCTGGAGCAGCTTTTGCTTCAGCCGCCGATTGCCGGTCAGGTTGTGCTTGGCTGGGATCCGGCCTTTCGTACGGGCTGCAAGCTGGCAATTGTGGATGCAACGGGAAAGGTTCTCGATACAAAGATTATTTATCCTACAGCACCCCAGTTTAAGGTTAACGAGGCAAAGACAGAATTAAAGAAGCTGATTAATAAATATCACGTCACATTGATTTCGGTTGGAAACGGGACGGCTTCCAGAGAGTCGGAAATGATCATTGTGGAGCTGCTGAAGGAGATCGATGCAAAGGTACAGTATGTGATCGTCAATGAAGCGGGGGCCTCGGTTTATTCAGCGAGTAAGCTGGCGACAGAGGAATTTCCTAATTTTGATGTCGGACAGAGAAGCGCGGCATCGATCGCACGCCGTATTCAGGACCCGCTCGCGGAGCTTGTGAAAATCGATCCCAAATCTATCGGCGTCGGACAGTATCAGCATGATATGAATCAGAAGAAGCTATCCGATGCACTGCAGGGCGTTGTGGAGGACAGTGTAAACAAGGTCGGTGTTGATTTGAATACGGCTTCCGCTTCGCTGCTTGAATATATTTCCGGTGTCTCCAAGGCCATTGCGAAAAATATCGTTGATTACAGGGAAAAGAACGGCCGGTTTACAAACCGTGCCCAGCTTTTAAAAGTAGCCAAGCTCGGCCCGAAGGCTTATGAGCAGGCTGCCGGATTTATGCGTATTCTGGACGGAGAGAATCCGCTGGACGGGACAAGCGTACACCCGGAGTCCTATGAGGCGGCAAAAAAGCTGCTCGAAAAACTCGGCCTTACAATGGAGGATGTCAGGGCGGCGCAGGCACAAGCTGCAAGAGATAAATCGGCGGCGAAAAAGATTCCTGTGAAGGAGAATCCCAAACCCGCACCAAAGCAGACCGTAATCAGAAATCAGAATACCGCAATGGGACAGGCGCTCGCGGCTGTGATGGGAACAGGCGCATTTTCGGCTGAGGAAGTACCGGTAAGAAACAATACAGCAGCATTAAATGGCAGTTCAGCCATCGGTACGCTTGAAAAGAAAATTACAAATAAGAAGATGCTTGCTCAGGAACTTGGTATCGGTGAAATTACCCTGACAGATATTCTAAGGGAGCTGGAAAAGCCTGCACGCGATCCGCGTGACAATATGCCCAAGCCGATTCTGCGCTCGGATGTGCTCGAAATGAAGGACTTAACGCCGGGCATGGTATTAAAAGGAACCGTGCGCAATGTCATTGATTTCGGTGTATTCGTAGATATCGGCGTGCATCAGGATGGGCTTGTGCATATTTCTCAGATTACCGAAAAATATATCAAGCATCCGTTAGAGGCGGTAGCGGTCGGTGATATTGTGGAAGTAAAGGTGCTGAGTGTTGATGTTCCCAAAAAGAGGATCGCACTGACAATGAAACTGTAAATCACGTAAGGTTACTGTTCACTCCACTGCTAAATACAGCAGTTCCGCGACCAGCAACACGCTATGCGATGCACACAAAACGCAAAGATAGCGTTTTGGCGCTGCAATTCTCCGGTTTTCTGTGACTTTCGCTTCGCTTCACTCACAAAAAACACGTCGCATATGTCACCAGTGAACAGTAATCAAGTAAGAACGTGAAAAAAATATACTGAAAATGATACTTGACAAAATGTTAACAATGCAGTATGTTAATTACGAACAGGTACCGTTCAAAATTAAATAAGGAAAATTCTTCGGGGTAGGTGTAATTCCTAGCCGGTGGTGAAGACGAAATGAGAAGCTGCTTTAAAAGCAGAGACTCATAGGCGTACAAGTCCGCGACCCGTATGTGCCAGAAAGGTGCACACGGTTGATTTGGTACAATCCAAAACCGACAGTAAAGTCTGGATGAAAGAAGAAATGCGAACAGGCAGCGGTAGCAAAGTCACTAGTCTTTTCGAACGATTATTCCCCGAACATTGATTGATGTTCGGGGTTTTTTATGCGCATCTATACATATCGAACAGGGCGTTGTATTGTCCGTGTTCGACACATTAAGAAGGAAAAGAGGAAAAAAGATGAAATTAGCAGAATTATTTGTTTCGGCAAAGGATAATCTGGCTTTTTTGGGAGTCAGTCTTGTTGTGATAATAGCGGTGTCTGCCCTTGCCGCCATATCGGAAAATCTGATCGGGTTTAAGAGGGATGAGCGTACAAGGACGAGAAGGATCGCCTTTATCGGTATTTTCTCTGCGATAGCAGCTGTGCTTATGTACTTGGAAATTCCGCTTTGGTTTGCGCCGCCGTTTTATGAAATTGATTTCAGCGAAGTGCCGGTACTGATTTGTGCTTTTGCATACGGTCCGGTCGCCGGCGTTATCGCAGAATTTTTGAAAATTGTTCTAAAGCTGTTTTTGAAAGGAACATCGACCGCCTTTGTCGGTGATCTGGCCAATTTTATTATCGGTTGCACTATGATTCTTCCGTCTTCTATTATTTATCACGTAAAAAAGACGAGAAGAACCGCTCTTGCGGGAATGACGGCCGGCACAGCGATCATGACCGTGTTTGGAAGTGTGTTCAATGCGGTTTATCTGCTTCCTACCTTTGCGAAGCTTTACGGAATGCCTTTGGAGGCGATCATTGGCATGGGAACGGCAGTAAACGCGGGAATTACGAACGTTACGACGCTTGTGCTGTTTGCGGTCGTGCCGTTTAACCTGCTGAAGGGTGCAGCTGTATCCGGTATCACATTTTTGCTTTACAAAAAAATCAGTCCGGTCATTCATGCACAGCATGAAGAAGCATTGCGCCGGCATACCGCCGAATCATAGCAGCATCGGCTTGCAGCTCAGCCTTAAGGTGAAAATATCTTGCGGCTGGGCTGTTATGTGATTCGGAATTAATGGAAATGTGTCCTTGTGAACAGAGTCAAAATGTGCTAAAATATCGTCAGGCTTAGTGTTAAGTGCCGACGATATTTTTTGAATGGATCAGAAACAGCAAAAGCTGTGGCGCAGGGTGGCCGAAATGATGACAGAAACATACAGCAGAGAAGAAACTTTTGCACTTGGAAAATCGCTTGGCCTGAAAGCAAAGCCGGGCAGTATTTATACATTGACAGGTGATTTGGGGGTCGGAAAGACTGTTTTTACGCAGGGCTTTGCGGCAGGGCTTGGTATCACAGAGCCGGTCAGCAGCCCCACATTCACGATTTTGCAGGTTTATGGGGAGGGCCGTCTTCCGTTTTATCATTTTGATGTGTATCGCATCGGCGACCTCGATGAAATGGATGAAATCGGTTATGAGGATTGCTTCTATGGAGAGGGAGCCTGTATGATTGAATGGGCCGAATTGATTAAGGAGCTGATACCCGAGCATGCCCATAGGATTAAAATTGAAAAAAATCTGAGTATAGGTTTGGATTACCGTTTGATCAAGATTGATGAAGAGCCGTTCGGCTACCTTCCATAAAACAGAATGCGGAAAGGAAATCATGAAATTACTAGCAATAGACAGCTCCGGACTTGTGGCGACTGTCGCGGTCATTGAAGAGGAGCAGATGCTTGCCGAGTATACGGTGAATTTTAAAAAGACGCATTCTCAGACGCTCGTTCCGATGCTGAATGAGATCACACAGATGATCGAACTGGATTTATCATCGATAGATGCGATTGCGGTGGCAAAAGGCCCGGGATCCTTTACCGGACTTCGAATCGGTTCGGCGACGGCAAAAGGACTGGGATTGGCTCTTGAGAAACCGATTGTTGCGGTGCCCACGGTCGATGCACTCAGCTATAATGTGTGGGGAACCGACATGCTCGTATGTCCGCTGATGGATGCGAGACGGGGGCAGGTATATACCGGGATTTATGCATTTGAAGATGGAAAACATCATATTATTAAGGAACAATGTGCGATTGCGGTCGAGGAACTGTGCGAGGAATTGAATATACGTGGAAGAAAGACACTGTTTCTCGGGGATGGCGTTCCGGTCTATCGGGAAACACTTGCAGCGCTGCTGACCGTTCCCTATGAATTTGCACCGGCCCATATGGCGAGACAGCGGGCAGGCGCGCTGGGCATCCTTGCGATGGATTATCTAAAAGCCGGCAAAACAGAAACGGCTGCAGAACATAAGCCGGATTATCTGCGGCTTTCGCAGGCAGAGAGGGAACGAGCACAAAAACAGGGGACCTAGCCAGTCTGCTACAGATGCTGACTTTGTCAAACTCTTTGCTCGATAGGAAAATGAAATGGTAAAAATAAGAGAAATGCTGGAGTGCGATGTCTCGGATGTCGCCAGGATAGAAGAAGAATCGTTTTCTATGCCATGGTCGGAAAGTGCGTTTCGTGAAATGCTTTTAAAGGATCAGATGTCCTATCTGGTGGCAGATCTGGGCGGTCAGATTATCGGCGGCGCCGGCATCCGCAATATACTCGGCGACGCGGAGATTACAAACGTCGTTATCAAGGAAGCCTACAGACGGCACGGTTATGGAAAGCTTTTGCTGAAAACAATTATTGAAAAAGGTTTTCAGATGGGCGCAGAAGCTTTTACGCTTGAAGTACGCAAAAGCAACCTGCCGGCGATCATGCTGTATAGGAAGCTTGGTTTTACCGAGGAGGGTACCCGTAAGAATTTCTACGAAAGACCGCAGGAGGATGCCTTGATCATGTGGAAGAGATAGGCACTCGATGGAGTAATTACCACTATTCAACGGAGCAGCCTGCTTGTATAATAAAAGTGACTGCTTTACAAGGAGGATAGTGTATGAGAAAATATAAGGATGATAAAAAAACAGAGCTTGCACATGTATTTTGCAATTGCTGCAAAAAAGAACTTCGCCTTGAAAATGGAATTATCAAAGAAGGCATTTATGCGGGAAATCAGGAATTCAGTTATTTTTCCAATAAGGACGGAGAACTTCATTTTTTTGATTTGTGCGAGGACTGCTACGATAAAATAACCGCGCAGTTTGAAATTCCGATAGAAATTTTTGAAAAGAAGGAGCTGCTTTAAACTGTCCGCGGATAGCGAGGACTTGGAATGCTGGATGTTTGTTTGCTGGGAACCGGCGGCATGATGCCCCTGCCTTATCGATGGCTGACATCTCTTATGATGCGCTATCAGGGGGGTAGTATTTTAATTGATTGCGGGGAAGGTACGCAGATTGCCATGAAAGAAAAAGGCTGGAGTGCCAAACCGATCGATATTATCTGTTTCACCCATTATCATGCGGATCACATCGGCGGCTTGCCGGGCTTGCTGCTGACGATGGGGAATGCAGAGAGAACAGAACCCTTGACGATGATAGGTCCCAAGGGTTTGGTTCGCGTTGTGACGGCGCTTCGCACAATCGCGCCGGAGCTTCCGTTTCCGATCAATTTTATTGAGTTGTCGGAATCGGAGCAGACGATTTCTTTTGACGGTTTTCGGATAGAAGCCTTCCGTGTGAACCACAATATGGTCTGCTATGGTTATAGTATGCTCATCGAGCGCGCCGGTAAGTTCAGCGTCGAGAGTGCAAAAGAGAAAAATGTTCCGCTGCAGCTTTGGAACAGGCTGCAAAAGGGAGAGAGCATCGAACATGAGGACAGGCTTTTTACGCCGGATATGGTGTTAGGGCCGGAGAGAAAAGGTATAAAACTGACCTATTGCACCGATTCCAGACCAACGGAGCTGATTGTAAAAAGTGCGGCGAATGCGGATCTGTTCATTTGCGAAGGCATGTACGGGGAGCCGGATATGGAGCAGAAGGCAAAGGAGCATAAGCATATGACTTTTTGCGAAGCGGCGGATATGGCAAAACGCGCAAACGTGCGTGAACTTTGGCTGACGCACTACAGTCCGTCTTTAACTTATCCGAAGGAATATGTCGGACGTGCACGGGAGATTTTTAAGGCCACACATACGGCGAAGGACGGCAGGACGACGGAACTCGACTTTGAAGAGGAGTAGAATCGGTTTTTGATTCAGGTAAGAATACAGGAGGATAAAAGGATTTGAAAAAGCAGAGTATCAAAAATTTTATTATATTGCTGATTGTTGCGCTGCTGATCGTTGCCAGCTTTGCTTATCTGTCCAATAGAGACCGGGTCGCCGATGAAGAAGCGGATCAGATGACGGCGGTGCAGGAAGTGCTGGCAAGAGATTTGTCTTCAAATTATCCGCCTACTCCGAAGGAAGTGCTGAAGTATTACAGTGAGATCACAAGATGCTTTTACAGTGAAGAATATTCCGGGGAGGAGCTTGTTAAGCTTGCGGAAAAATCAAGACAATTATTTGATGAAGAGCTTCAGTCAACTCAGACGGAGGAAGAATATTTAGCAGATCTAAAAAATGAGATTACTATTTTTAAAGATGCGGATCGCTCCATTTCAAGTTATTCTGTGGCAGGCAGCGCAAACGTGGATTATTATCAATATGAGGGTGACGAGTGGGCAAAGCTTAATTGTATTTATTCCATACGCACGGAGGGAAAAATCAAACCCACCCAAGAAGAATTTCTGCTGAGAAAGGATGCGGACGGCTATTGGAAAATATTTGGCTGGAAGCTTGCCGGGGAAGAAGCAAATGAATAAGGATATACTGATACTTGGGATTGAAAGCTCCTGTGATGAGACGGCAGCCGCGGTCATCAAAAACGGAAGGAGTGTTCTTTCGAATGTCATTTCATCGCAGATTGACCTTCATACCTTATATGGCGGTGTCGTACCGGAAATTGCTTCGAGAAAGCATATAGAAAAGATCAATCAGGTAATTGAAGAAGCATTAAAAGAGGCCGGTATTGCTCTGCACGATTTGGATGCGATAGCAGTCACCTATGGCCCCGGACTTGTCGGTGCCCTGCTTGTCGGTGTTGCGGAGGCAAAGGCGCTCAGCTTCGCATCGGGAATTCCGCTTATTGGTGTACATCATATCGAAGGCCATATTTGTGCGAATTATATTGAGCATCCGGAGCTTAAGCCGCCGTTTCTGTCGCTTGTCGTTTCGGGCGGACATACGCATCTTGTCAAGGTGGCGGATTACGGCATTTATGAAATTCTGGGCAGGACAAGAGACGATGCGGCCGGAGAAGCGTTTGACAAGGTTGCGCGGGCGATTGGTTTAGGGTATCCTGGCGGACCGAAAATAGACCGGGTGTCCAGGGAAGGCAATCCTGAGGCGATCCATTTTCCGAGGGCAAAAGTTGAAGATAGTTTATATGATTTCAGTTTCAGCGGCTTGAAATCAGCGGTACTCAACTATTTGAACTCTTGCGAGATGAAAGGAGAGCCGATTGTCGTAAAGGATGTTGCCGCTTCATTTCAAAAGGCGGTGACCGATGTACTTGTCGGGCATTCCATTGCGGCTGTTAAAGCAAACGGTTTTCGCAAATTTGCGATTGCGGGAGGCGTTGCTTCTAATACTGCACTGCGTGCCGCAATGAAAGAAGCATGCGAAAAAGAGCAGATTACGTTTTATTATCCGTCGCCTGTTTACTGTACCGATAATGCTGCCATGATCGGGGTTGCGGGTTATTATGAATTTATAAAAGGTGTCAGAAGCGGACTGGACCTGAATGCGGTGCCAAATTTGAAACTGGGTGAACGATAGTTTTTAGATTGTCGAGGCTTGTCTCTATGATAGAAAAAAAGAAATGTGTTGCCGTCATACTGGCGGGAGGAAAAGGAAAACGAATGCATGCGGATACTGCGAAGCAGTATCTTTTGCTTTCCGGAAAACCGGTTTTATACTATTCCCTGAAGGCTTTCGAGGATAGCTTTATAGATGAGATCGTCCTAGTGACGGGCAAAGGAGAAGTTTCCTACTGCAGGAAGGAAATTGTGGAACGGTATGGTCTGTCCAAGGTAACGATGGTTGTGGAAGGCGGAAGGGAGCGCTATCATTCCGTCGCCGCAGGACTTTGCGCAATTACAGACTGCGACTATGTGTTTATTCATGACGGGGCGCGCCCGTTTGTGGCAGAGGAAATCCTTATGCGCGCTTATGAGGCGGTGCAGCGCTGGGGAACCGCAATTGCGGCAATGCCTGTAAAGGATACGATCAAAATAGCAGATCATGAGGGGTTTGTGAAGGAAACACCCAACAGAAGCAGTGTCTGGATGATGCAGACTCCGCAGGTTTTTTCTTTTTCCTCTATTAGGAAAGCATATGAAGCATTGCTTGCAAAGGAAGAGGAGCTTATGGACAACGGAATACAGATCACGGACGACGCAATGGTCATGGAAACGTTCGGTGGGGGCAGGGTCAAGCTTGTGGAGGGCAGCTATCGAAATATCAAAATAACAACGCCGGAGGATCTTGCCATAGCGGAAGCCCTGCTTTTGAAAATACGTTAATTTGTGAATGTCGCCGAGATGCCAGTGAGTGAATAATTAAGGAGAAGAAAATGCTGCGTGAAGGGATAAAAGGAGAAATAAGAAAAGTTGTAACAAAAGATGATACCGCAGTAGTTTATAAAAGCGGCGAGGCGGAAGTGCTTGCAACCCCCGCGATGGCAGCGCTGATGGAGGAAACAGCATGGATGAGCATTAAGCCTTATCTTGACGAGAGCGAAAGCAGCGTGGGAACAAGGCTTTGTATTACACATATCTCACCGACCCCGATTGGGATGAGCGTTGTATGCCAATCGCATCTGGTTACTATGGAAGGGAAAAAATTAGTATTTGAATTAAGGGTTGAGGATGAAAAGGGTTTGATAGGAGAAGGAACACATGAACGGGTGATTGTTGAAAAGGAAAAGTTTCAAACGAAAGCCAATAAAAAGGCGGAATCTATAAAATGATTCTATTTTGAAGGGTAGTGCATGGGCACTGCCTTTTTTATTATATAGAAAATTCCTCCGAATTTTTTATATAATAAAATGCAAAAATGCAACAAATGGATTTTAAAAGCTGAAAAGAATAAAAAATAAAAATAGATACAAGCATAATACACAAAAGAATGCAACAAATGATAAAAAATATCAATACAATTTGTGCAAAATTGCAGAAATATGCATATAAATCATCTTACTATTGTAAATGTGGCATAAATATGATATATATAATATATAAAATGCAAATATGCATTTAAACTATTATATGTTCCAATTATGGAAAAAGGAGATGTTGTTATGGCTTTACTAACGGGCGAAGAGTATATTGAGAGTATTCGCAAGATCAAAATGGAAGTCTACATGTTTGGAGAAAGGATTGAGAATCCGGTTGACGATCCGATTCTCAGACCATCATTAAATTCCGTCAGAATGACGTATGATCTTGCACAGGATCCTCAATATGCGGATCTGATGACGGTAATTTCTCCGTTCACAGGAGAAAGGATTAATCGATTTACACATATTCATCAGAACACGGAAGATTTGAAAAACAAGGTTAAGATGCAAAGGCTTTGCGGACAAAAGACGGCTGCATGCTTTCAGAGATGTGTTGGTATGGACGCATTTAATGCAGTATTTTCTACGACATTTGAAATTGATAAAAAATACGGAACGAGTTATCATGACAATTTCAAAAAATTTATGAATTACTGTGCAACAAATGATCTTACGGTAGACGGGGCAATGACCGATCCCAAAGGAGATCGCTCCAAGGCTCCGCATGCGCAGGAAGATCCGGATATGTATTTGCGTGTTGTGGAAGTGCGTGAGGACGGTATTGTAGTTCGGGGAGCAAAGGCCCATCAGACGGGGATGTTAAACTCCCATGAAGTAATTGTAATGCCGACTATCTCAATGGGACCCGATGATAAGGAATATGCGGTTTCCTTTGCGGTTCCGCTTGATGCAAAGGGACTCTTTATGATAATCGGGCGCCAATCCTGTGATACGAGAAAGCTGGAAGGATCCCAAATGGATGTCGGGAATGCGGAATTTGGAGGCGTGGAGGCACTTACTATTTTTGATGATGTATTTGTACCGAATGACAGAATTTTTATGAATGGCGAGACAGAATTTGCCGGCATGCTTGTTGAGCGGTTTGCGGGATATCATCGCCAGTCATACGGCGGCTGCAAAGTTGGAGTTGGTGATGTTCTGATTGGCGCGGCTGCAGTTGCAGCCGAATATAACGGAGCGGCTAAGGCATCTGCTGTAAAAGATAAGCTTATTGAGATGACACACCTGAATGAAACGTTATACTGCTGCGGTATCGCTTGTTCAACAGAAGGCTATCCTACAGACTCGGGCGCGTATATGATTGATTTGCTTCTGGCCAATGTCTGCAAGCAGAACGTAACCAGATTCCCGTATGAGATTGTGCGTCTTGCAGAGGATATTGCGGGAGGACTTATGGTTACCGCACCTTCCGAGAAGGATCTAAGAGATGAGAAGCTGGGAAAATACATAGACAAATATTTGCGTGGTGTTGCTGAAGTATCCACTGAAAATCGTCTGCGTATTCTCAGGCTTATTGAAAACCTTGCATTGGGAACGGCGGCAGTCGGGTACCGGACAGAATCAATGCATGGGGCAGGCTCTCCGCAGGCGCAAAGGATTATGATTGCAAGGCAGGGCAACCTTGGTCTTAAAAAGGAGCTTGCAAAAAAAATAGCACATATTACGGAATGATTTTTGGAGGTTGTCTCTATGACAGAAATAGTTTTAAAAGAAATAGAAGAAGTATTGGACAAAAATGTAAGGCCTAATCTGGCTATGCATGGCGGCAACATCCGGGTGGTCAGTCTGGAAGAAGAAAAACTTTATTTACGTATGGTCGGGCAATGCAGCGGGTGTCCGTCGGCAAACTTAACAATGGAAAATCTGGTTAATACTGAACTTACGGAGGCATTTCCTAAGTTGAAACAGGTGTCTTTGGTAACGGGAGTCAGCGATGCTCTGCTTTTAGAAGCAAGAGAACTGCTGAAGAAGAGAAGAAACTGAAAGCCTTTGTTAAGTGCCGCGGCGCTGCTTGCGTTCGGATCGGATCATTATATTAATCAGGCAAAAGACCTGAAAAAAGTGAGGAATCGTTATGAATTGGAAAGTTGAGTATGCCGATAAGCTCTGTACAGCGGATGAAGCAGTTTCCCATATCAAATCGGGGGATCGTGTTGTTGTGGCACATGCGTGCGGGGAACCGGTAATTCTTACCGACGCAATGGTTGCCGGCGCCGAGAAATATGATTTTAAGAATATTGAAGTCGTTCATATGGTTGCGATGGGAAAGGCCGGTTACTGCGCCCCGGAAATGTCAAATCGTTTCAGACATAACGGACTGTTTTTGGGGGGAACATCAAGGGCTGCGGTTGAGGAAGGAAGAGGAGATTTTACTCCTGTATTCTTTTCTGATATTCCGGAATTGTTTAGAAGCAGCCTGAAAGCGGATGTGATTTTGTTTCAGGTGAGCGAACCGGATGAGCATGGATATTGTTCTTACGGAATATCGTGTGATTATACGAAGCCATGTGCGGAAACTGCGAAATACAGAGTGGCACAGATTAATAGAAATATGCCAAGGGTGCTGGGAGATAATTTTATTCATATCAGTGAATTGGATTATATTGTGGCTGAGGATACGGATCTGATTCAGCTTGTGCCTCCTCAAATAGGAGAGGTCGAGAGGAAAATAGGAGAAAACATCGCTTCGCTTGTCAGGGATGGGGATTGTCTGCAGTTGGGCATTGGTGCGATTCCGGATGCGGTACTGCTGTTTCTGAAAGGAAAGAAGAATCTGGGTATTCACTCGGAAATGATTTCGGATGGAGTAGTGGAACTGATTAATGCCGGGGTTGTCACCAATAAATGCAAACAAATTGACAAAGGACAAAGCGTAGTGACATTTTTGATGGGAACCAAAAAACTATATGACTATGTAAGAGATAATCCAACCGTAAAAATGCTTCCGGTTGATGTAGTAAATGATCCCAGGATCATCTGCCAAAATGATAATGTGGTTTCCATTAACTCCTGTGTGGAAGTGGACTTGATGGGGCAGGTTTGCTCGGAGTCAATTGGGTTAAAACAAATTTCCGGAATCGGGGGCCAGGTCGACTTTGTTCGCGGAGCGAATATGTCAAGAGGAGGCCGTACAATCATGGCGATGCCCGCCACGGCCGCAAAGGGTAAGATTTCCAAAATTGTTCCTTTCCTGACGGAGGGCGCTACGGTAACAACTTCGCGCTGTGACGTAAATTATGTGGTGACAGAATATGGGGTTGCGCAGTTACACGGTAAAACTCTGAAGGAGCGTGCAAAGCAATTGACGGAAATTGCGGCACCGCAATTCAAGGAAAAATTAATTGAAGAATATGAAAGACGTTTCCGCTGTAACTATTAAAAAATGCACCTATGTGCGTGAGAAGGAGGATTTCTAATGAAACTATATATTCTTAATACAGGGTACTTGGAAACAGATAAAAATGCAGTTGTAGCATGCAGTGTAGTGGGGACAAGAAGCAATCCGAATGTCCAGAATAAATGGATTAAACTGCCGGTTATGGCATTTCTGATTGACACCGGTGATGGTTATATTTTGTATGATACAGGAAGCAATCCGGAAGCGATGAACGGTTATTGGCAAAACCTGATGCAGGAAATTTATCCGTTATATCAAAAGGATGAAGAGAGACTTGAAAATCAACTTGCGCTGTGCGGCGTAAAACCGGAAGATATTAAAACGGTAGTTCTTTCCCATATGCATTTGGATCATGCGGGAAATCTGCAGTTATTCCCGCACGCAGATGTTTATGTTCCGAAGGCTGATTATTTGAATGCATTGGCTGCCGTTCATATGAATCCTGATCCTGAGACACATGGAGGGTATATTAAAGGAGATCTGGAGAGACCGGCTAAGCAATATCATCTTGTAACAGAAGATTTTGAGTTGGCTCCCGGTGTTGAAATTGTCAATTTGCCGGGACATACGGAGGGACTTCTGGGTCTGGTGCTTCATTTGGAGGGAGGAACCTTCATTATTCCTCAGGACTGTGTATATACAAGCGAAATTTATGGTCCGCCTGCAAAGGTTTCCGGCTTGTTATTCGATTCGGTGAATTTTCTTAAGTCAATTGAAAAGGTTCGCAGCTTGGAAAAGAAATATAATGCAAAGGTCATTTTTGCGCACGATTATGAATTTTTCCAGACACTTCAACTGGCACCAAAGTTTTACGAATAGTTTGCAGTGACTTTTAATAAGCCGATTTCTTACCGGAAATCGGCTTATTATTTAACAGCTGCTGTTACTATTTATTTCAGGATAAGTGTGATGGAACCGGAAACTGCTTTTTTTTCGCAGACGGCTGATGAAACACTGAATTCATACAGCTGACTTCCGGGAGAAGAAATCAAGACCGCAGAGGTGGTTAATGTATCGCCGGGATATACGGCACGAATGAACCGCATCCGCTGAATTTGAAAGAGGAGCGGGAGACGATCTCTGTTTTCCGGTATTTCCATAAGAAGCAATGCGGCGGCCTGCGCCATGCATTCCGTGAGAAGGACGCCGGGCATGACGGGCTGTGCGGGGAAGTGGCCCCGGAAAATATCCCAATCCGGATTGATGAAGGTGTTTGTTGTAATGGAACTCTCCGGGATCAACTCGGATACGGTATCCAGTAAGAGCATCGGTTCGCGGTGAGGCAGTTTTTTTTTGATTTCTTCTTGATTCATAATCATGGGATATTCCTCGCTTTTATCAGATAAAATCAGTATAATATATTTTGATGATTTAGAAAAGAATGAATGGACATATTATTAGTTTTGGAGGAAGCGGCATGACAAATTTGGAAAAATACAAAAAAGTTTTAAAGAGTAATTTAGGTGCTTCGGAAGAGGAATTAAATGATAATGACCTTGTGTATAACCGGTTTCCCAGATGGGACTCTGTCAGACATTTTGAAATCATAGCAGAGCTGGAAGAGAAATTTAGCGTTATGTTTGAAACTCTGGATATTACCACATTCAGCAAATACAGCAAGGGAATTGAAATATTGGAGAAGCTTGGAGTTGATATGAGTCTGTAAGCTTTCGGTTTATATCGTGAGGAACATAGTTAAAAGAATTAGAAGGGAGGAGAAGCCCCATGATTTTTGCCATGGAAAAAAAACCTTTCGACAAAATTGCCGTATATGAAGATGCGGGCAATTTTGTTACCTATCATCAGTTATGTGAAGGGGTAACATGGTTTAAGGAGAAGGTCAGAGGCAGGAGCCTGATTTTTTGCTTGTGTCAAAACAGGGTGGGCTCTCTGATAGGATATCTTGGCGGTGTCGGCGGCGGGCATGTCGTTATAATGCTTGATTCTGAAATAGACACAAGTATGCTGGAAAATTTGTTTGATAGCTATCATCCGGATTATCTATGGGTTCCTTCCGGTAAAACGGAGCAGCTAAATGCGTTTTCATATGAAATCATATCTATGGCGTTTGGATACAGTCTTCTTTTAACAAACTGCAAAAGCTGTGACATGCATAAGGATTTGAGCTTGCTGCTGACAACATCGGGAAGTATCGGAAATCCGAAGCTTGTACGTACCAGCAAAAAAAACATAGAAGCAAATGCGGCTTCTATTGCAAATTATTTAAAATTGGGTGAAGGGGAGCGGCCTATTATGACACTTCCTATGCAATATTCTTATGGACTATCCGTGATTAACAGTCATTTGCTGGCCGGTGCGACTCTCCTGATGACGGAAAGGAGCGTGGTGCAGCAGGAATTTTGGGATTTTCTCTCGGAAAGGCAGGCAACGAGCTTTGCGGGGGTTCCCTATACTTATGAAATGCTGAGAAGAATGAGGATAACAGAGAAAAGACTTCCGAGTGTTACATCCATGACCCAGGCCGGAGGCAAAATGCCGGAGCTGCTGCAGAAGGAGTTTGGACTGTGGGCAAAGAATCAGGGAATTCGGTTTTATATAATGTACGGACAGACGGAAGCGACGGCGCGGATGAGCTATCTTCCGTACGAGAAATGCCTTGAAAAGATTGGAAGCATCGGAATTTCGATTCCGGGCGGACGCTTTTTTATCCGGGATGAAAAAGGAAATAGAGTTGAAGAGCCGGGAGCAGATGGTGAGCTTGTTTACGAAGGAAAAAATGTTGGGTTGGGCTATGCGCAGACAAAAGAGGATTTCAATAGAGGGGACGATTGGAAGGGAGTGCTTGCAACAGGAGATATTGCAAGGCAAGACGAGGACGGCTATTATTATATAGTAGGGAGAAAAAAGAGATTTATAAAAATTTATGGAGTTCGGGTGGGGTTGGACGAATGTGAACAATTACTGCGAAAGCAGTATGAAGGACGGGAATTTGCATGTACCGGAAAAGATGACCACCTGGCGGTCTACACAAATGACAGAATCATACCGGAAGCGGTATGCGAAGCTCTGTCGAAAATGCTGCGCATAAGCAAAAGAGCCGTCTCCTGCGATTATATCGATGAAATACCAAGAAATGCCGCGGGTAAAATACAATATGGTTTATTAGAAGAAAAGTGATTTATCTAAGGAGTGAAAAATGTCCCCATTTGATATAAATTTTGACAGGCCGCCCTATCAGGCGCAGAAAAGAGAAAAAGACGAAACATTAACAAGACAGCTGTTGATGCTGACACAATATCATCGGGAACGCTGTGGGCAATATGATGGGATTTTGTCGGCCTATCGATATGATGATGAAAAAGTAACTCATTACAGCGAGCTGCCCTTTTTGCCGTCCGGCCTTTTTAAGCGACTTACCCTGAGCAGTATTTCAGAAGAAGAAAGCGGGCTGAAGACTGTAACGTCATCCGGAACGACGGGGCAGCAGGTTTCAAAAATTGTTCTGGACGGAGAAACAAGAACCTTGCAGCAGCGGGCGCTTGTTTCGATAGGCAATGATTTTATAGGAAAACAGCGTATTCCCATGCTTGTCATCGACTGTGAAAAAACCGCAAAGGGGAAGACCCATTTTTCGGCAAGAACCTCCGCCGTGCTTGGCTTTTCCCTGTTTGGGAAAAACAGAAGCTTTGCACTGGATGATCGGATGGAATTGGATATTCCCGCTATAGAGAGATTTGTAGAATTGTATGGAAGAGAAAGGTTTCTGATTTTCGGCTTTACTTATTTGATATGGAGCTGCGTCTGTCTTGAACTGGAAACAAGAGGATTGCATATGGATCTGTCCAATGCAATCCTGATTCATGGCGGGGGCTGGAAGAAATTGCAGGCGGAAAATATTACAAGAGAGCAATTTAGGGAGAAACTATACAAAACCTGTAATATTACGCGCGTGCATGATTATTATGGGATGGCGGAGCAGACGGGAAGCATTTTCATGGAATGTGAATATGGGCATATGCACTGCTCGGATTATTCGGGAGTTCTGCTGCGCAGGGCAAAAGATTTTACTTTATGCGAAAAAGGAGAAGCGGGTTTAATCCAGACTCTCTCGGTGCTGCCGTTAAGCTATCCCGGTCATAATATTCTGACAGAGGACGAGGGTGTTTTGCTTGGAGAGGATGATTGTAAGTGCGGAAGAAAAGGAGTCTATTTCAAGGTGCTTGGAAGAACTCGGCATGCAGAAATCAGGGGGTGCAGTGATACCTATGAAGAATCTGGAGAAAATTGAATTTATTTTTGGAAACGAAGAAATACTTTACAAGATGGCCGAACAAAAACCGATGAAGCCGTTTTCGGATGAAGCACTTCTGTTTTTGGACAGTTTATCTGCAAGGATTCGGAGCTGTCTCGGGACAAAGGAAATGGCAGATGTCGCTGCTTTTGGATTTTGGTGCAGAAGGGCGGGAGTGATACAGAAAAAAGAGAGCTATGAAAGGCATATTGATTACAGGTTGGGAAGGGGAATCGCACTTCATTTTGTTCCATCCAACCTGCCGGTGCTGTTCGCTTTTAGCATGGCTGCTTCTATATTGGCGGGCAATTGTGTAATTATGAGAATTCCTTCAAGGCGAAGCAGACAGGCGGAGGCCATTCTTCATTGTCTGGAGGATGTGCTGCTTGCGCTTCCCGAATGGTCCTTAAGAATCGTTTTTCTTAGATATGGGCATGAGAAGGCAATTACGGACATGTTGTCAGGGATGTGTGATATTCGGGTGATTTTGGGAGGGGATGCCTCGGTTACGGAGATAAGGAAATCGGCATTGCCGCCAAGAGCCGTTGAACTGACATTTGCCAATCGGAGTTCCGCTGCGGTTATAAAGGCATCGGAGGTCATAAAGAATTTGGATTTGGCGGATCTGTCAAGGAAATTTTATAATGATACTTATTTAAATGATCAGAATGCCTGTTCCTCTCCCGGGATTATTTACTGGCTGGGCACAAAAGGGGAGATTGAGTCCGCAAAGGAAATGTTTTGGAATGCGGTTTATGAATACGGCAGTAAAAGATATGAGGTAACACCTGTTCTGGCGATTAAAAAGTGGGAGCAGGCGGCTTGTATCGGAGCGACTGTCTGCAATACACAAATTTTTAATAATGAAAATCTGATTGTCAGAGCGGATGTTCCGATGTTGTCTGAAGAAGATTGGAATTATTTATCGCCGGGTGGCTTTTTTATAGAATCGGGAGGAGAAAGTTTGCAGGGTATTCTGCCGGTTTTGACTGAGAGGTGCCAGACCGTTACCTGCTATGGAATCTCCTGCTTGGAAATCGGAGGATTTTTTGCGGAAAATCGGGTAAGCGGAGCAGATCGTATTGTGGAATTCGGGCATGCACTGGATTTCTCTTTAATTTGGGATGGTTTTGATCTGATCGCTTCAATGAGCAGGATGATCTCCTTTATGTGACACGGTGGTGCTTTGAATTTCATGATAGGCGGAGACGATTATGGAAAATATAACGATAGGAAATGATAGCTGCCTGTATTATAAAATAGAAGGGAATGGGCCGTTGTTATTATTGATCCATGGAGTGGCTTGTGACAGTAATTATTTTGACAGTGCGGTTCAATTGCTGATTGAGCGTTTTACAGTGCTTATTTATGACAGGAGAGGATATAGCAGGAGCCGGCCTTCTGACCTCGGATCGATGCAGGAGATGAATTTTTCAATAAGAATTCAGGCCGAGGACGCAGCGAGGCTTATTAAGGAGCAAAAAGCGGGAGCGGCATTTGTAGTCGGGTGCAGCGCCGGCGGGGTCATTGCTTTCGAGCTTGCAAAAACTTATCCCGAGTTGGTCAGAGGATTGTTTTTGCAGGAGCCCCCTTTCATAGCGAATGTGGAAATCGAAGAGAAAATGAGCCGATGGCTGCTGCAGCTGCGAAGCGCAGCCGAAAAAAGGAGCATGAATCAAGCAATGCTGTTATTGAAAAGTGCGATGGGAGGAATTGATGAGAAGGCAAAAAGTAAGAGCCTTGAAACCGGACTTCAGGATCTGGAAAATTATAAAATCTTCTTATATAAGGAAATGGAAGAGTTTTTGACCTATTATTTGTATGGGGATTATGATAAACAGAATTTTCAGACCGAAGAGAAGAGCGATAAATTAAAAATGCCGTGTGTGATAGCGGCCGGAAAATGTGATTGTGACGGATTGTTTGCCCAGGCTGCGGCTTCTGCGGCAAAGTATTTGGGATGCAGGCTGCTCAGGACACCAGGTTATCACAACTTTCCGGCTGACCGGCCGCGTGAATTTGCACAGATGGTAACTGGCACCTTTTTAAAGAATATAGGTTAATATATTTACTGATATTTTCAATATTATTGTTGATTTTGCTCGTTTTTTTAAGTATACTCAATACAAAATGTTGCATATTCGCAATTTCAGAGGGGTACTTTATGAGTAAAAATGAACAGAAAATATCCTCGCTTTTAGTTCAGGATTATCTGGAAACGATTTTGGAAAATTTTCATGATGGAATCTATATTGCTGACAGCGAGGCTAATACCGTATATTTAAATCACAGCTATGAGCTTATCAGCGGATTGTTAAAATCTGAGATGCTTGGGAAGAATATGAAGGATTTGGTAGAGCGCGGAGTTATTTCAAGAAGCGGAACACTTGCGGTACTGGATTCAGGGCAGAGCTTTACCGCAGAACAGAGCTTTCGAACCGGGAAGCGTGCTATTATTACGAGTACTCCGATTTATGAAGAGGATACGGATGAAAAGAATATTATTATGGTCGTCACCATCGTAAGGGAAATAACGGAAATTTATTCTATTCGTAAGGAACTTCGGCGGAAGGAACTGCAAAACCGTAAATATCTTCAAGAGGTCGAACGTATCAAGAATGAAATGAACGGTAATATAGATATTGTGGCGGTCGATAAAAAGTCAGTCAGTCTCATGAGAGTTGTTGAACGTGTGGCGGCTGTCGATACCCCTGTGCTGCTGTCTGGAGAAAGCGGAGTCGGAAAGGAAAAACTGGCCAATTTTATTCACAAACATTCCGATCGATCAGAATGTGCTTTTATTCATATTAACTATTCTATTATTCCGCAGGGTGATTTGCAGAAATATCTGCTGGGTTATATGGATGAAAAATCCGGAGAATATAAGATGGGGGTTTTTGAAAGCGCCGAGCGGGGTACGGTTTATATAGAAGAGATTATGGATATCGCAAAAGAGTCTCAGGGAACTATTTTGGAATTACTAAGAGACGGTGTCTGCGTTATGGGAGATCACAATCTTCACAAACTGAGTGTCAGAGTAATAGCTGGCAGCAGGTACTCTCTGGAAGAATTGAGAAATTTGAATTATATTAATAAGGAAATACTCGATATTTTTTCTTTGTTTCCCTTGGAAATTGCTCCGTTAAGGGAGAGAAAAGAGGATATTATTCCGTTATTGAATTTTTATTTGAATCAATATAATCGAAAAACGGGAGAAAATAAAAAATTTGACCGATCCAGTTATAAAAAGCTGCTGGAATATCATTGGCCGGGAAATGTCAGGGAACTAAGAAATCTTGTTCAGCGCTCTGCCATTATCAGTTCCGAGGAAATGATAAGCCTTCAGGATTTATTTATTGAGGATAATATTGAATTCGTAAGCAAAGAACAAGAGGGAGTTCTGGAAAAATATGATTTGCGGGAGGAAGTCTCGAAATTAGAAGCAAGTTATATAGAAATGGCGTTTAAGAAGCATCAGAATGTCAGAGATGCGGCGGAAAGTCTTTGCATGGAAACCTCAACCTTTGTTCGCAAGCGGCAGAAATATGAAAAACTGGGGCTTATAAAAAAACAACGACGCAGAGCAGCAAAGGCGAAAACATCATGATTTTTCGGCTTTCAGCCCGAATAGAATTTACAGCATTCCGGTATATTAAAAAAGGTACTAAAAAATATAAAAAAACAATTGACACACGATATTGTTTTTGCTACAATAACACTTGCGCCGACAAAAGAAGGTGGCATGAGTTTTGTTAAGAATCGTCGAAACTCTTTTGATTTAAAAGGAGAGGTATCGAAGCGGTCATAACGAGGCGGTCTTGAAAACCGTTTGCCTTTACGGGCACATGGGTTCGAATCCCATCCTCTCCGTCGGTTATCATTATATTCAGTCAGTTTGGAGAAGTACCCAAGCGGCTGAAGGGGCTCCCCTGGAAAGGGAGTAGGTCGTTAATAGCGGCGCGAGGGTTCAAATCCCTCCTTCTCCGTAGTAATACGTACCAGGTACACGAGTCTGTCACGGGCTCCGTACTCTCGCACTGACGAAATGATGATAGCAGCAAAAGCACCTTGAAAACTAAACAGTATAACCAACCCTGAACAATTCAAGAAAAAAAGAGAATGTTCAGAAGAACAAACCTAGAAACAGTAAACGGAAAAGAACGAAGCTACTTTTTAAAGAAGTCAGCAACAGTTCTGGACCAAGGAAAAAACAAACTAATACAGAGAGTTTGATCCTGGCTCAGGATGAACGCTGGCGGCGTGCCTAACACATGCAAGTCGAACGGAGAATACATTTTTGAAGCAATTAGCTTGCT
>JAEYFP010000006.1 GCA_023402845.1 Bacillota bacterium
CAAGCGGGGCTTATTAAAGTTCCGCTTATGCGTATGATACCCCTATTATATCTCTCAAAAATCGGCAGCCATATGCTTTGGGCAGATTGATTCATCCTTCAATTACAGTTTGCGGAAACTCAAGAATAAAAAAGAGCGATAACTGATTACGTTACCACTCTCTGCTTTCTCACGATATATTTTCTCACAAATGATAAATATTTCTATCTCTGCACTCTTCCGGAGCCGTCACCGCCTGACAATTTCAGCACTTCATTGATGTCCACCTGATTGAAATCACCTTCAATACTATGTTTCAGGCAACTGGCAGCAACCGCAAATTCGATCATTTGCTGAGGCTCCAAATCTTCCAGACATGCATATAACAAACCGCCTCCGAAAGAATCTCCGCCGCCTACTCTGTCAACAATATGCATCTTGTATTTTTTGCTGAAATAGTACTGATCATTCGTATACAACATTGCTGCCCAATTGTTATCATTTGCGGAGATGGATTCTCTTAACGTAATTGCGACCTTCTCAAAATGAAATTTTTCCACAAGCTGTCTTGCAACATCTTTATAGCCTTCCTGATTTACCTTGCTTGTTGTCACATCCGTGCCGGAAGCCTTTATACCGAACACATCATTTGCATCCTCTTCATTTGCTATACAAACATCAACATATTCGCAGAGCTTTCCCATAACTTCCCCTGCTTTTTCTTTCGACCACAATTTATTTCTATAATTCAAGTCACAACTGATTTTAATATTCTTTTCTTTTGCAGACTTGCATGCTTTAAAACAGATTTCTGCCGCCGATTCGCTTAATGCCGGTGTAATACCGGTAAAGTGAAACCAGTCAACGCCTTCAAAGATATTGTCCCAATCAAATTCATCCGGATCTGCGGTTGCGATCGAGGATCCTGCCCGATCATAGATTACTTTGGAAGGCCTCTGACTGGCACCCTTTTCAAGGTAATAAACACCCAATCTTTCTCCGCCGCGCAAAATAAATTTTGTATCTACTCCATATTTTCTTAATGCATTTATTGCACATTGTCCGATTTCATGAGACGGAACCTTTGAAATAAAGCATGCGTCCATTCCATAATTGGCCAACGATACCGCAACATTGGCTTCTCCTCCGGCATACGTAACCTCAAATTGATCTGCCTGGACAAACCTATGATATCCTTCCGGTGCCAGCCTCATCATGATCTCACCTAATGTAACAATTCTTTTCGTCATTTTTTCTCCTCTTTTCGTCAGAATGTCTTTCTACCAATTGTAGTAATTCCTTATTTCATGTAACCCCCTTTTATCGGAGATACCGCATGTTCTGCAAAGATTTTTAAAACGCCTGATTCATAACGAGGCGGCTTGGCTTTCCATTTTTCTCTTCTTTGCATCAAAATCAATTTCATTTCTTCCGAGGTCTTATGCACACCATTAACCCCTATCATATCCAGCTTTCTATTCTCAACATCAATTAAAATCAAATCATTCTCCTCTACCAGCGCTATCGGCCCGCCCTCGGCGGCTTCCGGCGAGCAATGTCCAATGACAGGGCCTGTTGATGCCCCTGAGAATCTGCCGTCTGTGATGAGTGCAATTGTTTTTCCAAGTTCCTTATCTGATGATATCGCCTCTGATGTATAGAACATTTCCGGCATACCACTTCCTTTTGGCCCTTCATACCGGATAAATACCGCATCACCGGGTTTGATGACGTGCTTTAAAATTGCCGCAATGGCTTCCTCTTCACTATCATAGGGCCTTGCGCAGAGCGTTGCCTTCATCATTTCCTTTGGACAGGCACTGTGCTTTATAACTGCTCCTTCAGGTGCTAAATTGCCTTTTAGTATAGCAATTGTTCCGTTTGTTCCTATCGGATTTTCAAATGTTCTGATTACATCTGTCTTTTTTAATCCGGTTTTTGACATATATTCATCGCATTTTGCGTAATAATCACTATTTTTCAGCTGCTCAAGGTTCTCGCCAAGCGTTTGACCGGTAACTGTCATTACATCCAAATGCAGCATACTCTTAATTTCTTCCATCACTCTCGGAACGCCGCCGGCATAATAGAAAAACTGTGCCGGCCATTTCCCGGTTGGTCTGATATCCAGAAGATAATGAGCATCTCTGTGCATTTTATCAAATAAATTACTATCCAAATCATATCCAAATTCATGAGCAATTGCCGGAAGATGCATTAATGCATTTGTGGACCCTGAGATCGCGGCATGTACCAAAATTGCATTCTCGAAGGATTTCATGCCGACAATATCTCTTGCTCCGATCTGGTTTATTGCAAGTTTGACGGCTAGTTCACCGGCCTGAAGAGCAACTGTCAAAAGATCCGGACACATTGCAGGCATCAGCGCACTCCCCGGTATCATTAAGCCCATTGCCTCAGCCATAATCTGCATTGTAGATGCCGTTCCCATAAAAGAACAGGCACCGCAGGAAGGACAGGCATGCTGTTTATAGAATGTGAGTTGTTCTTCTGAAATCTCTCCTCTTTGCTGCATCGCACTGTATTTACCAATTTGCTCCAGCGTTAACAGTTCCTTTCCATAAGCATCCATTACACCGCCCGTTACCATGACAGCGGGAAGGTTGGTTCTTCCGATAGCCATTAAATGCGCAGGAACTGCCTTATCACAGCTTGAAATAAAAACACCGGCATCAAAAGTAGTCGCATTGTTATGTATCTCAATCATGTTACACAAAGTATCCCGGGATGCAAGGGAATAATTGATTCCATCATGTCCTTGTGCCATTCCGTCACAAATATCTGTCACAAAATATCTGGCACCTTTTCCGCCGTTCTTCTCAATCCCCTGAACAGCCTCTTCCACAAACTTATTTAGATGCGCACTGCCCGGGTGGCTATCACCATAGGTACTCTCCACCAGGATCTGCGGCTTTTCTAAATCTTCCACAGACCATCCCATTCCCATTCTCAGCGGATCCATCTCCGGGGCAAGCTTTCTAATTCGCTGGCTTCTATATTCCACGATCATTCCTCCTTTGGAATTTTACTTATATGTTCAGCGACCTCTGACAGCACTTCTTGTCCCATACCTAATCTTGTCCCTATTCCGAGAAGAAATGGCAGTTCTGCGATTTCAGGCAGTGTCATTACTTGAATATCGCCATTCTCTGTATTCTTTAGCATTGGAATTCGACTATACAAGTAGTCTTTTATTTCCGGATTCAGAATCAGCTGCACAACACTATCTTCCATTGAATAATAGGGACGAAAATCTTTTTTCATCTGATATTGTATAGAATAAGATCCTGCATTCATACATAATACTTCCTCATTCCGATAATCTCGTGTCTGTTTATTCACTATAATCGTCTCGTTTTCAACATGCGGAAGAACTACATGGGCTTTGGCATCAAACGGAATCTCCAACATTATCTCTAAATTATTACCTGCAATTTTCCATTCCATATGATAAGTACCTGCGGATGTTTGCATATTACATTTGATATATTTGATCTTGTAATCTACTCTTGGGTGTATTTTTACTATCTTGTAACCCATGCCATCAGGTTCCGGTTTGATTCCTGCCATATATTCATACATCCATCCTATTACGGAACCATATGCATAATGATTTAACGAATTCATGCCGGTACTGCTCATACTGCCGTCCGGTAAAATAGAATTCCATCTCTCCCACATAGTGGTAGCCCCCATCGTAATGGGATACAGCCATCCGGGAACTTCTTTGTTGTGCAAAATTTTGAATGCGATATCATCTCTGCCGATTTCAGAAAGAACAGGCAAAAAGTATGGTGTTCCCACAAACCCTGTCTGTAATTTATAATTATCCTTTCTCAGGCGTAAAAGCAACTGTTGTACAAGCACTTCTTTCTTATCTTCTTCAAACAACCCCATATACAGCGCGACAATATAGGCGGTTTGTGTATCTAATCTTAATTTTCCGCTTGGTGTGAAATATTCCTCACACACTGCCTTCTTGATACTGTCAGCCTTGGCTGCAAATACTTTTGCATCCTCTGTTTTGCCCAGTACCGCTGCTGTATCCGCAAGGATTTTGGTAGAATAATAAAAATAAGCCGAAGATATAAAAAATACTTCTGTTCCTCCGGTAGGCATGTAGTAGTATCCGCCATCAAGTGCCAGCCAATCCCCATAATGAAAACCATTACACCACAGATTGGGATTTGTACCATGCTTTTGATTCTCCTCATCAATATAGCCAATCCATTCTTTCATACTTTCGTATTGGCTGCTCAAAATAGAGGAATCTCCATAGTATTTGTACAGGTTCCACGGAATAATCGTTGCCGCATCTCCCCATGCTGCTGAAGTTCTTTCATTACGTCCTACAGATGGCACTATCTGCGGCACCAGACCATTTGTATCCTTTTGTTCCAAACTAATATCATGCAAATATTTTGCGAAAAATGCATAACAGTCCATATTCATATCTGCAGCTGCCGAAAAAATCTGTGCATCTCCGGTCCAGCCCATTTTTTCATCTCTTTGCGGGCAATCAGATGGAATATCCAAAAAGTTCCCTTTCTGACTCCATAATGCATTTTGATATAATTGATTGATCATCGGTTCGCCTGTTTGAATGATTCCGATACGATCAAGGTTTGAGTAAACCACCTCTCCCCAGAAATCGTCTATTGAGACATCTTCGACTCCCGTAATGCGCACATACCGGAAACCAAAAAAAGTAAAGGAGGGCCGTATTACCTTTTCTGTTCCATCTGACAGATATTCAAAACGTGCTTTAGCCGTTCTGTAGTTCTCTCTATAAAAACAATTATTTTGAAGTACTTCCCCATATTCCAGTATGATCTTATTTCCTTTCGGCAATCGATTGCAAAATGCAATCCATCCGACCATGTTCTGCCCCATATCCAGCACAATTTCATTTTTAGCAGTTCTGATCACTTTTTCCGGTTTTTTATGTTCTTTTACTACAATTGGCAAGCCAAGTCTTTCTTTGATTACCGAACTATCAAAATCACTTTCTTTTACCGCATATTCCCCGGAAACATCTAACGTATCATCAACTACCTCTCCATCATAAATATCGCTTTCAATTACCTTGTTGAAAGACACCTTCCAGCTTGTATCCGTAGAAATAATTTGTTCCGTTCCATCTTCCGATTCAATATGTATATCCGCAATTAATTCAAATTTCTTATTCTCTCGATAGTGCTCATTTTGACGATATCCATACTTTCCTTTATACCAGCCGTCTGCCATAGAAATTTCGACATTATTTTCTCCGACGGCTAAAAAATCTGTAATATCATAGGTTTGATATTGCACATAGTGCTGATAAACAGTCAAACCGGGAGTCAATTTTTCCCGTGTAATTTCCATTCCATTCAATAAAACATGATACAGACCCAAACCACAGATATACATCCGGCTCGATTGTGCATGATGGTTTAATTCAAAGGTCTTTTTGAAAACCGGAGCCTGATTTTCCGAAAGATCCGGCGTGATACACTTTCCTTGAAAGCCTTCCTCCATCAAACCGCTCTCAAACCATTCCGCTTCGCTTTCTGCAATTTGATTTTGCTCATTCCAAACGTAGACCTTCCAATAATACCGTGTTCTCGGTTGAACAGTAATGTCAATTTTTGTTCCCAGTCCCGATACTTTCTGACTTTTTCCTGTATCAAATATTATTTGTGAAAAATACATATCTTTCGAAACTACAATTCTTGCCATTTTCTGTTCTTTTGAATCTTTATCTTCGACAATGTAAGATGCCATTATCGTATCCAGGCAATATCCCATGGGTCTTTCTATATGATTAATTCTCAAATGTTTGATTTTCATAGCAACACTAACCTTTCACTCCGCCCGCTGTTAAGGAGGAAACAAAATATTTTTGCAGAAATAAAAATACCAGATATAACGGAATAACAATCATGCAGATTGCCGCACACATCAGCGGCCAATTCGTACCAAATTCACCCTTAAAGTTCATTAAACCTACTGTAAGCGGCAGTCCCTTCGTGGTTGTTATTGTTACAGTTTTTGCCCACATAAGTTCGCCCCAGATAAATGTAAAATTCATAACGATACATGTTGCAAGCGCTCCCTTCATTAATGGAAGTACTATTTTAAACATGGTCGAGATCTCTCCGGAGCCGTCAATTCTTGCTGCTTCTAACAACTCTTTAGGCACGGTATCAAAAAAATTCTTAAGGATAACCGTCGTTCCCGGAATGGACCATCCAACATATGCCAGTATAATTGGAATATACATCATCTTTAAGAATCCCAGCTTCGACATCATCATATAAAGAGGGATAATGATTGTTTCCGTAGGAAGCAGCTGAATTGCAAAACACAGCAAAACAATTAATTCCGGATGGGGAATTTTCAGTCTTGCCAATGCATATGCGGCCATAATTGAAATTGTTTCAATTAAAATGAGTGAAACAACCGCAATCATGATACTGTTAATAAAGTATTCTCCAATGTGACCTTCCGAAAATGCTTTCACATAATTTGTGATTCCGAGTTTCTCCGGGAGCGCCCAGATACTTACATAAAATTCCTGTATTGTTTTAAAGGAAGTCTGTAGTGAAAAAAGAATAGGATAAATCCATACCGCCACCATTAGTATCAATATTATCCGGGTAATCACCTTAAAACCCGTTATATCTTTTTTACCCGCAATATGTGAGGCTCTGATTCTAGTATTCATATTTTTCTCCTCCCAGACTTCTGCGTAAAATGACTAAAATGCAAACTACAAGCGCCGCATACACAATACTTACGGATGCTGCATATCCATACTTATTAAACATGAATGCCTGTTCAACAATACGAAGCGGTGCGGTTTTCGATATGTCACCGGGACCGCCTCCCGTCATGGAATAAACAATATCATACGTTTTGAAAGCACTCATAACACACATGGAGAGCGCCAGCTGAATTGTCGATTTTACAAGCGGAAGTATAATATATCTTGTTTCTTGTGAATATGTGGCTCCATCAAGTTTAGAGGACTCAAACAGGTCGACCGGTAATCCTATAATCCCTGTAAAGACAAGCATCATGACAGTTCCGCTGCTTCTCCATCCTTGTACGAGACCAATCACGATCAGAACTAATCCCTTTTGTGCCAGCCATGCTCTTTCCAGATCCTCCAATCCAATTGCACCTAAAATATTATTGAGTAATCCCTCATCGGTCGCCAGAACAAAGGTAAATAGCAAGCCCACAACCGAAAGCGGCAGCATTGCAGGTGAATAGAATACAAATCTGAAAAAAGCGCCCTCAAATTTTGAAACCTTATAGATCAATAAGGCCAGCATGATTCCCAGAAGCATCGCTGTAAATGTTGCAACCAATGCTATTACAAGTGAATAACCAATTGTTTTGGTCGTTGCCTTTTCTCCGAATAACTGGATATAATTGCTCAATCCCGCAAAGCTTATTGAGGACACGCCATCCCACTTACAGAAGCTAAGCACCATATTCCAGACAACCGGTATTATCGTTGCAAAAACGACCATCACAAGTGCCGGTAAACTAAATAGATATCCTATCGTACGAAGCTTACGAGTGTTCTCATATGCCCGGCTTGCTCCTTCCGTCTTGTTTCTGTTTTTTTTAGACACAGTTTATATACCGCCTTTCCTCATCTTGAACAAAGGATGGCCCCAAAACATTTCATACATGTTTTGGGGCCATCCTGCTAATCAAAATCCATTATTCCCCTTTAGCATTCACTCTTAAAGTTTCGAGCTCCTCTAATGCCGACGCACCATTGTAGATATAATTAGCGGGCATAGAATTCTGCAAATAATCTGAAAGCTCCGGATCAATATTTATAATCTCTGTCGGATAGATCTGGTCCGAACATCTTGAAATAGATTCCATGAATACCGTATCAATATCGGCGCTTTCCGAGACTTTCATTGTGGGAACCTGTCCACCCTCTGCTCTGAAAGTTGCAACCTCTTCACTTGTCAAATACTTCATGGCTTCAACTGCGCCTTCCACATTTTTTGAGGATGTCGGAATGAAATATCCGTCACAGCCGCCCAATAATGGATTAGTCGGATTAGAACCCATTGCCGGATAATCACAAACCATATAATCTGTAATTCCGGTATTATCAATCGTCGTCTTAACTGTTGTTGTCGGACAAAGTAAAAATCCTACTTTATGAGCCGTTACAGCTCCGTATGTCTGATCCTGCGTTACGGCAAGAGCTCCGTCACCAGGATAAAATAAACCTTCATCAAAAGCAGCTTTAACCTGATCGCATGCCGCTACAATTTTAGGATCTGTAAATGATACATCACCATTATTCCACACATCCAGCTCTGCGTCTGTGCTCCAGGCCTGCATCATTGCATTTCTGGATAACCAGCATGCATAATCTTCCTGAATACATGCTCCATATGCATCTGAGTTGCTTTCGATTCTTCTGCAGATATCCAAAAACTCATCCCATGTCATCTGCTCTTTGATTTCACTGTCATCAATCCCTGCCGCTCTTGTAACTTCCAGATCAACCAGCATTGCCGGATATACCGTTTTATATGCTACATTGTATAATTTTGCATCATAGGTACCAATATCCAGAACGCCGTCATTGAAAGTAGACGCCCATGTATCATCCATATATTCAGTCAGGTCTGTAGCCAAGCCAACCGATGTAAAGCTATTCATCTGATTAGGCCAATACTGAACAAGATCTATCTGTTCATTTGCTGCAGCTGCCGTTTTTACGGTCTGCTCTACGGATGCCGAATCCCATGTTTTTGTGATAATATTATATTTATCACCCAGTTTATCAATTAACATTTGCTCTACAGCATTATTCACATCACCCGGATTAGTAATCATGACAACTAAATCCTGTTTTTCATCAGATGAACTGCTATTTGCTGCTTCATCGCTTACCTGTGTTTCTCCTGCTGATGCTGTTTCCGTGCTTTCGCTTCCGCACGCACCCAGTGACAAAGCCATTGCACCAACCAACAACAGCGACAATAATTTCTTTTTCATACATAACCTCCCTATTTTTGTTTGTTCCCTTTCGGTAAATTAATCATAGCAAATTTATAGAGCCGGAAATCATGTCACAATTCTACAATTCTATGTAAAATATCAACGCTTTTCCATCTAAATTGATTCCGTTCGATAATAACCTGCACTCATGCCGGTTTTCTTTTTAAATGTTCTTGAAAAATAGGAATAACTGCTGTATCCGACCTTTTCCGCAATTTCAAGGATAGACAAATTTGTCTTTTGCAACAGCTTTAATGCTTCCTCCATTCTCGTATCAACAACAAAATCTGTAAAAGGCCTTCCTGTTTCCTTCTTAAATTTTGCGGAAATATAGTTGGGCGATTTCCCCAGTTCATCTGCAAGTTTTTCAACACTAACCTGATCGGCATAGTTCTCTTTAATAAAGATACACATTTTCTTTACTATAGGCGAATAACTTTCATAGTCTAAATAATCCTTCCTGGCACGTGTCATAATCAGATCTTTAAGTTCTTTCATACTATCTTCAAAATGTAATCCGGATGTCATCATTTGATATTTCCTATCATAATCACTATCAACTTTTCCTCTTTTCAACAGTGAAAAATAAATTTTTTTCAAGAAGCTTTCTACCGATTGCTTTGTATAGCCATGATTCTTGATATCCTCTTCAAGAAGATTTAAAACATTTTCCACATTTTCTGTTTTATGATCATCTATGATATCCAAGTATTCTTTCTGCTTCTTTTCCGGTAATTTCTCAATCGTTATCCTTGAAATTAACGCATACATGGTACAAGATCCCTTTTCATGATAAAAATTTTGATTCATAGCTTCTTGTGCCTGTGAATATACAATATGAATATCTTTAAGACCTTTCACATCCGAAATTCCTGTCGTTAATACTACATTTTTCTCCGACAAATCTTTATTTAAATCCTGTATACTTTTTTTCATATTGTACTGATTATTAATGTTCAAAAAGCTCGAATTTTCACCCTGACAAATACAGATATACTGATCGTCTGTGAGCCGAACCACCCCGCCAAAACCTTCCAGCTTTATGCGCAGAATTTCAAGTAAATCCTGTGTATTCCTTGGTTCCTCTGTATTCAATGATTCTACCTGCATTAGCGTAATATAAATGTATTTTATGTTATGCATATTATATTTTTTCATCAATAACTCTTTTAACTTATCTGTGTTTTCATATGCTTCACCAGCAGATATGATATGCAAAATAGATTTTTCATACATTTCAAAATACTTAGATTCTTCATTTTTTTCTTCTATCAGGTTTTTTACTTCATTCATTATTTTAGTAATGAGTTTCTGTGGCTTTACCGGTTTTAATTCATATCCGTTTGCTCCTAATTGCAATGCCTTTTGACAATACTCAAATTCACTATACGCACTAAGGAGAATATATCTGCATTCTATTTTTTTCTTTTTAATTTTTTCCAGAAGCTCCAATCCATCCATCCTAGGCATACGAATATCTGCAACAACAATATCCGGATCAAAATCAGAAAAATCTTTATAGGCCTCCTCACCATCCCCATAATCCTTCACATTCTCAAATCCATAGTTTTCCCAATCTATTCCATAACGTATCCCTTCTCTAATTTGCTTATCATCATCCACAATCATCAGCTTCATTTATTTTATGACCTCCTTACATTTGCGCTTTTAAGCGCAGCCGAACTATCGTACCTATATTTTTTCTACTGAAAAAAGTTAACCCAAACTCTTCCCCGTATCCTGATTTCAGACGTGCATCAATATTCTTAAGCGCAAAGGCTTCCTGCTTTGAGTGATCGCGCAGCAGTTCCCAAATCTCTTTCTGATCTGCGCCCTTACCGTTATCAATTACCACGATTTCTAAAATTTCACCCTTTTTTTTGATTCGCAGTTTTATGGTTCCATTCTCTTTTTTTTCTCTTATTCCATGCGTAATGGCATTTTCAAGTAATGGCTGAATAATTAGTTTCGGAATTTTATATAAATAAAGGCGCTCATCAACATCCTGCAGAAACCTGACCTTGTCTCCAAGCTGTGCCTCCCAGATAAATTCATAGTTTTCTAAAAAAGCTATATCCTCCTGAATTGTTATTAGATTTACACCACTTTTCAAAATGTGCCGATAAACATCCGCAAGAGCTTCTAATTGCTCACTTACTATATAATCTTTATTGCGAAAAGAAAGCCAATGAATAGAATCTAACGAATTGTACAAGAAATGTGGGTTCATTTTCGATAACAACATTTCTCTTTCCGCCTCCTGTGTTTTTATGGTCTGGACATATACCTGTTCAATCAATCTGTTTATATGAACAGTCATATCTTCAAATCCATGCTCGACAATACCTATTTCATCTTTGGAAAACTGTCTGTCTTTTAAATTTTCATTTGCAGACTGAAAGTCTCCTGCTTTGACTGCTTCTATTCTTTTTGACAGATGATACAACGGTTTTAAAATAGTTTTATTTTGTATCCATGCATAGATAACACCAAAAAATACACACAGCGCAATCGCAATGATAACAAAAAATATTTGTGTGTGGTAAGCATTCAGCGGATATTCCACCTCGAACAGATACCAGCCGGAATCTCCGCACTTTGAATATAGTACAATATAATTGTTATTGTTATTGTTCATTCTGAAGTATCCATAATCCTGATTTTCCTGTTCCATAAACTTATCCCATACTTCCCGTGCAACATTGGTATTCTCGCCATTTTCAGCCATAACATTTCCCATGTCATCCATAATCAGCGTATTTACTATAACGCTTCCGCTTTGATAAGGAATATACAGATTTTGAAGATCAGCATTGTTAATATGAATACTCAGTGATCCGGTGCTTTGCTGCATAACGTAATTCAAAATTTCCACATAATAAGACAACTCATTTTGATTTTCTTTATTAATACCTTTATAAAAGCTGGTCATATGGCTGGGGACCCAAAATGAATGTTCTTTATCTTCAATGCGTTTCGTATATTGCACATCCTCATTTTCTCCAAGATACCGATCTCCTCTCTGTAACAATATCTTCCCGTTTTTACTGATGGCAATACTGTCACAGCAATCAATCGATTCAACCAGTGCTTTCATTTTTTCTGATACATTCCTGTAATCGATCACTGACGCATTTCCGTCAGATATTGCTCTTACCGAACTGTCCTTGCTTAACTCATCCATTGATTGAATAATTGATTTGTACATGTTTTCAATATCTTTGCTGGATTTGTTCAGAAGAGAGATCTGTGAAACATACTGGTTTTGTATTGTCAGATTTATCATATTTACAGATAAAATACTCCCTAAAACAAGAATGGGAACAATAACAAGACTTACCAATGCAAGTATCATTTTTTTTTGAATTGGTAAGTCTTTTATTCTTCCTTTTAACTCAGATTTCATTCTTTTTATAGTAATCATATGACCGCACCCACCTATAACAATTAAACTAATTATAACAAAAAAAGTACAAACAATACCATGGAATGTATTGTTTGTATTTTAATATCACCATTCTGCGATTGAATGATCAGAATGCCTCCATACCGGATTTTTCCAAGAATGCGGATTCTCATTCTCCTGCAATATTAAGTCCTCATTTACTTCGACTCCTAATCCCGGCAGCTTAGGGAACTCTGCATATCCATTCTTGAATTCAAATACATCTCGATTTTTAATATAATCCAGAACACCATGATATTCATTATAATGAATTCCCATGCTTTGCTCCTGAATAAAAGCATTATAGGAAGTTGCATCCACTTGAAGGCAGGCCGCCAAAGCCACGGGCCCTAATGGGCAATGAGGAGCCAAGGCAACATCATATGCCTCAGCCATTGATGCTATTTTCTTTACTTCTGTGATTCCTCCTGCATGGGATAAGTCAGGTTGAATAATATCGACCCCTCCCGTTTGAAGCAATCGCTTAAAATCAAACTTGGAGAAAAGACGTTCTCCTGTTGCAATTGGAATATTTGCCATTCTTCTGATTTCTAAGAATTCCTCCATGTTTTCACACAGAACCGGCTCCTCAATGAACATCAAATCAAATTCCTCAAGTTTTTTAGCCAGAATCTTTGCCATCGGCTTATGTACTCTTCCATGAAAATCAACGGCAATTCCAAAATAGCTGCCAACCTTTTCCCTTATAGATGCTACCCTTTCAAGAACCTCATCAATCTTTTCGTACGAATCAACCATCTGGAGTTCCTCAGTAGCATTCATTTTTATTGCCGTAAAACCGGCCTTTTGTTTTTCCAAAGCTGCATCTGCAACATCCGAAGGCCTGTCACCACCTATCCATGAATAGACACGCATTTTTTCCCGACAGCTTCCGCCCATCAATTCATATACCGGCGCATTATAATATTTTCCCTTTATATCCCATAACGCCTGGTCAATACCTGCAATAGCGCTCATCATAATAGGACCGCCTCTGTAAAAGCCTGCTCTATACAATTTATTCCAAATATCTTCTATCATCATTGGATTTTGTCCAATCAGATATTCCTTCATTTCTTCTACACAAGCCTGTACCGTTGCCGCTTTCCCTTCAATAACCGGCTCACCCCATCCAACCAGGCCGTCATCGGTCTCAATCTTTACAAACCCCCATCTTGGTCTGCACAAATAGGTGTTAATTTTTTTAATCTTCATCATTGTACTCCTTCCACTGACATTACCATCTCTCTTACATAACTCTCTGCACGCTGCCAGTCATTCGTTTCGACATACTGCCTTGCAATCATATTACTGCCAATTCCTACACCAATATAACCCTGTTTGAAAAATTCAGTAATATTATCTCTGCTAACACCACCAACTGCAATATAATTTGTTCCATTAAATGGTCCTTTTATGCTTTTGATATAGCTATCAGGCATTTCTCCTGCCGGAAAAAGTTTCATTGTGTTGATGCCATATGAGGTGCAGATATCAACATCTGTAGGTGTCAGCACTCCCGGCAATACTTTTATGCCATGTTTTAAGCAGTATTCTATCGTATGAATATTTACAGACGGTGTTAAAAAGAATTCTGCGCCTGCTTCAAAAGCGCTTACACGTCTCGCTTCATTTATCACAGTTCCTGCTCCAATAACAATCTTATCATCATACAACCTTCTGGCTATCTGTATTAGTTCGCACGCATTATCTGAATTCATTGCAAATTCATACATTCTAATGCCGCCATGATATGCAGCTTCCAAATATCCTTCAATCTTTTCTGTCGGTACATTTCTGATAATAGCACAAATTTTATTTTTTTCGAATAACTCTTTCATTTTTCCTCCGTTCCGTATAGTGGAATATTATTTTATATTATGGAATCCACACTTTTTTTATACGACTATTTATGCTATTTGTCAATCATAATATATTTTATATTTTCAAAAAAATCTATAATTTTAATTTTTTTGATTTACAAGTGGCACTTTAATTATTATTATAAGATGAACGGAGGTATCCTATGAATGATAAGAATGTACAATCGATAGATCGTATTTTTGATATAATTGAATTTTTGGCATCTGCTCCCGGCGGTTACTCTTTAAACAGTATCAGTGTCGCAATCAATCTTCCCAAAAGCACAGTACACCGTCTTCTCGCAACATTGACAAATCGAAGTTACGTAATGCAGGATGAAACTACCAAAAACTATAAGTTGACTCTTCGCTTATACGAGATCAGCAGTCATGCCTTTCAGACCCCTGATTTGCTCACAATTTGCCGTCCATTTCTGTCAGAATTATCAGAATCCACCAATGAAGCCGTTCATCTCGTTGTAAGAGAAAACAATGAAGTTGTATATATTTACAAAGCAGATTCCTCTAACAGTATTGTTCGCATGTCCTCCCATGTCGGCTTACACAATCCCATGTATTGCACGGGAGTCGGAAAAGCAATGCTTGCATACATGCCTTTAGAAGAAGTCCGGGCTATCTGGAATTCTTCAGAAATTGTCAAGTATACAGCAAATACTATTATTGATTATGAAAGGCTGTTATCAGAATTAGAATTGATACATCTGACCGGATATGCATTTGATAATGAAGAACATGAATTGGGGATTAATTGTCTTGCAATCCCATTATTTAACTATTTAAATATACCTGTCGCCGCAATCAGCATTTCTGTTCCTGCTACTCGCTTTAAACAGCTGGACCGGGAAAAGATTATTCAAAATCTTCTTCGCATAAAGGAGAATATTTCTCATCTGCTGGGGGCCGTCACGTTGTCATAATCGAGATGCCCGGCGTAATCAAATATACCTTCAATAACAGCATTTTTCAAAATGCTGTTTCCTTTTTCAATCTGCAAAAGGCCCATAAAAAACTGATCCCGCACAAACCAATCAACAGAAGAATAACAAAAATACTATCCAGAAAAACAATATGGCTTTGTAAGATCAAATCACGTAACACATTGATTACATGAGTAAATGGATTTAGATTTACCGCGATTTTTAATCCCCCCGATAATCTGTCTGCCGGAAACAATGCGGTACTTAGAAAAAAGATAGGGAGAACAATTGCGTTCATTGCCGTTTCATACATGACCTCATTGGGAAGGCAGAGACTGATCGCATAAGTAAGCCCTGAAATGAAAAAGGCAGTTAAAAATACGAAAAGAACGATCAAAAGGATACCTGAGAATCCGGTCGCAACCCTTACAGAAAAAAACACACTGACGATACACAGCATCATCACTTCGATGAACGTACATACGACTGCTTCCAGTATCTGACCCAGTACAATCGAACTTCTTTTGACCGGAGCAATCAATATCCGGTAAAAACTCCCATCTGCTTTCATCAAATAGTTCATCATACCGCTGCTGCTGCACGCTCCAAAACTAACCAGCACAATCAGTCCCGGAAGAAGAAAAGCCGTATAATTTGCAATTCCAATCTCTTTCATGGATTGTGCCGCAACGGCACTATACAAAACAAGCCATACCATAGGCTGTAAAATGGTAATCACAATCGTAAAGGCATTATGAAAACGCCATTTTAAATTACGCTGAAGCAATATTAGAATATTCATGAACATACCTCCTTCTC
This sequence comes from Bacillota bacterium, assembly GCA_023402845.1. GTDB lineage: Bacteria > Bacillota > Clostridia > Lachnospirales > Lachnospiraceae > JAEYFP01. Next base: position 16,095 of record JAEYFP010000006.1, read on the forward strand.
TTTTTCACCGGTCAGATTGATGAAAGCCTCCTCTAAGGTGGGCTCTTTAAAAGTATTTGGTGAACCTTGAATGACCTCTTTTCCATTTTTCATGATACAAATAGTATCACTCAGTTCATCGGCTTCTTCCAAATAATGGGTCGTTAAGAAAATGGTCGTCCCAAAATCATTTCTGATTTTCTTTACCATATTCCACATTGCCTTTCGGGATCCGATATCCATCCCAACAGTCGGCTCGTCTAAAAACAACACTTTGGGATTAGACATTAGATTCAGTGCGATGTCAAGCCGCCTTTTGACTCCGCCGGAATAGGACGAAACCGGATACTTCAAATAATCTTCTAGTCCAAAATTGAAAATCAGCATTTCCATACGCTTTGCGGCTTCCGCCCCCGGTACTCGATAAAGCTTACTTTGAAATATCATGTTTTCCTTAAGTGATAAATAGGTATCAATAGAAGTTTTTTGTGCTACACAGGAAATCATTAAACGAATCTCAGCCGCTTCACGAGAAATGTCTTTTCCAAACAGGGTGACAAAACCGGAGGTAGGGCACAGGTAAGTTGTCAGTACATGAATCAGCGTAGATTTTCCCGCTCCGTTCGGTCCCAAAAGAGAAAAGATCTCACCCTCCTTCACTGTCAAAGTAAGTCCGTCTAGTGCCTGTACTCCGTTTTTATATTTTTTAACCAAATTCTTTACATAAATAGCATTCATTTTATTCCTCCTTTACTGCAATCCATACTTCAAAATGCCCGAAACGGTTTAATTCTCTGCCGATCGGATAGACTTCCAGGTCCGGCAGTTCTGCGTAAGCGTATCCCGAAAAAGGAAGCCATTCCGTTAAAAATCTCTTGAAAATATCCTGCACAGATTCTTTAAAGAAACCGTTGCTTTCAAATACCACCCATGTAGCGGCCGGAATTTCATACGCAAACATTCCGTCCGGTACAGGCTGATCCGTTGCCGCTGCAATGTAATAATAAATTTCCTCCTCATTTTGATATACGGTAGCACCTATAACACTCTTAGAAAGCCTGTTTGACAAGCTGCATATTGTTGCATATTGACTGCTTTTCAATGTGTTTTCCCAAAAAATCGGAACGTTCCTTTTGTTTTCTTCCATATCCATTGTCAAGGGAATACGGACACCTGCCATTCTCATTGCTTCTTTTTCTTCGACCCGATAGGGCATGACATTACCTCCTATTATATTGACTGAAAATTTGATAGGCGGATATGCATTTAATATACTTCCCTTTGCTTTTGCACAAATAGGGGATATTCCGTGCACATTTTGAAACGCCCGGTTAAAAGAAGTCGGAGAGGTATAGCCATATTTTAATGCAACCTCCAAAACCTTCTTATCTGTGGTTTGTATTTCAAAGGCAGCCTGTGTCATTCTCCGGCGGCGTATATACTCGGACAAGGAGATCCCCGCTGCATAGGAAAACATCCGCCCCAAATAGCAGGTGGAACAACACGCAATTTTGGCGGCTTCTTCATAACAAATCTCGCCATCTAAATTTCTTTCAATATAATCAATGGCATTGCTCAGATTCTTTAACCATTCCATTTCTTTACCTCCTGACTCAAGGATATCAAAAACAGTAAATTTATTCCTCTCTTTTACTGTCCTCTTTTGTAAACTTAACTTTAGCTCATTAAAAATTTCTTATCAAGCATGCTTGACTTGAACAGTATAGCGCGATCATGTATACTATAACCATAATTAAGTAAAGGGGTTGGTTCAGTCCGGCGCACTTGATATTATAAAATCAGTAATATAAGTGAAACGTGGAAACCAAATAATCATTAGTTTCATAAGAATAAGGATACCTGTTGGTTAGTGCAGGCCTTGTTTTTATGTTTTGAAATGATTATTTTTTTGTTTTCCACAGAGTAACTAACCTTTAGGCTGTGGAATCATCCACAGCCTTTTTTGCTGTGAAAAATCAATTAAGAAAGGTAGAAATTATAATGATTAAAACAGTAAAACCGTACCTAAGAAAACCAACCCTTTTTGAAAAAAGCAAAGTAAAATTTTGGGATGACCCGCATATTTCGCAAAGTATGCTAAAAGCGCACCTGAATCCCGACTTTGAATCCGCAACCCGTAGATTGAATTTTGTAGAACAATCTGCTCATTGGATTTCTGACATACTGCCGTCATCGTCCTATAAAAGACTTTTGGATTTAGGCTGCGGCCCCGGTATCTATGCAGAGTTGTTTCATGCAAAAGGGTATCAGGTTATGGGCTTTGACATTTCGGAAAACTCAATACGATACGCAAAGAAAAGAGCCAAAGAAAAGGATTTCAACATTTCATACTTAAACGGCGATTATATTCCATCTCCAATTAAAGGCAGCTACGATTTGATAACAATGATTTATTGTGATTTAGGCGTTTTATCGCATATAGAACGCAAAGCCTTGTTGCGTAAGATTTACAATGCGTTATCGCCAACCGGGGGTTTTCTATTTGATGTTTTTACTCCTTATGAATATGAAAATCAACCGGAATATAAGATTTGGAATTATGAAGAAGGCGGTTTCTGGAGTTCAGTTCCTTATCTTCTGCTGCAGCAGCTTTACCGTTATGACCATGACAATACATTTCTTCGCCAGTATATTGTTGTGACAGACAGTGGCACAACTTGCTATAACAATTGGGAACATACCTTTGAGATTAAGGAATTAAAAATGGAATTACAGGAGGCAGGGTTCCGTGATTTGAAATTTTATGGAAATGTAGCCGGTGCAGAATATAAACACGGCAATAAAACAATATGTGTCGTAGCAAAAAAATAGTTTAACCTGCTTCTTTACATGAACGATATGGGACTGACCTAGCCAAAAGTATAAAATACTGTGATCTGCCACCCGCAAGCGGAAAAGAAAAAAGGAGCTGCGCATTAATTACTTAGTGCAGCAGCTCCATTTCTTTTTTTGCTAACTTTGATTTGCCAAGTTAATAACCGTAGCTTTTGGACGAGACATCGACTCGATGGAATAACGAATCCCCTGTGTTCCAATTCCGGATGCCTTCACACCAAGGAATGGAAAATGGTCCGGTCCTCTTTCTGTTTTGTTGTTGATTTGTACCGTACCTACCTCCAGTTTATTAGACACATAAAACGCATCGTCTATATTTTGTGTAAATACCGCAGACTGCAATCCGTATTCAGATTCATTGGCAATTTCGATTGCTTCGTCTTTTCCATGTACGCGAATAATAGGCAGTACCGGACCAAATGGTTCCTCCCAGGCAATACGCATATCCGTAGTCACATGATCAAATAACGTAGGTTGAATTAAATTTCCGGCACGGCTGCCGCCCGTTAACAAGGATGCTCCTTTTTTCTTAGCATCCTCTATCAGCTCTACCACAAAATCTGCTGCCTTTTCACTGATGAGGGGCACTATTTCCACATCCCCTTCCAAAGGATCCCCGACTTTAAGCTTCTCCATATTTTTTAGAATTTTCTTAACCAGGCTATCCGCAACTTCATCCTCTACTAAAATACGTTTTACCGCCGTACACCTTTGACCGGAATAAGAAAATCCTCCCGCAACAATATTACTCGCTGCCAAATCAAGATCTGCATCCTTTAATACAATTGCCGCATCCTTTCCGCCTAGTTCCATCAATAAAGGTACCATACACGTGATTTTGGAAATATGCGTCCCGATTTCTGTACTTCCCGTAAAATTAATAAAATTTATTTCCTTATGCGTCGTAATATAGTCCCCGATTTCACTTCCCTTTCCGGTTACCGTATTCAATACTCCGCTTGGTACTCCTGCTTCCTGAAAAACACGTGCCAGATATAATCCGCACATGCTGCCTTGGGTCGCCGGCTTTAATACAACTGCATTTCCTGCCATTAATGCAGGTGCAATTTTGGATGCAGCTAAATTCACAGGATAATTAAATGGAGAGATAGCCAGCACTACACCCAGAGGCTCTCTTTGTACAATCGATATCTTTGTACTCTTTCCTCCCGGAAAACTATCTCCCGGAATACTTTCTCCTGAAATATTCTTTGCGGTATCCGCAGTAAACCGAATGAAATCTGCGGTACGCTCTACCTCTGAAACACTGCTTTTGTGATCCTTGGCAATTTCTAATCTCATCAAATCTGCCAGTTCTTCTTTATTTTTGATAAGCAGACTGGCTGCACGATACATGATTTCCGCCTTTTCATCTATGGTGACAGCCTTCCACGACTTTTGTGCAATTTTAGACGCATGGATCACTTCATCCACTTCTTGCTGACTCATTGCCGGAATTGTTCCAAGCAACTGGTGATTGGCAGGTGAATATATCATAATTTCCTGATTCTGACTGCTTGCCTTCCATTCTCCGGCAACCAAATTAAAATATTGATTCTTTTCATTTTTTACACAACTAAACATAGGAACCCTCTTCTTTTTTATTTAAAAGACTGCCCGGTCACCAAGCGTCTTTTAATATTTCGATTATTCTATCACATAACCGCTAATGGTTTCAATACTATTTTTATTTATTTTAGAAAACAAATAGTTTTTTTATATTTATTTAATTGTCTGTCATTTTTATAATTTTTAAAATTTAATTCCTTTTTAATCTCTTTTTCTTTAATAATTCCCGTGTTTGGATCTTCCATAACGCATTGTTCAGGAAAATTCAGAGGTCTCGCTTGCCAAGATCTGCATACCGAAACCGAAAATAGCTTCAGATATTATTCCCGACTGGCATTTACTTGTATTGTTATTTTCTATGCTACTTCTGTCAGCTATGAGTTTAAGCCCTCATATATAACAGAGTCCGGTGGTGTAACGAACCTGTTACCAGCCTCTATTTGTTGAGTAGCAATTTTGTTCATATAGGTTTTCATTTGGATAAAGGCGCGATGATTCTCAGTGCTGCTTTCTACTATGCCGCTCGCCTGTCATTCCAATCCCCTCCGGCAACTATATCGTATTTGAAACTGTTATATCAAAAAAATAATTTATTCACCACACACTCATATTTTAGCTTGTAACTCAAAATAGTCAGATTCTGCGGCAAACAAATCCATTAAGAGCTCCGTCTGAACAAAAAATTGCGGATTCAACTTATTTTGGCTGAGATACGCGAGGAGCATTTCTGCTTGCAACTGCGCATTGTTTTTGGTAAGAACCGTACATACATATTCCCCTCCGGGAATATGCCTGTAGTCAGTAAATTCATTTGCTTTTTCTGAAACACACGTAAAAGTGCATTCCGGCATCATACTAACATTTGTTTGAGAATATATGAATCCTTCTTCAAAGCAGTTAATCAACCCGCGCCTGCTGACTAAAACAGCAAGAAGCGAAAAGTCTATCATAATATCGTTATATGTTTTATCAATTTTAAAAGGCAGAGTAATTGTATGCCTTTCGGGAAGATTCCTTTTATAAATACATCCGCTTTTATCCACTTTTTGCGCAGTGCTCATAGTGTTTGTGATCTCATTAATACTATCTATAGCTTTCTCAAGGTCCCTTATCTTGCTGTAAAGTAGGTTTTTGTGTTTGTTTATAAGCTGATAAAGACCCATGGAATTATTATTTGTAAAATATGGAACAAGTGCAGCGGGGCTTATATCCATGCTTCTTGCCGCTTTGATGATATCAATATATATAAATTGACTAACGTGATAATACCTGTACTTCGTATCGGGATCAGTAAAATAAGGCTTAATAAGACCGATTTTTTCATAAAAGCGCAGAGCCTTAACAGTAATATCCTTTATTTTAGAAACTTCTCCTATCGAAAATAAATGTTTCCTCATAGCATTGACACTCCCCTAAGGTTATAGTTTATAATATAAAATATAAAGGATTAATCGTAACAAGTAAAGGGACTAGGAGGAGAATGGTATGCTGAACATAGTTTTGATTGTGGCGGTATTATTGCATATAATTTTATCAGAGGCGCTTGGCGGTTATTCATCAATCAGAAAAATGAAAAAGATAGCCGTTACGGAAAGCAGGAAGATTAAAACCTACAAATCGACCATTCTAAATGGGTGGGGCAGTGTTGCGTTTACAATTGGGGTTGTTGTGTTGACCGATATCACCCCTGCAGATCTTGGGCTAAAGATGATAGATATCAATTTTAAATATTTTAATGTCTGGGTTTCTGTAGGAATTTTAGCTGTTTGCTTCGGCTTTATGCTTTTACTGATCTATCAGATGGTTGCATTCAATATTAGCAATGAATACCGTAAAAAGCTGCAGGAACAATTAGAAAAGAAAACATGGAACGATTCTGTGGATTTACTATTGCCAAAGACAAACAGGGAAAAGAAATGGTGGAGTATCGTCTCTGTCACTGCCGGAATCGGAGAGGAATTATATTATAGAGGCTTGCTTTTATATCTGGTTATGAGTATTTTCCCGAACCTTTCAATCTACTTCATTCTTATCGCCATCGGCATAATTTTTGGAATAGCCCACAGCTATCAGGGTTTTTCGGGCATATTAAAAACCGCATTGATGGGTTTGATGTTTTGTGCGGTGTATTTTGTCACTGGATCAATTATACCTGGTATGCTTATTCATTTTGTCATGGATTTTGCGTCAAACTTTCTGTTTTATGACCAGCCGAAGGCTCCAAGCGTAGCTATATAGAAAAGTTCAGTACAATGATGCCTTAAATCTCGATCTAAAAATACCACATTGGAGGATGTCCGGCACAATTCGTTTTTATCAATATAATTTATTGTTCAGGGAGCCACGCCATTACTAAACTGACTCGTTGCATAACAACGGTCCATTCAATTTCTCCTACAAAATAATTATTTAACCTAAAGGATTCCCATCTATCTTCCATTGCCTTGTCATGTAATATCCTCTCACATATCTGCATTGCTTCTTCTTTTGTAAAAATCGTTGCACGTTTCTTACAGGTAGCACAAAATGCCCTATGTAATAAAGTCCACTCTTGTAACTTCTCCTGTCTCTCCTTACTCAGAAAATAAATATCATAAAAATCTCTCATTATTATAAGTCATAACAGAAATTGTTCTATCCTCAAATATTAACTTGTATTCATACTCTATCGCTCTAGGAGTGATTACATCGTCTGTTGATATGTTGATTTTAATAGTTTGTCGAAGCTTATCAATCCTTGCTTCAATCATTAATCTTATTTCAGGATAATCAAAATCTCGCATTCACAAGAATATTGTTATAATTAATTTTCTATACTCCAGCCTTCAAAATGTAAAAAAGGATCGAAGACATTACTCCTTCGATCCTTAAGTCAACTTTCTGTCAGTTTAAATTATTGGGTTTAAGTTGGGTTTATTATCCCTCTTTCAGATACCCAAACACTCAGTAAATTCAATGATTTATTTATCCAAGCTCTTCATCGTCGGGAACAACAGCACATCCCGAATCGCAGGCGAGTTCGTAAGCAGCATCACGAGCCGGTCGATACCGTAGCCGATGCCGCCTGTGGGAGGCATTCCGATTTCGAGGGCATTCATGAAGTCTTCGTCCGTTGTATTTGCTTCCTCGTCGCCCTGGGCAAGCAGCGCTTCCTGCGCTTTAAAGCGCTCTCGCTGGTCGATCGGGTCATTTAACTCGGAATAGGCGTTGCACATCTCGCGGCCTGTGATAAAGAGCTCAAAGCGCTCCACATAGTCCGGCTTGTCCGGCTTCCGCTTTGTCAGCGGAGATATCTCAACGGGATGATCCATCACAAAGGTCGGCTGTACGAGGTGCTCCTCAACATATTCTTCAAAGAACAGGTTCAGGATATCGCCCTTTTCATGACGGGGCTCATAATGAAGCTCCCGCTCGTCCGCAAGCTTTTTCGCCTCGGCGGTGTCTTTTATTTCGTCAAAATCGATGCCTGTATATTCCTTGACGGCCTCGATCATCGTGATTCTCTTAAACGGCGTTTTAAGGTCGATTTGTGCCTCACCGTAAGGAACGGTTGTCGTACCGCATACCTCCTGTGCCACATGGCGGAACATATTCTCCGTCAGATCCATCATGCCGTTATAATCGGTATACGCCTGATATAGCTCCATCAGTGTAAATTCCGGATTATGCCTGGTATCGAGCCCTTCGTTGCGGAATACGCGTCCAATCTCATAAACACGCTCCATACCGCCCACGATCAGTCTCTTTAAATATAGTTCAAGGGAAATGCGCAGCTTGATATCCTCATCCAGCGCATTGTAATGCGTCTCAAAGGGTCTTGCGGATGCACCTCCTGCGTTCGTAACGAGCATCGGCGTTTCTACCTCAAGGAAGCCCTGTCCGTCCAGATAGCGGCGGATTGAACTGATAATCTGGGAACGCTTTACAAACGTATCCTTCACGTCCTCGTTCATAATTAAATCCACATACCGCTGGCGATAGCGCAGATCGGTATTGGTCAGGCCATGGAATTTTTCGGGAAGAATCTGCAGACTCTTGGAGAGCAGTACAACTTCGGAAGCATGCACGGAAATTTCACCCTTCTGTGTCTTAAATACCGTTCCTTTGATGCCGACAAGATCCCCAACGTCAAATTTCTTAAAGGCTGCGTAGGGTTCCTCGCCAATCGCATCCCTTGCCACATATACCTGAATATTTCCCTTCAAATCCGAAACATTACAGAAAGATGCCTTTCCCATGATGCGCTTTAACATCATACGGCCAGCAATGCTGACTTCCTTTCCCTCCAGCGCATCATAATCATCCTTGATTTCCTGACTGTGGATTGTTACGTCATATTTTGTAATCTGAAAAGGGTCCCTTCCTTCCGCCTGCAGGTTCGCAAGTTTTTCCCGCTTTACCTGTAAAAGCTGATTGACATCCTGCTCCCTGACTTCTCTGTTTTGGTTCTCCTGATTCTCACTGCTCACTTTTTTTCTCCTCTATGTGTAACTTAGCTGCATTCGTATTTCTAATTTGACCGCTCGATCTCCAGAACCTTATATTTCAATATTCCGGCCTGGGTCTCCACACTGATCATATCGCCCTTCCTCGCGCCGATCAGAGCCTTGCCGACCGGTGATTCGTTGGATATTTTGCCCTTCAGGCTGTTTGCCTCCGTAGAGCCTACGATTTTATATTCGAGCTCCTGTTTGAGTTCTTTATCTAAAATCTTTACCTTACACCCAACGCTGATTTTCTCGGTATCGATTTCTTCTTCTAAGACGACCTCGGCATTTTTCAGAATTTTCTCGATTTCTTCGATTCTTGATTCAATGTCCCGCTGCTCATCCTTCGCCGCATCATACTCCGCATTTTCAGACAGATCCCCTTGTTCTCTTGCCTCTTTGATTTTCTGAGCCACTTCCGATCTCTTTACTACCTTGAGCTCATGAAGCTCCTCTTCGAGCTTTTTCAAGCCCTCATAAGTCAGTATATTTTTCTTTTCTTCCATTTCTGCATCCTTCCTCTTTTCACTTAATTGCTGAATCTTCACAGCATTTATTTTCTCTTCATTTTTCATCCGCCACTAAACAATTAATGGCATTATACCTCATACTTACTTTTTATGTCAAGGTTATTATATCCTTTCTTTTGGCCCCCAAAAGCCTTTCCTTTTCCCTGTCCGAAAAGAAGGAAATATATGCACTTTGCTTCGGGATTTCCCGGTAGTTAAAATGATTCTCTCCTGACGCATCTATGACAAACTGCGCATCCTGCGGAAAGGATTGTGTAAGGTTAATGAGGAGTCCGCTGTCCTCAAAAACAGCTTCTACCAGATCCAGATAAGCATCCTGCTGCCACGTCAGAATACTTAAGTAATTCACATGGCTGTACAGCAGCTTCAGCATCCACTTGACCACGAGGAGTCTTTCTCTTTCAAACTCGCTCGTGATACTTTCCTCATACCCTTTGCCCCCATAGCTTTCCACTAAAACGATCTTCAGCTCTTCCCTGCGGATTCCGAGGCGCCTGCCGCAAAGCATCATCAGTTCCTGCGTATGCAGGTAGGACAACGTTCGGGAGGACACCCAGTGAAACTGCAGCAGCGCGCCTGATATCATAGAAAAAAACGGAGATACAACAAAAAAGCAATCAATCCCGCTGCTTTTAGAAAGCCGGTTTAAAATATCTGCCGCCTCCTCAGATGTCAGATAGGACAGCTCTCTTTCCGTAAAAGGAAGAACCAAGGCGGGATGCTCCTCGTCCAGAAAATTTTTTTCTCGATATTGAGTCTTTGTGACCACATTTTTTATTTTTTTCTTCAGCCGGAGCTTTTGAAGAAAAGATAAATAAGGTCGTTCTGATTCCGTATGCAGTTCAATCCATGCAATTTTGATGTCTTCCATACGAAAGTATATGCAATCAGTTTTCTTTCCATTCCTCATACAAAAGAGCCTTTAACTGCTGCATGGTTTCTACTTCATTTAATTTTCCGCGAAGCTGTGAGGAGTGCGGAAAGCCGGCCGTATACCATGCGGCATGCTTTCTCATTTCACGGATTCCGATGTATTCACCTTTAAAATCAATCAGCATCATACCGTGCCGGACGATCATTTGCTTGATTTCCTCTACCGAAGGCGCTTCCCAGTGTTCTCCCGCTGCTTTTCTGTTCAGTTGCCGAAAAATCCATGGATTTCCGCGGCAGGCACGGCCGATCATGATGCCGTCACAGCCTGTCTGCTTTCGCATCGCCTCCGCCGTTTCAAAATCCGTTACGTCTCCGTTCCCGATAACAGGAATCCGCACGGCTTCCTTTACCCGTCTGATCATATTCCAATCCGCTTTTCCGGAATAAAACTGCTCCCGTGTCCTTGCGTGCACCGTCACCGCCGACGCACCGCTTTCCTGTGCGATTTTTGCAATCTCCGCCGCATTTAAGTGTGCCTCATCAAAACCGCTTCTGATTTTTACCGTAACGGGCTTTTGGATCGCTTTCACAATACTTTCTATGATTTCACCGGCAAGCCCCGGCTCCTTCATCAGTGCGGAGCCTTCCCCGTTACCCACAACCTTGGTTACCGGACAGCCCATATTGATATCAAGCACATCAAAGGGCCTTTCCTCGATCCTTTTTGCCATTTCGCTCATAATGACAGGATCTCGGCCAAAAAGCTGCAGGGAGACCGGTGATTCCCCTTCCCCGATTGTAAGCAGCTCCTTTGTGTTTTTACTGTGATAGTAAATTGCCTTGGCGCTGATCATTTCCATACATAAAAGACCCGCTCCCTGTTCCTTGCACAGCAAGCGAAATGGCAGGTCGGTTACTCCTGCCATCGGTGCCAATATCCATCGGTTATTTAACGACACATTACCTATTTTTATCATATAAAATCCGTAATCCTTCCAAGGTCAGCTGGCTGTTGTACACGTCGATCTCCTTTGTTTCATCGGCAATCGTCCTTCCAAGTCCTCCCGTTGCGATGACCTTCAGATTCTTATAACCCGTTTCCTTTTTCACCCGCCTGATAATATATTCCGTCTGTCCGATCTGCCCGTATACAAGCCCGGCCTGCATACTCCATATCGTATCCTGAGCCAGAATAGATTTCGGCTTTTTGATTTCTATTTCGGGAAGCTTTGCCGTATCCTCCCATAAAGCCTTTGCGGAAATCCGAATGCCCGGCGCAGTAATTCCGACATTAAATCTGCCGTCCTCCGTGATGAGGTCATAAGTTGTCGCCGTACCGAAATCGAGCACAAGTGCCGGACCGCCATACAGCTCGTAAGCCGCCACGATATCCACGATCCGGTCCGCACCGATCTCCTTCGGATTCGGATTATCGATTCGGATTCCGGTCTTAATGCCCGGCCCGACAATGAGCGGCTCACAGTGCAGATATTTCATAACTGCATTGATCAGGGAATGCATAATATTCGGAACGACGCTTGCAATAATCGCTCCTTTAATCTCACCAACTTCAATTCCCTGCTTGCTGATCAGTTCCGTCAGCACCATTCCATATTCATCCGAGGTCCGCGGAACCTTCGTTGTCATCCGGAAGGATGCCGCAAGCTGTTTTTCTTCGTATACACCGACCGTAATATCCGTATTTCCAACATCAATCGCCAAAAACATCATGTTCACTCCTCCAAAAGGTCTCCGGCTGACTGCTTTAGTATAAACACCTTATAATACAGCGTCAGCGATTCAAACAGCTCTTGTTTTTTCCGTAGTATTTCTTTAACAAGCAATCCGCTGCTGATTTCATCGTACAGCAGATCCTCTTCGTCTGCATTCGTCTCCAGATTCAGCGTACCATCCTCCATAAATACCATCGTAAAAATGCCGCCCACTTCCTCCGTAAACAGCACGCAGATAATATGAAGATCTTCTCTGATAGATTCCGGCAGACCTTTAAATAATTCATTAAAATAATATTTTTTCTCATATGCGTTTGCACCGCATAATACAATTTGACCGTCATCCATAGAAAGCACTCCGTTCCCGTTATCTTTTAAATTTCAAAAATACCGAAAGTAATTACTGCTGCTGCGGCCAGCACCAACATAAAAATACCGTAAACAACGCCTAAAAAAGACTTTTTCCGAAGACATTTATAACAATTTAACGCCATCAGAACCGTGCCCAAAATAAACACGATCGCGAATCTGAGCATCCTGCCGCTGTCAAACAGGGACAGGGCGGACAGCACAAGGATCATGATTCCTAAAATAACATTGATCAGATCTATAAAAAAGAATTCGTTTTTCACGACATTCTTAATATATGCTTTTGATTCTTTTTTCATACGTGATTCCCATCATCCCAAGGTGGCCGCCATGACCGCCTTGATTGTATGCATCCGGTTTTCCGCTTCGTCAAAGACGACCTGTGCATACTTTTCAAATACCTCGTCGGTAACTTCCATATCCTGAAGCCGGAAGCGCTCGCCCATTTCCTTTCCGATTTCTGTCTTTAAATCATGAAATGCAGGCAGACAATGCAGGAAAATAGCCGTATCCTTCGCAGCTCTCATTATATCCATCGTCACCTTGTAGGGTGTCAGCTCACGGATCCTCTCTTCCCAAACCTCATTCGGTTCGCCCATCGATACCCAGACATCCGTGTAGATCACATCCGCATCCTTTGCAGCCTCCCTCGCATCCTCCTCAAAGGTGAGTGTCGCTCCGCTTTCCTTTGCATATGCCCTGCATTCTTCTATCAGAGCTGCATTGGGAAAGTATTTTTTCGGGGCGGCCGCCACGAAATGCATGCCCATTTTACTGCAGGCGATCATCAGGGAATTCCCCATGTTGTATCTGGCATCCCCCATGTAAACGAGCTTTCTTCCTTCAAGCGAACCCAAATGCTCCCTGATCGTTAAAAGATCCGCCAGCATCTGCGTCGGATGATACTCGTTTGTCAGTCCGTTCCATACCGGAACGCCCGCATACTTCGCAAGCTCTTCGACAATCTCCTGTCCGTAGCCGCGATATTCTATCCCGTCATACATCCTGCCGAGCACCCTCGCGGTATCTGCGATACTCTCCTTCTTCCCGATCTGAGAACCCTTGGGATCAAGATACGTCGTGCCCATTTCCATATCGTGAGCGGCAACCTCAAACGCACAGCGCGTCCGTGTGCTCGTTTTTTCAAATATCAGAGCAATATTTTTTCCCTTATAGGTCCGGTCAAAAATGCCCTTTTTCTTTTTATCTTTTAATTCTGCCGCAAGATTGAGAAATTCGTTAATTTCCTCTTTTGTAAAATCCTTCAGCGTCAGAAAATTGCGTCCCTTTAAACTCATGATGTCCTCCAAATTCTATTGACCCTCCCGGATATGCCGAGCGTTTACAAAATTTCTTTTAAAGAGCCGACAATTCCTGCCAACCCCTGAATGTCGGAAGGAATGATCAACTTTGTGGCCTGCCCGTTTGCCGCCTTCTCAAATGCTTCCAGACTTTTGATGCGCAGCACCGCTTCATCGGCGCCGGCCTCCTTCAAGAACCGGATACCGTCCGCTGCCGCTTTCTGCACCTTTAAAATCGCCTCCGCTTCACCCTCTGCCTCACGAATCATCTTTTCCTTTTGGGCTTCCGCTCTTAAGATTGCAGCTTCCTTTTCCGCCTCCGCACTCAAAATTGCGGATTCCTTTTTACCCTCTGCCACAAGAATATTTGCCTTTTTCTCGCCCTCGGCCCTCGTAACTGCCTCACGTCTCTCGCGCTCCGCTTTCATCTGGCGTTCCATCGCATTCTGTATTTCTGCGGGAGGAACGATATTTTTAAGCTCCACGCGGTTTACTTTGATGCCCCACGGGTCTGTTGCCACGTCAAGAGAAGCTCGCATTTTTGTATTGATTGTCTCTCTGGAGGTAAGCGTCTGATCAAGCTCCAGATCGCCGATGATATTTCTCAGCGTCGTCGCCGTCAGATTTTCGATCGCCATAATCGGGTTTTCCACACCGTAAGTAAACAGCTTCGGATCCGTGATCTGGTAAAAGACAACCGTATCGATCCGCATTGTAACATTATCCTTCGTAATAACAGGCTGCGGTGCAAAATCAGCTACCTGCTCCTTTAAAATCACCCTTCTTGCAACCCTGTCAATGAAAGGAATTTTAAAATGAATACCGACCGACCAGGTTCCCTGGTATCCGCCAAGCCGTTCAACTACATGCGCATTTGCCTGCGGTACGATTTTGATGCAGGAAACCAGAACAAGCAGGATTAGTACAAGTAAAATAATAATCTCCATAGTTAATTCTCCTTTTCTTCTACGACGGCTTTTACGCCTTTGATATCAACCACCTTCACAACACTGCCGACCGGATATTTGATTTTGTCATTTCCCGATCTTGCGGACCATTCCTGACCGCCGATCGTCACCTGTCCGATCCCCTGCAGATTATCGATTTCGCTTATTACGATCGCATCCGAGCCGATCAGACCTTCGGCATTCGTCTTGATCCTGTCCTTATTAAAGTATTTCACGGCAACCGGTCTTGTCACGAGCAGCAACACGATGGATACTGCAAAAAAAAGAATAGTCTGTACTGCCGGAACCGCACCCAACATGGATGCAATAAATGCGACCAGGGCGCCGCCAGCAAACCAGATCGTCGCAAGCCCGAGCGTAACAATTTCGATAACAAGCATCAGAATCAGCACACCGAGCCAAACAAGAGCGTCCATTTCCATAATGATTCCCCTTTCCTCTCCAGAATACCTTTTCAGTTTACTATAACTCATCATTTTTTACAATCAGGAAATCCCAAGGACTTTCCCTGCGAAAGAAAAAAGGATCCGCAAGCAGACCCTTTTTTATCTTTCATCTCTCTCGTATTACCAAAATACATGATTTCCAATCACAATTCCGGCATAGCCGGATCTGATATTGCGGAATTTAGTAGCGGTTCCGATATATGACGTACCGTTCAACGCTTCCTGCGCGGCTGCAATGCAGGTTGCCTTTGGTCCCTGTGCGTAAATATTGGCCACAATGCCGCTGGATGCAGGTCCGAACTGACCCTTTGCATAGATGACGGAATAAATGCCGCTTCCGTATCTCCCTGTCCGCAGACGGTTCATCACGACCGTTCCGACAGAAACCTGACCTTCATAGCACTCATTGCCCGCCTCGCTCTGTATCAGTGCGGCAAGCAGCAGCACATCGTTAACGTCTCCGGTAATTGCTCCGTTGTTTGTCTGTGTCGTTTCCTTCGTTCTGGAAGCCTCAACTGCCGCACGCTTCTCAGAAGCCTCCTGTGCCGCCTTCTTTTCCGCTTCTTCCCTGGCTTCGATGACTTCAATTGTCTCACCCTTGCCAAGCTCATCGGAAACCGTCACATATTGACTCGACACATAACCCAGTGTACCGTCCGAATACTGCACACAAACCCAGTCACCAAGTTCTTCGATTGCCTCAATTTCATCGCCCTGCGCCAAAAGTCCATAGACTCCGGCACTTTCGCTGGGCTCTTTTCTGACACGCAGACTTTCTGTCTGCGATATCGCCGTTTTTATAACTGCTGACTCGGCAAGCGCCTGCGCTTCCGATCCGAAAAGAAGATATTCATTCTTTACCCAGCCTGTTAAATCACCTGTTTTTATCTTTGTCCATCCTGAACCCTTTTCCAGGATTTTCCCTGCACATTCTTTGTAAAATTTACCGACGAGTTGTGCGTTTTCAGACGCCTCCGACCTGACATTTACTGCTTCTTCCACATTTGCCATGACAAGCATATCATAGGAAATTCCGGCTATTTGACTCTCTGTGTCCGCCGTTTTGCTTTCTTCCGGCGTCTCAGGACTCACCTTAATTTCGACCACTGCTCCGGTAACTGTGTCGGTTGTAGAATTTACGGTCCCACTGCTGACAGAAGACTGACCACCCTGTGTGTTCGCACTGACGGAAGACTCAGAACTCTTTACGGCTGTATCGGCCGTTGTTGATCTTGCCGCTCCCGCATTCAGAGAGTCCAAATAAGTCCCCTCCTGTGCAAAAACATACTGCATACTCCCCCATGTTCCGATGATAACAGTCACTGCCGCAACTGCTGCCATCAGACAAGCATGCATTTTGTTTTTCAGATACATTTCAACCTCCATTACGGATTCATTACAAATTTGTTACATAAGATGTATTTTAACAGAGCTTTTCTATTTTGTCAAATAAAAGGCACCTCTTCTAACTTACATGGTCCTGGATTTCTCTGCGCAGACGCGCATCGCCTCTATCACCGAGGAGCGGAAACCCCGTTCCTCCAGAGCCGCAACGGCCTCTATTGTCGTTCCGCCCGGTGAACAGACCATGTCTTTTAACTCACCCGGATGCCTTCCTGTTTCCAATACCATTTTTGCACTTCCGTATACGGCCTGTGCTGCAAATTCATACGCCTTCGCGCGCGGAAGACCTTCCGCCACGGCGGCATCTGCCATCGCCTCGATCAGCAGAAACACATAGGCGGGAGAACTGCCGCTGACGGCTACTACCGCATCCATCTGCTTTTCCTCGACGGCATATGCTTTTCCGAATCCGTTTAAAAGAGCCGATACCGCCGCGAACTCTTCTTCTGTCACAAATGTATTCCGGCATACACCCGTACAGCCTTCACCGACAAGCGCCGGTGTGTTCGGCATACACCTCACAAGCTTTAATTCCCTTCCGAACTGTTCTGTCAGCCACTCAAGTGTCTTTCCGGGAGCAATGGAAATGACAATCTGCGAAGCTTGGATATAATCCCTGATTTCACAGATTACCCCCTCATACATCTGGGGCTTTACAGCTAATACAACGATATCAGCCTGCTCCGTTACCGTACGGTTATCGTCCGCAACCGTAATACGGAACTTTTCCCGCACCTGTTTTTTCTTCTCTTCTCCGGGATCAAAACCGATAATATCTGCGGCGGACACGAGACCTTTTGCCGTAATGCCGCCGATCATGGCTCCCGCCATATTTCCCAATCCAATAAATCCTAATTTCATTTGCCTATTCTCCATTTCTCCGTACTGTCTCTTACTGCCTCATACATGAGCAGAGCCGCCGCAACCGCCGCATTCAGCGATTCCACGTTTCCTCTCATCGGTATTTTAACAAGTATATCCGCAAGGGCGCTGATTTCATCGCTGAGCCCGTTTCCTTCATTACCGATCAGAACTGCCGTACGGTCTGAAAAATCCTGCTCCCGATAGTCCTTTTCTCCATGAAGATGCGCCGCATATAATAGGATATGCTCTGATTTTAAATATGTAATTGACTCTGCAAGCCGCTCCGTACAGACGACAGGAACCCGGAAGATGGAGCCCATTGTGGAGCGGATCACCTTAGGGTTGTACACATCCACGGTCTTTTCGTCCGCCAGAATAAAATCAAAGCCGGCCCCTTCGGCAGTCCTGAGCATCGTTCCAAGATTACCGGGATCCTGGATTCCTTCCAATATTAATATATGCGCAGCCTGTCCCTTTAATGACTGTAAAAGTGACGGCAGTGTATCCATTCCTTTTTCTATGATGCAAAGCACGCCCTGCGGTGTCTGTGTGTCGGATATCCGCCTGTAAACGGCATCACTGACAAACTCATACGGCAAGGCGGCAAGCTTCTCTTTCTCCGGCAGCCGTTCATAACAGGCTTGTGTTAAAAACACCTGCCGGATCTGATCCGCTGGGGCCTCGCAAAACAGCTTCACGCCTTCTGTGACGAAGACCTGCTGTTCTCTGCGTGCCTTGCTGCTCTCAAGCAGCCGGAGAACATTTTTTATTTTCAGGTTGGAAGTGCTTGTAATCATTGTTATATCCATTCCTTTCGCTTCGCTCAAGGCACAAAACGTTATGAAAAACGTTGGCTCTTGGCGAGTTCTTTTTTATAATTGTTACATAGGGATACTCGGTACACTACAAATCACGGGGA
>JAEYFP010000050.1 GCA_023402845.1 Bacillota bacterium
AGTCAATAGAGAAAGTAAAATATACCGGTTAAAACATAAAACGAGATAAATGGAAAAAAGCCTCCCTGAAAATTAAATTCAGAAGAGGCAGGATGAAATCGCTAACCCAACGGAATCTTTCCGGTCATCTCTGCCATGTTGGAAAGCCGTAGCTGCAGACCGCAAGAACACCACTCCCGCCGGCTGCATTTTCTTAGTCGTATGTTGAATTCTGTTGAATTCTTTAGAATCCAGATATCGTATGTTCAGGATACGACAAAGAAGCTCCGAAGCTTTTGGAGGTTCTGCGGGCCAACCGCAAAATCGTCCCTCACGGCGCCGCCGTCAAACCGGACTACGCGGCTGCAGACAGCCGAGATGAACTCGTAGTCGTGGGTAACGACAAAAATAAGCTTGCCCATATCCGCCAGCCTGGACAGAAGCGCCGAGACTTGCGCCATGCTGTCAAGGTCAAGGCCGCTGGTGGGTTCGTCGAAAATGAGGATTTCCTTGCGGCAGACCATGCTGGCCGCCACCGCCGTCCGCTGCTTTTGTCCGCCCGACAGGGTGCCCGGGTGGCGGTCCTTATATTCATATAGCCCAAGGGCTTTTATCGTTTGCTCCGCAAGCTCCCGGTCAGGATTTTTAATGCCGAAGCAGCACTCCTTCTCCACGCTTTCCGCAAACAACTGGAAATTCACGTCCTGCATCACCATGTAGGAGAGCTTCAGCCGGCGTTTTGGTCCAATTTCCTCCCCTTCCCACAGAAAAGTGCCGTTGCAGTCTTTGTGCAGACCGCAAAGGGCTCGTGAAAAGGTGGACTTGCCCGCGCCGTTTTGGCCGGTGACGCCGATGATCTCCCCGCGGGCTGCGCGTATATGAATCCCGTCCAGGATGGCCTGCTTTTTATGATAAAGGGAAAGCTCCCGGATCTCCAATGCAGGCAAGCCATGGACAACCCGTTTTGGCGCAGGTTGTATGCCATTGTGGTCCATGGTGCGAAGGCCCATGGCTTCTCTCTCCGCCGGCGGTATGGATAAAAACTGTTCCTGCGTATAGATGTGCTCGATCCGTCCCCGGTCCATATAGACGATCCGGTCGGCAAGGTCTTTCAGATAATACAGCCGGTGTTCCGCGATGAGGATGGTTTTTCCCTGCCGTTTCAGCAGCGACAGGGTTTTACGCAGTTCTTCAATCGCCTTCACGTCCAGATTGGAGGATGGTTCATCCAGCGCATAGACGTCGGGCAGCATGGAATAGATCGAAGCGAAGGCGATCTTCTGCTTTTCGCCGCCCGACAGTTCAAATATGCTCCGTCCCCGCAGCTTTTCGATCTGCAGCTCCCTTGCCGTATTCTCCACGCGGTGCCGAAGCTGTTCCGCCGGCCAGGAGAGGTTTTCCATGCCGAAGGCGATTTCGCTGTCGGTATCCACATTGAAAAATTGGGAGCGCGGGTTCTGGAAAACGGAACCAACCTTTTCGGAAATGCGGTACATCGGCGTATCAGCGATGTTCATGCCATCCACAAAGACTTCGCCGGTAAGGGCTCCCGGATAAAAATACGGTATCAGTCCGTTTACCAGCCGGGTGACGGTAGTTTTGCCGCAGCCGCTCCGTCCGCATAGAAGAACGCACTCTCCCGGTGCGATCCTAAGATCGATATGTTCAATTCCTTCCTGCGCTCTGCCTTGATAAGCAAACGTAAGGTCTTTTATTGCAATCAAGCGTCCAACTCCTTACAGTAAAAATGACAAACCCAAAAGAACGGCAAAGAAAAACGCACAGACAGCGTCCGTGGGGTAAAACCGGATCTGCTGCAGGCAGGTGCGCGGCTTCGGGTTTTCAATGCCCCTGGTTACAGCCGCAGCCGACAGCTCGTCGGCAATTTTGGAAGCCGACATCATCAGCGGGACATAGATGCATTCCACCGTCCGGCCCGGATGGGCAAGCAAGCCCGCCGGCGAAGGGGAAACGCCGCGCATTTTCATGGCGTCCCGGATATGCCGCCAATCCTCTCCTACCATGGGAAAATAACGCAGCATGACAGTTAGCGGAATGACCACGCTTTTGGGCATGCGGATACGGTTCATGGCCGCCATGAACTCGTTGACCCGCGTCGTGGAGACCAGGATCCCGCCCAGCATGGCACAGGGAAATATCTTGCGGATGAACATGGCAAAGGAAACAAGCATTACCTGGAAGGTGCCGTGCAGGTATGCAGCGCTGAGAAGCTGCAAGACCAGTATGGCAAGGTAAGCCGCAGCCATTTTCACAGAAAACCGGTATACTCCGCAGAGCATTCCGAACAGCAAAATCACTCCGGCCAATAGAATTTCGTATCCCATGGCCGGAGCGAAAAAAACCGCCAGATTTCCCATGAGCAAAAGAGACAGCTTTGTACGCGGATCTACGCTTATCAAGCCGCGTGATTGTCCGGAAGCGCGGAAAACAGTCATCATGCCGTAATCCCGGCTTTTTCAAACTGCTTTCTCAGAAGCTTCCTGCCAAGCAGCGCCCCCAGCCACGCAAAAAGCAAGGTGGCGGCAATCATGACCGGCAGGATCCAGCCTTGCGCAGTGGCGCCCATCGTGTCCATATAGGCCTGTTCGGTTCCCTTTCCGACCAGATAGTCCATGTAGGCCTGCCGGTTGATCCAGAGCATCATATAAGAACCGATGGGGTTAAGGGAAAAAACCAGGTAGCCCAGACTAACGAGCTTCGTATTTTTAAACCGGCCTGCCCCGGAAATCAGCTCCGCAGCAGCGGCGAGCACTACATAAGCGATTGACCATACCCAGTACATACCTGTCACAAACATGATTAGCCCCATCAAAATACCCAGGATCAGAATCGGGCCGTGTTTCGGCACCTTCGCCGCAAGCAGCAGATATACCGGTCCTGTGAGCAGCGCCACGACCGGGGGCATCAGGAAGGTCAGGACAGGGTTTGGCGCAAAGAACATGCCCCCCACCATGGTGACGATAAAAAACAGAGCGGAAAAGATGCCGGTAGTGACCAGATCCTTGACGGTCAGGCCCTTCTTTGATGTGTACAGCGTATTTGCCATTTGCATTCCTCCCATACTTGAAATGTACTTTCCCTGGTGGAGTTCGTTGACTGCGTCCGGGGAAAATGATAAAATAATTAAAAGTCAGATCCATCTAACTATTTATAAAGAAAATTGTTCGGAACACGGCTGTCGGCGATATTTCGCGACAGAAAAAAGACAGCTTGAGATGCTTATTGCGCTCTTTTCCGCAGCAGGGAAAACTCCTTGCGCACCATAAACATCGTCCAGATCACGATTACCGCGTCAATGGCAAAAGAGCCGTAATAAACCCCCGCAACGCCGATTGCTTTGGGCAAAAAAATCATGACCGGAACGTAAAACACCAGTTGCCGCGCAATGCCGATAAGCGCTGCCGGTTTTCCTTTGTCCACCGAAGGAAACAGCGTCATGGCCATAAAGATAAATGACAATACGGGCAAAATCGCCATGTACACCCTGAAATACATGAACTCCGTTCCTGTAAACACCACATCCTTCATCATCATCCCCAGGACCGAGCCGGGTATCGCGATGGACAAAAGCCAGAAAGGCAGCGTCAATAGCATGGCGGTTACGGCAAAGATCTTGTAAGAGCGTATGACGCGGTCGTATTTCTGCGCGCCGTAATTGATGCCGATCACCGGCTGCAAAGCGCGCATCAGGCCGAAAATGGGCGTAAGCAGGAAGGTGAAAATGCGGTATACCACGCCGTAAAAAGCGACATCCGCCGTTGTGCCGTATCTGGACAGCGCATTGAAGACGAATACCGCCTGCACCAGACTCATGACGCTCATAATCAGCGACGACATGCCCAGCCGCAGCACCGAGGTCCCGATTTTTTTATCCCAGCGGATGGAAGCCAGCCTGGATTGAAAGGTCGCCCAGCCTTTTCCGAAATAGATCCAGCTTACCAGGGTATAGACCAGCATCCCGATATTGGTTGCCCATGCCGCACCCTCAACGCCCCATTGGAATACTGCGATAAACAGATATTTAAACACCGCATCCACTACCAGTCCTATGCCCATCATAACAGCAGCCGTTTTCATTCTGCCTTCGGCACGGATGATCATGTTTCCTGCAAGGCCGTAGACCCAGAAGAACGCGGCGTAAACCGTGATGCGGAAGTATTGATCGCCCAATACCAACGCCTCATCCCTTCCGCCCATGATGGCAATCAGCTGTGTGGAAAATACCAGTCCCAGAAGCATATAGATTGCCGTCACGATAACAGAAAGCAAATTGACATTTCCCAACAGCCGCTCCTGTGTTTTTCCGTCCTTCGCGCCGATGGCAATGCTCAGGACAGAGCCTGCGCCTACCCCGATCAGGGAGCCGAAAGCCACGCTGATCTGGGACAGCGGATACGCCACGGAAACACCCGCCAGGGCCGTTTCACCCACGAACCGGCCCACGAAGAAAGCATCCAGTACGGAATTCATGCCATACAGCACCATTGCCACAATCGCCGGCCAGGATAAATCCGCCATGACCTTCCATAGATTTCCCGTTAATATAAAATGTTTTTGTTTTTCCTTTTCCTCAATCAGTAATGTACTGTCCATTCAAATATCCCCCATGTTTACAGTATAAATCAAAATTTCCGTCACCCGGACATTTCAATCCGGCCGCCGGGATGTATTCCCTCTCATCCGGCAGTCCGGGCGGTTCCGCCCAGCTTCCAGCCGATGGATCTTTCCCGCATACCGACGAAATCGGCATACAGCCCGCCCTGCGCCATCAATTCCTCGTGTTTTCCCCTCTGGACGATCCTGCCGTTGTCCAGCACCAGGATCTGATCGGCATGGCGGACGGTTTTCAGCCGGTGGGCGATCATAATGACGGTTTTGCTGTGTGTAAGCTCTGCAATGGCAGCCTGCAAATGGTTCTCATTTTCCGGGTCCACATTGGCGGTGGCCTCGTCGAGAATGATGATGGGCGCATCCTTCAAAATAGCCCGGGCAATGGAGATGCGCTGCTTTTCGCCGCCGGAGATGGTAGCGCCGCTTTCACCTATCACCGTATCGTATCCCTTTGGCAGCGCCATGATGAAGTCGTCGCAGCAGGCTTTTCGGGCTGCCCTTCGGATTTCCTCCATGGTTGCGTCTGGTTTTCCGAACTTGATGTTGTTGGCGATGGTGTCGTTGAAGAGATAGACCTTCTGGAACACCATGCTGAAGTTTGCCAGCAGGCTGTCAAGGGAATAGTTCCGCACATCGATGCCCCCCAGGGTGATGCTTCCCCCGTCCACATCCCAGAAACGGGCAATGAGGTTGCACAGGGTGGTCTTTCCTCCTCCGGAGGGACCGATGATGGCGGTGGTGGTACCCGCCGGGATGGTAAAGCTCACGTCGTCGATGATCTTCCGCCGGCTATAGGAAAAATTTACATGCCTGCCTACGATGCTGTAATCAGCAGGAGCCGTGTCTTTGCCCTCTTCATCCATGACAGGGGTACGGTTGATCTCCTCCACCCGGTCGATGGACAGGTCAATGAGACGGAGCAGGGCGGACATACTGCCCGCGGTCTCCATCTGGCTGTAAATAATGAAGGAAGAGATCAGCATCAACAGGCAGACGGAAAGCGCCATGGTATCCGTCAGAAACAGCCAGACCGAGGCGATGGCCAGCACCACGCTCACCCATTTGAGGAGGAGGCTCTGCAAAAACATAAAAGGAATAAAGGCCAGCTCCAGCCCTACGTTTTGTTTTTCGCACTCGTCGATGGCGCGGTCGATGGTTTTATTTGCATCCGCCGCCAGGTTGAAAGCACGCACCACGCTCATTCCCTGGACGAATTCCAGCACCGCTCCCACAAGTGACGTCTGAGCCGCTACCCGGGCTGGGGAGATATTGCGGGATTTTCTCTGCATCAAGGCATTGATGCCCATAAAGAGCAGGATACCAGCCACGACAATAAGCCCGATCCGCCAGTCAAAGAAGACCAGCATCAGGGTGATCACGGCGGCGTGGATATAGCCGTGGATGGTTTTGTCCATAACACGGGGCGCCACATCCTGCACCTCCTCCATGGTAGTGGTGACGGCGGCGGTGATGGCGCCGAGGCTATGGTCGTTGAAGTAGCCCATAGGCATGTACTTCATGCGGTCGCCGATCTGCGTCCGCTTATCGGCGCACATGGAAAAGCTGCCCTCGGCTTCCGCCATGGTGGATCTGTGTTTTGTCAGAATACACCCGAGCATGCTCACCAGCATGATGCCAAAGGAACTCCAGGCGGTGGCCGCGTTTACGTCACCCTCCACAATCCCCTTCAGGACAACATAGAGCGCCATGATCTGCAGTGCATGAAAAATAGAATTGATCAGGGCGAATACGATGCCCTGTTTCAGCTTGCCTTTGCGTTTGCCGGCAAAGGCAAAAAACTTGCGAATGATTCCCAGCATAGTTTTCCCTCCTTACGCCACATCTCTGGCGCTGATATGCGCCTGCCACATGTTCCTGTACAGCGGGCAGGTTTCCAACAGTTCTTCGTGTTTGCCGCAGGCGGCCACCCTGCCCTGCTCAATGACCGCGATCCGATCGGAGTCCACGATGGTGGACAGGCGGTGGGCAATAACGATAAGGGTTTTTCCCTCTACCAGCTTTGCCACTGCCGCCTGGATGACCGCCTCATTTTCCGGATCGGTGTAGGCCGTTGCTTCGTCCAGAATAACAATCGGGGCGTCTTTTAGCATGGCCCGGGCGATGGAAATGCGCTGGCGCTCGCCGCCGGAAAGATGTCCTCCGGCGCCGCCCACCATGGTATTATAGCCGTGCTCCAGGCCCATGATAAAGTCATGGCAGCCTGCCGCCTTTGCGGCGGCCTTTACTTCGTCATCCGTGGCGGAGGGGCGGCCCATCCGGAGATTTTCCAGTATGGACATGTCAAAGAGGTAGTTGTCCTGGGCAACATAGGCAACGGTATCCATGAGCTGGCCGGCGGGGATATTTTTTACGTCCGTGCCGCCCACGGAAACAGAACCGCCCGTCACATCCCAGAAGGATGCGATGAGCTTTGCGATGGTGCTTTTGCCGCCTCCGGACGGTCCGACGAGGGCGGTTACCGAGCCTGCAGGGATGCACAGGTCAACTCCGTGGAGGATCTCGGTGTCGCCATAGCCAAAGGTGACGCCCTTGAGGATAATATCGGTTCCCTTGAGGGAGGCCCCGGCGGCGGGACGGATTTGCTCCGGCTCGTCTGCCACCGCGCCGATGTCGTTCATGATGGTGCCGATTTTGGCGATATCATCGGTATAATACATGGCGGACAGCAAAGGAGACATAATCCCCAGCGCCAGTACCATGATGGTGATGAAGTCGGGCGCAGACAGGCTGCCGTTCATATAGAAAATACAGCCGATGGGCAGCACGCCGATGAGGACGGCAGGCCAGATACCGATCCCCATGGCAAAGTACACCTGGCACTGGCGCATCCAGTCCAGACCGTAATTGGCGTTTGCCTTTACCGCATCCGCAAACTTCCCGTAGGAGGTTGCCGATTGTCCAAAGGCCTTGATGACCTCAATTCCGCCTACATATTCCACCGCCGTGGCATTCATATGCTTCCCCACCGCCACATACTCACCGAATTTGGTCTCGTAATCCTTCATCATACCCATATAGCAAACGGCGCCGACGGGCAGGGTGATCAAAGAGACCAGCGCCATCCGCCAGTCCAGTACAAACAGGTAAATAATGATGGCCAGCGGTATCAGCAGGTTGGATGTCATTTCAGGAAGCACGTGGGCCAGCGTCGGCTCAATGCTGTCCACCTTTTCCACCATGGTGTTCTTGATTTTTCCCGAGGGGGTGTCCAGCACATAGCCCATGGGCACGCGGGTCAGCTTGGCGGCGATACGGCGCCGCACCTCTGAAAGGACGGCGAAGGTCGCCTTGTGGGAAAGGGTGGTGGAAATGTTATGCAGCAGCACCTTTCCAAGAAAGCCCAGCGCCGCCACACCGCACCACATAAGAAAGTAGGAAAAACTCCTCTCTCCGTCGATGAGCCGGATGACGATCCGGGATACCGCAAAATAGGGTATGATGCCGCAGGCAACACCGAAGACGGCGAGAACCACCGCCGCGATATAATTCCCCTTGTGGGGGCCGGCAAATTCCACTAAATATGCAAATCCGCTCTTCTTTTTTGGTTTATTCATGATTAGACCTCCTGCAATAATTGATTTATATAAAACGCGTAAGTACAGCTCCACGTATATTCGTTACCAGATAAATTTGACAATATGGAGCATGGCGATCCGATATTAAGTTAGTCTTTTCTAACTTTAGGGTTAAAAATTTTTTGCCCTTCATAGCCCCAAAATTTGAAACCATCCGGCGGTATAAAATTCCTTCAGGCTGTTGATATAGCCGATGGCTTTTCCCTTCGGCATATCGTGGGCCACGATTTCAAACATCCCGGAAAAAAGCGCGTTGGCCAGGATATGAATCAGCTGCTCATCCACATCGCGCACTTGCTGCCCCGCTCCGCGCACGGCATCGATAAAACGGAGTGTGGCCTGTGTTTCCACCTCCACCATTTGATTTACATAATCGGCATACTCCGTACCGGCAGAGCAGCAAACCAGAAGCTTGAATGCATCATAATGGCCATAGATATATTCCACCATCCACGCTATACTTTCATCGGAGGCCTGAACCATCTCCGCTGCCTGCTTCTCTGCAGGCCTTTGTGCAAACTCCTTCTGAGTTTCTATGTATTTATCCAGAAGCTCTCCGGCAGGCCGGGCCACCAGCGCGTCAAACAAAGCTTTTTTGTCGGGAAAGTAGCCGTAGATGGCGCCGGTGGTTACGCCTGCCGCCTTTGCTATGGAGCGCAGGGACGCGCCTTCAAAGCCCTTCTGCAAAAATTCATCACGGCCGCAGTCCAGTATGTTTTGCAGAGTGTCTTCCGCCATCTCCATTCCTCCTCCCAATAAAAAATATAACGAGGCACCAAAAAATCTCCCACCTCTGTAGGTGGCGTATACCGAATTGGTTTTCAGGCGGTGAGCATATCTCCCGCCCGGGATGCATTTGCGACCAGCCTTGGTAAGGAAATCTTTCTACAACCGAAAAATTTCCTTTTGAACCAGGTCGTTATAACACCGTTATATAACAATGTTATATTAACTCCATTCCTTTCTTTTGTCAAGACATAAAGCCAGAGAACCAGAGGGGACAGTTCTTTTTAAAAACTAAAAATCAGATACCTAGCTAGTAAAACAGTAAATATTTTCAATCGTATTTGTTCTATCTCCCCTATAGTCATTAACCAAAACAATTTTGATTAATCCCATTTTTTATCTTGGATCAAAAGATTAAAAACAGAAATAAGCCTTGGTAGTTACCCTGCAAGGCTTTAAAACGGAGTGCTGTCTTATTCTCTTTATGCAACCTGGACTAAAGATCTAAAGGCATTCTGATACCGTTCCCGTTCTCTGAAAAGCCTATATC
>JAEYFP010000040.1 GCA_023402845.1 Bacillota bacterium
AAAAACTGGACTTGCTTAGAATGCCAAAAAGAGATATATTTAATCCACAAGTCAGTGCCTGATATTTTATCAGCGCATCGTGGGTGAACTCTAAATCATTAAATCCGAAGATAAATTTACGCAATCCGACTGATTCTTGCTTATTGAAAAGCAGGCGGTAATTTGATAAAATGAAAAATGAAATATCCATAAATTTAAGTGAATCAGCGTTGGATCAGGGAATGGACAGATCCGCATTCACGGAGGAGAAGCATGAAGCTAAATATAACTGGTTGTGAAAAGGAATTGCAGTTTATCGCAGGAGAACTCAATTCTTTTCTTTCTGTTCGGGAAGGAGAGGACGAGCTTGCCTTGACGGCGGTAAAAACGGAGGTTGAGGGATACCGGATCGTGCGCACTGCAGAAGGTGTGACGATTTCTTTTCATGAGTTGACTGATTTTTCGCGTGCGCTCTTGACAGTGGGGATGATGGAACAGCAGGCGCAGTGTGTCTATGAAAAAAGTGAGGTCAGAAGCATTGAGGAATTTGGCATCATGCTTGATTTTTCGAGGAATGCCGTCATGCGTCCCGATGCGTTGAAACGGTTTCTTTGCTATGCCGCGCTGATGGGCTATACATTTGTCGGCCTTTATATGGAAGATACGATCGAAGTTGAGGGTGAGCCGTACTTCGGCTATATGCGCGGAGCAATGATGCTTGAGGAGTTAAAAAAGCTGGATGCTTATGCTGCACGCTTCGGCATTGAGCTGCGCGGTTATGTGCAGACGCTTGCACATTTGAATCAGATCACGCGCTATGAGGAATACCAGGAAATCATTGACACGGACGATATTTTACTATGCGGGGAAGAAAAGACCTATGTGCTTATCGAACGTCTGCTTAAGACGGTTTCGGAGGCATTTGCGAGCAGAAAAGTCAATATCGGTATGGATGAGGCTTATATGGTCGGGCTTGGGAAGTATTTGCAGAAAAACGGCTTTCATAACCGGGAAGAGATCATCTTAAAGCATCTCGGGCGGGTGATGAAAATCTGTGAAAAATACAACCTGGAGCCGGAAATGTGGAGTGACATGTTCTTCCGGTTGGCCTATGGGGGAGAATATTATGTAAATGATAAGGCCCCTGTTTCGATGCCGGATATTCCGGTTGGTCTGACACTTGCCTATTGGGATTATTTTTCTACTGATTCGGATCATTACGCAGAAATGCTCAAAAAGCATAAAAAGATTGCAAAAGAGGTTTCGTTTGCCGGCACCGCGTGGCGATTTACCGGCTTTACGCCGCACAATCGTTACAGCTTAAAGACGGGTCTTGCAGCGACCAGGGCACTTCGGGAAGCCGGTATCAAGCGGAACGTCATTACTTGCTGGGGTGATAACGGTGCGGAGGCAAGCAGTTTTTCTCTTTTGCCCGCACTGTATATGAATGCGGAATATGTGTATGCGCAGGATGCGGCCTGCACAGGGACAGAGTTTGAAAAGTTTGAGGTATTGACAGGGCTTTCCCTGGATGATTTTTTGAAAATTGATAACAGTAATATTTTTGATAAAAGCTGTGAGGAGATTAACAATTCTTCTAAATTTCTGCTGTTTAATGACCCGATGATCGGAATTTTTGATTCTCTTGCGGCACAGGAGGACGATTTGAGCAGACATTATAAAAAGGTGATCGAAGAGCTTGCTCCGCTGACTGCACATGAGCGTTTCGGCTATTTGTTTGAAACGCAGCTCAGGCTGTGCATGGTGCTTAAGGAAAAGGCGGGGCTTGGTCTTTTGCTGCGCAGAGCTTATCAGGAAAATGACAGGGAGGCATTGCTGATACTTGCTAAGGAGACAATCCCAACGGTTATAAAAAATATAGATTGCTTTTTTCATGCATTTGAAAAGCAGTGGATGAGAGACAATAAATCATTCGGCTTCGAGGTACAGTGCCTGCGTCTTGGCGGTCTCACGAAGAGGCTGGAATACATGAGGAACGTGTTGATTGCTTATCTGGCCGGTGAACAGGAACGGATTGAAGAGCTGGATCAGCCGCTTAAACCGTTCCGTTATTTCAACGAGTCAAGTCTTTATACACAGCGCTATCATATGTGGAGTGACATGGTGACTCCGGGAGTTATGGGATAGAAAAGAACAGAAGGAAAAGGAAAACAGGATGAGCGAAGCAATTGTGACATTGAAAAAAGGAGAAGGGCGTTTGCTCAAGGCAGGGGGCATGTGGATATTTGATAATGAAATTGCGTCTTTGGAAGGCTGCTTTGCGGACGGAGATATGGTTCTTGTTCATGATTTTGACGGATATCCGTTAGGGAGAGGGTTTATCAACCGCGCTTCTAAAATTCGCATTCGCATGATGACGAGAAACAGTGACAGGCAGATCGATGAAGCATTTCTGAAAGAAAGGATTCGGGCGGCATGGGAATACCGGAAGAAGACAGTCGATACCGCGAGCTGCCGTTTGATTTTCGGGGAGGCCGATTTTCTGCCGGGCATTGTGATCGATAAATTTGAGGATGTGCTTGTCGTGGAATCGCTTGCACTCGGTATCGACCGGCTCAAGCCGCAAATCATTCGGCTCTTGCGGGAACAATTGGAGGCGGATGGGATTCACATTCGCGGTGTTTATGAGCGGAGCGATGCGAAGGTGCGCGAGAATGAAGGCATGGAGAGAACAAAGGGATACCTGTCTCCGGAATTTAATACGGATGTTGAAATTATTGAAAATGGCGTAAACTATATCGTAGACGTGAAGGAAGGCCAAAAGACAGGCTTCTTTTTGGATCAGAAATACAACCGGCTTGCGATTCAGAAGCTTTGCAGGGATGCAAGGGTGCTGGACTGCTTTACCCATACGGGATCATTTGCGCTGAATGCGGCAAAGGGCGGCGCACGAGAGGTGATCGGCGTGGATGCATCCGCCCTGGCGGTGAAACAGGCCGAAGAGAATGCTGCGCTCAACGGATTTTCCACCCGCGTTTCCTTCTTGTGCGAGGATGTGTTCGAACTGCTTCCTGCTTTGGAAGAAAAGGGAGAACAGTTTGATGTCGTTATTCTGGATCCGCCTGCGTTCGCAAAATCCCGCAGCTCCGTCAAAAATGCGGCAAAAGGCTATCGGGAAATTAATCTGCGTGCGATGAGGCTTGTGAAGGACGGTGGTTTTCTGGCGACCTGCTCCTGCTCGCATTTTATGACCTATGAGCTGTTTACGGAGACGATCCGCCAGGCAGCGCGAAGCGCCCATAAGCGCCTGCGCCAAATCGAGTACCGGACGCAATCGCCCGACCACCCGATCCTCTGGGCCGCACAGGAGTCTTACTACCTGAAATTCTATATTTTTCAAGTCTTGGACGAGAAGTAGAGTAGCCGAAACTCTTTATGTGTGTTACACTATAAACGCGGGTAATTAATCTTGGAAAGGACTCTTTTCATGCAGCGAATCAGTAAAAAAAGCCGTCTGCTTGAGACGTATTCACTCATTTTTATCGACATGCTGGGTATTTTAATCTCTTACGCAGGCGCTCTTTGGCTGCGTTTTAGAGGGCAAACCGGCGGCTATTCCCAACTTCATTATTCCATTGGGGCATATATTTTTATTATTGCACTGCTCTACAGTGTGATGACTGAGTGGAACAGAGGCTTTTTTGACCGCGGAATGCTTGTCGAGCTGATTGCCATTCTAAAATATAACGCAGTTCTTCTGCTTGCAATCAGCACCATTGTATTTTTAAATAAGATGGGTGACACGTTTTCCCGGCTTGTATTCGGCTATTTTGCCGTACTGAATATCGTCATTACATATCTTCTTCATTTGTTCTTTAAAAAATATATGATGGAACATTATCGAAATAGTGCGAGCAGCGATAAAGTGATGGTTGTTACACAGAGGAAGTATGCGGACAATCTCATGAAGAAAATACTTGAGGAGAAGGCATGGAATTACGCGATTACCTCCATTGCACTCGTAGATGAGCCATTCGGATCAAGCGAAAAACAAAAGATTGAAGGGATCCCTGTTGTCGCAGACGGAGAAAACCTATTTGAGGTTGCAAGAAGACTCACGTTGGATGAAGTATTTCTTTATCTTCCGGGTGTGTCCATTGAAACGGTGAAGGAGATCATCCAGGGTTTTGAGACGATGGGGGTGACGTGCCATTATAATGTGGAAATACCGGAGCTGAATTTGGAGGGAAAGACGGCGGGTAATTTTGCGGGTTATGCGGTCATGACGTTTTCCCTTCAATATCTGGACTATCGCCGGATGCTGTTAAAGCGCGGTGTCGATATTTTGGGAAGCATTGTCGGCCTGTGTATGACTGCAGTGCTGATTCCGTTTGTTGCACTTGCAATCAAAATTGAATCGAAAGGGCCGGTATTTTTTTCACAGATACGAATAGGAAAGAATGGACGGCGTTTTAAAATATGGAAATTTCGCTCCATGTATATGAATGCGGAGGCGCGGAAAAAAGATCTGGAGCAAAAAAATGAAATGCAGGGCCTGATGTTTAAAATTGAGGATGATCCGCGTATCACGAAGGTGGGCAAATTCATTCGAAAGACGAGTATTGACGAGCTTCCGCAGTTTTTTAATATTTTAAAGGGCGATATGAGCCTTGTCGGAACAAGACCGCCTACCGTTGATGAATTTGAACGGTATAATATTCACTACCGGAGAAGGCTCAGCATTACGCCGGGACTGACCGGCATGTGGCAGGTAAGCGGCAGAAATGAGGTCAATAATTTTGATGAGGTCGTCAAACTGGATTTAGAATATATAGAAAACTGGTCCCTACGTCTGGACATCAAAATTCTGCTTCAGACGATCGGCGTCGTGTTGTTCGGCAAGGGCGCAAAATAGGGAAAAGAGGTCTGAGATGGAATGCAATGAAAAAATGAAGCGACGGCCGTTTCCTGTATGTGAGCTGCTGGGTGTTCCCGTTTCTGTCACGACGATGGAGCAGGTAACAGATTATCTGGAAAATCATATCGAGGAGCTGCGCGGGCAGTATGTCTGCGTCGGTAATGTTCATACGACGGTGCTGGCGTTTGAGGATGCAGACTATATGCGGGTTCAGCAGGGGGCGGCGTTTGTGCTTCCCGACGGAAAACCGCTTTCCGTTTTAAGCAGGAAAAGGGGTTTTTTGCAGGCCGCCAGAGTGGCGGGGCCGGATTTAATGAAGCAGATGTTTCTAAAGGGGGAGGCGGGAAACGGTCTGCGTCATTTTTTTTACGGAGCAGCAGAGGAAACCCTGAAACAGCTTGAAGAAAAATTAAAGGTTCAATATCCCGGCCTGCTGATTGCGGGCATGTATGCTCCGCCATTTCGGAATTTAACGAAAGAGGAAAATACGAGAGTCATCTCATTGATCAATGATACCAGACCTGATATTATCTGGATTGGTCTTGGTGCACCGAAGCAGGAAAATTGGATGGCAGAACACAGAGGACAGCTTTCGGGAGTTATGCTGGGTGTCGGCGCAGGTTTTGATTTTCATGCAGGCACAGTAAAGCGGGCGCCAAAATGGATGCAGCGGCTGAGTCTTGAGTGGCTGTTCCGTCTGACTCAGGATCCTAAGCGGCTTTGGAAGCGGTATTTCATAACGAACAGGAAATTTATTAAGGAAACGGCAAAGGAAAATCGAGTAGGAAGAAGAGGAGAATATCGGTGAGGCAGCAGCTATCTTTGAAACAAGGTCTATGTATGGCATTTATTTCTATATTTCTTTTTACGGGACTGTGCGGCTGCACGGGTATCGGTTCTGACGGGGAAGTGAGCGGCAGAGAGAAAATGGCGGACGGCACTGCGAATGATACACAGGCAGGCAATATTACAGGAGAGGACATGGCGGGATCCGAAACAGATCCGGACAGCGGGAATGCTGAGGAAGTTACGGAAGAACAAATGTCGGTGAAAATCAAACAGATAGTCGCAGGTCTGTCTTTAGAGGAAAAAATAGGACAGCTTCTGCTTGTGGATTTTCGCAAATGGGAAACCGCGGAGGCCTCAGAAGAATTGGGTTTAGTGGAAATGAACAACGAGGTTGCCTCGATTATAAAAGAGTATCATCTCGGAAATATTATTTTATTCGGAGACAATTTAAAGGATACAAAAAAGGCCACGGAGCTTGTTTATGCGATGCAGGAGGCTGCCATTTCTTCCGGTAATCTGCCCTTGCTGATTGGAACAGACCAGGAGGGAGGCTCCGTCACGCGGTTGGGTCAGGGGACGTGTATGCCCGGAAATATGGCGATTGGTTCGACGAACAATCCGGAATATGCCTATGAAAACGGAAGTATGATCGGCAGCGAGCTGGCGGCGATTGGGATCAACTGTGATTTTGCACCGGATGCGGATGTCAATGACAATCCCGATAATCCGATCATCAATTTACGCTCGTTTGGGGACGATCCTAAGAAGGTGGCATTGATGGTGAACCGCATGAGTGACGGACTGAAAAGTGCAGGTGTCATTGCCTGCGTTAAGCATTTTCCGGGACATGGTAACACTTCCACAGATACACATACGGGACTGGCGATTGTAGAAAAGACACGCGGGGAATGGGAAGCATGTGAAAAGCTTCCGTTTGCGGCTGCGATTGATAACGGCATTGACATGGTCATGACAGCACATATTCAATATCCCCAGTTGGATGGTACACAAATAAATTCAAAGCTTGACGGGAAACCGATCTATCTGCCGGCCACACTTTCCCATCAAATTATTACAGGTATTCTTCGCGGGGAGCTTGGCTATGATGGCGTGGTTGTGACGGATGCGCTTGATATGCAGGCAATCTCCGATCATTTCGGGGAGAGTGAGGCGGTTATCATGGCGCTGAATGCAGGCGCCGATTTGATGTGCAATCCCACGACGATGCGTAAAGAGAAGGATCAGGAAAATCTGACGGCAATTTACTCTGCGATTGAAAATGCAGTGGAAAACGGAACGCTCTCGATGGACAGGATCGATGAGGCGGTGTACAGAGTGCTGTTGTTAAAGCAAAAATACGGTATTCTGGATACGGCCCAATATGAAATTCCTGTCAAGCAGCGCGTGGAGAAGGCGGTAAGCGTCGTCGGTTCTGCGGAGCACCGGGCGGCTGAACGCAAGATTGCTAAAGATGCGGTGCAGCTTGTATACTTAGACAGCTATACGCCGTTTCAGCCCCAAGAAGAGGATACCGTGCTTGTTCTGATGCCTTACGAAAGTGAGCTGTACAGCACGGAGTATGCGATCAACAGGCTGCGCAAAGAAGGTCTGCTCGGAGACTTCAATCTGGAGCTTGTTTCCTACAATGAAAATCCTGCGCCAGATGCTAAGGCGCAGGAAAAAATAAAAACTGCCGACTATATCATACTCGGAAGCGAGATGTATGCCTCTACTAAAAATGATACCACCCATTGGATGAACACCGCGCCGCAATCGGCCGCAGACTTGATCACGGCAGCAGGGAAGCAGTCCGTTACGGCGGTTCTCTGCATGGGACTTCCCTACGGGGCAGACCGTTATGCAGATTTTCCATGTTTCATCAGCTTCAGCTATACCGGTATGCCGGAGGAGGATGCAAAAAGTGGTGTGATTACAGGAAAATACGGACCAAACATCCCCGCGGCAATCGAGAAAATATTCGGATCAGTTTCTCCTTAGGATCCTTCCGCATCCGCGCATCAGGTTTTCCTTAGCCTTTCCCTGTTCCACGAGGTGTGTACCGTTCACGAATACATGAACAATTCCCTCCGGAGATTTTGGAAGCTCCGGGTGTCCTTTGATGTGCTTGGAATCAAATACCGTAATATCCGCGAAGTATCCCTCACGAAGATAGCCGCGTTTGGGGATGGAAAAACAATCAGCAGTGCTGCCGGTCATTTTTTGGATTGCCTTCTCAAGAGAAATGACACTGCTTTCTCTTGTCAATTCAAGAAATCGGGGAAAGGCACCGTAGGCAGCTGCATTTTGTATTCCGTGCTCTTCGATCCAGGCATCTGTCATAAACAGGGAAGACTCGTCCTGCATTAATTTCAAAATAATATCATCATTATAATAACGGTACATATTAACGCGTCCTGTAGCATTGCTCATTTCAACGACCCTTAAATAGGCTTCAAGCTCTTTGCATTTCCATTGGACCGCAAGCTCCGAAATTCGTTTTCCGGTAACGGAGTCATCCTCTGAACCTGCCCAGGCAATCTGAATGTCATTAAAATTGAATCCCACGGCAAGCTTGGAAACTTGCGTTTCTATATTCAGTCTGAGGCGGTTCTTTTTAGATGCTTGTTCTTTTTTTGAGAGGGAAAGGAACCAATTCGGCAAAATCACAGTAATTACAGAGGTACCGAAGGTCATCGGGAAAAAGTCATAAATAATCTTAACACCTTTTGCCTGTGCCTCATGGATCAGATCAAGAGACTCATCTACTGTTTTCCAGGTGTTTTTGCCTACAAAGAGAAGGTGAGAGTACTGCATGCGTACGCCCGTTTTTTCTGCAAGTGCAATCATTTCCTTTAAGGCCCTCAGATTGTGTGGCTCCTTTCCGACCGGAGGATAGTAGAAGGGAGAGGCTACGGATGTAGAGCGACTGTGTACAGTCAGGATTCCGTTCTTTTCGGCAACTAATTCTGCGGCTGCCTCTAATTCCTCAAAAGGCGCATAGCGATCCGGCTCATATTGGAGACCTAAGGAAAGACCAAAAGCACCCTGATCGAGCGTCTCTCTAATTTTATTACTGTGTTTTTCCTGTTCTTCGCTGCTTAACGCACGGTTTGCGTAGCCGCTCAACCCAATCCGTACGGATCCATGTCCAAGTAAGGGGGCCAAATTTACCGGACTTGTCAGACTTGCTTGATCGCACCAGCTTGAAAAATCAGAAAAGTCTTCGGACTCCGGTGCGGCTCTAAATAATCCACTTCCAAGCAGGGAATGGTGAGGCGTATTTTTTTCGTAGCCAAAGGGTGAGAAGCCGCAGTTCCCGCTGACCTGAGTTGTAATTCCCTGCTCTAAAAAGGGTTTAAAATAAGGGACGGGATCGGGCATGGTTGCAAACCAATCGTTATGGGAATGCGCGTCAATAAAACCCGGGGCGATAACATTGCCGCCGCAGTCAATGACCTGTCCGTCAAAGGAATCAGGTACGTTTTCTTTGAAGATTCCGGCAATTTTATCATTTTCCAGTATTACAGAGCCTGAAAAGGCAGGTTGACCTGATCCATCCACGATCAAACCGTTTTTTAAAAGTGTTTTCATAAGAGCTGCTCCTATTCTGTATGTAAAATATAAAAAAAGTATATCATTTTTATAAAAAAAATCCTATTAAAAAATAAAAAAAATAAAAAATGCACGAGGAAGCAGTCTCACTTCTTCGTGCATTTTAAAAATATCTGAATAATTATCTATTTTTGGAGCTTAACCATACTTTCATAACAAGCCTGTGCGGCAGTATTTTTGATAGTAAGCGGAGCAGCTTGATTTGGAATCCCAGAACCGACATATCTCTTCCTTTTTTACTGTCAAGCAGGGCCTTTTTCACGACATCGGCAGCTTCATACATTGGCTTAAGCCGCCGCCCTTTATCCGCCCCTTGTCCATTTTGTGCAACCAGAAAGAATTCCGTACGTACATATCCGGGGCATACTGCAGTTACCGTGATGCTTCGCTCCTTCAGTTCCATATTCAAGGCACGGCTGAAATGAACAATAAATACCTTGGCAGAAGCATAGATGTTGAATTCAGGAAGCGGTTGGTATGCAGAGGAGGAGCCGAGCATTATAACACGGCTGTGCTGGTGCATATAGGGAAGACAGGCATAAGTCATATGTATCCCGGCTTTGCAGTTTAAGTCGATTATCTGGTTGATCTCTTCCTCTGACAAATCCAGATAAGTGCCGTATTTTCCAAAACCGGCGGCATTTACCAAAACAGATACCTCCGGATTTTCAGAGGCCAGAAGACTGCGTATTGTGTACAGGCTTTCCGGTCGCAGCAGATCCAAAGCCAAAGGGCGGATAAGTGAAGGCAGTTCCGTCTGCAGCTGATTCAGACGATCATATCGTCTTGCGATTGCCCATATCTGATCAAGGGATTCGTCGTCGGCAAGCTGCATTATAAATTCTTTTCCTATACCGGAGGAAGCACCGGTTACAATTGCTATTTTCATAAAGTGATTCAGGCCTCTCTTAGATCAGTATCAGTAAACGGTGTCTAATTCTTGACGAATCTTCAGCATTTTTTTATAAATTCCAATCAAGGTAAGTCCGGTAACAAGATTACCTTCAAAATCAAAGCTCCCTTTCATCAATGCAGCTTCAGGATCGGTATTTCCGCTGGCAACGTTGACATATTCCTCATAATCTCCGAGAATTTTATATTTAGAATCGGGAGCGTTGCCTTCGCCAAAATTATAGATGCTCAGAATTCCTTTTTCAAGCTCCATCTGTATCCATTTGGTTTTTCCGTCAGGGCAGTTTTTGTAAACCTCCACAAGCTGAGTGCTGACACGGGAAGGTGTGGCAAAGGCTTCTTTTAACAGCCGTCCGGTTTCGATAATCCATTCATCGCTCACATATTGATATTTCATAATTGCTCCATTCTGTCCTGTGGGACACAAAATAAGTATTTGTTTGTTGTTGTGAAATTTAAGCAAGTCCGAGATCCGCCATTAATCCAAAAACATCCTCTGCGGCGGCAATTGTATACAGGATATCATCTTCTGTATGAGCTGCGGTAAGACAGAAGCGATAATTGCTGATAATACCTCTTTCCTTCATCAGAGTTGTAAAGGTGGCAGTTTTTAAAATGTCGGAGTGAATAAGGGAATCTGCATTGTTAATGATCTGTTCCTTCTGAGTGAACACAACATTCAATGCGGCAGGAAAACCTTGAACAATAATATTTACTCCGTTTTTTTCTGCGGCCTGCAGAAAACCCTCTTTCAGCATGGTACCAAGCTTTTCGAGTCGTTTAAATACGGCGCCGTTCTCCTTTTCCAGTTCGCTGATAGTTGCAAGAATTGCGGCACAGCCTAGAGGATGTCCGTTATACGTACCGACGGAGAGAACCTCGGTGCGGGTACATACATCCATAATTTCTTTTTTTCCGCAATAAACCGAAACCGGAAAGCCGCCTCCAATAGCCTTGGCAAAGGTGCTCATATCGGGGGTGACTCCGAAGTAGCCTTGTGCTCCGGATAATCCCATGCGGAAACCGGTGATGGTCTCGTCGAAAATCAGCACTACGTTATATTGTGTGCATAATTCCCGTACACCTTCCAGATAGCCGGGGAGCGGGTAGCATCCGTTTGTATTGATATTAACCGGCTCCATGATGACGCAGGCGATATCATCTGCCTTATCTTCGAAAAGCTTTCTTAAGGTATTCAAATCATTAAATTCAAGCATATAGCAATTTTCCAGAGAACCTTTGGCACGGCCGTTTGTATTGCACTGGATAGTAAAGGGATCCTTCTCATTAAAGCCTTCAGAAACTACCGGATTTTCAGGATCCTCTACAACACCGCCTAATATATAATCAACGCCGCCGTGGTAATGGGCAGAGAATTTAACAAACATATTTTTTCCGGTATATCCTCTTGCCACTCGAATCGCATTATAGACAGCGGCGGTTCCTGAAGTATCGAAGCGAACCAACTCTGCGCTGGGAATCAGCTTTTGAATTTTTTCAGCACATTCAATCTGTAAAAGTGAAATACTGTTGGTATACATTTTATCAATCTGTGCTTTTAGCGCTGCTTTATAATTTTCGTTGGAGTGACCAAGAATATCGGGACCGGAGCTAATTGCATAGTCAAGATATCGATTTCCGTCATAATCAATCAGCCAGGCTCCGTCTACACTTTCGACGTAAACCGGTTCGTAGCCTTCGTCGCGTTTGTAGTTTGACATTACGCCTCCGGCAATAACCTTACATGCTCGTTTATACAATTCTTTATTTTGGGCATGATTTGTCAGTTCTTTAATTTCCATATGCTTCCTCCTGATAATTTTTATATAAAAATAACTACAAAATAATGCTAGCCGATAAGAATTCACAATGTAAGATACATCTCTTTGAAAAAATAGGTACATTTCTTAGAATGTAGCATGGAGGGCAGGGCTAGTGTAAAATTTTATTCGGATAATGGAAAATAAATAAAAAGAGAACACCACTTTGTGATAAAGTATTTAGCGACTAAACTAATACAAACAAAGGATAGGTGTTCTCTATGATTAACAGTATAAGATATTTTGAAGAAGAATGCATTAACAGAT
>JAEYFP010000048.1 GCA_023402845.1 Bacillota bacterium
TCCAGTCAATCCAACCTCTTGTTTTATCCATGTCAAAAACGCTTGGATAATATTGCATTGTCTCTTGATCTGATAATATTTGATGCCATGGCAGAAAATCATTCATAGTTAATTCTCTTAGTGCAAGCTCTTCTGTTTCTATTATATAATTTCCCACTTGTGTCCTCCATTAAATTTATAATTATCTGTATGTTATATAAATAATGTGTATTTTTCTTGATTTTAGCATAGATAAAACAAAAAGTCATGTATGAGTTCAAATCCACATACATGACTTTAATATGTGTCATTCAGTCAAAATAGATGCACGAATAAATTTTCTGACTGTTATTTATGTTTCTAAAGTTGATTGCTATGCTCATTAGGAGGCTCTATATAATTTGATATCCAGCCTTTTTAAGTAAATCCATCGCACTATGAAAATGGTCTGCTTTTATTAGAATATAATCTGTGTTAAATGTTGAGATGGCAAAAATACTTATATTATTATCAGCCAATAAATTTGCAACCTTCGATAATATGCC
Organism: Bacillota bacterium; assembly: GCA_023402845.1. GTDB lineage: Bacteria > Bacillota > Clostridia > Lachnospirales > Lachnospiraceae > JAEYFP01. The sequence goes on from JAEYFP010000048.1 coordinate 525, forward strand.
GACAAGTGAAAAATCTAATATGCCCTCTATTCTAAAGCACTTCCAACCATTATCGTTCTGAATTACATTGGTGGGTATACTTTCTGTGGGGCAAACCAAAGATAATTCTTCATCAGTCTTGCTGAGAAAGAAAAATTCATTATTCATATTTATCGTTGATATGTCACTTAATTTACATACAGAAAAATTGCCTTCTATCTCTTTGATTTTCATTAGCCTATACCTCCTTATAGTTGATTTTTGAATCATATACATTAATATTTGGCGTTATATTTTTCTCATTTCATCTATTATTTTAGCTTTTTGATATGCCAAACTCAAAAACTGCTGAATCGATAGATGTTCATAATCCCAATTCATTGGCTCTAAGGTTGTAGCACCTTGGTACCCTGTAATGGCTATTTTCTTCATAATACTAATCCAATCAATACTGCCATCAAATGGCAACTGATGTTGATTATGTTTCCCACCATTATCTTGTAAATGTAGCGCTATTAATCGATTCCCATACAGTTTCAACAAATCATTATCAGGGGCGTAATTTTGGTGATGGCAACTATCATAACAATATCCTACATTTTTTGATTGGAATGTACCTAATATCATTGCTAAATTATTAATATTATTCAGATTTTCAAAAGCAATTTGAACCTTCTTTTTTTCTGCCTCATTAATAATATTCTCTAACCTTTGAATACCCAAATTGTTTATAGGATACCCATCATTCGGTAAATGAATAACCATTGTTGCAATATTATTTTCAAAGCAATCTTTTACGCATTGCAAATAACTTTGAAATACGCTTTCTCCATCCAAATTATCTAATGACAAACAGTTTTGCTCATGCACCGGCGTGTGAATGCTTTCAATATGCAATCCTGCATTTCTTGCATATTGAACATCTTTTTGATAACCAATGCCTCTACCAAACTTATCACTCCACCACAGCATTACGCAATCAAAGCCGGCTTCCTTTATCAATTTATACCTTTTCTCAAAAGGCACATCATAACTTGCACCATAACCAAAGCAATCATATATTCCTATCATTTCAGTCCCCCCCAAAATTCCGTTTTGTCAATCCATCGGATGATATAAACAATGTGTATCTCTTGATTTTAACACAGGTAAAACAAAAAGTCATGTATGAGTTCAAATCCTCATACATGACCTAATTTTGATGCGGGTGACAGGACTTGAACCTGCACGGTTGCCCACTAGAACCTAAATCTAGCGCGTCTGCCAATTCCGCCACACCCGCGTTACCGAACATTCAATATGTTAGCATATGGCCGGCAGCTTGTCAATTCCGCAAATACAGCATTTTGCATTTGCGGCATCATTCGTTAGGCCGGCGGTAAAACCGGCCGCCGATCTGCTCCGTGCGGATAACATTGACAAAAGCCGCATCGTCTACCTGTCTGATCAGCTCTGTCACCTTTCGGACCTCATCTCCCGCTACGACGGAATAGACCATTTTGCGTTCTTCCCTGCGATAACAACCCTCTCCCGTAAACAGCGTGGCATCGTGATGTGTCGCTTTTTTTATGCACTCATAAACCGCCTGCGGCTTCTCCGTGATAATCAACAGCGTATCCTGCTTATATCTGCGATACAGCGTCTTTACAATCTGTGTCGAGGTGTACTGGAAAATAATCGAATAGAGCGCCGTGTCCCAGCCGAACAAATAGCCTGAAATACAAATGGTAAACGCATTGAATGCCAGAATAGAATTCCATGCATCGATTCCCCGTTTTTCAGAAAAATACACAGCTATAAAGTCCAGACCGCCGCTTGTCGCATTTGCAACCAAACAGGCCGATATCACGGCACCATTGATTAAACCGCCAAAAATACTGATGAGCGGAAGCTGATATGTGATAGTAATATCAGGCAGCAGATCTGTAAAAATACTGCTCAGCACGATCATGACAATCGAATACAGCGTAAACTTTTTCCCTAAATTACGCAGACTCAACAGGATCGGACCGGCATTGAACAGCAGATAAATCGGTGTATAAGGCAGTGTGACATCGAAATAACGAACAAATACGCGCTGCAGCAGCACGGTAATGCCGCTTAAGCCTCCCGGCACGAGTTGTCCCGCCCATACAAAGCTTTTTAAGTTGACTGCAAGTACAAAAGCCGAAACCGTTACAATGAAAATCCTGACAAGATCCGTTTCCAAAAGCTTTCTTCTTTCCGTGTGTCCCTCTTCCATTTTCGCCGACTCCTCTCTGAAACAGTCAATAGGAAATGCCCGCGGTCCGGCATATCAGCCTGATTACCGCGAGCAAAATTAAAAGCCAGATGACAACAATGGGAACTGCAAAATACCACCGCTTTGGCTTTCCGGACTGCCAAAGCGTTTTTGCTTCCCGCTCACACTCTTCCATAATGCTGTCCGGAATCGACTTTCTGGTCGCAGCGATCAGCAGCGGCAATAACACCACATCATCCAGATAGCCCAACACCGGAATAAAATCCGGCACAAGATCCACTGGAGAAAGCGCATATACAATCGTAATACCCGCCAGCACCTTTGCATACCAGGGCGTCTCATTTTTCTTAAGAGCAAGATACACTGCCGGTATCTGCACTTTTATATTATTAAGCCGATCCCTGACTTTCACAAAGCCTCCCCTTCGGCGGCAAAATTACCGCCGATGCGTCTTTTTATTTTATAATAGAGCAGGGGACGCTCACCGTCAACCAATATCTGATTAAGAATACTTGATTACCAACACCTTTTTTATATCATCCCGCAGCAATTTTATTTTATGCGTGAAGCTGGCGATTCAGCTCCTCCATGAGACTATTTACATCAATTCCATGAACCGCACAGGCATCCGAAAGGGATTCCATCTGGGAGGAAGGACAACCCAGACAGTGCATGCCGCTTGCCATCAGGACAGAGGCTGCATCCGGATACCCGAGCAGGATCTCTCCGATTGTCATATCTGTTGTGATACCGGACGATTCCTTTGTCTCATCTCCAAAAAATAAATCAATATCCTCTTCCACAGTGCCGATCCCTGCGATTCCAAAGTTTTCAATCAATACCTTTGCCACGTTCGGGGAAAGAAACGCCGGGAGTGTCGGGCCCAGGTGAATATTTTTCACACCGAGATACAAAAGCGCCAGCAAAACAATCACTGCTTTCTGCTCATACCACGCAATGTTGTAAACAATCGGCAGATCATTGATATCATCCAACTCGAAGACTTCCTTCAGCTTGAGCGCAATTACCGCCAGCGAGTAGGAATCGTTGCACTGGCCGGCATCCAGCACACGGGGAATTCCCCCGATATCGCCAAGTGCCAATTTGTTGTATTTATATTTGGCACAGCCCGCGGTCAAGATCACCGTATCCTTCGGAAGCGCCTTGGCAAAATCGGTATAATAGTTCCTGGACTTCGCGCGTCCGTCGCAGCCTGCCATAACCACAAATTTCTTGATGGCTCCGGATTTCACCGCATCCACCACGGTATCCGCCAGTGCCAATACCTGATTATGGGCAAAGCCGCCGATGATTTCTCCGTGCTCAATTTCAGCGGGTGGTGCACACCTCTTGGCATGTTCAATTATCCCGGAGAAATCCTTCTCTTCACCGATGCCGCCGGAAATATGCCTGCAGCCGGGAAAGCCTGCCGCGCCGGTCGTATACAGACGGTCCTTATAGCTGTCCTTTGGCGGAACAATACAGTTGGTCGTCATCAGAATCGGGCCGTTGAAGCTCTCAAACTCCTCCTTCTGCTTCCACCAGGCGTTGCCGTAGTTACCTACAAAGTGAGCATACTTTTTGAAGGCCGGATAGTAGTGCGCCGGCAGCATCTCTGAATGCGTGTACACATCCACGCCGGTACCCTCGGTTTGTTTAAGCAGCAGCTCCATATCCCGCAGATCATGACCGGAAATCAGAATACCGGGGCGCGTTCCCACTCCGATATTTACTTTTGTAATTTCTGGATTGCCGTAGGCAGTGGTATTCGCCTTATCCAACAAAGCCATACCGTTTACACCATATTTACCGGTTTCCAGTGTGAGGGCAATGAGATCCTCTGCACCTAGGGAATCATCCAATGTTTTGGCAAGGGCGCTCTGTAAGAAAGCATCCACTTCTTCATCATCCTGCAGCAGGGCATTGGCGTGCTTTGAGTAAGCGGAGAGGCCTTTCAAACCATACGTAATCAATTCCCGCAGACTGCGCACATCTTCATTTTCTGTAGAAAGCACACCCACCTCTGCGGCCTTGGCTCTAAATTCTGAGTGAAGACTTGTCTCCCACTTCGCTGCCGGGGGCAAATCCGCTGCATTTTTAACCTGTAAGAGCAGTTCCCTCTTTTTATCCAGTGTTTCGACAATGCGGGCGACTATCGCATCCTCATCAAAATTGGCGTTCGTAATAGTGGTAAACAGATTCAGGGTAATCATGTGGTTTACATCCTGAGAGATTGTTTTCCCTTCCGCTCTCAGCTGTGTAGTAACGGCGGAAATCCCTTTAGTCACATAGATCAGCAGATCCTGCATAGCCGCCACCTCCGGCTTTTTCCCGCAGACTCCCGATACGGTGCAGCCGATGTTTCCGGCAGTTTCCTGGCATTGATAGCAAAACATTTTATTTTCCATGATTCATTCTCCTCCGACTTTCTATTTTTGTTTGCCGCATTTCTCTTATATTTACATATTACCAATGCGCAAGAAAAAAATCCGTAACACTCGTTACGGATCTTAAACTTATAAAATATTTTGCAGTTCTTCATAATCAACGATGTAGATATCTCGTTTTTTTACTTGAATCAACCCATCTTCCTGCATATTCATCAGCTCTCTGGACAAAGACGGCCGCGCCGTATTCAAAAAATCTGCCAGTTCTTCCCGATTCATCGAAAGGGCCACCCTTCCGTCCGCCTGACTATTTCTTAATAATACTTTGACAATTTTCTGCCGCAAAGTAGCACAGGAAAGAATCTGCACCTTCTGATTGAGAAAATAGGCTTTCTGGGCAAGAATTGTCAGCATATTAGAAATCAGCCTCGCATGATGTCCGCAGCTTTCCCCGCAGGTATGAAATAAAAATTCCTTTGGCATCCATAGAACTTTGGCAGAAGTAACAGCCTGCGCATAGTGATCATATTCCTTCCGTTCTAAAAAAACAAATACCTCTCCAAACAGCTCTCCGCTCCGGTCAAAAGTGGCAACGATACTCCGCCTTCCCGCTGCCGTATCGCTGCATATGACGACGGTACCTTCAATCAGTACCATCAGGTGCGTCGGCACATCCTTCTGGAAAAAAACCATTTCCTCCTTTTCGTAGGAAACAATATTTGATTTACTGCATTGCAGGCAATCGGAGATCTCATCTTCAGTCAAACCGAAAAAAAGCGGACTGCTCTTTAACTTTTGAATCATGCTTCACCTTCTTCCCTGTTCTGCTGACACATGCGCACTCCCTTTGTTCCGTTCCGGCACGATATCAGATTTGACAATATTGTAACATATAATGCTTGATTCGTCTAAAAAAGCGTTTCCCTGTGCAGCGTGTTTCCGGCGCGTAGTATCTGCCGCGCATTCTGCATGATACCGTCAATTTTATAAAGCTCTGTCAGCAGCTCTTTTTCTTCCGGTGAGGTTTGAAGCACTGCATGAATCCCACCGTTTTGAATCACAATACGCCTGTCCGCCATCAGGGCCAGCAGCGGATCGTGGGTTGCCATCAGTACAATTTTATCTTGAGAAACCAACAGCTTCAGCGCCTCCCGGCGATCAATGCCGGCATTTTCAATTTCATCGATCAAGACGATAGGCGAAGCGCTCAAAATAGCCGTGTCCGCAATCATCAGAGCGCGAGACTGTCCGCCGCTTAAGCTGGTCACCGGTGTCTCGGCCGCAAAAACCTCTCCCGCCAGACGATTGGCCGATTCTAAAATTTTGGCGGCGATTTCATCCGGATTTTCCACCATACGGCTTTCTGCGTGCAGCTTTACAAACTCGCCGGCGCTGATGTCCATGACAAAATTCATATTCTGGGAAAGCTGGGCCACCAGCTTATTGTTGGGGGAATAGCGCCATTTTAAGTCGGGAGCTTCTCCGTTGATGAGGATGCTGCGCCCCGTAGGGGTATCTCCCTGCGCCGCCCATTCAATGTCCGCCAGCAGACGGCTTTTACCGGAGCCTGTCGGTCCTACGACAGAAACGATCTGGGAGGGAAGAATCTCCAGCCGTTCAAATGTCTCCGCCTGTCCGCTCTTATTCTGGCCGGGCAAAATGGTTAGTGACTGTACGGTGTTTTTTTTCTCTATCCCAAGAAACTCCAGCATCTGTGAAATATAGCGTTCCAGCTCATCCGAAAGATTTTCGGCATCTATGGCTTTTTCCTCCAGTTCCTCCTCACTCATTCCTTCTAAAAATTCTGCAAATGTAAAATTTTCCTGTCCTTCAATGTCCAGTCGGTTCTGATGAAAAAAGTCTTCAATAAAAGGATATTCTTCTAATAGTGTTCCAATGGTCTGCCGCTTCATGCCTGATCCTCCTCCCACACCATTTTCTTGGTGTTGCCTAACTGATAGCTCTCTCCGATACGGGTTTCACCCAGACAGTAGGAGCACATGGCTGAGGGCATAGGGAAACGCAGTTTCATCCCTTGCACCGTTTTCAGGTTTTGGGCTTCCTCATATAAAAGCGTGCTTAGTTCATAGGCTCCCTGACCGCTCAGACCGTTTACATGCAGTACCATCGCCTTGGGATTAACGGTACTGACGCGGGATGCAAACACCTCCCGTTCCGCCTGAGAAACAATATCACCCTTGGTAATAACCACAATGTCGGCGGATTTCAGCATAGGACCAATCTTCTTTGGCGTATTGATACCGGAAAGATTGTCGATGACACAGATCCCCTTCACCCCTGCCAAATAAGGGGAGCAGCGGTTGCACAGGCCTGCAGATTCAGTAATCAGCAGATCAAGACCTTCCCTATTTCCCCATTTCACCACATCCTCAATGTTCGATGCAAAAAAATGATCTGGGCAAAGTGCACCGGAAAGTCCCTTTTTTACAGGGATGCCGGCTTTTTCATACAGCAGATCATCCTCCGTATGAAGGCAGTCAAATTTTACGACACCCACAGAAAGCCCCTGTTTCTGAAATGCACCGATAGTTTTAAGGATTACCGAGGTCTTGCCCGAAGAGGGCGGCCCGGAAAAAATCGTCAGATTCATACCTGCCCTCCTTTTGCATCAAGGAAAATGCGCTCGGTTTCCTTCAAAAGTGCTCCGATATCATGACTGTAGATGAAATCCCAGCCCGGCCACAAAAAGGTCTGTTCCGGGGTCAGACCATTGTCTACCTCCGGGTGAGTGGACGGGAACTTTCCGTTTGCCGATAAAACATTTCCCATTTCCTTAGAAAACAGGAAATCCACCAGCGGCTGGGATTTTTCTTTGGATGCTGCCTTCGTCAGCAGGAAAATAGGACTGATGATCGCACCGTCTTTCGGCCATACCGGACGCAGTGCACCGCCCTCCTTCGCCATCCATGTAAAGAAATAAGGCATCACGTTCACCACCGGGCCTTTGTTCTGTTGCTTTTTCCCACCGGATTTGACCATCTGTGCCGGATGCATACCGGTCAGCAGACTTTTTCCCAATCTTGCCACGCCCTCCTCGCCATATTTCTGGTAAATGCCAAGCAAGACAGCGTTGAACAAATCTAAATCCCGCATAGGCAGCGCCACGGTATCCTCAAATTCAGGCTTCAGCAAATCCGCCCAGCTTTCCGGAAACGGCCGGTCACCCAAAAGCTCGGTATTTACCATGAAGATGGCCGGTACCACACCGATGATGGTGTACTGTCCCCTGGGATCTTTTAAATGAATGTCCGCATTGTCGAAAACAGGGTTAAAATGATCCATCCCGGTCAGATCGGCAAATACACCCTTTTCCAGATGGGGGCCCATAATCGTTTGATCAAAAAACAGACTGAATCCGGCAGAAAGATAAATGTCCGCCAGACCGGACGAATCCGGGCTTTCCGCAATCTGTTCCCGGAGCCAGTCCAGTCCCATGCTGGCTGCCTGCAGCTCATAACTTACCTTGTTTTCCTGTCCCGAAAGCCGGCTGTCGAGCTTTTCTAAAAGCTGAACCCGAATCGGACAAGGCAGAACACCGGCTATGTGCAGCTCCCCTTCGGGGCTCTCCTGTCTGGTGGGTGCAAGGGCGGTAGAAAGGGCAGGTTTTTTCTGTTCAATAAACTCCACCATTTTCTGTTCGAAAGTCTGAGGATCGAAATGCTTACTTTTCAGTGCGGCTTCAATGGAAATGGTCCTGCCGACAGTTTTGCGCATCATGTCATTGCGCAGATTTTCAAAGCCGTTTGCGGCAAGCAGATCAATCAGCTCGGGATACCGCTCGGTCAGGTCATAGACCTTATCAGAAATTGAAAAATAGGGATTCATAATAGGTTCCTCCTTATATTGGTTAGTCATCTCTAACTTATGGTTTATTTGCTGTTGTGTTTCTTACTGTGTTTATTTTACCCAGAATTCAGAATGTTGTCCGTAACATATGTTACAAAAAAGAATTTAACAAAAAAATAAAAATCGTAACAATTGTTACGGAATAATTCCGTCAACTTGCTATACTTAGATCATAAGATTCTTAATCCAAACAACCATCTGTGCATTATTTTTTGCATGGCGGGAATCCTAAAGAAATCAAATCAAAGGAGGGTATTTAACATGAGTACAAAATATCTGAAAAACATTGAGCCTGAGCAGGCATTGGAATTGACAAAGCTGGTGGAATTCCAGCAAGGACAGGTGATCAGCCGGACACTGGCCCAAAACAGTGCGGTGAGCATTACCCTCTTTTCTTTCGATCAGGGAGAGGAAATCAGTACTCATGCTTCCGACGGGGATGCCATGCTGACTGTTCTGGAAGGAAATGCCCTTATTACAATCGGCGGGAAACTACACGAGTTGTCACAGGGACAGACTATTATCATGCCGGCCGGAATTCCTCATGCTGTGGCAGCCAAAAGTCCATTCAAAATGCTGCTGACAGTTGTATTTCCTTTGCCTGCGTAAAACTATGCACAGCCAGTTCGGACTGTAAAGGAAAGCCTGTTCCGTAAATAAGTGCTCTCCTAAAAAATGAAGAAATGCCGGAATCCGCATATCATCTGCGTTTTCCGGCATTTCCGTTTCGTGAGACACGGGGGATTCGAACCCCCGACACCTTGATTAAAAGTCAAGTGCTCTACCGACTGAGCTAGTGTCCCATATTTTATTGACAGAAGTAATAAACTCTGCCAGCAGGGCTAGCTGGATTTGAACCAGCGAATGCAGGAATCAAAATCCTGTGCCTTACCGCTTGGCGATAGCCCTAAAAAGGGTGGATAGAGGGATTCGAACCCTCGGCCTCCAGAGCCACAATCTGGCGCGCTAACCAACTGCGCTATACCCACCATAACGTAGAGGGAATCCTCTCATTTTACCGTAAGCGGCAAACAGATATATGAACAAACAATTAATTCATCCAACCTGCAAATGTGCTCGAAGGGATTCGAACCCCCGACCCACGGCTTAGAAGGCCGTTGCTCTATCCAACTGAGCTACGAACACAGAAATTATTACAAAAACTATTCTGCGCATATACAAAGCATCGGGGTGACAGGATTCGAACCTGCGACCTCCTGGTCCCAAACCAGGCGCTCTAGCCAAGCTGAGCCACACCCCGGTGGTCCTGCCGCCATGCACAAAACCATGTGCAAATCGTGACGCAAGTCATATTATATAATAGAGAAAAAGGATTGTCAACTACCTATTTTTCTTATTTTTACCCCAGATAGTTTAATGTGTAATGTACCTCACCCTTTTTATCGAGTTCCATGATCATATAGGACGGCTTTCTGTTGGCCTGGCGGGGGTAGGTCAGACTGCCCGGATTTAAAGCGGTAATCCCGTCACGATGCTCTAGGATCGGCACATGCAGATGGCCAAACATTACAATATCGGCTCCTCTTTCCTGCGCGAGAAAAAATAGAGAATCAATATTGGCATAAATACGATGACGATGGCCGTGAAGTAAAAGTACCTTGTAACGGCCGATCTGAAATTCCTGTTCCTCATCATAGTCTGAAAAATAGTCGTTGTTTCCGGCAACGATATGCACCGGGCATGCCGCATTTTTGATAAGCTCCTCATCGCTTCCCTCGATATCACCGCAGTGAATCATCATATCAATCGGCTTTACTTTATCGATCACGCTCAGTAAATTTCCGTTTTGCCGGTGTGTATCGCTCACAATTAATATTTTCATCTTCCGTTCATCCGCCTATTCAAATAATTTGCTCTGTATCAGCTTTTCTTTCATCAGGCGCAGCGCCTTGCCCCGATGACTGATCTTATTTTTTTCTTCCAGGGACAACTCCCCTGACGTACGACCATATTCGGGAATGTAGAAAATCGGGTCATAACCGAAGCCGTTGCTTCCTTTCTCCTCATAGCCAATCCTTCCCTCAATCGAAGCGCGGACCGTCTCGATCGTTCCGTCCGGATAAACAGCCGCAATGGCACTGATAAACCGGGCCGTCCGCTTTTCATCCGGAACCCCCGCAAGACGCTCAATCAGCACTTTATTTTTTATGCTGTAGGGCGTTTCCTCACCTAAATACCGGGCCGAATAGACGCCCGGCTCCTTGTTTAAATAGTCGACTTCAAGACCGGAATCATCTGCAAGTGTCAGCTTTCCTGTCACCTCCATCAGTGCTTTTGCTTTAATTACCGCATTTTCCTCATAGGTTACCCCATCTTCCGCGATATCCATCTGGACACCCGCTTCCTTCATGGAAAGCACAGTCACACCCAAATCTGCCAGCACCATACGGATTTCACGCATTTTCCCTTCGTTTCCAGTCGCAAACACGATTGTTTTTTCCATATTATTTTATCCTTATCTGTTTATTGATTTATTATTTTTTCAATCCCTGCAGCAATTCCCAAGGCAAGCGTTTTCCTGTATTCGCTTGTCCCAAGCATCCTGGCTTCCTGCTTATTTGTAAGATATCCCGCCTCTACGATCAGAGCCGGAATTTGAAATTTGTTTGTAAAAACCTGCTTATCTTCCTTTATCACGCCGTTATCCTGACCTTCGAGAGCATCGGCAATACAGTCCCGCAAAGTTTTCGCATAGGATTTCCCAAGACGATTACCCGCACTATTATAATAAGTAGAAACACCTGTTGTCGCTCTGGAGGACGGATCGGCACCCATGTGAATAGAAAGATAAAAATCCGCATCCAGCTCCTGTGTAAAGTTCTCCCTCTCCCGCTCGCTCAGGGCCGTATCCTCAAGCCGGGTCAGACATACATAGCAGTCATTAAGCTCTCTTGTAAGCAGCGTCTTGACTTCCTTCGCAAGTGCCAGTGTCAAATCCTTTTCCTCATAACCGTATGCAATCGTTCCGGTATCTGATTCCCCGCCATGCCCCGGATCAATTACGAGAATCCGGTCATACTTTTCGTGCACCGGAGTAAATTGCAGCGACAGTTTTCCGCCTTCATAGGCGCCTTCGCAGACATACCAGTCATCCAGATAGATCAGGAGCATACCGCTGCCATTTTCATAGCTCCGCTCGGTTTTAACTACTCTTGAATCATTTTTTTCTAAAACAATTGTAGAAAAAGAAAATTCCGAGATACCGGGCAGCACGATCCGTACTGTTTTTTCTATTAAGTTTTCTTCGATCCGGGTATTCCCTTCATATTGATTCGGAATTGAAATCAAAAACTGAAATGTGTGCTCCGCTGCGTTAGACGACGGTTCTTCCGCAAGAGCAGAAGCTGCCCTCGTTCCCTCAGGCAGATTCTTTGTCAAAAAACCGGCACCGATCATAATGGCAACCACAATGATGACCATAAACCATTTTGCTAAATACTTCTTCACTTCTCATTCCTGCATTTCTTTTATGATATAGTGTGCATCCCGCTTTATTCCGGTGTGACGCGATGCTTCTTCGGCGGCTTCGGACCCAGAAATTGATAATAATAGGTCTTCATCATACCATTATAGATTTTTCTGTTCTTATCCGCCTTTCTTCCCATATATTTTTCCACATCCGCATAGCCCGTAATAATATAAGCAGACCAGGCATCCAGCCTTCCATAGGCATCCGCCAGCTCTTTATAAAGCTGCGGAAGCTGTTCCTTTTCCCCAACACGCTCCCCATAAGGAGGGTTTGTTACTAAAAACCCATATTTTTTGGGGTGGTTCAATTCTGCGACAGGACGCTTCTGAAAATGAATCAGTTCGCCGACTCCGGCAAGCTCTGCATTTTCCTTCGCCGCCTTAATAATATCGCCGTCAATATCAAAGCCCTGAATATCCGGCTTCACGGACAAATCTACCGCGTCGTTGGCTTCATCAGCTGTCCGGTACCAGTTTTTCCGTCCGACAAGACTTGTCCAATCCTCCGACAGAAAGCTGCGCTCCATACCGGGTGCAATATTCGCCGCTATCATTGCCGCCTCGATCGGAATTGTCCCGCTTCCGCAAAACGGATCCACCAGCGCACGTTCCTTATTCCATGGCGTCAGGAGCAGCATCGCCGCTGCCAGATTTTCCGCAACCGGCGCCTTGCTGACAAGCTTGCGGTAGCCGCGCTTATGCAAGGATTCACCTGTCGTGTCAAGACCGATCGTAACCACATCCTTCATGAGGAAAACGCGAAAAGGATAGCTCGCACCATCCTCCTCAAACCATGAAACACGGTAGGTCTGCTTCAAACGCTCTACCATCGCTTTTTTAATAATGGACTGGATATCCGAAGGGCTGAACAGCTTGCTCTTGACACTCCCCGCCTTGGCGACCCAAAACTTCCCGTCCTGCGGAATATACTGCTCCCATGCCACCGCCTTTGTGCCCTCGAATAACTCATCATACGTCGTCGCGGTAAAGCAAGCGGCTTTAATTAAAATCCTTTCTGCGGTGCGCAGGAATACATTGGCCCGGCAAACCGCTTCCTCGTCTCCTAAAAAGAGTACTCTGCCATCCTCAACCGCTGAAATTTCATATCCCAGATCCATAATTTCTTTTTTTAATACCGCTTCCATTCCGAAATGACACGGAGCGATCAACTCAAATTTATTCATAAAATACCTGCTTTCTTAATTATATTAAAGTAGCAGGCGAATACTGTCAATCATTACTTTTGAAACACTCCAAATCATTTCCGCGGTAAGCCATAATTCCGCCGATTACCGATTTTACGTGATAACCCTTCTTATCCAGCTCTCTTGCAAATGCCATACTTAAACCTCCGCGGTCACAATAGAGAATATAGGTTTTCTCCTTGTCCATACAGTTCTCCGCCTGCATCTCACAGTCCTCATAGCTCTGATAAGACATATTTTTCGCTCCTCTGATATGCTTTTTCGCATATTCCTCCGGAGACCTGACATCCCAAATCTCCACGCCGGCCCTTCCGATATAGCATTCAAATTCTCTTGCCCAAATCGTTTCTACGCTCATAAGTTTCTCCATACAGACATATATTGTTAGTATATGAAAACAGCAGCCCGATGTTGTCAGGCTGCCATCCTTTTTCCAGACGTATTCTGCGGCTGTTCACCACTGCACGGCTACTGGGCTTTAGTACGAATCGTTGCTCTTGTTGTCATTTTTGTTGTTGGAATAATTGCTCCCTGAACTTCCGCTGCCGCTGCTGCCGCCGGTCCTGCCTTGGTTCTGACTCTTGTCTTTCTTGCTTTCCTGATTGCTGTTAGAGTAGTTCGTACTGTTATCATTTTTTGCCATTTCAAATTCCTCCTGAAATCTTTAATAGTTACTTATTGTAACCTGCTAATAGTATGTCAGTAATCTGTATATTCTATTCAAAAAACATAATTTTTCCTTTTTTATCTCCAATAATTATTCAAAAAGCACAAAATATTGTTGTCAAAATATTTATAACTACTAGTTTTCAAAACCTATTGTATTTTTTACCAAATTATATTATAATTACTACTGTAAACGAGGATCTACCCTTCAAAGGATTCTCATTTACGACCCCTTATTAATTATTTATACTCCCCTCATCGTAGCCCGTTGGTTCCCCCACCGGGCTACAATACTGTCCGTAAGAGAGCATATCGGCCTATACGCCGGCTCATTTCTGAAATTATCATATTGCCGTTTTCTCAATCAGCTTCTCTTCCTCAAATATCCCGTTATTGACATTGTATATACGAGAACATGTTTTTTCACAGATGGCCCGGTTATGTGAGATGAGCAGATACGATGTGCCGTGTGTGCTCTGATAGCGGTACAGCAGTTCCATAATCTGCGCCTGCGTTATCACATCAAGCATAGATGTGGGCTCATCCAATATGATGATCCGTGGGTTAAGAATGAGTATGCGGGCAAGAGCGGCTCTTTGGAGTTCTCCGCCGCTCAGCTCAAAAGGATACCGCCTCAAATGCTCCTCTCCCAAACCAAATTGTTCAAGATGAGTCAGCAGCCTGTCTTTTGAGGAATCCATACCGAGAATCTGATAGGGTTCATTCATACTGCTCTGCAGCGGCAGGGCCGGATTAAAAGAGGTTTCCGGATGCTGGAACAATACCTGTATCTTTTGACGCACGGCTCCTTTATAGGGAATTGCTATCGGCTGACCGTTATAAAGAATATCGCCAAAAGACGGCCGGGAAAGACCCGACAGCATCAGACCCATGGTAGTCTTTCCGCTTCCGCTCTCACCAAACAGACCGACAGTTTCCCCCTCGCAAAGTGACAGAAAAGCGTCCTTTACCGCATAGATACGCTTGCCATGCTTTGAAGACTTGTAGATTTTAGTTAGATGTTTCGTCTCAATCAGCATATTTCCAGCACCTCACACTACGGCTCCCCATAGGAATCATCGGGGGCATTTTCCGGCACCTCTCAAAACTGCAGGCGCAGCGCGGCAGGTAGCGGCAACCGTTTTCCTCCCCATAACCGGTATTCGACGGTGCAAATCCGATGCTGCGGCTATTCATTCCATTTTCCGGCATAGCCCGAAGCATATCCTGCGTATAAGGATGGAGCGGACAAGTCATGATCTCCTCTGTACTTCCCATTTCAACCTGCAAAGATGCATACATCACACAGATGCGGCGGCTGATTTTCCGTGCAAAGGAAAGATCGTGTGTGACGCATAGAAGCGCCTCCCGCTCGAAACGAGCAAACATGTCTGCCACCAAACGGATATGTTTTTCATCCAGTCCCTTTGTCGGCTCATCCGCAAGAAGAATTTTAGCGCCAGACAACATTCCCATTGCTACCATGACACGCTGCCGCATACCGCCGCTGAAGGTATGCGGGTAAGAGCGGGCGAGCACTTGTGTATTTCCGAGATTAAGCTGATCAAACAGGCTAATGCTTTCCTTAACGGCAGCCCTTTTTGAATATCCACAGTGCTCAATCAGGGGTTCTCCTGCCTGAAATCCGGCAGTAAGCAGGGGATTCATACTGTTACCTCCCCCCTGCGGCACATAAGAAATGATTCCCCCGCGGATCTGGCGCAGACGCTTTTTACTTGCCGTCAGAATGTCCTCTTTGTCCAAAAGCACCTGACCCGATACAATGGCATTTTTCGGGAGAAGATTCAACATTGCCAGCAGAAGCACACTTTTTCCGCTGCCCGTCTCCCCGATTATGACGGTTTTATCTCCGTCCTGCAGCGATAGCGTAACGTCATCCACTGCCTGTACCGTATTTTGTGCAGAAAACCTGACGGATACTTTATTTATTTCAAGCATACTGCATCCGTCCTTTCTGAAAACCGTAGTAACCGATCAGCAGGAATCCCAAAAGAGCCAGTGTTGTACATGCTATCGGAGGGAGATACCACCACACATAGCCTCTGATTACACCGTTTTGATAAAAAGCATAGCGCAATATGCTGCCCCAGCTTTTTTCTCCGTAATCACCGAGCCCCAGAAAGCTAAGGCTTGTTTCGGTCATCATGGCAAAAGAAACGGACTGGGCTGCGCGGGTAAGAATGATATCTTTCAGGTTCGGCAGGATGTGCTTGTACATAATCTTAAAATCGTTAAGACCCATCATTTTTTCAATTTTAATGAACGGCATCTCACACAGCTGTATCACTCGGCTGCGCAAAATTCTTGCGGTGCCCGTCCACGCGGTTACCGCAATGGAAATAATGATGCTTTTTTTACCGGGATTGAGGTATGCCACGAGCAAAACGGTGAGAGCAAGGCTTGGCAGACCCATAATGACATTGGTGGCCGCCGTTATCGCCCTATCCGCAATTCCCCTGTAATAGCCCGAGACAAGAGCCAGAAAAGTGGCAAGTACCGTAACAGCCAGAGACGTAAAAATACCGATCGTCATCGATACCCGGGTTCCATAGATCAGCTCACTGAAAATATCCTGTCCCACGTCATTTGTACCCAGCCAATGCTCTTTACATGGCTTTACATAGGGGGTACCCAAGGCATATGGATCATAAGGGGAAACTACCGGAGCCAGAATAGCTGTTATAACAAAAAGAGCAATAATAATACATCCGGCCATCATGGCAGGATTGAAATATGAATTTTTTTTAAATTTCAAGCAAATCCTCCTTCAGACGGGGGTCTATGATACTATTGATGATATCACCCAAGAGATTTCCCGCCACAACACCTATGGCAGAAATAATAAAACAGAGCTGGGCCGTCGGAAAATCCCGGCTGCTGACTGCATAATAGAATAACTGTCCCATTCCTTTCCATCCAAAAATGACTTCAAGCATCATGGAACCGGACAGGATACCGCCCAGCTGCATACACAAGCTGGTGCTATATGGAAGCAGGGCATTTCTTAGAACATGACGGTTCCGTATTTTCCTTTCTGTCAGCCCCTTGGAATAGGCAGTCAGGATGTAATCTTCGTTCCGTATCTGTGAAATATTGCTTTTCATCAGCAGAAAGTTACCCGAAATACGGAACAGAATGAGAATCAATAACGGAAGACAGGCATGCCATGCAATATCAAGCACCTTTTTCATCCCTGCAAGTCCCCCCGAAGTCATTCCGTTTACCGGAAACAAATGAAGCTTAAATGAAAGCGTTACCAATAATAAGATACCGATACAATTAGAAGGAACAGTATTCACAAAAAGTAAAATCGGCGTAGCGATCCTGTCAAATATACCGCCCGGTTTCCAGCCCGCCGCCATGCCCAATACCGCTCCGGCCAATCCCCCGAGAATTAACGTTGGTACAGTAAGGATCAATGTCCACTTACAGCTTCCGATTACATTTGACAGAACCGGCTGCTTATTTGAATAAGCAATCCCAAAATCCATGTAATAGATGCTTTTTAAGTAGTTTACATATTGCTCTGCCAGCGTGCCGGAAATTGCATACTTCTCCGCGATACGGTCAAGCTCCTCCGGATTAAATTCCATGAGGTAATAGTACACCTCCTGACCAACGAGGTGTTCAAGCGGATCACCGGGCATAAAGCGCACCATAAGAAAACTGATTGTAATAATGATAATAACAGTAAGTAAAGCAGTCAAAATTTTTCTGATTATATGCTTCAGCATAACCCTATCCTTTACAGGGAAAAGCGGTGCAAAGAGCGCACCGCCTTCCCAAACAATTATCTGCTTGTTAATGTATAGAAGATTTCAGGATTTACAACACCCCAGCCTGCCCAGTTTTCAAAGCCCTGGTATTTGTCAGTCCGATAAGGATAAAAACATGTTTCCCAGCAAAGCGCACAGCCGAACAACTCCTCCGAAGCCGCCTTCTGAAGCCCGGCCATACTGTCTCGGTAATCCTGCTCTGATGCTGAATAAGTGAGTGACCATACAAGATCCGTAAAGGCTTGATCATGATAGGTTCCCCATATCCAGGTGCCTGATTCATCCCCGTCTCTCGAGTCAGCCACAAAATAACGGAAGGCCGAGGAATATTTCGCCATACCCGAAGTAGTATAACCGATGAAAAGATCATAATCCCCGTCAATTACAGTCGCTTCCCATTTTTCACTGCTTTGCAGACTTTCCTGATCGATATAGGCTTTGATGCCCATTTCATCAAGACTGGACATGATCACATCTGCGATTCGATTTAAAACCTCCTGCTTTTTACTGGAGTTCTGAGGCGTTACTTTGATTTCAAGCGCGCTGCCATCCGGATTCTCACGGTAACCGTCTCCGTCGGTATCTGCGTAGCCCGCCGAATCAAGTATGGACTTCGCCTCGTCAAGATCACGATAGAATTTCCACAGGGAATCGTCATAGCCCAGACAGGAGGGTGGTATGATTCCGCTGCCTGGAATTTGTCCGTAGCCCCCGTTAATAACCTGACAAAGCAGTTCCCAGTTCAAACCCTTTACCGCAGCCTCACGAAAGCTCCGGTCATTGCCGGGTGCCCGTTCCATGCCAAAGGTAAGCTGATAATTTCCCGAGTAATCACTGTCCCCAAGGGCTATGTCTTCATTATCGGAGATCAGGTCTAAAAGCGTCACGTCTATGGGTGCCGCGTAATCAAACATCACATCGATTTCTCCATTTGCCATAGCCATCAGCAGTGCATCCTGTCCTGAATAAGATTTGACTGTGACGGATTCTACCGTAAGGTCACCCAGATAAGCGTTTTCCGGCACAGCCTCATAATAGGACGTTCCTGCATCAAGATCATAGCTTGCAAGCTTGTAAGGACCGCAGCCGATCGATGCATCGCTTCCGGTATACTCCTCATATTCAGTAATGGTTTCCCATATATGTTTTGGAATCACACAATTATTATTTCCGGCTCCCTGTGCAAGAAATGCATAGGCATCCGGCTGACTGAAAGTCAGTGTCATCGAATCCTCTCCCGTGACTTCAATATCCGTAAGATTTTTCAATGTCGATGCATTCATTACGTCTCGTTTGTATTCAAAAGTAAACCGAACGTCCTCAGCGGTCACCGGCTCACCGTCATGCCAAACGGCATCGGTCGGAAAGGTAATATACAATACACAGCCGTCCTCCGATATTTCAAAGCTTTTCAGAAAGTAGGGCGTAAGCTCATTCTTTGCGTTCAGGTATACAAAGTCTCCGTTAGCAAGACAATTGTAATTGGTTTTTCCGTATGCGCCGCTTTGCGTGAGTAAATTAAAGGTATCGTTTACCGTTGTGGTTCCTATCACCAGATTTTTAACTTTTCCCGGCAATTCCTCTGCCTCGGCAGACGGCAAAGCAGCCGCGTCATCCGTAGTCCCGGCTTCTGCAACGACGTCTGAGACCATACTGCCTTCCGGGTCTGTTCTGCCCTCCGAGCCTGCGCAGGCGGTCATACTTGGCAGCATGAGAAGTACCAATAAAGCAGCTAACATTTGTTTCAGTTTTTGTTTTTTCATTTCTTCCTCCTTTGTTTTGGACAGTGGGGGACTTGGCTTTTCCGCGCAAAAACGGGCAACAGCAATACTCCAATGCTGCTACCCGTTTTTTTATACGACAAATAAATCAGCAAGCTGATTTACTTATTGATACACATGATTCATACACATCTATCAAAATTTTCACAGAATACCATTGGCCACGCGGCACTGCGATGAAATGTGCAAGCAGGTCTCCTGGCTTATGGCTCAATGCTGTTTTTTGCCTTCCCATGCAGCTGCACAGTGACATCATAAAAAACAGCCAGCCAATTACAGTGGCGGGCCCGTACAGGATTCTAACCTGTTTCCCTATTCTCCCCGGATGGGGCACTTGCTTCCATATTCAATTGTCACTATCATATAATTCTCTTATCCTCGTGTCAAGACAAAGAATCCTTCGTTAAAAAATATATGATTTTACGAATTCCGTCAGACATGCTATAATCATACAGGATTATTTGATACTATCACGGAGGAAGGAATCAACATGGATAAAAAAGAATATGCATTGAATATGCACGAGAAATGGAACGGAAAAATCGAAATAACCAGCAGGGCAGAGTTAAATACGATGGCAGATCTTGCGGTCGCCTATACCCCCGGAGTTGCGGAACCCTGCTTGAAAATCAGCGAGGATGTCGATTTATCCTACAAATATACGCGCAGGGGCAATCTCGTCGCCGTCGTAACGGACGGAACAGCTGTGCTCGGACTCGGAGATATCGGCCCGGAGGCCGGTATGCCGGTTATGGAAGGAAAATGCGTGCTGTTTAAAAGATTCGGAAATGTCGATGCGTTTCCTCTTTGCGTTCGTTCCAAAGATGTCGATGAAATTGTAGATACGGTCGCATTGCTCGCAGGCTCCTTTGGCGGTGTGAACCTCGAAGATATTTCGGCTCCGAGATGTTTTGAAATTGAAAAGAAGCTGAAGGAACGGTGTGATATTCCGATCTTTCATGACGATCAGCACGGAACAGCGGTCGTTGTACTCGCAGGACTCATTAATGCGCTCAAGCTTGTCGATAAAAAAATGACTGACATTGAGGTCGTCGTCAACGGTTCCGGCGCCGCCGGTATCGCTATTACAAAACTGCTGATGACAACCGGTCTGAAAAATGTCGTCCTCTGTGACACAAAGGGTGCGATTTATGAGGGCAGAGACAATTTGAACAGCACAAAGACAGAGATGGCAAAAATCTCTAATCTTCAGCAGAAGAAGGGACAGCTTGCGGATGTCATCAAGGGAGCCGACGTCTTTATCGGAGTTTCCGCTCCGGGCGTCCTGACACCCGAAATGGTTTCTGTAATGGCTGAAAAGCCGATCGTGCTTGCAATGGCCAATCCTGTACCGGAAATCATGCCGGATGAAGCCAAAAAAGCGGGTGTTGCCGTAATCGGTACAGGAAGAAGTGATTTTCCGAACCAGATCAATAACGTTCTTGCTTTTCCCGGTATTTTTCGCGGTGCCCTTGATATGCGTGCCTCGGATATCAATGATGAAATGAAGCTCGCCGCTGCTTACGCCATCGCCTCAATCGTAACGGAAGACGAGCTTTCACCGGAATATATTATTCCGAACAGCTTTAACGAACAGGTCACACCGGCTGTCGCCGCCGCCGTTGCCAAAGCCGCTTCTGACACAGGTGTCGCAAGATTATAACAAAAGTGTGCTGCACATACAAAAAGTTCCTCTATTATAATTTATATAGAGGAACTTTTTTATGAAATGTAAACATCTATTATTTATTTATTTATTTTAATTTCAAACAGCCTCGCCATGTTACGCTTTGGAAAATGTACGGATAACTGCTGTCTTGCCGTATTCCAGCAATAGTCGCATTCCCCATAGGAAGGATAGACACATGTTACACTGACTGATCTGCCGTTCGTATAGCGAATCGGAAGGACGCAGCTGTCATTGCCGCCGTCGCGCCGCCAAACAGCCAGATAGATTTTATTTGTTCCGTCCTGTGTGCGAAGTCCGAGGGAAACCCATTCATCCTCATAAGCGGAAAGTCCGAGCGGCCAGAACGGAAGCGCCGTCTTCAGGCTCTGGCGGATTGTCTTATAATAATCCAGCCCCTCTTTTACGAGCGCCTTACGCTCATCGGAAAGCTCGGCAAGATGCCCGCTTTGGTGGATACGCAGCAGCATCGCATTGACCATGTTGAACACGACCTCTTCCTTATCGCCCTCTCTCATCGGGTAGGACCAGATCGCCGCCTGCTCAGGCGTCAGCCCGGCGGGTGCGTTTGCTGCAATCGTCGCATAACGGTCGTAGTAATCCTGATCGCTTGTGGACTGGATACTGTACTGGGAAAGCATTGCGTAATCGATGCGAAGTCCGCCGCTCGAGCAGTTCTCGACGATCAGATCCGGATATTTTTCAAATATTGACTTCAGCCATGCAAGATATGCACGCTCATGTCCCAGCATACCGTCTCCGACGCTGTCCGCATTCAACTCTGTTCCGATGCCCGGCTCGATATTATAATCCATTTTAATATAACCGATTCCGTATTCACTGATAATCCGGTCCATCACCCCATTGACATACTGAATCACCTCGGGATTTCTGAAATCAAGCTGATAGCGGCTCCTGTCGAACACCCTTTTCCCATGGCGTGTAAAGAACCAGTCATCCTTGGCAATTCCGTTTAAAACGGGACTGTGAATACCCATAACCTCTATTTCCAGCCATACTCCGGGAATCATGCCCTTACTCCTGATATAATCCGTAACCTCCTTCATGCCGTTCGGAAAACGTTCCCGCGACTCCTTCCACTCGCCGACCGCATCCCACCATAACCCCGGCGCATACCAGCCCGCATCAATACAAAAATACTCGCAGCCCGCCTTTGCGGCTGCATCGATGAGCGGCAGTTCCTTCTCGGTTGTCGGATCCGCCCACAGACAGTTCATATAATCATTAAAAATAATTTTCAGAGACTCATTATCTTCATTCTTTCTGCGAATGATGCGCCTATATTTTGTCAGTTCCGCCATTGCCGCGTCAAAGCAGGTAATATCCCCGGAATTATCCGCGCTGCCGGCTGTCGCAAAACATCTGCCCTGTGAAGCCTCGGCAGAAAGACTGACACCGACCGCGACAGGAACCGACATAAACGTATCTCCCGGTTTCAGATTTTTAGACCAGTGAGATTGTACTTCGTTTGGTCCGCTGATATTCAAATACAAATGACCGTTCTGGTCAGCGATTTCCCAATGCCAGGAGCCGTTGTGCTCAATCTGCCAGAACAGACTGCTGCCCGTCTCCGTATTTTCTAAAAAGCCCATCGGAAGATATTTTTTTGAGGACCAATGTCCGGTGTTCGTAACCTCCAAAGCCGAGGAAGATCGCTGAATTTCCACGGGCTGCACAAGAGACAGTCCGAGCTGCGGCAGCGTATAGGTACGCCAGTTCATTTCACGCTGCCAGGAGTTATGCGGAATCTTTACCGACATCTTTTCATTCTGTGCAAGCAAGCCCTCTTTTTCAATTCCTGTATAGTTAAAGGAAGAAATATATTCGAGTGTCTGTGATTGACCACCTCGGTTTTCTACGATATTCTGACAACGAACAATCGAATTTCCGTCATAAAATTGCATATGATTCACAACGTAAACATCCGTCTCCTCATCGCGCAGTTCAAATTCCAGCTTCCTTCCGCATTCATTCCGATAATCCTTATGAGACACATATTTCATCCGATAGCCCGGCGCCGTGTAAATATATTTATTTCCATGACGCTCGCCCGGCCTGTCAAAACCTGATAAGTTCATTTCCACAAGCCGAAAACCATCATTTGTATTCGGTGCCTTTATATCCGACTCCTGAAATGGCAGCGCCGAAAAATGCAGCAGCTTCAAATCGTTGTTATCTGCAATCTCAAAAACCAGATAAATCCCATTTTCCAATACTTCTAATCTCTGCATAAAAACCTCCGTGCTTATTTTAAAATTTATTAAAATCTATCGTACTTCCTTCACCGTGATAAGTGCCCCGACAAAGTCTCCGGTCAAACCGCCAATAGAAATACCGGCATTCATCAGGGTATCTCCGTACAGCACAAAGCCGGCACCGCTCTTATTTGCGGCAGGAATACAGAGAACATCCTTCTCACAGAATACTTGATACCGCTTATCCGGTTCAAGCCCTTTTAATCGGATTCTTCTGCTGTGTACATTCGGTCGGCCCAGCACTTGAATAAACGTCACAAGCGCCTCTAAGCGGTCCTTACGCACAACCTCCCAGCAGTCAAAAAGGCCATTCTCACTGTAAGAGGCAATTCTGTAGTAATCACCCGTGCGCACAATCTCATTGTAAGCGTGGTACATCTCCACCTGCTTCGGGATTATGCTTCTGTCCGCCTCGGATATCTTTGTTATATCCAGCTCATAGCCAAAGGTCCCAGCCAGTGCCACATAGCCCCTCGTTTCAAACGGTGTGCTCCGTCCGACCGTATGGTTCGGGCAGTCACTCACATGCGCTCCCATCGCCGAAAGCGGATAGACGAGCGCAGTCCCCTCCTGAATAGAAAGCCGCTCAATTGCATCGGTATCGTCCGAGCACCAGATCTGCGGGCTGTAATAGAGCATCCCGGCATCAAAGCGTGCGCCGCCGCCCGAACAGTTTTCCAGCAGAATATACGGAAAATCATGAACAAGCCGCTCCTGCATATCATAAACACCCAGCATATAACGGTGCATCAATTCCCCCTGCCGGTCCGCAGGAAGCCCGATACCGCCGATATCGCAAAGCTGACGGTTCATGTCCCACTTTACATAAGTAATATTGGCACTCCTTAGCACTTCAGATATCATCCGGTAGATTGCATCCACAATTTCCGGTCTGGAAAAGTCCAGCACATACTGATTTCTCAGCAGGGTCGCCGTGCGGTTCGGAATCTGAATCGCCCAATCGGGATGTGCCCGATATAAATCCGAATCCGGAGAGATCATCTCCGGCTCGATCCAGATGCCAAACTCCATACCGAGCCGGTTCACCTCTTCGACAAGATTACCGAGACCGCCCTTAATTTTCTCCTCATTGACATACCAGTCGCCGAGCGCCATATTATCACTGCTGCGGTTTCCGAACCAACCGTCGTCCATGACGAGCATTTCAATGCCGTTTTGTTTGGCTTCTCTTGCAATTGCGATAAGCTTTTCGGTATCAAATTCAAAATAAGTTGCTTCCCAGTTATTGATCAGAATCGGGCGTTTTTTATCCTTAAACGGACTCCGGATCAGATGCTCCCGGTATAGATCATGAAACGTTTGACTCATACGGTCGATGCCTGTTGAGGAATAGACCATGACAACCTCAGGCGTTATAAACTCTTCGCCCGGCATCAGCTTCCAGGAAAAGCCCGCCGGATTAATCCCCATAACAGTGCGCACCCCGTCAAATTGGTTTCCTTCTGCTGCCGCAATAAAATTGCCTGAATAGACGAAGCTGAACCCGTAAATCTCACCGCTCTCCTGCGTTGTATGCTTGTCCGCAATCGCCAGAAACGGGTGCTCCTGATGACTCGATTCGCCGCGCAGGGAAGACACAACCTGCTTTCCATAGCCGATCTTCCGCCTGTAAATGCGGCGTTCCCTTGCCCACGAACCATGCAGTGTAATCAGATCATATTCCTGATTGTCCATATCCAGACAGGCGGAAAGAGCTCTTTTTAAATACAGGGAACCGAAGCCCCCATTTTTGATACGCACGCTTCTCGTGATGACATTAAGCTTTTCAAACACCGTATAAACCAACACAGCCTCCAGCCCCGTAAGATTGTCCACTGTGGTCAATTCCAGTGTCGTACAATCGTCCGCATCTCCAAATGTAGCCGGAAGTCCCTGCAGTTTCGGCTTTCCTCCGTAAATTCGATGACTCTTATACAATAGCGACAGACCATGATGTCCGCCCTCCGTTTCTATCTCTATGCAGCTTTCTCTGAAGTCACCGACTCCGTAAGTCGAATACTCCATCGGTGCGGAATCAAGAAAAGAACCTCTGTCCCGGTTGTTGATACTCGGAATAAACGGAGCTTCATCAATCCTCGTCAGATAGGCCACGGATTGATCACTGATTTTTTTTCCGTAATAAGCATGCAGCAAAAACTGTTCCCGATCCGCCGCACAGATTACATAAGAAGCTTCCGGCGTATCCAGTTTCCAGCTATTGCTTTCCTCAAAATATTGGATTCCCATTCCTTACTCCTCCTAATAGACCTTTGTATCACATTATTTATAGTTTACCTATTTAAAATGCAGAAATCAATAGCATTCTTAACAAGGGGATCTCCTGTTTCCCGTCTACCCTGCAACAATCAAACCTGCCAGATAAAACGGAGCCTGGTCTCTAGCATCTGCATCCATGATACGGATTTCGACCTTGTGTTTTCCCCTGCTGCCGTGATGCAGCAGTCTGTCAAGCTGCAGCTTATCTCCCCAGTCCTGCTCAAAATTACTATCCAAAATCACCGCCTGCTCTTCCTTTCCGTCCACGATCGCTTCCGCAACCGGTGCCGGCCGTTTCACAGATTTACGATACTGTACGGCAATATTTCTTCCCTCCACTTCAAACACAATAGAGTCCCCTGCTTTTTCAGCGATCCAGCCATTTACAAACACATCCCGCAGCATCCCTGCCTCTCGCCGATCCTTGACGAAGCCTTCAGAAAGGCATACACAGCCGCTGTCCTTCTGTATGCGCACGGCATTTTCATAAGTATTCCCGGTAACCGGTACCCTTCGCAGCAAAACAGCCTCCTCATGCACCTCTCTTTCTTTCCTGACCTTCTCTAAAAATGAAGTGATCAGAGCCGCAAGTATCCGGTGTCCCTGATCATTTGGATGCAGATTGTCCTGTGAAAGATCCGCAATGGGAACCTTTCCTTCTTTGATAAGCGGATAAACGCTTTTTCTCATGCTGACACAGGGCAGCTCGTATGCTTTGCCTATTTCAGAATGTATCTCCTCTGCACTGCCGCCATCATCATATCTTACATTATGAACAAGCAAAAGTGCCGGCTCCCATTCTGATCCATAGATCCTTCGCACGAGACCCTCATAGGTCTCTCTGAATAAATCAGTTTCGTCAATTCCTTCTATATCATTGTCATTGACACTGAATTCCACAACAATGAAATCCGGTTTTGCATCCAGCAGATCCGACTGCACACGTGCTGCCCCAAAATGGGATGTGGTGGCACCGATTCCCGCATTGACATAAGTGATTTCTGCCTTCGGAAAATTTTTCTTCCACCACTGATATACACAATAGGCATAGCAGTTTTCATGGCAGCTTGCACCGGCATCCTGTGTAATCGAACCGCCGATAAATCCAACTGTCAGTTTTCCTCCTGCCTCTGCTCTTCTCATAACCTTTTTTATTCGTTCCCAGTTTCCTCTGTTTACCATTCCATCGGCAGCTGCGAGAATCAGCTGTTGTCCTGTTTCATCCATTATTATGCCTGCTTTCCTGATTCATCGTTCCAGATCGATTCTCCGAAGGATTCGATAAATGCGCTTAACTCCCCTGCCATCTTCTCCGCTTCGGGTTTTCGAATATGCCCCGGCGTGCCGCAGCCGTTATTGCTGTAAAGAAAATGTACAATTTTTTTATCATTTATTTGATTGCATACTGCTTCGATTGAACGGTCCCAGCGGACATCATGCTCCAAAATCGTCGTAGATGCGATAATCAGCGCATTGGAATATTGGCTCCGCAGCCTTCTCAGCAGTCTTTCATAAGCCTCCCGCCAGAGGACCGCCTTTTCACACGAATCGTCTGCCTTCATATAATCCTCGGGAAAACTATCATTCTGCCCGATTGCTACAATGACGACATGCGGCGTATAGAGCGAAAAATCCCATGCGGTCACCTTCCCGAGCTCGGGATTATATTTTAACTTATCGTATCGGCTTTCCATACCCAGATAGCCAAAATCCGGCGCAAAATAGCCCGTCCCGTCCAAAAGTGCAATCCCGCCCTGTGCGATATCATGAAGCTGCGCATTGAGCATCCGTGCCGTATAAGCAGCATAGGAAAAATAAACGTTGGAATACTGACCGTTATGCACAGGGTCCTGCTTTCCTGCATACTCAAGCGCCTCCGATACCTCTCCTGCGGAAACGGAATCTCCGTATACCTCAATCCTGCGTTCCGGCAGCGGCGATGCCGCCTTCATCTGCGCTCCATCTTCCACTACAAATCCTAAAAATTCAAAATAATGGCAGGCATCCTGTCTTTTAAATAAGAACAATTCGTGCTCACCCTCCGGCAGGTCATCCTCCAGTACAAGCGTTACTTCTTCACTGCTTTCAGGAAGCCGCACCCTTCCTTGTACGCCGTCAATTACATAACCAAGATTATTTTCCCAGCAGACATGATGATTCCTGACTCTGATGCTGATACTCTTTCCTGTAAAAATCGTCGTGATTGAACTGTATGGATAGATGAATACCGGCGCCTCCTTCTTCGTAAAATCAATTCTGCCGCAGTAGATCAATGCGGCGTTGTCCGAACTAATGATCATGTTGATTTCCTCCTATTTAATAAAGAGCCCGCTTTGGGCTCTTCTATTAATTAATTTTCATTTGCAAGCAGTTCGAGATTTTTCCGAATCAGCTCACAGCGCTGTGCAACACACGCAACAGAACGAAGCGGATCCTCCGGTGTATGAAACACGTAATCGACGAGCTGATCAATCGTTGTTGTCGCAACATGCATTCTCGTATCCGAAGAAGCATAGTAAATAAATACTTCCCCGTTATCCCTTGCGATTGCACCGTTTGTAAACACAACGTTTGATACATCACCGACGCGCTCCCTTCCAAGAGGTACAAGCAGGACACCGCTTGGTTCCGCAATAACCCTTGCCGGGTCCTTTAAATCGGTTGCAAACGCATAAATAACATAACGCAGGCCCGCCGCTGTATTGCGGACGCCGTGTGCGATATGGATCCAGCCTTTTTCTGTCTTGATCGGCACACAGCCCGCACCGTTTTTCGCCTCGGTAATTGTATGATACTTTCTCTTGCTCGTAATGATTTCCTCATCGATGACGGCATGCGTAATATCATCGCACAGGCCAAAGCCGATACCGCCGCCCGAACCGGTGTCGATAAAATCATCCATCGGTCTTGTATAGAATGCATACTTTCCATTTACAAATTCAGGATGCAGCACAACATTCCTTTGCTGCGGAGAATTTAAAGTCTTTAAGTTTTCGAGACGCTCCCATGTCTTTAAGTCCTTCGTGCGAACGATGCCTGCTGCCGCAACTGCCGCCGACAGGTCATTAACAGTTGTATCCTTGGATTCCGAGCAGAACACGCCGTAAATATAGCCATCCTCGTGCTTCGTCAGGCGCATGTCATAGACATTTGTCTCCTCCGGACACAGATCCTCAAGCAAAATCGGATAGTCCCAAAAATGGAAGCCATCCACACCGCTGTCACTCTCAGCAATTCCAAAAAAAGATTTCCGATCGTTGCCCTCAATCCTGGCGACAAGATAAAACTTTCCGTCTAACTCGATCGCTCCGGAATTCATCACGGCATTTACACCGAGTCGTTCCATAAAATACGGATTCGTTTCCACATTCAGATCATATTTCCAAGTGAGGGGAATATGTCTTCTCGTCAGCACCGGGTATTCCCAGCGGTCAAAAATCCCGTTATAAATATCGGACTTCCTGTTAGGTTTTGCAAGAACTCTGTTGTACTTTTCCATTTCCACATAATAATTAGGATGCAGCATCAATTTTCCTCCTTATGATTTCCATACACATTCTCCCGTTATGATACGGGCATTTCCACGGTTCCACAATCGGCT
This sequence comes from Bacillota bacterium, assembly GCA_023402845.1. Lineage (GTDB taxonomy): Bacteria > Bacillota > Clostridia > Lachnospirales > Lachnospiraceae > JAEYFP01. Next base: position 29,779 of record JAEYFP010000048.1, read on the forward strand.
TGTCCTCATCGGGCTTTCCGTTTTCATCGACTTGCCAGAACCACTCGGAACCGCTGCGCTTGTCGATCACATACCGCTTGATGAAGCCCCATGTATCAACGGCTGCCTGCAGATATTCCGTCCTTGCCGGATCCTTTTCATAGCCGTTTAAAAATCCGACAACGGTTTCTGCCTGCACCCACCATACCCGCCTCTTATCATCCACGCCTTTTTCGCATTCATTCATCAGGGAATGACCGGTATAAGCGCGCTCATAGATTTTCTTTGTCAGCGCCTTTGTGACCGGTCTCATTTTGGCAGTATAGGATTCGTCATTCAGTACCTCGCAGCCGCGATCGACAAGCCATGCCGTCTCAATGTCATGTCCGTAGGAATGCAGATCAAGGATACTGTTCATGCTTTTATCAAAAAAGACCTCCTGCCTCTGCAAAACGGGATTATAAATTTTATCTGCGATCATGTCCATCATAAAGCACAGACGCGCTCCGGTAAAGGGATCCTTCGTCACGCGGTATAGCTCCGTATAAGCCTCAAATACATGGAGCAGTGTGTTCATTGTCTTTTCTGCGATAACACCATTTTCCGACAGCTTCTCATTGCTTTCGGGCTGAAACTCACGGGTAAACGCTTCCAGATATCCCACATCATCCGTACAATGCTTCTCAATTACTTGCTGAAGATCACGCGCAAGGACAAGTGCCTTCTCGTCCCCCGATGCATCATAATACGCAGACAACGCATAAATCGCAAATGCCTGATTGTATGTATGCTTTGTGCTGTCCTTCACTGTTCCGTCATAATTTAAAGACCAATATACACCGCCATATTCAGCGTCAACACAGCTCTCCCTCATAAATGCATAGGCATGTGCCGCCTCCTCCAGCAGACTCTGATCACCCAGTGTCAAATAAGCGTTTGAAAAGAACCATAAAATCCTGCTATTGAGGATACATCCCTTTTCCGCATTTTTATCAAGTACCAGATCATAGTCCAGCCAGCCGTAATATCCACCGTTTACTTCATCCCTTAGATTTTTCCAAAAAGGGATGAGATCTTTTTGCAGATGCTCCGTCACTTCCTGAATCCACATAACATACTCCTCCGATTGTTATAAACATTGGAACAGCGAGCCTGTTCACAGATAAGACCCGCCGTTTCATTTGCTTAATTAACTTAATTTTTCATGATTTATAACTTAATAATAAACGAAAATGTTACTAATTGCAATACCCTTTCTCATCTTTTTTATACGATTACTTACCACACTGTCTCTCTTCCACAGCAATCAGACTGACCGCTCAGCGCCTGCCCAATTCTCTGTCACTCTCCGTCAAAACGCTGTGTTCCTTAATATAAGTCATGATTTCATCAAACTTTGTGAATGCCAAACCGACATAGCTGTCCGCCGCCCCATAATACAAAGCGATCTTTCCGCTCTCAGGATCATGGATGGTTGCGCACGGGAAAATGACATTCGGCACAAAGCCGCTCTCCTCATACGATTCCTCCGGCGTCAGCAGAAAGTTTTCACACCGGTATTTCACAACAGAGGGCTGTTCCAGATCCAGAATCGCTCCTCCGATACTGTATACAAACCCGTTGCACGTACTGCTCACGCCATGATAAAACATGAGCCACCCTTCCGATGTTTCAATCGGCGAAGCACCGCCGCCTATTTTCACAGATTCCCACCATTCACTGCCCTTTCCCATCACATGACGGTGTTTTCCCCAATACACAAGATCAGGGCTTTCACTCAGAAAAATATCTCCAAACGGTGTATGCCCGCTGTCGCTCGGTCTGGAGAGCAATACAAAATTGCCGTTTATTTTTCTTGGAAATAACACTGCGTTCCTATTATACGGAATAAACGGATTTTCTAAGCGGACAAACTTTTTGAAATCAGACGTTTTTGCCATGCCGATCGAAGCGCCGTAAAAATCCTGACACCAAATGATATAGTAAGTATCCTCCACCTTTACCAGCCGCGGATCATACGCATACGGGGGCATGAACGGTCTGCCCTCCTCATCCTCAAACGGGATTTTTTCTTTGTCAAAAATCCATCGAATTCCATCCTCGCTGTGTCCCAGATAAATATATGGAACGCCGTTTGTTTGTTCTCCGCGAAATACACCGATAAATTTTCCTTCATACGGCATAACCGCACTATTAAAAATCCGCGCTACATTCTCAATCGGATTTCTTCCGATAATCGGATTAGCACGATAACGCCAGATAGGGGCACCCTTTAAACCCTCCGGTCTTTCCTGCCAGGGTACGTTTTCCACAGCGGGAGCAATCATTTTTATCTCATTCATAGGTAATTCTCCTCGTATAATATTTTTTAGATACATAAATGTACCTTGATCACTTAATAAATTTAGTTCAATAGGCTTAGTTAAACCCATGATATAATTGTCCTAGTGTCAATCAGGTAATAGTTCTTTTTT
>JAEYFP010000049.1 GCA_023402845.1 Bacillota bacterium
TTGTTGGGGAAGCCGAGTACACAGCGCTGTCAAAAATACCGGAAACCAAGTTCTCGCCCTATTTCAAATAAACGATGCTGCCGGGCTTTTGCGGCAATTGGGACTTTTGCATATATTTAAAGCGGAAAGGCCCGGGCATATGGGAATATGCTATGTGATTCATCTATTCGAATAATGATTAACCAAACGCTGATTTAGTCGAAATGGACAGGATTGCATTACGGGGGAGAAGTGTGTATACTGAAGTTAGTTTGGATTCGCTTCTGAAAACATAGATTGAATATTACTTCAAGTGTCTCTCCGGGCGGCAAAGCCCGAAGGGAAGAATAGGGAACCGGGTGAAAATCCCGGACGGTTCCGCCGCTGTAAGCGCTTTGGTTTATGCTCGTCGATGAAAGTCGGTCACTGGGAAACTGGGAAGGCAGGGCATAGGTCAGGAGATGAACTCCATTGGCGCAAGTCAGAAGACCTGCTTGAACACTGCTCCGTGTGCATGGGTCATATTTTGAGCGGAGCCTGCTAAACACAGAAAAACGGCTGTGGCAATCATTTTGGTTGTCACAGCCGTTTTTGATTTGGAGCGGTAAGCAGCTTAAGGATAGCGAACCATATTAATCAGTGCAGAAACTGACTATTACAGTCAAAGGGGGCGATTTTACAAATAGAAACAGCGAATGTCGCATATAACTATTAAGCCAAAAAGAAGGGAAGAAAAAATGAAGAAAAAACTTTTAAACAAACCGCTGGCACTTTTGTTGACGCTCATCATGGTGTTCAGTTTGCTGCCGGCAACAGCCCTGGCTATCGAAGAGGGGGCACATGCCGAACTCTCCGGTTTGGCTGTGAAGACCACGGATGGAATACAAGACGCCGGTACCATCACAGCCGGGACAAACTATCAGGTGCAGGCGTCCATTACAAGCAACGGTACATATGACATCACACCGGACGTAACACTTTATGAGGTGCGCGGTGAAACGAGTACGCCCGTTGGGACGCAGCGGCCGCAAAGCGCGCTCACGCAGGACTCGCCCACCGCAACGCTCAATTACAGCTGGACGCCGTCGTCCGAGGGTACGGTGTCGTTCCGGCTGGTCGCGCCGACGCTGTTTGACACGACGCCATCGGCGGTTTACACTGTTGCCGCGGCATCCGACACGTCTTTCACGCTCACGCTCGACACCACCCAGGTGCCGGGAAATGCCTCCGCAGCTTTCTACACCAACGGCTTGAACGCCGGAAGCGGCGGCATATATACCCAGGAATGGCCCGCCGGTTCCTCCATCTCACAGCAGATTTACATCTCATCCTACGATGTCACGTATTATACCTTCAAGGGGTGGAGCATCAACGGCGCGGCGCCGGTGAAATCGGGCGGGGCAGATCTGTTTGCCGCCTACGGCTTGAATGTCTCGACCGGCATCACGGACTCGACATCTTCATCCCGGCCTTACGCCGGGGGTACCGTCAAGCTGGACGGCACGGTGGGAAGCGCGTTCAGGGACATCACCCTGGTGCCCGTGTTCGAGGCGCGTGGCTCGGAGGCGACGCTGCTGGCGCTGGAGTCGGCAACCGTTACCGTCGCCAAGGGCCAGACGGCTAAAATCGGGGTGGCGATTGACTCCGACATCACGCAATCCGTATCATTTAACTGCACTCCCGCCGACATTAGCATCGCCACGGCCTCGGCCGGCGCAAACGGCGACGGCAGCCGGTATATCGCCATCACCGGCGCCGACGTCGGGAGAACGACAATTACGCCGAAAATCGGCTCAAAAATATCAGGGTCAAAAATCATCGTCAACGTTCTTGAACTGTCGCTGAATAAATCCTCGGCGTTTTTGGGCGTGGCCGGGACGACGACGCTCGGCCTCTCGCTGACCTACCCCTCATCCTACGAGAGCGCGCCGGCAGTGACGTGGAGCTCGTCTGACACAAACGTCGTCACCGTCATGGCCGCCGCCCCCGTCCAGGGGACAAGCAGCATCACGCAGACGGCGACGCTGTCATCCGTATCGGCCGGCACGGCGACGATCACGGCCACGGCGGACGGCGTCTCCGTCACCTGCGCCGTTATGGTCAGCACAGTCACGGGCATCGTGCTATCTGACTCAACGCTGAACGTCGACAAGAACGCCGGGACGGCCGCCCTGACCGCGACGCTTGAGGGCGCCGGCTCGACGGCGGTGACCTGGGCGTCCGACAATCCGGCCGTCGTCTCCGTCTCGGATACCATGGGCATGTCGAATACCCTGACGCTCCGGCACGCCGGCACCGCCGTCGTCACCGCGACGGCCGTAACAGCGGATGGACCCAAGTCCGCCGCCTGCACGGTTACGGTCAACGGCACGGGCACAGGCGCAAGCGTTGGCGCTGTGCTGGAATACAGCGCCGACAGCAGTTCAAGTGCCAAGATGGCCCGTACGACCGTCGCCGTTGCGGCGGGCACGGCGACGGCGGCGGGCTTCGCCAGCACCGGACTGACCGCGAACGCAGGCAGCGCCACCGTCATGGATGCGCTCGTGGACATAGCAAATAAGGCTGGCGTCCTAAACTCCATCAAAGGCCTTGCTGCGGACGGAACCCTGACGCTGTACCAGAACTCAGAAACCGTAAACGGCGTCCTGCTTAACGGGGTCGCCGTCACGGGCTCGAAGCTGGATCGCACACTGCTGGAGCCAGGGGATGAGGTCATCATGTATACGACTTACTCCGCAGCGACCTATTACTACTCCTGGTTTGAAACGGGCGACGCCAAGCGGGCGGATATGACGTATACGCTCGAGAAGGGAAAGCCGCTCACGCTCTATGTGAAAAAGGCCCCCCTCGCCAATCAGGACTACTTCCCGGCCGGGACGGCGGCCGCCGGTATCCCTATCGGCCTGTATGACTACGAGCCGCTGACCGGGTATTACACGTTTACCCAGTTTATGGGGGCTTCGGCGACGAGCGGCACGGACGGCGCCGTTACGCTCTCCTTTGACAAACCGGGCGTCTACACCGTGGCGGCACGGGAACTGAATTCCTCGTATGCCTTGCTGGGCATTCCGATGCCGAAGGTGACCGTTATCGTCCAGGACGACACCTCGGCTGATCTGCTCACTCTGAAAGGTTTTGACAAGTCCGGAACAACATACGCGGTATATGACGCGACCAACCTGTTTCAAGGAAACACGGCCTCCGGCACATATGCCGTCAGGGGAATAAACGGCATCAAGGGTATCGTCGCTCCGGGCGCCGCGGTGACCGTGGACGGTGCGGCCTTGGATGTGGATGCCCAGGGCAGGTTTATGTACACCTACCCAACCGTCGCATCTACCGACGCCTATTCAACGCATACGGTCACCGTGGCCTCGCCGGACAAAAGCGTCATGAAAACCTGGACGGTTTTGAACTATGTGATCAACATGGATGAGGCTACCAAAGTGCCGGTCGTCTATCTGGCGGAGGGACAGACGGGCATGCGGCTGCGCAAGGGCGAGGCCTATACGCAAATATATACCAGCCAGAATTTTGAGTTCAGCCTGGCGGAGGTAAACCTTACCATTGCAGGGGGATCGCGCAGTTATTTCACGCTCTCCGCCAGCGACCTTGAGTCAATCAGGCTCGCCGGCGACCGAAGCAGCGACCGCTATGGCAATGCGCTGCCGCTCATGCAGGGCGTCAGGGTGCGGCCGATGTACGCCGACGGCAGCCTCGGGGACTATGCCGGCGCCACGATTTCGGACGATTATCTGAGCTATGTCACGGACGCGCTGACCCTCGTCGACGGCGCCAACGTGTTCCTGATGGAGGCGCAGATTAAGGGCTATGCCGGCTGGCTGCGGTGCGGCTTGGTTTTGATATACCGCGACAAAAACACCGCGCAAAAAAACAACGCCGCGTCATTGGCCCCCACGGACATCACGGTGACGGACACTTACGGCAACACTTATCCGTTTGAGGATACCGGCACCAGAGTGCCAAACCTGCTGACCGACGATTATATTTATACGGTGACGATCCCCGCTGGCGACGACACGCATATCCAGGACAATGTGACGCTCAAGGTGAACGGCAATCCGCCGGGCAGCTCCGCGGTATTTATAGAAGATAACGGCAACACCTCGCCGCTGGCCGTCGGCACGGGCTACGACGTCGGTATTAACTCAAATTCTCCCCAATTCATCTATCAAGAAACAAGCAACACAAAAAATATCCGGGTGACTGCGGAAAACGGCTTCTCGTTTTGCAATTACAGGCTTGTCATAAAACGTGCCGCTAAAACGCCGCCGAAGGAGCTTGCCGGGCGGCTGTACAAAATCAACATCGTCGAACTCTCCGACTCCAGCGGCACGAGCATCGCGATAAACGCCGGCAGCTCGGCCTTTGCCCTGCGGGCGGCCATGAACGAAGCGACGCCCGTTTCCGACATCACCTCCTACGACTTTTCGGCCCCAGACGTGAAGAATGAGCTTTATATGTGCTTCAAAAGCAACAATAGCGCCGCCCAGGCGAAAATCGCCTACATTACACTTAATCTGCAAGCCTACTG
>JAEYFP010000051.1 GCA_023402845.1 Bacillota bacterium
AAAAAAGAACTATTACCTGATTGACACTAGGACAATTATATCATGGGTTTAACTAAGCCTATTGAACTAAATTTATTAAGTGATCAAGGTACATTTATGTATCTAAAAAATATTATACGAGGAGAATGTGTAATGAAGCTGAGAATGCGTCTAATATGTAGTTATACCATTTTAGCGATCGCCGCGTCTATTATTATGGGTTTCAGTTATAACAATTACGCCAATCAGCGGTATATTAACACAATTACAAATAATGCAAAGCTTCAGGCAGCCCAGATGGTCAATCTGTTTGATGATTCCCAAAATAAGATGGAGCAGGTTGCGGAATTTATTCTATCTGATCAAAATACACTTTCTGCAATCAGATCACTTGCATTGGAAATGGCAGAACCAAAAGCAAATAAATCGGATATTGTGAATAATCAGGCGATTGTGAGGCGAAGTATAAATACAGCTTACAATTTGGATAATTTTTATCGTGTCATTATTTATAATAATTATGGATATGTGGCGGCTAGTGCGAATGCCAAGGATAAATTGGTAAATACGGAATTAAAGGGCACAGACATCCCGTGGATAGGTGAGGTACAAGCTACGAAGGGAAGATTTATGCTGGTTTCGGCACATGCTGACGATTGGGGTATAAAAAAGCAACCGGAATTGGTCTATTCTGTTGTGAAGGAGATACAGGGTAAAAATCTCGGCTATATTGAAATTCAGAAATCTATTATAGATTTGAGCAGGATTTTTGAGGGGCACGAATCAAAAGCAGAAGTGCTTGCCTTGCAGGAATCCAGCGGAAAAATAATCTACTGCACGGAAGATAGAGAAGAAGAGGTATATAAGCAATACCTGTATCTGGAAGACGGGGCTTATCAACTTCGAAATAAAGAAAGCGGAAAAGATGAATTAATAGTGAAGCAGGCTTCCGATAAATCTGATATTGTCATTATAACACTACTGGATTGGGAGGAAGCAATGGGGGATATTCCCAAAACAGGGTGGATGACAGCGGGTATTATTCTTTCCTTTCTGGTGCTTTCGATTCTATTTATTATCATTACAGCAAGTCTGTTAACGGCCCCGATCAGACAGCTACGCGAAAAAATGGAACATACGGATATAGCGAATATGGATCAGAAAATTGAAATTGCCAGCGCGGATGAGGATATTCAAGCATTGACACAATCGTATAGGGAATTGCTAGAAAGACTTTGGGATTCTGTGACTCAGGAAAAAAAGCTGGCTCTTTTGCAGCTGCAGGCTCAGTTTGATACGTTGCAGACTCAGGTAAATCCGCATTTTATTTATAATGTTTTAAATGTGATATCAGGTAGGGGAATTCAGGATAATGATGAAAAGATTTGTGAGATATGCGGAAATTTGGCGTCTATGCTAAGATACTCTACAAGTACGAAAGAACGATATGCGACAATAGATGATGAATTAAATTATCTTAAAAACTATGTTTATCTTCTGGAAGCCAGATTCGAGAAAAGACTTCAAGTGAAGATTCAGATTTCAGACCATATCAAAAAAGAAATTATGCCTAAAATTACATTGCAGCAATTGGTCGAAAACTCAATTGAGCATGGTTATCATAATACTTCCGGAGATATGAACATTGAGGTGCGTGGTTATGAAAATGAGATGGGCTGGTTTATAGAGGTTGAGGATAATGGAGAAGGAATTTTAGAACAGGCACATGATGAACTTTTAAAAAAGATAGAGTGGATGCGATCTAAACTGACAGATCGAAAAGAAATTGTGGAAATGGAAATCGGCGGAATGGGACTGGCGAACACATATGGACGAATGTATTTGTTATATCAGGATGCGGTTGTATTTGATCTTAAAAATCGGGAGCTTAACCAAGGTGCATTAGCAATAATCGGTGTGAAGAAAAGGAGATTATAATAATGTATACAGTAATGTTAGTAGATGATGAGCCGGCAGCTCTGAACTATATGCTAATGATTATTCAAAAAAAGTGTCCGGAGTTTCAAGTTATTGCGATGGCAAATGACGGAAAGGAAGCACTCAAAATGGTTGGGGAACTGGAGCCGGATGTATTGGTATTTGACATACGAATGCCAATCGTTGACGGGCTTGCCATGTCTTATAAAATCAAGGAGCTGGGACTTTCTGTAATCATGGTGGTGGTCAGCGGCTATTCTCAATTTGACTACGCAAGAACTGCTATGCAGAATGGTGCAGTGGATTATCTGTTAAAGCCGGTGGTTCCTGATGATGCAAAAAGATTGTTTGATAAATTGAAAATAAAAGTGGAAAAAAAGTATTATGAACGGCGTGCAATGCTATTGAGAAAATTGTATGAAAGCGAAGAACCGAGAGAAAATGACTTGACGAAATATTTTGGAGATCAAAAATATTATATAGCACTTGCCAGAGTTAACGGGTTGCCGGAAAGGTTTTCCAAAATGAACGGCAGGGAAATCTTCTCGGGTCCTCATGAAAAGATGATCGCCTATGGAAGAGATGAAAAGGAAGATTTGTTTATTTGTCCGCGTGAACTTCTATCCTCAAGAAAATTTGAAGAGATGATAGTGGAACATGTTAGAAAGGAAAGGGGTGATCAGGGATATCTGACTATTTTATTTTCTGAAAATGCCTATGACTGTAAAGAGATTAAAGCAGTGGCAGGCAAATTGTATCACATTCTTGATAACAATGTAGTTTTTCTTAAAAATCAAGTTATTTTGCTGGAAAAATATAAAGAAAAGCCTATTATTAGGATGCTGGAAGAAGAGAAAAGTGCAATGGAGAATTTTAAATATTATGCTGAAAAAAGAAATATATCAAAGTTACAGGACACGATTAAAGGCTTAATTCGCACTTGGGTTAATTTGGAAAGACCTATTTTATGGGTGGAAAGACGTATCAGAAGTCTTTCTATTATTTGGTTTGATGCAAAAGAGTCAGATAGTGACGAGGATTACATTGAGAGAGAATATATGCTGGAAGAGATTTTTGCAGAAAGCGTAACATTAGAACAATTGGAAAATAATGTGTGTGATCTTTTTTTTCAACACGAAGAAAAGGATCACTCTGCCGATGAAAAGATGGACACAGAAATTTTTATAGAAAAAATATGTAATTATATTAAAAAGCATTTGGGAGATGATATCGGTGCTCAGGAAATAGGCAGGAAGTTTGGTGTTTCACAGACTTACCTTGGAAAATTATTTAGGAAATATAAGGATACCTCATTCAATACTTATCTTACCGCATTAAGAATGGAAAAAGCAAAAGAAATTATTATACAAAATCCGAATGCATTAATCAAGGAGATTGCGGAGAGGCTTGGGTATAACGATCAATTCTATTTCAGCAGGGTATTTCGCTCTTATGCAGGAATGAGTCCGTCGGATTACATGATTAATGAAAAAAAGGAGAACTAGAGATGAAAATGACGTATTGGATTTATTATCCGGGTGATTTTGAAATCTATCATGGGATGCTGCAAAGCTTTAGCAGAGAGGAAAGAGGGTTTTTTTGGCCGGCATATTATAAAATTGATGATTGCAGAAGGCATGTAAAATTCACAAGAACATATCAGCTGACAGATAAAACCTCTTTTATTGTACATTCAAATGTTCTCGGCTATCTTAGGGTAAATGATGAAAAAAGACGTTTTAATGAGGAAATTCAGTGCGAAAAAGGAAAGAATTATATTGAGATTTTTGCCGGAGCACCGACGGGAGTTCCCTCCGTGTTTATTGAAGGAGAGCTGATATATTCCGATAAGGATTGGAAAGTAGATGATTTCGTCTCTTCGCCTGTGACAGTTGGATATAGTAGGATTTATACAAAAAAGGAACAAAATCCCTCGATTTGGGTATATGACAGCAGAGAAGTAAAACCATCTATAATGACTGAGATAGAGGGAGGAACGTTATATGATTTTGAGACTGAACTGACTGCCACTTTAAAAGTACAGTTTCTAAATGGATTTAAGAAAATAATGATTTGTTATGGGGAATCTGTGGCGGAAGCAATAAATATTGACGAATGCTATTATAGCCAAAGCCTGCTATCAGAGAAAGATGCCATCGGAAGAAGGGCATTCCGTTATTTATACCTGCCGGAAGTATTACCGGGGGAGGTAGAGATCACAGCAGTTGATTTATTTAACAATTATCCCAGTAAAGCGGACTTTCACTCTAATGAAGAGGAATTCAATAAAATATGGGAAGTAGCAGAAAGAACATTTAAATTGTGTGCAGGTGCGTTTTTTATAGATGGTGTCAAAAGAGATAAATGGATTTGGTCGGGGGATGCCTATCAAAGCTATTATGTTAATCAGTATCTTTTGTTTGACGAAGAAATAAGCAAACGTACCATCTGGGCATTGCGTGGAAATGATCCTCTCAAACAGCACATAAATACAATCGTTGATTATTCTATGTATTGGGTATTAAGTGTTTATAATCATTATCAAATGACGGGCGATATTGAATTTGTGCGGGCTATTTATCCAAAGATGAAGACTATGATGGAGTTTTTGGAAATTCAGTTGGATGAACATGGCTTTATCATTGGAAGAGAAGGCGATTGGATATTTATTGATTGGTCGGAAATGGATAAGGAGGGAGCACTTTGTGCGGAGCAGATGTTATTGGCGATGTGTTATAAAACAATGCATATTTGCGGAAAAATAATGGACGACCATGAAACGGCAGATTACAAAGATAAGTATCAGCAACTACTTGAAAATATAGACAGTTATTATTGGGATAAAGAAAAACATGCATATATAGATACTTTTGCATCCGGAAAAAGGCATGTGACAAGACACGGTAATATTTTCGCCATTTTATATCACTTTGTGGACAGTAAAAGAGCGCAGGAGATTTATGAGCATGTTCTTTTAAATCCGGAGATTACTGAAATAGTAACACCCTATTTTAAATTCTATGAGATGGAGGTGCTCTGTCAAATGGGGAAGCTGAAAGAAGTAAAGGATAGAATAAGTGCCTATTGGGGAGGGATGCTGAAACTTGGAGCAGTCACCTTTTGGGAGGAATATGATCCTAAAAAAGAGGATACATCTCATTATGAAATGTATGGGGATCCGTTTGGGAAAAGCTTATGCCATGCTTGGGCAGCAAGCCCAATTTATCTGATCGGAAGATATTTCATGGGTATCAGACAGACAGACGTGGCATATGGAAGCTACATAGTAGAGCCTGATACTGCATTGTTCAGGGAATGCAGCTGCAGATTTCCATTAAAGGACGGAGAAGTAATACTAAGATATGACCGGAATGTTATGAAAGTAATGGCAACAAGAGAAGGCGGTATACTGAAATATCATAATGCAGAATATATACTTGAAAAAAACAAAGAGATTTGTGTTGCTTTAGGACACAACAACATATAAAAATGAAAAGCTTACGACAAGAGAGGAGTAATGATGGATGTTAATGCTTCATGGATCAGACCAAAGACAGATATGGGGGATGTATGTCCGGTCTTTCGCCGGAGAATTGCTGTAAATAAGCCGGTAAAACAGGCTGTTTTAAATATAACCGCGTTAGGAGTATATGAAGCCAGAATGAATGGAAACAGAATCGGAGAATTTATTTTGGCACCCGGCTGGACTTCTTATCAGAAAAGACTGCAGGTTCAAGAATATAAGGTTACAGATATGATATGCGCAGCTATCAATGAGCTAACCATAGTGGTGGGTAAGGGTTGGTTTCGGTCTCCGATGCCGGGCTGGATGGAATCGAAAGATAAAATTAGACGTAAAAATCAAAGCGGCGGTTTGATTGCGCTTCTGAGGATTGAGTATATTGACGGCTCGACAGAGGAAATATCATCTGATGAATCTTGGGAATGCGGGGAAAGCAGGGTACGTTTTAGTGAAATTTATGATGGAGAAATATATGATGCTTGCTTTAAAACTCATGAATGGAAGCCAGTAGAAGAATTTACCTGGCCGAAAGAGATATTAATCCCTCAGGAGGGGGAGGAGATCAGAGAAATCTGCAGAGTACAGGCTAAGTCCGTGTTGACTACACCGGCAGGAGAGACCGTTGTGGATTTTGGGCAGGAAGTGACCGGATATACAGAAATTTCCCTGACTGCACATCAAGGTGAAAGAGTTCGTATTCTGCATGGAGAAGTACTTGACAGGAATGGGAATTTCTATCATGCGAATTATAGAAGCGCGAAAGCCGAGCTGCTCTATATATGTAAGGACGGCCGGCAGAGCTGGCATCCACAATTGACGTTTTTTGGCTTTAGATATCTAAAAGTGGAAGAGTTCCCCGGAGTGGTTGATATCAATACATTTACCGCGGTTGCGGTATGTTCAGATATTAAGCAGACAGGAACAATATTATGCGGCAATGCAGAGTGGAATCAGTTGTTTTCTAATATTATCTGGGGACAAAAAGGAAATTTCCTTGATGTTCCGACGGATTGCCCGCAGCGTGATGAAAGACTTGGTTGGACAGGGGATGCACAGGTGTTTATAAAGGCTGCCTGTTATAATTTCGACTCGGAACGATTCTTTGTTAAATGGCTTCATGATTTGGAAGCGGATCAAAGAAAAGGCGGTGCGGTGGGACAGGTAATACCGGATTATCTTCCCGAGCTAAATGCAAGTGCGGCATGGGGAGATGCGGCGGTGATCTGTCCATGGCAGATTTATCAGACATACGGTAATGTTAAAGTGCTTCATGAACAGTTTGAAAGTATGAAAAACTGGGTGGATTATATTACGAATTCAACTACGACAAAGTATCTTTGGACCGGAGGAGAGCATTTTGGGGACTGGCTCGGATTGGATGCGCCTTCCGGAAGTTATAAAGGCTCCAGCAGGGAGGATTTTATAGCGTCAGCTTTCTATGCGTACAGTACGGGCTTATTAATCAAAGCCGGCGAAGTAATAAAGAAGGAAATGAAAGACTACAGATTATTGTATCAAAATATTATACATACATTCCAAAAAACCTATCCGAAATACTATACTCAGACCGAACATATATTGGCGGTTTGGTTTGATCTGGCAACAGATTTACAGCAAACCGCTGATGATTTGGCTGTTATGATAGAAAAAGACGGGTGTCAAATGAGAACAGGCTTTGTAGGAACACCATATATTCTTCATGTTCTTAGTAAGTATGGACATTCCGATCTGGCATATACGCTGCTGTTAAGAAAAGCATATCCATCCTGGCTATATGCAGTGGAAAAGGGTGCCACTACGATTTGGGAGCATTGGGATGGTATCATGGAAAACGGGGAGTTCTGGAGTGCGGATATGAATTCTTTTAATCACTATGCATACGGAGCTGTTGCTGACTGGATATATGAGCGGGCGGCAGGAATCACGCATGCGGAAACTGAGGCGGGATTTACCAAAGTAAGGATTGCACCGTGCCCGGATAAAAGATTAGGATGGTTGGAGGTCTCGATTAAAACAAGAAATGGGCTTGTTTCTTCCGCTTGGAAATATACGAAAGAAGGAATTCGGTATCATATAAGTGTTGATATGCCCGCAATAATAAATATTGCGGGAAAGGAAACAGCGGTACAGCCAGGGGTTTATGTTTTCTGGGAAAAATAGAAAGTAGTGTAAATAATTTTGTGTCTTCGTGATAAATACCACTTTTTTGGTGAGAATCAGATATGAATAATCTCACTTGAAAGGTGGTTTTTATATAGCTATTGCAAAAGAACTATAATGGTTCAGTATCAAGTGGTCCAACCTTGGTGGATGTGTTAGATAAACTGATTCGTATGGAAGTAGTTGCCAAGGCGGCTCCGATTAATGATGAAAATAATAAGAAAAAAGCTGGATATTATATTTGTGATAATCTTTCCATGTTTTATTATCGATATATTTTCAGATATTCATCTCAATTGAAGATTCTGCCTTCTCGCGTTTATAATTGCTTGCAGGCTGAATATAGTTGACATAGCAGAAGCTTATTGAAAATATTTGTGTATAAGAATATACTAAAAGTATATCTGAAGAAGCTTATACATAATTGGACATGAGCATTTTAATAAATCTTTGACCTTAGACATAGAAAACCGGTTGATGCTTTATGAGGATAGCCGGAATCAAACACTGAAAGAAGGTGGAAGCATGTCGAATAATTCAAATTGGAAATTTGAATTAGAAGAATACATTAAGCAGGGCGAGCAGGGCAAAACCGAGAGAATTGAAGCTTGGCGGACAAAATTCACTTCCGATATCTGGAAGATTCATCCGTTTTGCGAAGGTAATACGAGAGCTACTGCAGTATTCATTATTAAATATTTGAAAACTCTTGGATTCCATGTTAGTAATGACGTATTTGTGGGAAATTCCTAGTATTTCAGATATGCACTTTGGATGAATTGGAGATTTTAAAGGAGATTGCACTTGAACCGGATATTACACAAAAAGAACTTGCTGACAAGATCGGCAAGTCGGAACGTACAATAAAAAGTAAAACTATAAAACTGCAGGAAAAAGGATATATTCAGCGTTTGAATGGTAAACGCAACGGGCGTTGGGAATTACTCATTGAATTACCTTAAGAGTGAGTGGATATAGAATCTGAGTGGAAGGAAGAGTACAAGTTTCTTGATTCGATTTGAAAAAAGGACCGATGATAGTTATCATATCAATCACCCCAATTACAGGGTGCTTGATATGACTGTCGGATACAACGATATAAGTTTATTCCGCAAGGCAGCCGGGGAAAGATTTGATTATTGTAGCTCATAGTCGGATGGGTGCGACAGAGGAAGAGTTTCTTGACATTACACTGGGTTCTGCCAGCGTCATGGGTTTGACGAATGACAAGGAAAGGAAGGTCAGACTTTGTGTGGATGAAGAGGTATTAGAGGGCACAGAGATTGACTGTCATCCATGTATCAACACATCAACTATCAAGTTTGCAACAAAGGATTTGGTGGAAAAGATTATTCCGGCGATGGTTCATACGATCCTTTTGCCCCCCCCCCCAATATTATCTATAAAAATATAATTTATCAGAATAAACATGACACACAGATGGCATGTTTATTCTGATAGAGTATAGGTATGGAGTTCTTATGAAGATAGACAGACTGATTGGAATACTTTCGGTATTATTGCAGCAGGAGCAAATAACGGCTCCTGAATTGGCAGAAAAATTTGAGGTTTCCAGAAGGACGATAAACAGGGATATTGAGGCTTTGTGCAAGGCCGGAATTCCCATCCGTACCGTCCAGGGTGCGGGCGGCGGTATCGGCATCATGGAAGACTATAAGATTGACAGGACACTGCTTACTTCAAAGGACATGCAGGTGATTCTTGCGGGGTTGCGCAGCTTGGACAGCGTTTGCGGCAGCAGGTATTATGGTCAGCTGATGGAAAGGCTGCAGTCCGGTTCCTCAGAATTTGTCAGTGGCAGAGATTCGATTCTGATTGATCTTTCTTCTTGGTACAAGGATTCGTTGTCACCGAAAATTGAGGTAATTCAGACTGCTATTGAGGACAGACATTTGATTTCCTTTTGGTATTACTCTCCTAACAGTGAAAGTGAGCGCAAGGTGGAGCCGTACTATTTGGTATTTAAATGGTCGAGCTGGTATGTGTGGGGATTTTGCCTGGAAAAAGAAGCGTTTCGTTTGTTCAAGCTGAACCGGATGGATCAGCTGAAGGCGATCGGTGAAATTTTTGATAAAAGAGATGTTCCGTCTCCTGAGTTGTCCACTGATAAGGTATTTCCCCAGAATATGCAGGTGAAGGCTTTATTTTCCCAAGATGTAAAATGGCGGCTGATAGAAGAATTCGGACCGCATTGCTTTGAGGAACAGGCTGATGGGAAGCTTTTGTTTGCTGTGGATTTTACGGATAAGGAGAACCTGATCAGCTGGCTCATGACATTTGGGAATCAAGCAGAGATACTGGAACCAGTGTCTATCAGATATGAACTTCTGAATATCGCAAAGGATTTGGTGAAAAAATATGAGGAGGATGAAGTGATATGCCAAGACCACAGACGAAGGCGGATTTAATTGCGGCAGCAGCAGATAATTATGAAAAGCTTTGGAAACTGATAGAAGGAATGTCAGAGAAGGAACTGTCCAATGAGTTTGATTTTTCTTCTGATGAGAAGAAGAAAGAAGCCCACTGGAAACGGGATAAGAATCTGAGAGATGTACTGATCCATCTATATGAGTGGCATCAGCTTCTCATCAATTGGATAGAGGTAAACAGAAGAGGCGGGAATCAGCCATTCCTCCCGGAAGAATACTCGTGGAAAACCTATGGTGATATGAATGTTATGTTCTGGAATAAGCATCAGAATACATCTTTGCAGGATGCATCGGATAAATTGGATGTCTCGCACCGCGAACTCATGAAATTGATGGAAGAGTACTCAAATGAAGAGCTTTTTTCAAAAGGGGTATTTGCATGGACGAAGGGCACGACATTGGGATCTTATTTCGTAAGTACTACCTCAAGCCATTATGACTGGGCGATCAAAAAACTGAAGGCTCATAAAAAGAAATCGGAGGGATAGAATCATGGCATTTGATTACAAAAAAGAGTATAAAGAATTCTATATGCCAAAGAACAAGCCGGAGATTGTAGATGTTCCCGAGATGAATTTTATTGCGGTGCGAGGAATCGGAAATCCAAATGAAGAGGATGGAGAGTACAAGGCAGCCATCGGCTTGCTCTATGGAATTGCATTTACTATTAAGATGAGCAAAAAAGGGAATCATCAGATTGAGGGATATTTTGATTATGTTGTGCCCCCTCTGGAAGGTTTCTGGTGGCAGGAAGGGGAAGCCGGAAATATGCTTGAAGGAGTGGATTATGATCGGAAAGCAGATTTTCATTGGATATCCGTTATCCGTTTGCCTGATTTTGTGACAAAGGCAGATTTTGAATGGGCCGCAGCCGAGGCAGCAGAAAAGAAAAAGCAGGATTTTTCGAAGGTGGAGTTTTTGACTGTTGCCGAGGGGACCTGTGTACAGTGTATGCATACAGGCCCGTTTGAAGATGAGCCTGCGACAGTTGCACTGATGGATCAGTATTTGCGGGAGAAGGGATATGAGAATGACCTTTCTGAAAATCGGCTGCATCATGAGATTTACCTGTCTGATGTCAGAAGGACTGTACCGGAGAACTGGAAGACTGTGATCAGACATCCTGTCCGGCTTGCGGAAACATTGTTGTAACAATTTTTAAGCCCGACACTTGTTTCGATGAATTTTTGATGATATATTATACACATACTAAAACAGAGATGAATGCTTATTTTTGCAAATAAGTTTTGATCCCACAACTACGAAAATAAGGTGGAAATGATATGTCATACGATGTAAATAAGGAAATACGAGAGGCAATCAGCGCGGGTGAAAGAGCGTTAAATAGCTTGCGGGAGGCACAGAATTATTTAAAAAGTGCCGGAAACTGGGGGATTGTGGATATTCTTGGCGGTGGCCTGATTACGGATTTGATCAAACACTCAAAGCTGAATAACGCATCAGAGTGTATGGAGGCTGCCAGGCAGGATTTGAGGAGCTTCCAGCGGGAACTGGATGATGTAAATGAATATTTGCCGAACATACAAATTGGAGATTTTCTGACGTTTGCGGATTTCTTTTTTGATGGTTTCATAGCGGATATGTTCGTGCAGTCAAAAATCGGAGATGCAAAGGAACAGGTGGCTGAAGCGGTTGATCAGGTGGAAAGTATTGTGGACAGGCTCAGGAAGGAACTGAGATAGGTATAAATGAAGGTAAATGTAATTTCTATGTATCAATTTATAATGTCAATTAAAAATTCGGATTTTTTGGCTGGCATTAATACATTTTTTCATGGCATGAGTCACATGGCAATTCTTTCGATAGGCAATAAAAACTTCGCGTTTTGAAAGTGAAAAATCGGCAGGATTTAATTTAAAGTAAAGAAGCGGAGCAGTGGTATTACTGTGCTTTATGAGGGTGTCGGTGATAAACGTGCATCCCAGTCCTTTGGCTGCCGTATGAAAAATCGTCATTAATTGATTTAGATAGATGGAGCATTTAGGAGTAAAGCCTGCTTCTTCACAAAAACTGATTGCACGCTGATGAAGATCATGGCCTGATTTTAAGAGAACAAAGGTTTCGTCTCTTAACAAGTTCAGGTCAATACATGGACAATTATCGGACAGATGATTATCTATGCAGATTTCTTCAGTGGATAATGCAATTGATTTTAATCCGTGAATATCAATCAGCGGATTATGAATGGGAATTGCAAGAAGAATATTTTCATAAAACAGAAATTCCTTGGAGAATTGTTCGGCATTGAAAATTCCTGCATCAATGATTAAATCAACTTGATCCTTCAAAGCCTCTTCATATAAAATTTGAGAATCTGCTTCCAGAAAGTTCAATGTTATCTTTGGATAAAGCTCAGAAAAAGTCTTGATGATGTAAGGAATAACACAGGAGGAGAAGAGAGCAGTGCCCGAAATAGTAAGTTTACCGGTCTCCAATTGTGTTAAATCGTTAATATAGATTTGAAGATCATTCTCAGCAGTCAGTATTTTCTCTGCTGCTTCAATATAATATTCTCCCTCTTGTGTCAGACTGAGGCCGCTGGAACTGCGATCGAATATCCTGTATCCCAGCTGGGTCTCTATTTTTTTTATGGAAGCGCTTAAGGAAGGCTGTGAAATAAAAAGATTTTTGGCAGCCTTGGTAAAGCTTCGTTCTTTGTATACTTCATAAACATATTGATATTCTTGAATCATAGACATCCTTTCCCAATACTATAAACAAAATGATATGATGATCATTGAGTGGAATTAAAATTGATTATAATCGTATAATCATGAAAATGCAAATAAAAGTTAATATAATAGTATAATTTGCATAAATCCCGTGTGTATTCAGGTACTATGAAGCCACAAGATGAATAGTCCTTAATTATCTGAGAAAATAAATAATGTCTCTATAAAAAGTAATAAATAATTGAACAGTCGAAAATAAAGTATATTATATTAAAATATCTATAGTAATTATATAATAATAAGTATTTGTATATAATTCGGAAAGTAATATAATCAAAAATAAAAATAGTATTAAGTGTTTCAGGGGGTCATATGGATTCTGTTAGTCTTTGTAAGAGGTTTAAGAAATTAGGAATTGATAATGCACCAGGGCAGGAAGGTCTGCAAAAAAAAAATAAATTAGATATACGCGGTCAAGCACTGGATGGGATAAGGGTTGATTTTTCTCATGGAGATATCGATGCACATGCGCCGGTACCGGGATGCAAAAAGGCGTTCGACAAAGGTTTTCAGACCGGCGGCAGGCAGGCATATACGGAATATCGCGGCTCAGCCTATTACCGAGAGCAGCTTGCGGAAAAACTTCAGAATTTTACGGGTGCAGTTATTGACAAAGATAAGAACATTATCCTAACACCGGGAACACAGGGAGCCTTATTTCTTGCAATGGGTTCTTTGGTAGGCCGGGGAGATAAAGTTGCTATTGTGGAGCCAGATTATTTTGCAAATAGAAAGCTGGTAGAATTTTTTGAAGGTGAACTGATTCCCGTTCAGTTGCATTATTATCAGGATGAGAAAAGCGCAGGTTTGGATTTGAAGCAATTGGAGGCTGCTTTTGCACAAGGGGTAAAGTTATTTCTTTTTTCCAATCCCAATAATCCAACAGGAGCAATTTATGCTTATGATGAGATAAATATGATAGCAAGGCTGGCCCAAAGATATCAGGTGACACTATTGGTGGATGAGTTGTATTCCAGACAGATTTTTGATGGAAATACTTATGTACATTTATGTGCACAAGATGAAATACCCGAAAATTTGATTACAATTATGGGACCATCAAAAACAGAATCTCTTTCGGGGTTTCGTTTAGGAGTTGCATTTGGAAGCGCGGATATCATACAAAGAATGGAGAAACTTCAGGCAATTGTTTCTTTGCGGTGTGCCGGTTATTGTCAGGCCGTATTTGATGTCTGGTTTAATGAACCAGAGGGTTTTATGGATGAGAGAATTGCGAAACATCAGAAAATTCGTGATGATATTCTGGATATTATCCATCAGACAAGTGGTGTTAGAGCAAGGATAACAAATAGTGGCAGCTATTTATTTGTAGAAATGCCGGAATTGGAAGTAAGCATACAGGACTTTGTTAAAATAGTCAGAATACTGGCAGGGGTTACGATAACACCCGGTACAGAATTTGGATCACAATTTTCACATCATTTTCGAATTAATTTTTCACAGGATCATGAGGCGGCGCTGGATGCTATGAGGCGGGTTATGATAGTAATGGAACGTTACAGAAAGGTAAAACATTAACTATGAAACGAATTGGTTTTCTGGGTTGCGGAAAAATAGGAACGGCATTACTGGAAACTGCATATCAAATAGAAAATGTATCAGTTGCTTTTGTGCAGGATCTTATTTATCCGGAAGGGAAGAATGATTTTCCCGTAATTAGACATGCGGATGAAAAATTATATGCACAATGTGATTTGATTATTGAAAGTACGACTGCAGATGTTCTGAAGGAAAATATAGATTTAATATTAATGCATAGTAATTTGATGACATTTTCATTAACAGCTTTTTCCGATCAAGAGTTTGAAGATCAGGTTAAGAGACTCAGCGGTAAATATAAAAGGCAGATTTACATACCGCATGGCGCGATTTTGGGAATTGATGGAATATATGACGGCAATAGAGTTTGGGATAGTGTAAGTATAGAAACGATTAAGAACCCCAAAAGCCTTGGATGTGAGAATACAGAGAGAACGGTTCTGTTTGAAGGAAAGACAAGAGACGCATGTAAACTCTATCCGCGTAATGTAAATGTACATGCGGCCGTCGCATTGGCAGGCATAGGATTTGACCGAACAGTTTCAAGAATTATTGCAGATCCGGATGTTAATACGAATTCACATGTAATTATGCTGGAAGGCGGGGGTGTTTCCATGAAGCTTAATGTTTCCAGCTTTGCGGCGGGCGGAGTGACAGGAAGATATACGCCTTATTCTGCTTGCGGAAGCTTCCGAAGAATTTTGGATTGCGCAGAAGGCACAAAATTCGTATAGAAAGGAAATAAAATTGGAAAGTAAGTTACAAGATAATTTTAAAAAGTTTACATCGTTTGGCATGGATGAGAATGGTGCCGTGAACAGAGTCATCGGAACGCAGGCACATAGAGATTCGGCAGAAGAAATGCAGCGATATCTGATTGGACTAGGCTTAAAAAGTTATATTGATCCTGTCTATAATGTACATGGAATTTATGGAGAGGCCGAGGGCAAACCGGAGATCATGATAGCATCTCATCTGGATACTGTAAAAGAGGGCGGAAAGTTTGATGGGTTATATGGGGTGCTTGGCGGAATTGAAGTAATCAGAAGATTCATGGAGGAGAAAAGGGAACTCCCGTTTTTACTTCATCTGATTGCGACAAACGGAGAAGAAGGTAATGACCTGGGGGGGGGAACTTTTGGAAGCAGGTGCATGGCTGGTTTGGCCGACGTGGAAGACGCGGAATATGTCGAAACTGCAAACAAGTTTGGCTTTAGTAAAGAAGACATGATTCAGTCCAGATATGATTTCAGCAATACAAAGTACTATCTGGAACTACATATAGAGCAGGGAAATACATTGGATTTAAATAAAGAAGATATTGGAGTGGTAACAGGTATCGTAGGTCTTCAAAGATTCCAGATTGACATTGAGGGAGTCGCTAATCACGCGGGAACAACTATGATGGAGTATCGGGATGATGCTTTGGTAAAAGCAGCCAGGATTATCTCTTTTGTAGATCAGCTTGCAAGAAAGTACCCGAATCACTTTGTGGCAACATTTAATAAGATGGAAATTAAACCTAATATTGTAGCTGTGATTTCCGATTATGTGCGGTTGGTTTTAGAATGCAGAAATCTGCAGGAAGAACTTATGCTCCAATTTGTTAAGGAGATCAGAAAGAAAGGAGCTGAACTGGGTGGTGTCAGGATGAAGCCGATTGTAAAGAAACAACCGGTAAAGTGTTCGGAAGAGATTATGGAGGCATCTGTAAAGGCATGCCGGGATGCGGGAGTAAAGTTCAGAATTATGCCCAGCGGAGCTACACATGATGGGAATTCGATGGCCATGAAGGTGCCGATTGGAATGATTTTTGTGCCAAGCAAGGATGGGATCAGTCATGCAAAATCAGAGTTCACCAGTTGGGAGCAGTGTGAGCTGGGAATAAATATTTTGTATAAGACAATCGTGAACATTGGGAAATAGGAGGCGTGTATGCTGGATTTGTTGATTAAAAATGGGACGGTGTATATAAACGGGAAATTTCAAAAAGTAAATATTGGAATCAAGAATGAGAAGATCGTTGAAATTGTTTCCGGGAATATTATTCCGGAATCGAAAGCTTATTTGGATATTTTCGGTCAATACTTGCTGCCGGGTACGATTGATACCCATGTGCATGTAAGAGATCCTGGACATGTTGAAAGGGGAAACTTTTACACAGAGACAATGGCAGCGGCATCTGGCGGCGTGACAACAATTATAGAGCATCCAATCAGCATCCCGCCTCAGTATAATATAGAGATATTGGAAAACAGAATCAAGAAAGCCGAAGAACAATGTGTGGTAGATTTTGCATTTTATGGAGCGGCAGGCGCAGAATTTTTGGATGAGATTAAAAAATTGGCAGATGATGGAAGAATTGTGGCTTTTAAAACATTTCTGCATGCGGCGCCAGAGGGGCGTGAGCAGGAGTTTAGAGGCCTAACCATGGCCAATGATGCGGAGCTTTATAAAGGCATGAAGGAATTGGCAAAAACCGGACTAATTGCCGCATTCCATGCTGAAAATAATGATATGATACAGAATAATATCGACGAATTGAAGCGGGCAGGGAAAACAACATTTAAATATCATTATATTAGCAGACCTCCTATTGCGGAAATCACTTCGGTAGAAAGAGTTTTGAATTTTGCAAGGGAGACCGGAGCCAAAGTGGAAATTGCTCATGTATCCACACCGGAGGCGATGGAGCTTATAAAAAATGCAAAAGCGGAGGGAATGAAGGTTTATTGCGAGACATGCCCGCACTATCTGTTTCTTTCAGAAGAGGATGTTGATAAGCTTGGACCTTTTGCCAAGTGTAATCCTCCTTTACGCAGCAAGGAATCGGCCGAGAGGTTATGGAATTATGTTAACGATGGAACGGTGGATTTTATTGGCTCCGATCATAGTCCCTTTCTGTATTCGGAGAAAGAAAAGGGACTGGATGATATTTTCAAGGCCGCAGCCGGTTTCCCCGGTGTTGATCTTAGACTTCCGCTAATGCTGGAAGCAGTATATGAAGGAAGGGTTGCTTTGGAACGGGTAGTGGAGCTGCTATCTGAAAACCCTGCGAAATGCTTTGGTATTTATCCGCAAAAAGGTACCATCCGCATAGATGCAGATGCAGATTTTGCAGTCATAGATATGAATAAGGTAACAATTGTAAATAAAGAGAAATGCTATTCTCATGCAAAAGATATTGCAATTCCTTACGAAGGTAAAAAATTAAGAGGACAGATAACAGCTGTGATTGTTCGCGGACGTGTACTTGCAAGAGACGGTGTGGTAGATGAAGATCTGAAGGCATATGGCAAACTTGTAAAACCGGTTAGATAATTGTGGAAGTATCAGATTTTTATCAATAAAAATATTTAAATTGTAAAAAGGAGTGAATATGATGTTTGAAATTTGTAATACGCAGATTCCTGATGGAACTAAAAAAGAGTTATCAATTGAAGTTACAAAAACGCTGGATGGACAGGCAATGATTATTCCGTTCACTGTAATCAATGGTACAAAACCGGGACCGGTTTTGTTATTGGACGGGTGCATTCATGGTGATGAGCCGGAAGGTGCCATGGCAATATTACGTATAATTAATGAATTGGATCCTGCAAAATTAGCAGGCACAGTAATTGCCGTACCTGCGGTAAATGTTTCGGCACTTGCGCAGACTAAGCGTGGGAATGCAAGAGATGAGCACAATTATGATCTGAATAGAATTTATCCCGGCAGGCCGGATACTTTTTTGACGGGACGTGTTGCATATAAGCATTTCACTGAAATTCTGCCAAAGGCGACTATGGAAATTTCAGTCCATGGAGGAGGAAATCATTCTTTTATGTGTCCTGCAATTTTCAATTCAGGGATGCCGGAATCAATAGCACTTGCGCAGGCAATGGGTGAAGATTGGAGAATTATTATGACCTCACTGGGTGATGCTTCACCTGCGGGACAGGGGAAAAAGCTTGGTATTCCGGGAATCACTGTTGAAATCGGCGGGATGTCAGGGACAATTCCGGAGGTTTATGATCAGACAGTTAAGACGTTAACGAAAGGCTTTTATAATGTTATGTATACTTATGGCATGTTGGAAGGAAAGGCAACCAGATGTGAGAAGTGGTGGTTTGGACATCAGGAAACGGTATATGTTGAAAGTGATGGCCTTTTAAATCCTGTTTATGGAAGTTCAATCGGTAAAATGCTGCAGTCGGGTGATCCGATTGCTCAGGTGGTAAATTTAAGAGGTGAAATTGTACAGGAGGCTGTTGCTCCGTGCGTTGGTATTCCATTTGGTGTACATACGTATCCGTCTGTTACTACCGGAGACTGGATGGTATTTTTTGCTGCGGGCGAATGGAAGACAGAATTATAAAATATAAAAAATTTAAGGAGAAAAGAACAATGTCAAATATATTAAATGAAAAACTTGGAATTGAGAAAATTCACCACGTAGCGTTTGCGGTACCGGATATGGATGAGGCACTGACGGTTTTCCGTACATTAGGATTTGATCCAATGGTACTTGATTTCACGGATAATATGGAAGCAGCCTTCTATGTCGGGGAGGTACAGGTACAATTTTATTATGGCAAGACACCGGAACAGCGTTATGCAAAATGGTGTGCAGAGCATGGCGGGAAAATGGGGGCTCATCATGTCTGCTATCTGGTATCCGATATTAAAAAAACAATGGCGGCTATTAAAGAGGCCGGAATGGAAACAATTGAAGAAATTCCGGGAAGAGGTTCACAAGGAATTCATATACAGATCAAACCGGAATATACATGCGGTTGTGAGGTAGAATTTCTGGAGCTGGCTGATTATGTGAAAGGAAAATCTATTCAGGAGCAGAATGATATTGTGAAGAATAATTTTGCCGCTATTATGGATGGAACTTTCGAAGGAATAAACAAGGATTCAGTTCAGGCGGAGTTTGCCGCGAAATAGAAGGCGGATAGATATTATAGATTTTCAGGAGGGATTTATTATGTGCTTTATGTTAGCCGCAGGGAAAAAGGCGACAATTGATGGATCAGTTCTTGTGGGTAGAAGCTGTGATACTATTTCTACAATGGCAGCTCAAATTATTCATCGACCGGCTAAAGATTATAAATTGCAGGAGACTCTCCATATTCCTTCTACTTTGCCGAATAATCCTGGTATGAATATTCCGCAGATTGCACATACATATGCCTATACGGCATCAGTAGCGGTAAGGAAGGACTGGAATTATCCGCAGGTGCTTGGAGGTGTAAATGAAAATCAGGTATGTGCGGGAGCAAGTACGGGGGGAACCGTTAAAAGAGAGGTTGAGGAATTATCTCCGTGGCCGGAGACAGCTTTAGGAGATTTTATTATGACATTAGTATTGGAAAGATGTAAGACGGCCAGGGAGGGAATTTTGCTTGCGGGAGAACTGACGGAAAAATATGGGGCCAGAGGAGATAACTATATTATTGGAGATAAAGATGAAGCATGGCTTTTTGAGCAATATCAAGGCTATCACTGGGCAGCGGTAAGGGTACCGGATGATAAATTTGTAATTATGGCAAACAGCTTTCGTATTTCAGAGTATCATCCGGAAGATACGAACAATTTTTTGGGAGCTCCGGATCTGATTAGCTTTGCAAGAGAACATGGTTTATGGAATCCGGAAGAGGAACCATTTAGGCCATGTGATGCATATGGAACTCGTATAATGGCGGCCCCACACAACTACCCGCAGGGTTATACAGGAAGCTCATTGCGTTCTTTTGGGAATCAGCTCCGTATCTGGGGTGGTATTAAGATGCTCAAACCCTCGGCTGATATATCCGCAACAGATCCTAAAGAGTATGATTTGTTTTGGGAACCGGATCATCAAATTGATATTGAAGATTTTTTGAATGTATTAAAATCATATTATCAGGACACAGAATTTGATGAATATAAATTTAATCAGGAAGAGAATGAATATCTGATTGACCAGAAAACGGGTCACTACAAGTTTGCTCCGGCTTTTGGAAAGTGCAGGTTAATCGGATGTCCTAATCAGGCCACTTCATGGGTGTGCAAGATCAAGGGGGATCTTCCGTTGCCGATACGTGCAACCTTTTGGGCGGGCTTGGGCCCGGGAACAGCTTCTCCGCACATTCCGTATTATGCTTTGTCGGGAAAAATCCCCAGTGAATATCAAAAGGGAGAATTTTTGGAAAGCAATGAATATGAAAAGGATTCGGCATTTTGGCTGTTCACTAATATTGGAAACTTAAAAAATCTTTATTATCAAGCATTGGCTGATTTGGTACAGGACACTTGGAGAGATTTTGAGGGTCGTGCCAGATTGCATCACAGTTTATTTGAAAAAAACATGGTTAATCAACTTGAGGGGGGAATGCCATTGGAGGAATTGACATCGCAGGTTTCGGATTTTTCTTATCAACACAGCGTGGAAGCTTATTGCATGGGAGATCAGTTATTGGGGCGTATATTTACCCGGATGGCATTAGTCAATAATCCGCATACTGTTCTGAATTTCCAAAATCCTAAGGACTGGAAGCTTGAGTATATGGTTCATTAGATTGGCGTCTGCTGCAGTGAAAGGAATCTATTTATGGAAGAAAAATACTACAATATCAAAGCGGTAACAAGAAGAGAAAAGGAAGCAGCACTAAGAGAAGCACTTTGTGAAATGGGAATTGAGGTAATGGCAGTCACTCAGGTAGAGGGGAGCGGTATTCAGGAAGGTGTAATGAGTTATATTGAGAATGGGAAGGGCGTTTTAATGCTGATTCCCAAAATTATGGTAGAGATTATCACAACAGAAGAAAATGCGGTGCAAAAGATAATTGATATGATAGTTCAAACTTGCCGGACCGGTTTGCTGGGCGATGGAAAAATTTTTATAGAGGAATGCAACGGAAGTATGATCGGGTTCCGTCCAACGGAAGAAAAGAAGCAGGAGATACCATTATGTTAGAGATGAGTAGGGTTACAATTATTACAAGGGGAGAAAAATTTGAAGAGCTTAGGAAGAGACTGCTGGAAATAGGAGTATCCGGAATGACACTTACGAAAGTAGATGGTTGCGGTGTGCAGCATGGTCTGACAAAAATTGTAGAGGGTGTTACCAAGCGGGTATATATGAATAGCAAGATCAAGGTAGATATTGTTATATGCTCTGTACCGGTAGATGAGGTAATACGGGTAGCCGGAGAAGTGTTACAGACAGGCAGTATCGGAGATGGTAAGATTTTTGTGAGTGAAATTAAGAGAGTGATCCGTATCAGAACCGGAGAAGAAAATGAAAGAGCACTCTGATTGCAGGGTGCGGAGCTCATAAGTATTTACTATATTTGAACTGGGTGGATGGAAAGATGAGTAAGGTGTTTATAACAAATGCAACTTATATGAATATGCAGGAAAAAATGGAGCAGGTATTTGACTTTCTTGCCTTGCCGATTGAAGGAAAAACTGTATTATTAAAACCAAATCTATTATGGCCTTCCGAGCCGGAGCAGGGATTGAATACGCATCCAGCAGTTATTGAGGCAGCAGTGAAATGCTGCGAAGAGCGAGGAGCATTTAGGGTCTATATTGGGGATAATGCAGGACAGATTATGTATGGTAATTCAAAAGGTGCTTTTTATGGAAGCGGACTTGGAGAGAAGCTTGGCCAATATTATGTGAATTTGGGAGTGGACCTAGAAAAGTTTTATATAGAAGCAATTGATCAGGATGTATATATTTCAAAGCTGATTAACAAGGTTGATATTATAATAAGCCTGCCAAAATTTAAAACACATAAGTTAACAGGTATTACCGGCGCAGTAAAGAATACCTTTGGCTATTTACCCGGCGGACAAAAAGCGAGATTGCATGTGATTGCACACTCTCATGAAAGATTCGGAAATACACTGGCACAAATTCATGCAATTCGAAAACCGGACGCATCAATCACAGATGCGGTACTAGGAATGCAGGGAAATGGGGCATCGGGGCCTGATTTAAGATATATTGGAAAAATTATTGCATCTGCAGATCCGGTAGCTGTTGATACCGTGCAGGCAGAGATGATGGGATATGATCCGAAAGAAATTGCACATTTGGCAGCTGCAGAAAAAATTGGATTAGGAGAAATGAAATATACAACGAATAATCCTGTAGAAGTACTGGAGGGTTTCCGGAAAGCTCCCGGATATGAAAATCCGGAGTTAATGCGTGAATCGGTAACATCACCGGGCTTAAGCGCAGATGCGGCTAAAATGATTCCTGAAGTTGATGAAGAAAAATGCATCCAATGTGGGGCTTGTATCGCACAGTGTCCGGTCGGCGTATTAGGAATGGAAAGTATTCCATTCTTAAAAAAAGATGGTTGTGTGGGCTGCCATGCCTGTCAGGAAATCTGCCCGACGGGAGCTATGTTTTTGGGAGAAATATGAAGATAATACACAAATTATAGATGGACAAGGGAGAATAAAATGGCATATATGGACTTTACAAAATTAATCTCAAGGAGAATTGAAAATGCTCAGGGAGGAGAAAGAGAGGAATTATTAAAGCTCTCAGAGAATATTCCTGATCTAATTCGTTTAGGGAGAGGAGATCCGGATTTAGATACACCGGAGCATATTAAGCAGGCAGCCATTTATGCCTTGAATGAAAATAAAACACATTATACTCATTGGGCAGGGACACCTGCACTTCGGCAAGCAATTTGTGACAAGCTGGCCAGAGATAATGATCTATCTTATACTCCGGATGAAGTTATTGTAACTACAGGTGTGGAAGAAGCTATGATGTGCACAATGCTGGCACTTTTGAATGAAGGTGATGAAGTAATTATGGGTGATCCTTTCTATACTTCATATGGCGAATGTGTAAAGATAGCCGGCGGTAAACTGGTATTGGTGCCGACAACGGAGGCAAACAGCTTTGTTCTGACAGCGGATGAAATCAGAGCCCACATTACGGAGAAGACAAAACTTTTGGTAATTGTTTCGCCTAATAATCCCACAGGGACACTGACGCCGCGCAATGAAATGGAAAAAATTGCAAAACTTGCAGTCGAAAAGGACTTACTTGTTATAAGTGATGAAATTTATGAGAAGATTATTTATGAAGATTATCAGCATACTTCACTTGCCAGCTTCGCGGGCATGAAGGAAAGAACAATTGTATTTAATGGTTTTTCCAAAGCATTTTCTATGACCGGATGGAGAATTGGATACATGGCTGCTCCGGCACAATTGGTTTCCCTGATGCAGAGCCTGGTAAATTCCACTACTATTTCTGTTAATGAATTTGTTCAGGAAGCAGCTTTTGCAGCATTGACAAAAGGAGATGCATGTATAGAACAGACCGTAACTATTTACAATGAAAGAAGAGAGGCCATGATGAAGGCGCTTGACCGGTGCGGAATCAAATACAATTATCCGAAAGCCTGCCTGTACATGTGGGTAAACATTCAGTCAACAGGTCTGAGTTCTTATGAATTCTGTAAGAAACTTCTTCTTGAAGGCAGTGTACAGATGTTCCCGGGCACCGTGTATGGAAAAGGAGGAGAGGGATATATCAGAGTTTCTCTTTTGGCTCCGACGGACAGATTACTAGAAGCAGCGAATAGAATTGTTAAGGTATTCGGAAAGGATAGCTAAGGCTGGCAGTACATTAATAGAATAGAAAACAAAAAGGCAAAGAAGCTAATAATACAATAGTTTTCTTTGTTTTTTTATGGAGGAATAAATATTAGAATGAAAAAACTATTTTATAATGCAAATGTTATAGATGCAGTAAAGGAAAACAATAAAGCGGATGCTTTATTAATAGAAGCCGATAAAATTCTGGCGGTAGGCAAATATAAAGATTTGATTTCCCTGACAGAAAGGGATACACAAATAACAGATGTTAAGGGACGTACAATTATTCCGGGATTGATTGAGTGTCATGCGCATATGCTGATGAACTCCATGAGTGTGGAGGATATGCTGATGACCCCGAAGACATTAGGATTTTACCGTGGGATTCGTAATTTTGAAAATACTCTGAAAATGGGTATTACAACAGTAAGGGATTGCGGCGGGTGTGATCCTGGTATAAGAATGGCGATAGAGGAAGGTATTATAAAGGGACCGCGGTTGTTAACGTGTGGAATACTAACACCAACAGGGGGACATAATGAGACATATTTTCCTCTTGGATATTCACTGGATATAGAACCGGGAAATACAGATTCTGTTTATGATGGAATAACCGGAGTGCAGGTTGGTGCCAGGAAAAGAATTAGAGAAGGCTATGATTTTGTGAAAATTACAGCTACAGGAGGAATTAATGACCCTCAGACCAGTCCGTTCTCTCCGGAATATACAATTGATGAAATTAAGGCAATTGTTGAAATATCGAAGATGCATGGAAAAGATTTTGTGGTTGCCCACTGTCATGGAGGTGAGGGACTCCGGTATTGTCTGGAGGGAGGTATCCGTTCTATTGAACACGGGACCTGGATTACGAAAGAATTAATGGAGATGATGGCAGAAAAGAATGCATTTTATACGCCTACTTTTGCGATAGGTTATTATATGGAAACAAGGAAGAAGGAATTGAATCTTCCATCATATACATTGAAGAAACATAATGAAACAAAGCATATGCTGGAAAAAAGCTTTCAGCTGGCATTGGATAAAGGTGTGACCGTCTGCATGGGAACGGATGCAACCAATGGATACATGCATGGCCATAATGCCATGGAACTGGTATTAATGGTAGAAAATGGTATGAATCCCTATGAAGCACTTCTGACAGCTACCAAAAACGCCTCCAGGTTATTGCAGATGGAATCTGAGATAGGAACATTGGAAGCGGGGAAGAAGGCTGACTTTGTAATTGTAGAGGATAATCCTCTTTCTGATTTCCGTATTTTGTTGGAAAAAGAAAATATAAAGGCAGTCTATAAAGATGGTATTTTGGTTTAGTCGCCAAGATATAGATACTCTAAAAAAAGGAAAATGAAGGAGGAGCACATGAAGAAAAGAATCGCCTTGATGCTGGCAGCATCACTGGCTGTGTCAGTACTTGGAGGATGCGGAAGCACATCTACTGAGACAGCAGAAAAAACAACAGA
Source organism: Bacillota bacterium (assembly GCA_023402845.1). Lineage (GTDB taxonomy): Bacteria > Bacillota > Clostridia > Lachnospirales > Lachnospiraceae > JAEYFP01. Next base: position 25,450 of record JAEYFP010000051.1, read on the forward strand.
AACAGCAGAAGCAACAGAAACATAAAAATCAGCAGAAACAGCAGAATTAGCTGTGGATCCTGGAGATCAGAAGGAAGTCGTTGTAATGCAGTCAGGAGAACCTGCTACACTGGATCCCTGCTATTCTGGCTCGGGAAGTGAGATTCAGATTATGACACATATTTTTGATCCAATTGTCACTTTGAATATGGAGGAAGAGGTGATTCCCTGGATTGCTACGGAATGGGAAGTGTCAGAGGATGGTTTGGCGTGGACTTTCAAGATGCGGGACGATGTTACATTCTCTGATGGGAAACCGATGACAGCCGCAGATGTGAAGTATACCTTTGATCGTACAACTAATCCGGATAATCTGTGCGATGGGAATTATTTATGGTGTCTGGATGGGATGTATTATGAAAGCACAGAGATTGTAGATGATTATACTTTCATTATTCATACCAGTGTGCCTTGCCCGTGTATTACGACTTATTTGGCAGATATTATGATTCTTCCGGAACATTACTATACAGGCCTTGCTAAGGAAGAGGCAACTGTGGCACCTCTTGGATCAGGAGCTTATACACTGGAATCCTATGATACGGCAAATAATGTGATTACCTTAAAGAAAAATCATAATTATTGGGCTGAGAAGTCAGGCGATATTACAGGTAATATTGAGACACTTGTATGGAAGACCTCTACAGAAGAATCTACACGTGTAGCTGAGTTGGTATCCGGTGGAGCAGATGTTATTAATACGGTATCTATTGACTTCAAAGATCAAGTTGATTCTGCAGCAGCTTATGTCAGTTCAGAGGGCACAAGAAGAGAATTTATTGGCATTACAATGAACAATGGCAATGAGGTAAACAAAGAAACAGATTTCAGAGTTGCTTTAAATTATGCAATTGATGTTCAGACAATTATCGATACATTAAGAGGCGGTGAATCTACAAGAACGGGGACTTTTGCAAATCCACCATATTCCGATCCCAGTGGTGCTGTTTATGAATATGATCCGGATAAGGCAATTGAGATTTTAGAAGCAGCAGGAATTACTGATTCAGACGGAGACGGCTTTAGAGAATATAATGGTGAAAAGATTCATGAGGTGCTGACTGCTTCTGGACATTATTCAAAGGATACAGAAATTATGACTGCTGTTTCTTCCTATTTATCGGCAATAGGTATTGAAAATGAAGTAACTGTAACAGAGTGGTCTACCTTAGTCTCACAGATTGACGAAAGACAAGTTGTTGCGGATCTTTGGTTTATGACATCAGGTTCTGTAAGTGAGATTCAAACAGATATGACAGACTTTTTAAGTACAAATACCGGTAACTACGGTGTGTGGGAAAGTGCGGATTATGACGCTGAGTTTTCAGAATTAGCAGAAACTTTTGATTCGGATGAAAGAATGCAGAAAGGCTATGAATTACAGGCAATTATGTTTAATGACCCACCGATTGTATTTTTTGATTTCATGTCAAATGCTTATGGCTTATCAGATAAAGTTACATGGACACCGAGAAAAGATGGAAGAATCCTCCTCATGGATGCCGTGTATAACTAAGAAATAATTGAATATAAGAAAGAGGTTTGTTGGATGTGCAGGTAGGAAACTACCTGCTATCCTTAATCACAAAAGGTTTTGGGAGTATGGATATAAGAGAAGACTTTTCTGACATACACAGATTGGGTTGAGAATGGAGAAAAGATGAAAAAATACGTTTTTAGAAGAATATGGCAGAGTTTAATTGTTATTCTGGGTGTAACAATTGTCGCTTTTGGTTGCGAATATCTGACAGGAGATCCTACAACGTTGATCTTAGGAGACACAAAGGGTATGTCACTGGAAGCCATCAATGCATTTCGTACACAGATGGGTTTTGATCGTCCTTGGATTGTACAATATATTAGTTATTTGAGTGGTATTTTGCATGGAGACTTTGGAACCTCTTACTATTATAATCGTCCTTGTATCGAATTGGTCATGGAGGCATTCCCCAATACGGTCAGGTTATCACTGGCGGCTTTGGCACTTACATTGATGATTGCGGTTCCTCTTGGAATTGTCAGCGCAGTAAAAAAGGATTCATGGATCGATAAAATTGGAATGGGTTTCGGACTGTTGGGGCAATCGCTTCCTGTATTTTGGCTGGGATTAATATTAATTATAATTTTTGGTGTAAAGCTTAGAATTTTGCCGGTATCAGGTGCAGGGGATTTTAAACATCTTATTTTGCCGGCCGTTACACTGGGACTATTCGAATGTGCCAGAAATGCAAGATTGATAAGATCTGAAATGCTGGATGTTATGGAGCAGGATTATATTCGAACTGCACGCTCAAAAGGATTGAGCGAAAGAGTTGTTATTTTTAAGCACGGATTGAGAAATGCACTCGGTACTGTTATTACCATGATTGGTTTGGAGTTTGGTGGCTTGCTTGGTGGTTCTGTAATCACGGAGAGCATTTTCTCCTGGCCTGGAATTGGAAAATTGGCATATCAGGCATTGACAAAAAAAGATATTCCACTGGTACAGTGCAGTGTTATTTTGTGCGCAACCATTTATATTGTGATGAACCTTGTTGTTGATCTTTTATATCTGGTAGTTGATCCCAAGGCAAAATTGAAATAAATCAGGAGGATTGAAGATGAGTAACGAACAAGTTGGTGAAACAAAAGAAGATAAATATTTGTTTCATGAAGATAATGTAATTGACATGACTTCTGATAAAGGTTCATTTAAGCATTTTGTGAGAAGTATATTAAAATCCCCCAATGCAATATTTGGATTTATTGTTTTGGCCATGTTAATTATCTGCGCAGTATTTTCGTCTTTTCTTGCACCAAACGATCCGTATACTGTGGATCTGACACTTTATTTGAGACCACCGGCATGGATGGAAGGGGGAAGCTGGCAGTTTCCGCTTGGCACTGATTCTTTAGGCCGTTGCGTGTTAAGCCGTATCATTTACGGCTCAAGAGTATCCTTACTAGTTGGAGCCGCCTCAGTCATGATATCCGGTATGCTGGGTGTGGTATTAGGACTTGTTTCCGGATATTACGGCAAATGGGTGGATGATTTGATCATGCGTGTTGCAGATATTTTTCTGGCTTTTCCATTCGTACTGCTTGCGATTGCTGTATTGACTGTTTTAGGCAGCGGTATTTCAAAGGTCATTATTATACTGGTAGTATCAGGGTGGGTTACCTATGCAAGATTGGTAAGGGGTGAGGTGATTTTGGCGAGGGAGCGGGAATACGTGGAAGCGGCTAAATCAATCGGACTTCCTGCGAGAACTATTATTTTTAAACATATTCTTCCTAACTGTATCAATAGCGTAATCGTAGTAGCGAGTTTTTCTTTTTCCAGTACGATTATATCGGAAGCATCTTTAAGCTTTCTTGGATTGGGCGTATCTCCGGACACCCCTACATGGGGCGGGATGATTTCACTGGCAAGAGAGTATATTTTTAATGGCACATGGCTGGCTGTTTTTCCTGGAATAGCGATTGCTGTTTCAGTATTAGGGATTAATATTCTGGGTGATTGGATCAGAGATTATCTGGATCCTAAAACAAAAGAGTGAAAGAAAAGATAATACTGCATTAAATTATAGAAGGGATATAGTTGAAATGAATCATTTGTTTTCTGTGGAAGATCAGGTGGTATTTATCACGGGGGCCAGTGCAAATATAGGAAAGGTTCTGGCAATGAAGTTTGCTGAGAACGGGGCAAAAGTTATATTAGGAAATACAAATAAGGCTTCGGCAGCAGAAATAATCGGTTGGTTTGAGGAAAAAGGTTATGAATATTTATGGATTGGGGTGGATGTAAGCAGAGAAGAACAGGTTAGAGCTGCTTTTGAACAACTCAGGCAAAAATACGGAAGATTGGACATTATGATCAATAATGCCAGTACCAGGGTAAACCAGACAGCTTTGGAACATGGAATAAAGGAGTGGGATAATATTTTTGCAGTAAATATAAAGGGAACTATGATGTGCGCACAGGAAGCCTGTAAAATGATGAAGGAACAAGGAGCGGGAAAAATTATTAATACCTCATCTATCTCCGCAATCCGGGGGATAAAAATGAGATCTTCCTACTGCGCTACAAAAGGAGCGGTAGACGCCTATACAAGAGCGGCCGCGGTAGAATGGGCCCCTTATGGAATTACTGTAAATGCAATTGCGTGGGGTGGTGTGGATGTGGACGAAATACCGATGGAAAAAATGTCGGAAGGGCATTTGCAGACACTTTCCATGGTACCAATTAAGAAACTTGCAAATGCAGATATGCTATATGGCCCTGTCGCATTTTTAGCAAGTAAAGCTTCGGCCGGAATTACAGGACAGACAATTATGGCAGATGGCGGATGGCGGATGGTCCATTATGGGCAAGCCGCAGATCATATTAAGAAATAGCGGGAAGGAATAGCGAGATGAAAATACTGGTTGCGGGGGCTAATGGGTTTGTAGGAATTAATCAGACGCTGTATTTGCTAAAAGAAGGACATGAGGTAGTCATGACCTTTCGGGACAAATTAACAGAGGATAACGAGAAGCTGATTCAACCCTACAAGGATAGAGTAGAAATGGTCGTTGGAGATTTGCTGGATGCGGACTTGTATAAAAAGTTGGACGCCTATCATGTGGATGGTATCATCAATGCGGCTATATATACTTCTACCAGTAAGGATGAATTAGAATATTTTATACCGATTTGCAGGGTTAATATGATGACCAATATTAATTTGATGGAATATGCGATCAGGCATCAGATAAAGAGATATGTTTATATAAGCTCTTCTGGTGTATATGGATCTGCAAGTGATATAGATGATATTGTAAATGAAAATTCTTTATTAGATTTGCCGGATGCATATGACAGGACAAAGGTTGCCAGTGAGATGTTGGTCACAAGAATGGCAGAACTGACTGGCATGCAGGCAGTCTCTGCCAGAATCGCAGCACCATATGGTCCCTATGAAAGGGTGACTGGCGGTCGTGTTTTCATGTCGGCGCCCTATAAAATGGTTCATATGGCTGTGAATTCTGAAAAAGCTCTTATTTATGCAAAGGATTATAAACGGGACTGGACTTATATAGAGGATATAGTAGTTGGAATTTATGGATTGCTTACTTCAGAACATTTAAAACACAGCATATATAATATTTCAAGTTCAAGAAATGCTTCTCTTAAAACAATGGCAGAGGCAGTGAAAATTGCATGCCCCTCCTTTCTCTATGAATTTGTAGACAGGATAGAGGAAAGCAATATTGATGCGGATATAAATGACATGAGAGGTGCGTTGTCTACGGAGTGGTTATCGGAGGATACGGGATATGTACCTAAGTTTGATATCTATGCCGGAATCAAAGCCTATTATCAAGAATTTTCTGATAAATAAAAAAGTATACAGGAGGAGCGTATGGATACAATTCTAGAGATAAAAGGCTTAAAAACTTATTTTAAAACAGATGGGGCAGTTATTCCGGCAGTAGACGGAGTTGATTTTCATGTGGAAAAGGGAAAGACGATAGGTATTGTTGGAGAATCCGGATGTGGAAAAAGTGTTACCAGTTTGTCGATTATGCGTTTGTTGAAATGTCCTCCCGGAAAAATTGTGGATGGTCAAATTATTTTGGACGGTCGAGATCTGTTGAAATTATCAGATAGAGAGATGCGGGATATAAGGGGAAAAGAAGTTTCTATGATTTTTCAGGAGCCGATGACCTCGTTAAATCCATGCTTTACCATAGGGAACCAGTTAATAGAGGTACTGCGTGCACATTCCAACATATCTAAATCAGAAGCAAAAAAACAGGCATTGGAAATGCTGGAATCTGTATCAATTTCCAGACCCGATGAAATCATCAGCTCTTATCCATATGAGTTATCAGGGGGTATGAGGCAAAGGGTTATGATTGCAATGGCAATGCTTTGTAATCCTAAAGTCCTAATTGCGGATGAGCCGACAACGGCATTGGATGTGACAATTCAAATTCAAATTTTGACATTAATGAAGAAAATGCAGGAGGCGAAGGGTACAGCTATAGTATTTATTACACATGATTTGGGGGTCATTGCGGAGGTGGCCGATCATGTGGCCGTTATGTATGCAGGGAAGGTGGTTGAGGAGGCTTCCTGTGAAGAAATCTTTAACAATCCTAAGCATCCATATACAATCGGATTACATGATTCAACACCAAAGATTGAAAAAAGCACACCAAGACTTCATACAATTTATGGTATGGTCCCTAATCTTGCAAATAAAATTGAGGGCTGTGCGTTCAAGACCCGCTGCAAGGATGCAATGCCAATTTGCGGAGATAAAGCACCTGAGATTACGGATATTGAAAAAAATCACAAGGTGCGTTGCTGGAAATATTGCAAGGAAAGTGGCTGCGATGCGGATGCCTTAAGGAGAATAATATGTCAGTGAAACAGGATAAATATGTGAATCATAATGAATTATCGGAGATTTTACAGGGCCTTGCAAAGGAATATCAGGATTATGTTGATCTGGATATAATAGGAAGAAGTCTGGAGAACAGAGAAATCTGGGCGGTAACTATTACAAATAAAGCAACAGGTATGCATGAGAAAAAGCCTGCAATGTTAGTAAGCGCTTGTATACATGCGGGAGAAATTACAGGAACTCAGGTTAGCCTCTATTTAATCAATTATATATTGGAACATATAGGGAAGGATGCCTATATCAATCGTATTTTGGAAAAAAGAACATTATATGTGTTACCTCGCACAAATCCTGATGGTGCGGAAAGATTTATTACAACGGAGTTTGAATCTTGGGGGAATTTGCGTCCCTTTCTTCTTGACCCTGAAACACAGGGGTTAGAGCGCTGCGACGTGGATCAAAACGGCTTATTACTGCTAATGCGGAAAAAGGATCAAAACGGCGAGTGGAAAATATCAAAGAAAGATAACCGATTGATGATTCCAAGAGCTGCTTATGAGTATGGGGAAGAATACTATAGTATATATCCGGAAGGTAAATTAGTTGGGGATCAGGTCAATCCTGATGACTTCAGGGTTTTACCGCGCAAGTTTCAGCTGAATATGAATCGGAATTATCCTGATGGATGGAATATTCAGACCTCTGTTCAGGAGGGGGGAGAGTATCCCTTATCGGAGCCGGAAACAGATGCGGTTGCTCATTTTATTATGGGGCATCGTAATATTGGAACTTTGAATGATCTGCATACCAATGCGGGAGTTTTGATTCGTCCGTATTCTTATCAGAATGATTCTCATATTTCTAATCTGGATATGGAAATCTATAAGCAATTTGGAGAGATGGGAAAAACGGAAACGGGATATGATCTAGTGGGCGTTTTCGAGGCATTTGCGACACCGAATGCACCGGCAAGACGAGGTTGTCTGGACGATTGGACTTATGAAAATTATGGAATTCTTAGTCTTACAACTGAATTATGGGATTTGGCTGCAAAGGCAGGCGTTGATAAAGAAGTGGGAAACTATTATCCGGATCAGTTTAAAACAGAAGAGGAAGAATTAGCAATGCTCAAGTGGAATGATGAAAAGCTTGATGGAAAAAATTTTGTTCCGTGGAAGCATTTCACTCATTCACAGCTTGGCAAAGTAGAGATTGGTGGGTGGAATTGGAAGTATACAGCTAAAAACCCTCCGATTCAATACTTGGAAGAGGAATGTGAAAAGGTCAGCAGAATGCTAATAAAGCAGATTAATTTTCTTCCGGAACTGGAAATAAAAAGTGTTAAAACAGAAAAACTTAGTGCGGATATTTACCGTGTGGAAGTGATTATAGAAAATGCCGGTTTTATGCCTACTTACTTGATGGAAAAGGCGCTTCAGAATCAGGTTGCGGAAGAGGTGGTCTGTGAGTTGGAAATGAATAGTCAGATAGAATTGATTAACGGTAGAGCTCATCAAAATGTTGGTCATTTGGACGGGAGAATCAGGATGGACAGAGCATTTTATTTTGGAGATCCAACAGCGGACATTCCAAAGAAAACAGCAACGGCGAGTTGGATTTTACGTGTGGCGGCACCATGCAGAACTGCTATAAAAATCATATCCCATACAGGCGGTTCTTTTGAAGCAGAGGTTATACTGGATTAAAAGGATTTCGGACTGGTTTGGAGAAGCGGAGGAATGATTGATGGTTGATACAAAAAAAGGTAGTTTGATAGAGTTAAAGAATCTATCTGTAGAATTTAAGGTTCGTGATAAAAAGAATCGAAAAATTAAAGCAGTGGATCAGGTTTCATTGGGTGTAGCGTACGGCAAAACGTTGGCTATTGTAGGTGAGTCTGGCTGCGGTAAATCTACATTGGGGCGGGCAATATTACATCTGATCCCGCATACCGGCGGAACAATTATGCTGAATGGAGAAAACTTAACAGAAAAATTACACAAAAATGAAAAGGCAATCCGAAAAAAAATGCAGATTGTTTTTCAGGATCCTTATGCATCATTAAATCCGCGAATGCGTGTAAAAGCAATTATTGAAGAACCCATTTGCTTTCATAATATTGCTTCCGGCAGGGATGCCATTGATAAAGAAATAGAAAAGGTTATGTGCGATTGCGAACTGCCAACTTACTTTAAAGACCGGTATCCTCATGAATTTAGCGGCGGGCAGAGACAGAGAATTTGTATTGCAAGAGCATTAGCCTCCAAGCCTGATCTGGTAGTGTTGGATGAACCTGTATCGGCACTTGATGTATCTATTCAATCGCAAATTATTAATCTTCTGCAGGATTTACAACAGCAAAGGCAGTTGACATATATTTTTATTTCTCACGACCTGTCGGTTGTACATCATATTTCGGACAGAGTTGCAGTCATGTATTTAGGATCATTGATGGAGGTTGCTGATAAGGATGACTTGTATAGGAATCCCTGCCACCCTTACACGGAAGCCTTATTATCTGCCATACCTGTGGATAATCCAAGAGATAAAAAAGGTCATATTCTTCTTCGGGGAGAAATTCCAAGTGCTTCAAATCTTCCAAGCGGCTGCAAATTCAGAACCAGATGTCAGTATGCAGCAGAACAGTGTGCAATTGAAGTTCCCGACCTGCGTGAAGTTGCACCGGGTCACCAGATTGCTTGTTGTCGATATGAAGAAATTAAAGGAAGTTGTTTATGAACATACTTGGTGGTTATATATATCCGGATGGAAATCAGATACGAAAAGGATATGCAGGTAAAATGCCGGATAGTCAGAAGGCGGCAGAACCAAAATTCCCATGGAATGCTACGTATAGCTATCAGCATTTCAGGTATACCTGTACTGGAACAGAAGCAACCATTCTGCTGATGCAGAATCTTCCGCCGATGACCTCTGAAGATACGATTTTATTACCGGAATATCTTTGCGACACTGTGATCAAAGGCTGTGGCTCGTCAGGAGCATCTCTCAGATATTATAGTATAAAGGATGATTTTTCTATAGATATAAAAGATATTGAGAAAAAGCTAGATGATTCGGTAGTTCTTATTTATGTAATACATTATTTTGGGATTGCCCAGCCTTTGAGAATAATGGAAATGCTCAAAGATCTTCAGAAGAAGCGGAAAATTTCCATTTTGGAGGATGTAACACAGGCTGCTTATTCGGTGGCGCCCGGCAGGATAGGTGTGGGAAAATATTTGGTTGGCGGGTTTCGCAAGTGGTGGCCAATTCCAGATGGGGGATTTGTATGTATAAAGGAAGAAAAGTGGAGATATAGCAAGGAACCGGCACATAGGAAGGAGGAGATTATTGCTGACCAGCTTTTATTGGCTTTGTGGCGAGAAGACTTGAGACTAGGGGATCAGGATGAAATAGAACGATTTTTAGTAAGACAACTGAAAGTTAATCAGCGAAGGTATACAGATATCATTCCAAGGACCATGTCAGAATTATCCAATTCTATTTTGTTTCAATTAAATCAGAAAAAAAATTAGAAAAACGCATAAAAAATTTCCGATATGCAGTGAAAAAATTACATACCATCCAGCAGATCAAAATAGCCAATGATTTATGGCTATATGAAAAGGGACAGGTACCATATGGTATTTTGATTTTGGCATCGGATCGTGAAAAATTAATGAGATATCTTGAAAAAAGAGGATTATGGACGCAGATACAGTGGAAGGACATACCAGAAATATCATCGTTGAGTGAAGTAAGCGATAAACGTTATAAAATGAACCTTTTCATTCCATGTGATGATCGTCTGGCAAAAAGAGAATTGAAAAAGTATATAAGAGCAATACGTGGTTATTATTGCAGGAGGGGTAATTGCGGAAAACTTTAGTGTATAAAAATAATGAAAATATATGATTGGTGAAAAAACAAAAATAAATATTAATGAAGAAACTATAGTAGTCTGGTTATCAGTCCAAAGGAAGTATAGAGTAAGCATTGATTCCCTATGTGTATTATGATATGATTTACGCACGACAAATACGGGGATGATTCCATGCAAAATTCATTTGATGAGTGCAGGCAAAATAATGAAATCAAACCGGCACTATTTAAAGGAGTATCAATCAATGGGGAAGATCAATCGAGAGGACATGCTGGAGCTGACGCGGCGCATGACTTTAAAGAGAAATTGCTTCAGCCGGATTGCCGGTGCTTATTTTGATGAAGAGGGGTATGTGGACGGAACATTTAATCAGCATTTTCAGAAGTTGTCGGGAAAAGACCGGCAGAGTAATCTTGATATTGCCAAGACGATCCCTTTTTCGGAGACGAACGTGCAGCTGAAAGAGGAGGCCTTTCGTCCGGAGGATGAAAAGCCGGGGAGTATGTGGACACTTCTTATGGCTCTTAAGGATTGTGAATTGAAGAATGATGCGCTGCTGGATGTGTTTTATGAAACCTTCGGAGAAAAATATAAGTCGTCAAAACCATATGCAGTCTATATTTTTTATGGGAATTATGATGTTCCGCTGAAGGGCAGTGATGGAGAAAGCCAGTGGGAATCAGAGGAAGTATATTCCTTTCTGATTGGTGCTGTCTGCCCTGTGAGCGGGGATTATGAGGCGGGAACTCCGGAATGCGGTTTCCTGTTCCCTGCGTTTAAGGATAGGAGCAGTGATTGCCACAGGATGGATGTCTATCAGGCGGAGGAATCAGATCAAAGAAGTATCAAGGAAATTCTGCTGGCATAGCCCACGAAGAAAGGATTGAAAAAAGATGGAACCCAAGGAATATGTTGTTGAGATGATTGATGGTGATTACGCACACCTGCGCAGAACCGATCGGGAAGAGGAAGGGCTGAAGCTTGTTGCCAGAGCACTTCTGCCGGAGGCGATTGCAGAAGGAACCAGGCTGCATTATGAAATGCTGCAATATGATTGTATTCCTTTTTAAACTATTTAGATAATTGAGCGCGTCTCATTTCGTTTGGGGTACAGCCAAAGGTTTCCGCAAACGCCTTAAAAAAATTCCCCTTGCTTTGATATCCCACTTCTTTGGCGATCTCATCAATTCTCTTTGTCGTATCAGTTAATAGAGAAATAGATTTTTCCATTCTTATTGCTTTGATATATTCGTGGATTGTTTGGCCGGTAAGCTGTTGAAAAGCTCGTTGAAGGGTTTGCTTATTGATACCGATTGACTTTGCCAGATCATCAATCACCGGAGGTTGGGCAAAGGATTGGTTTAAGGTTTGTAATGCTGACTTAGCCGCATCTTTCGCTTTTAAGGTCAGTGTTGGTAAGCTTTCTAAATCAAAGGAAAGTGTGTAATCTATTAACAGTCCGGCAGCTTCCAAAGCTTTCCCCTGAAAAAACAAAGAGAACGCTTCTCTGCTCATATCAGCGGACTTGATTTCTCTGCAAATATCAGCCAATAAAGGAAGTGATACTTCCCTATTGTTTACTGCGTGAGCTGTACGGTTCCAAAGAAAATCTGTGAATACAGCACCGGTACATTCAAGAAACTGATCTGTTATATAAACTGTAGAGGCTTTTTGTGCTTCGCCGGAAGAAAATCGCTTATACCATGGGCGTGGCAGAGTATTCACATAACAGAAAACTCCAAACCGAGCCTCGTTGCGCTCGGTTTTTTTCTGGTAATAGCTCAAAGCCATGTCCTCAATAAAGGTGATTTGAATGCTCTTTGCCTCGTAATAATACCGCTCTGTCAAATCTGTATGAAAAACAATATCTGTATCAATAAAACAGCAGGTTTCCGGATTCCCCCATACCTGAATATGCCCTGATGCAACTTCTTCTGGCGGCTCAAATAAACACCCATAGCGGATACTGGTCCGCTTCCATCCGCACTCTTCATATTGACGCAGCATGTCCGATACACTGTAAAAGCATTGCATATACGTATCCCTCTTTCCGGGTTCTATTTTAGAATATATAGTACTGTTTAGGATAATATAAAAATTCTTATAATATACAAAAATCTTACATTATCAGTATAAATAGGCAAATAATAAATGTCAATAGTATCTATAGAGTCCTGCGCTCGAGGACTTGAATCGTAATTTAACAAATGCTATACTCCTCTTGGTTAGATTTGTCTAACTCGAAAAAGAGGAGGCGTATAGATGAATGAAAAAAGGCCTGTTTTATCCAGGCTCTTTGATATTGCAGCTGAGGGAAAGGGGAAACTGGTGCTTAGCTGTACGTTAATGTCCCTTGGCACGCTTTGCGGTATGATACCCTACTTATCTGTTTATCATATCGCCCGGCTTCTGCTTCCAAAGGCGGGACAAGGCGATATCTCCGGCGGGATTTTACTGTGGAGTATTGCAGCCGCTATCAGCATATTGCTCAACACAATTTTATCCTTTTTCGGAAGCTTTGGCGCACATAAGGTTGCCTTCCGTGTACTGTACGGAATTCGAATCCGGGTTATGGAGCATATGGGGCGCTTGCCGATGGGGTTTTTTACAGAGCATACTACGGGCAGCGTGCAAAAGACCATGGATGACAGCATCGAGAAAATCGAAATATTCATCGCTCATTTGCTGCCGGATCTGATTGGATCGGCGTGTGCCGTCTTAGCGCTGCTGTTTGGCCTTGGCAGTCTGAATTTGTGGCTGGCACTGGCAGTTGTTGTTGCTGTTATCATTGCATGTGCCCTGCAGCTTTCCGTATGGGGAGGGAGCCGGGGACAGGATATTTTGACCGGTCTTGCAACGGTATCGGGACAAATGACGGGAGCATTTTCGGAATATGTACAGGGAATTGCCGAGGTGAAGCTGTTTGGCCTGACGGGCACCATCACCAGAGGACTTAGCGACACCACAAAGAAATACGGCAATTGGGAAATGAAGCTCTACAAGAGGGTGGCTCCGTTTTACGAGGGCTATAAAACAATGATCCTTTCCTTGCTGGCAGTTGTGGTACCGGTCGGTACGTTCTTGATTTGGCGTGGTCCCGGGAATACATCGGTTTTATTATCGGTTATTATGGGATTGATATTGATACCTGCCATTTGCGCTCCGCTTATGGAGCTTGTCAACTACGGTACCCGTATGGGAGAAATTACCGTTGCGCTACATAACATCGACGAAATCACGCGTATGGAGCCGGTGCCCGAACCGGTCAGCCCCAAAGTACCGGAGTCTTTTAATGTCCAATTTCATGACGTGTCCTTTTCCTATCAGGATACGGCCGATCCCTTTCATACGCTGGCGCTGAACCACATCAGCTTCACCGCTCCGCAAAAGCAGCTGACCGCCTTAGTGGGACCGTCCGGCGGAGGCAAAAGCACGATTGGACAGCTTATTTCCCGGTTTTGGGATATCACCTCGGGAAAGATTACTATTGGCGGTGTGGATATCCGGGATATCATGCCCTCTCGCCTGATGGAATATGTGTCGTTTGTATTTCAGGATACAACCATATTTTCAGATACTGTGTACGGCAATATTACCATGAACAGACCTTTGGACAAAGAACAGGTGATTGCCGCTGCCAGGGCCGCCCGATGTCATGAGTTTATTATGCGGCTGCCAAAGGGATACGATACCGTAATCGGCAGCGGCGGCGTTGGACTTTCCGGTGGAGAAGCACAGCGTCTGGCTATTGCACGAGTCATTTTAAAGGATTCACCCATCGTTGTGTTAGATGAAGCATTGGCCTATTCAGATGCCGAGAATGAAAACCTTATTCAGCAGGCAATTGATCAATTAATTGAAGACCGGACGGTGCTCATTATCGCCCATCGGTTACCAAGCATCCAAAGGGCTGATCAAATTCTGGTGCTCAGCCGGGGCGAGATTCGGGAAACAGGTACACATGACACTCTGATGCGGCAGGACACCTTATATAAGGAACTTTGGATGCTTCAAAACGAGGTCGACACATGGAGTATCGAAAAAGACATTACTAAGCGGAAAAGGAGCGAAGCCATATGAAACAAGTATTGAAGAAATTGACATTTGGTCATCCGATGCATTTGGCTCGCCCTGCGGTATGGCTTTTCCTTGAGGACTTTTTCAATTTGTTTCCCGCCATTATCATCTATGTCGTCATTAACATGGTTGCGGGAGCATTTGGGGAGCCAGATTCCCTGAACTTTCGAATGCTGTGGATTACATCAGGTGTTTTAGGGGTTCTGGCGCTGGTTCAGTTTGTAATTGGATACTTTGCTTACAGTAACAGCTTCTTGCCATCAGCGGAGCATACGGCAGAGAATCGTATTTCATTTGTAAAAAAGCTGCGCCGTTTACCCCTTGGTTTTTTCTCGGGTAAGGAAAAAGGCGAGTTGATCAACAACTTTGCAGGAGATTTTGTCAACATTCAGCAGGCTATGACCGGCACACTTTCCGGGTTGTTCAGCATAGTTCTCTCCTGCGTGCTTACGTCAATTTTTATGTTTATTTTCAATCCGCTGATGGCGGCGGCGTTTTACATCTCACTGCCTGTTGCGGCAATCATTTTAACAGCATCCATGAAAACGCTGGACCGAAATGCCGCCTGCATCGCGCTGGCCAGAGATAAGGCGGCAACTAACCTCAATGAGTATTTGGGCGGTATGAAAACGCTGAAAAGCTATAACCAGACCGGAGAAGGCTTTTTAAAGCTGAAAACCGCATATCATCACCTGATGGAAACTTATATCAAAGTAGAAAGCGGCTCCGGCAGCCTGATACGTTTATGCACCTCTATCGTACAGTTCGGTCTGCCCCTGATGTGTATGGCAGGGGGCTACCTGCTGATGGGCGGTTCCCTCACAGCCGTGGAATTTATCAGCATCATTATTATCGGCACCAAGATATTGACGCCGGTGATTACGGCGGTTAGCAATATGATGATGCTGAGAAATAACTATGTTTCGGCAAAAAGGCTGGATAACACCATGCAGGAGCCGGAAATGTCAGGAGATGGAAAGCCGGGAGATAATCCCGAAATTCGCTTTGACCATGTGAACTTTTCTTATACCGAGGGCGCAGAGTGGGTTTTGAAGGATATTTCCTTTGAAATTTGCCGCGGTGGTCTAACCGCTATCGTAGGACCTTCCGGCAGCGGAAAATCCACTATCCTGCGGCTGCTTACACGGTTTTGGGATGTGAGTGAAGGAACAATTTTAATTGACGGAAAAGCCCTTTCCTCCTTGATCCCGGAGTTGTGGCAGGAGAAGGTATCCATGGTATTGCAGGATGTTTATCTATTCAACGAAACCATTCGAGAGAATATCCTTTTTGGCAGAAAGGATGCCAGTGAGGAGGAGATGATGGAAGCTGCTGAGCAAGCAGGCTGTCACGATTTTATTATGGCACTTCCGGACGGGTATGACACCATGGTAGGCGAAGGCGGCAGTACGCTGTCCGGTGGAGAAAAGCAGCGAATATCCATCGCGAGGGCGCTCCTTAAGAAGGCGCCGGTGCTCTTGCTGGATGAACCGACTGCCAGTCTGGATGCCGGAAATGAAGCTCTTGTACAACGGGCAATCGGCGAGCTTGTGAAGGATACCACAGTGATCATGATTGCTCACCGGCTAAAGACAGTGCAGAATGCGGATCGAATTCTCGTGCTGGAGGATGGGCAGCTGAAGGAGCAAGGCACGCACCAGGGGCTTCTCTCGCAGGGAGGCTTATATGCAAAGCTTTGGAATATGCAGCAGAAATCCCTGGACTGGAACTTTCGGGGCAAAACTCCAGCCACCGTAGCAGGTAAAGGCCTATGAAAGAGAAGTGGAAAAAACGCTTTGCCATTATCTATACGGGACAGGCATTGTCCATTATTGGTTCCGCCGCTGTTCAATTTGCGATTGTTTGGTATCTGACCTTGAGAACGGAATCCTCTCTGACCCTAACCACAGCAGCCATTGTTGGGTATCTGCCTACAGCGCTGTTGGGCCCGTTTGCCGGTGTATGGATTGACCGCTATAACAGGCGGACTGTGATGATGCTGGCGGATGGCTTGACGGCGCTTTCCAGTACTATACTGGCGCTTGTATTCCTGTTTTATGGAGATGCGCCGATATGGTTTATCTATCTCATCCTGTTTTTGCGCGGCGTGGGGTCAACCTTTCATGATCCTGCCATGCGGGCTGCAATTCCGACACTGGTACCGACTGAGCAGCTTACAAAGGCAGGCGGCTGGGGAAATCTAATTTCTTCCGGCAGCAACATGCTGGGGCCAATGCTGGGAGCCGTACTGATGGAAGCTATCCCCATTGCGGCCGTCATGCAGGTGGATCTATTGGGAGCGGTATTCGCTATTCTTTGCCTATGCTTTGTGAAAATCCCCGATATCCCCCGTCAGAACGAAAAGCTTCACCTCTTTCTGGATATGAAGCAAGGCATCCGGGCTCTGACCGGCAATAAGCTGCTGATGGCAGCTCTGCCCTCTGTTGTTATGGTTGGTATCTTGTTTATGCCGCTCAACTCTCTGTTCCCTCTGCTTGTACGGATGCATTTTAGAGGCGGTGCATTGCAAAACGGCTTTGTTGATGTGTTTTTCGCCTCAGGGATGCTGCTTTCCTCCTTTTTGCTTGGAATGTGGGGCGGTATGAAGCGGAAATTTTTAATGGTTTCGTTATCCGTCATTGTCCTTGGAATCGCCACTGCCATAGGCGGCATTCTCCCATCCGCCGGGTTCTGGGCATTGCTCCTATGTGTGTTCATTATGGGAAGCATGGCGACCTTTTTCAATGTCCCGTTTTGGGCATATGCACAGGAAACGACACCCCCGGAACTATCGGGAAAGGCTATGTCCCTGCTGCTGACTGTCTTTACCATAGCAAATCCAATTGGGCTTGCCGCAGCAGGGCCGCTCAGCAGTATGACAGGCATAAGCCTCTGGTTTTTCTATTCAGGCATTGCATTGATTGTTGTAGGGTTTGTCTGTATACTGCGTACACGAAATCCTGAAAGTGCGTTTTTAGCGCAAAAGAACACGATTGCATAAGCTTTTGGAATTCCAGTCTAATAAGACTGTATTCTATAAAACACTCATAAAAAAAGGAGATTAATTATGAATATTGAACGTAAATTTATTGACCTTAAGGAATTGGTTTTAAGCGTCCTTCTTAGCTGCCTTATACTTGTTATTGCTCTGATCACAGTTGTCCCCATGAGCACAAACCTGAAAGCGCTTTATTTTATCAGTGCGGGTATCCCCGCTATCATAACCGGCATTGCCTATGTGCTTATGACAGCAAAAAGTCCGCGCATCGGCACGTATTGTATTCTGCCATTTGTCTTTACTGTTTACTATATCATTTCTGGCACACTATCAACGGCACTGTTTTTTTTCATTGCAGGCATACTCAGCGAGCTTGTTATGATTGGCGGCCGGGATAAAAAATGGCGCCCTCTTGTTCCCTGGTTTCTCAATTGGCTGACTTATACCTATGGAGGAACACTGGTATATCTGCTGATGAGAGATTCGCTTTTGAAAACCTATATGGGACTTGGTATGGATGAAACTACGGCACTTGCAACAATGGATACCATTTTTTCGGTTTATACTGCGCCTGTCAATGTTCTTATTGCCGCGGTTTGCTGTCTTGCCATGGCGACAGTTGGGTATCTCATTGGTATCAAAGTTCTGAAGAAATATTTCAAAACGGCGGGGATTGCATGAGTGCAGCAAAGCGGGAGGTTCAGATTGATCCGCGAGTTTATCTGGCGCTCATATTAACCGGAAGTATCGCAACAATTTATATACATACGGAATATGGCATGGCAGTGATGTTTGCTGTTTCTTTGCTTTGGCAGCTCATCGCCGCTAAGGGTAAGGGATTTTTCGGATATATTTTTACTTATCTGTTTCTGTTCGGGATCGCCCACGCAGCAATCTGGTGGGTTTCCGGAAATGCTGGAAATACAACAGCGGTCACGCTTGCGTCATTTGGGGTATCGGGGCGTAAAGCTCTGATACCGCTCATGTTTGCGATTCTGCTTGCACGAACCCCAACCGGCTCATTTATGGGTGCTTTGAATGCCATGAAGATTCCGAAGACAGTAAGTATTGGCGTTGCAATTGGGCTTCGTTTTTTCCCTACGGTTGCTCAGGAATACCGGCAGATTCGTAATGCACAGCGTTTCAGAGGCGTTGGCATTGGTTTTTGGAATACTCTTTTCCATTTACCAAAGGTTCTGGAATACATCCTGCTGCCTCTGATTGTCCGTATTGTTCGAATTTCAGAGGAATTGTCTGCGTCTGTAACAGTGAGGGGTGTGCGCTTTAACAATCAGATTATAAGCTATCGTCCCGTTCATATTTGTGGAAAGGATATGGCTTTGTTTGGCGGAACGCTAGCCCTTTATGTGCTGATTTTTCTATCCGACCGTTATATGCTTGGGGTGCTGACATGATCAAACTTACAAATCTATCATTTCAATATGGGGAACAGAGCAATCAAGAGCCGCAGCTGAAAGAGATTTCATTGAGCATAGAACCCGGAGAATTGATTTTGCTCACGGGGAAAAGCGGCTGTGGGAAAACCACTCTGACGCGCGTACTCAATGGACTTTGCCCGCAATTTTATCCGGGGACACTTACCGGAGAGTATCTTTTGGATAACCGGGATGCCTTAAACATGCCTGTCAGCGAACTTGGAACCGTCATCGGAAGTGTGTTTCAGGATCCGCGCAGCCAGTTCTTTGCTGCCAATACCACGGATGAGATCGTTCTGGGTATGGAAAATGCGGCAATTCCACGAAATACTATGCAGGAGTTACTTAAGGAAACCGTATCTCAAATCGGAGTAGAGAGTTTATTGGAACGACCTATTTTTCCGCTATCCAGCGGAGAAAAGCAGCGCATTGCCATCGCATCCGCCTGTGCCATACAGCCCAGAGTACTGGTGCTTGATGAACCTACTGCAAATTTGGACAACGATGCGATTACCCGGTTGTCAACGCTCTTATTCCGTCTGAAGGAGGCGGGAACGACGATTATTCTGTCTGAACACCGTCTTCACTATGTGAAAGACTCGTTTGACCGGATGATCGTCATGGATGATGGGTGTATCATAGCCGAATACACGCGAGAAGAAGCATTGCGCCTTGATACGGAAACAATAAAATCTTTGGGACTTCGCCTGTTTAGGGAACCTGCTATTACGCCGGGAAGCCGCGTCAAGGATGACGGTTCCGCTTGTTTGCGGGCGCAGCAGGTATCCCTCTCATTTGACGGGCAGAAGGTTCTGGACGAAGCAGGACTCTGTGCGGACAGAGGACAAATAGTTGCTGTCATGGGTGGAAACGGTGCGGGTAAATCCAGTTTTTGCCGTGTGCTTACCGGACTGTACCGCCAGCAGGTGGGACAGATCTGTATGAATGGCAAAGTATCCAAAAGAAAGCAGCGTATCCAAGGCACTTTTTTTGCGCAGCAGGATACGGACTATCAGCTTTATACTTCTGCAGTTGTGGATGAATTTCGTGTTGGGAAGCGAGAGAAAGATATTTCGATGGAAGAAATCACAAGTTACTTACACGATGTTGGCCTGGATGGACTTTTGGAACGTCATCCGCTTTCCCTGTCGGGAGGACAAAAGCAGAGGCTTTTATTGGCACTGGCGGTTGCCAGCGGAAAAGATATTCTTGTGCTCGATGAGCCGACCAGCGGGCTGGATGGTGCAAGCATGCGGATTACTGCCGATCTGCTGAAGAAGATTGCCCGAGACGGTAAAAGTATTATTCTTATTACCCATGATCTTGAACTTGTAAACGAGGTGGCTGACAGTATCCTCTTTATGGATAAAGGGAAAGTTGTTTATCATAAGTCGCTGTCAGCAGAAAGCAAATAAGTCTTTCTGACATATTGTCAGTAAGAAGAATTAGAGAAGAAACTGGATATACTGCTTTAGGGTATATCCAGTATTTTTTATGCGCAGCTGCGCGCGGGCGAAGCACACTTTTGTTCTATTGAGAATTACGATGAATTCCCTATCTAATTAGAACGGTACTCGAGCTGTATAATCTATTTACATCTGCTTGTTTCTGATTTACCATGTAAAAAGGTATTTGATAGATATAATTTTATACTAACTATTTTTATTTCTGGGAATGGAGGATGAATATGCTGATCAGTCAAATTATGAGAGAAAAGTCACCGGAGATGGATCCGCTGCGCTTGGGTGCCGGATGGAAAAAAGAGGACTTGGAAAAGGTGCAGATTATGATTGAAAGTACTTTTGGTGATTCCCATCCCGGAAGTGCGCATTTGAATCAGCTGGTGGAAAGTGCAAAACGTGGTATAGCTGATGCGGGAGGATTCGGAGCAAGGTATTTTTGTACGGATATCTGTGACGGAGAAAGTCAGGGAACAGACGGTATCAATTATAGTTTGGTAAGCAGGGAAATTATCGCGGATATGATTGAGATTCATGGGAATGCCACACCATTTGACGGCGACGTTTATATTGCCAGTTGTGATAAGGGAATGCCTGCAAATTTGATGGGAATGGCCAGGATAAATATGCCTTCGATTGCACTTCCGGGTGGTACAATGTGTGCGGGGCCGGAAATGTTAACACTGGAACAGCTCGGAATGTACAATGCAATGTATGAGAGAGGCGAAATTGATAAAAATAAGTTGAACTGGGCGAAAGAAAACGCCTGTCCAAGCTGCGGAGCATGCAGCTTTATCGGGACGGCCAGTTCGATGCAGATTATGGCAGAAGCATTGGGCCTTGCGCTTCCGGGAAGTGCTCTTGTACCTGCTGCAAGCAGTGTGCTTTTGGAATATGCTTATCAGACGGGAAAGCAAAGCGTGGAACTTGCCAGAAAAGGAATACGGCCATCAGATATTGTGACAATGAAAAGCTTTGAAAATAGCATTATGGTTCATGCTGCAATATCCGGCAGCACCAATTGTCTGCTGCATATTCCCGCAATCGCCCATGAATATGGAATAGAAATAACAGGAGAAACTTTCGACAGATTGCACCGCGGAGCCCACTATATTCTTAATCTGAGGCCTACCGGCAAATGGCCAGCAGAGTTCTTTTATTATGCGGGTGGGGTACCGGCAATTATGAAACAAATTCAGGAAACGCTTCATATGGATGTCATGACGGTCACCGGAAAAACTCTCGGAGAAAATCTGAGCATTCTTGAAAAAAACGGATATTATGAACGATGCGAAGAAGGATTAGCACAGGCAAACAGGAAATATCGCAGTTCCATTACAAAGGAAGATATTATTTGTTTATTTGACAGGCCGTTGGGTGAAGATGGAAGTATCGCAGTACTAAAGGGAAATCTGGCACCCGAAGGGGCGGTTATTAAGCATACGGCATGTCCGAAAGAAATGCATATTGCGACACTTTCTGCCAGGGTATTTGACAGTGAAGAAGACTGTCTGAATGCGGTTTTGCATCATCACGTAAGGCCGGGAGACGCTGTCTTTATCCGTTATGAAGGACCAAAGGGCAGTGGGATGCCGGAAATGTTCTATACTTCCGAGGCCATAAGCTCGGATAAGGAATTAGGCAAGAGTATTGCCTTAATTACGGACGGGCGGTTTTCGGGTGCATCGACAGGACCGGTGATTGGTCATTGTTCACCTGAGGCAGCAAGCGGCGGCCCCATTGCACTTGTGGAAGATGGTGACATCATTTACATTAATATTCCTGAGCGGGTTCTTTCAATAATCGGTATTCAAGGCATACACAAAAGCAAAGAAGAAATAGATGAAGTTTTAATAGAGAGAAAGAAAAGGTGGCGAAGAAAAGAAAGCAAATATAAGCATGGTGTGTTGGCACTGTTTGCTGAAAAAGCAGCAAGCCCTATGAAAGGAGCGTATTTAGAAGTATGATACAGGTTTCTTTTTTTTAATGCCCTCATTTCTGATAATCCATGTGATAGATTCTTGATTTCGTTATAATGAACAGTGTAAAGAGTTTTTGAGAAAATGAAAAAACAAGGAGGGTATATGAAAAAGAAAGCTTTATCATTATTATTAGCAGCAGCAATGACCGTTTCTCTTTGCGCATGCGGGAACACACAGGCAAAAGCAACAGATAGCAGTGAGGATGCTTCTACAGAGGCGGCAGAGGCTTCTGGTGAGGAGACGGCAGCAACGGATTCTGCGGATGCTGCGGGTACAAAATCATATGAAGGAGTAACATTAAATATTGCACATAGTGTGACAGACAGTACCTCGGATTCATTTGATGCGCAGTTTGCTGCATTTGAAGAAAAGTATGGCTGCAATATTGAAGTAGAGCATTTATCAAGCGATGCAGACGAAATGGAAAGTGTTATTCTGGTAAGAGCTGCAACAGGGAATCTTCCGGATATGTGGCTGAATTCGGTAGGTGCCAAATTGGATGCGGTGTCCCCGGCTGAAAATTGCTATGATCTTTCAAGCGAGGACTGGATTAAAGAAAGAGTAAATGGATCCTATCTTGATATTGTGACTGATCAGGAGAGCGGTGCTGTTTATGGAATTCCTTCAAAACCGTCCAACGTTGCAGGTGTGTTTTACAATAAAGAGGTTTATAAAGATTTAGGCCTTTCTATTCCGACAACATGGGAAGAGTTTCTGGCAAATTGTGCGGCGATTAAAGAATCAACGGAAATCGATCCTGTAATGTCGCAGTATAGCAATGCTTCCGGCTGCCAGATATTATTTTTGTCACAGTATTATTATGCGCAGCATGCAAATCCCGAGTTTGCATCCCAGTATACCAATAAAGAGCTCGAACTGCATGATTCTCCGGAATACATGCGCGGCTTGAGTAAAATGTATGACATATGGGAGAATGAATATCAAAACGACAATCCGCTCGAGATCAGCTGGGAGGATGCGGCCCTTGCGGTATCAGGGGGGTCGGCTGCACATATTTTCTGCAGAACGAATATTATGTCAACTGTCGAAACAGTAAATCCTGAAGCAGTGGAGAATGTAGGCTTCTTCCCTCTCCCGGATGAGGATCCCTCAGTGCTTGGTGTTGCAAGCTGGATGCCTGAAGCATGGTGTATCAGCAAAAATTCTCCGAATGCTGATCTCGCTTTATTGCTTGCAGAGTATCTCACATCAAAGGAAGCGATAGATGAATACTGCACAAAGACAACTCCGACAGGTGCATTTATGTTAAATGGAATTGAACTGCCTGACAATGTCAGTTCAGCTGTCAGGGAAGCACAGGAATGGAATGAACAGGCGTCCTCACCTGTTATGGAGTATTTTTCCAGCATCAAGGGCGCCAATATGGCAACGATCCTCAGTATGGTAGGAACCGGGCAATATACACCGGAAGAGGCAATTGCTGAAATTGAAGCAGATAATGCAATTGATGCGCAGCAGAAAGAACTTGCCGGCTGGTAAAGTATTTGGTTGATTGCCATATACACGAGGGGAGAAAGGTATGATACTGCATTTCATAGTATTCGTATTCTTTCTCCCCTTTTTAAATATGATTATAAAATTTGAAGTAATCAGTACGATTAAGGAGAAATCAGCATGAATAAGATGGATAAAAAAATATATACGGGATGGCTGGCGGTACCGGGAGTCCTTATTTATACGTTAATATTTGTAATTCCGACGTTTGCTTCGTTCTATTTTTCTATGACGACGTGGAATTTGAAGCAATCTACATTTATTGGTTTAGAAAATTTTTTCGCATTTTTTACTATGGCAAATACAAAAGCAGCTTTAATTAATACGGCGATTTATGCTTTTTCAACGTCCTCGCTAAAAGTAGTAATCGGCTTGTTGTTTGCACAGTATTTATGCTCTAAAGTCAAAAGCGCGGAATATTTGAAAACGATTTTGTTTTTTCCGACATTGCTTGGAAATGTTGTTGTCGCAATTGCTTTTAAAAAAATTCTGGAATCCGATGGAATATTGAATCAGGTAATTGAGCTTTTAGGCGGAACGGGTATACGTTTCTTAACAGAGTCCTCAACTGCCTTGGTGACTTGCATAGTTGTCGATGTGTGGATGGGAATCGGAACGGCAATGCTGATTTACATAGCCGGTATCAGTTCTATTCCTGAGTCATATTATGAGGCGGCTACAATTGATGGGGCAACTGCGGGAGAAAGATTCCGGAAGATTACGCTGCCTCTTCTTGTACCGACGATCAACAGTGTATTAACGCTCTCTTTGATTGGCGGACTTCGTACATATGAGCTGGTATACACGATGACCGGAGGCGGTCCAGGCTATTCAACTGAATTACTCGGATCAGTTATTTATAAACTCTTTGCCCGTGGAAGCTATGGACTGGCAACAGCAGGCTATGTCATTATGTTTATTGTTGTATCCGTAATTGTATTCCCGCTGAATTCTTTTGTTTCCAAGAGGGAGGCTGAATTATAATGATAAAAAAAAGAAGCACAGGTTTAAAGATATTTGAAATTTGTTTTGTATTAGCAACGGTGATTACTCATTGGGTTATATTTTATTTTATAATTATAAATTCATTTAAAGTAAAATCGGAGGCTTCCCTATTAAATTTGAGTCTGCCGAAAGAATGGAATATACTTGAAAATTATAGTTTCATTTTCCAGTATAGCAACGGCGCATTTCTGAAGGCATTTAAAAACAGCGCGTTTCTCACTTTTTGGTCAATCTTTATTTTGGTTATAGTGGCATCTATGACAGCCTTTATTATGCAGCGCAGAAGGGATAAAATTTGTAAGGCATCCGATAAGCTGATTGTTGCGGGGCTGATTGTACCTGCGTCTATTATTCCGACTTATTGGATGCTGAGTAAGCTCGGACTGGCAAATACCCTGCCCGGATTGATTTTGGTTGAGGTTGCGTCTCTCTTTCCCTTTGCCACAATGATGTATAAAGGGTTTATTGCAACAATTCCAAAAGAAATAGATGAAGCAGCTATTGTTGATGGATGCAGTTCACTTTCGCTATTTTATAACATTATATTTCCGTTATTAAAGCCGATTACGGCAACTGTTGTAATCTTACGCTCCATTGTGGTATACAATGATTTCCAAAATCCTCAGTATTATATGTCGGGATCGGGAAGCCAGACGATTCAGCTGTGTGTCTATGGCTTACAATCTGCTTTTGATACAGATTACAGTCATTTGTTTGCCGCCATTGTTACGGCTTCGCTGCCGATGATTCTTATTTACTTATTATTAAATAAGAAAATATTAGAGGGAATGACATCCGGCGCCGTCAAGGGCTGAGAAAGGTGATGAATAAAAATGAAAATAACATATCAGACGGAAAAGTTTAGTGATACGGCGTTTCATAACCCCGGTCCGGAGTATAGGGGAGCACCGTTTTGGGCATGGAATGGAAAATTGGATAAGGATATATTACTCAATCAGATGGCTGTGTTTAAGGAAATGGGATTCGGAGGATTTCATATTCATGCGCGTATCGGTCTGGCGTCAGAATATCTTGGCAAAGAATTCATGGAATATGTTCAGGAGTGTCACCGGTATGCTATGGACAATAATATGATTGTTTATCTGTATGATGAAGATAAGTGGCCTTCCGGGTATGGAGCGGGAAGAGTTACAACAAAAAGAGAATTCCGATCCAGGTATTTGTTGTTTTCACCGGAAGCACATGAAGACGGCCATTATGATAGAAAGGTTTCTTCCGGATGCCGTCTGAATATTAATGGTGACCTTACATGTATCGCCTACTATCATGTTACGACTAAAAATGGAAGGCTGGTTGAATACAGCGTAGAAAAAGAAAAAAACGAGGCTGTAAATTGGTTTTGTTATCTGGTTGTTACCGATGAAAATGCATGGTTTAATAATTCCTCCTATGTAGATACTCTAAATCCATCCGCGATAGAACGGTTTGCGCAGGTCTCTTATGAGCCGTATTATGATGTGCTTGGGAGCGAATTTTCAAAAAGTATCCCCTCTATATTTACAGATGAACCACAGTTTCCTAAAGCGGAATTCATGAAAAACGGGGATGCGCCGCAGGAAGTTGGACTGCCCTATACCGAGAGTATGGAAACGGAGTTTATTGAGCGATACGGAAAAAGTTTTATTGATCATCTGCCGGAAATGTTTTGGGACTGGGAAGACATAAAATCCGAAGCGGTGCTGAAATATCAATATTTTAATTTGCTTTCCGACAGGTTTGCAAAAAGTTATGCAGGTACATTGGGAACATGGTGTGAAGAACATAATATTATGCTGACGGGACACTTAATGGAAGAAGGCGGTTTGGAAAAACAAATGCGTTCAGTCGGCGATGTGATGCGCTGCTATATTTATTTTCAAAAAATAGGAATTGACATTCTGGCGGATTTTCATGAGTATTCAACAGCAAAGCAGGCACAGAGTGTCGCAAGACAAATGGGCAGGCCCGGGCTTACAAGCGAATTGTATGGGGTAACAAACTGGAATTATGATTTTGGCGGACATAAAATGCAGGGAGATTGGCAATGCGCGCTTGGAGTAACAACCAGAGTCCCTCATCTTGCATGGATGTACATGAACGGTGAGTCAAAGCGGGATTATCCGGCACCGATTGATGCACATTCCCCATGGTTTATGAAATATAAAATTATAGAAGACTATTTTGCCAGAGTAAATCTGGCCATGACGCAGGGAGAACCTGATGTAAACGTTTGCATCATTCATCCTATTGAAAGTATGTTTATGGAATATGGCGCTGAAGATGAACATAAAAGCCGTAAAACCGAACTGGATCAGACATTTCAGAAGATAATTGAAGGAATGCTGTTTGGCCTGATTGATTTTGATTTTATATCGGAAGCACTTCTCACGGAACTTGAACAGGAAAGCGACACACCCTGCTTTAAAGTTGGAAAGATGTCCTACAAAACTGTTATAGTACCGCCGCTTATAACAATCAGAAAGACAACTCTTCAAAAACTGCATGCATTTGCGAAGCGTGGAGGAAATGTCATTGTTATGGGCAAGCTGCCTCAATACGTGGATGGCGCAGCAAGCGATCAGGCAGAACTGCAGTTAGGGAAATACACGCATATTGATGTTGCGTGTAAACGGCTGTTAGAATATTTGAATGCCGATAGAGAAATTGATATAATAGACGAGGAAGGAATACGGAAAACGGATTTGATTTATCAGCTGCGAAGTGAGGGCGATGAAAGGTGGCTTTTTGTTGCGCATGGAAAAAGTATAAAAAAGAGTTCGGTTTCGATTGCGCCATCTGCTAAGCAAAGAGAAAAATGCAGGGTTATGATAAAAGGCTGTTATGCAGTTACTTTATATGATTCGATGCACGACCGGATTGAAGAGGCGGATTACGAGAATACAGACGAGCACACTACAATTGTATATGCGGACATCTATGATCAGGATTCTTTGCTGCTGCATTTAAAGCAAAACAAGAACTTTCAAAAATCTTATCAATCAAAGAAAAAAACAACGATAAATGAGGTTTTTGGCGGATATTTAAATTCAGAGACACCCTATGTTTTGGAAGAACCCAATGTTTCGGTACTTGATATGGGCGAGTATCGAATAGACGACGGCGAATGGCAGGAGCGGGAAGAACTTTTGAAAATAGATAATATTATCAGACAAAAGTTCGGGTATCCTCTTCGTACGGACAGTTTTGCGCAGCCATGGCTGACTTTGAAAAAGGGGCAGGATAACGATGCATGCGAAACACATAAAATATCGCTGTGTTTTAGAATTCAGTGTACAAAGGATATAGAAAATATCGAGCTGGCTTCTGAGTGCATGGACGCTGATGAATTTTATCTGAATGGAAAGAGGCTAGAAAGTCCGTTTAACGGTTATTATGTAGATGCGGCGATACGCAAAAGAAAAATCGGTACATTACAGAAAGGCGAGAACATACTTTTGTATCAATTTAACTTTACCAATGGTACAAATTTAGAATGGCTGTATCTGCTTGGAGATTTTTCTGTATCGATAAGCGGTTCCCGTCAGCAGCTGGGCGCCAGTCCGGAAACAATCGGATTTGGAGATATCACGACGCAGGGGTTTCCGTTTTATGGAGGGAATATTGTTTATCGGATGGAGGCGGAGCTTCCTGATGGGGAACTGTCTATAAAAATAAGCGAATATGAAGCGCCGCTGCTGGAAGTGTCGATAGATGGAAAAAAAGCAGAAGAGATTTTTATGGATCCCTATCGGGCGCATCTCGGAAAAATTTCTGCCGGCATGCATGCAATTAATATTCGGTGCTATGGAAACAGAATTAATACCTTTGGACAGCTTCATAATTGCAATGCGGCAGAGGTATATTTTGGCCCTAAGACTTGGCGTACGGAGGGAGAAGAATGGTGCTATGAATATAGACTGCATAAGAATGGAATATTAAAGGCGCCGACCTATTCGATACAAGTAAATTCATAAGCAGGGCATTCATAAAAAAGGGAATTGAGTTGTATGAAAAAAAACAAAAAAAAGAAAAGCTTCAGAGTCCATTTGAAATCTTCATTTTTGATGATATCCATCATTCCGCTTTTATTGATATTGGGGATAGTTTTTTTTAACACGCTGCATGACAGCATGAAAAATGCGCAAACCAAAATGGATATAACGGCGGAACTCATATCCGTACAGCTCAATTCTCTCATTGAAAATATGAGTTTTATTGGTATTAATCTTGTGGGAAATAAAGAGGTGATTAATGCTGCACGTAACCTGGAAAATGCTCAGAAAAGTATTATAAAGGAACAGGAATATTATAGAACGCTGTGTCTTCAATTCTGTTCCTATGCCATTGTTGATTCTCCTTATACGGTGAAGTTCTTTAATGACGACGGATATTATATTACCAGTGACAGATATAATATCGATTATAATTACAGATATAGATTGTCAAAGGAAGAGGAGAATACAATTGACTGGAAAAGCAAGGTTGCAGGAAATTTCGGTGACGGAGTTTTGCTGAATGTGCAGGAAAAGGCTATGCCATTGGATCATGTAAAAACATTAACAATGGTTAGAGCAATCCGTAATCCGGGTAAAAATGTAGGGTATTTAGGTGTTCAGGTGGGAACGGATTATCTTGATAATATTTTTATGATTGGGACGCAGGAAGAAAATAATGTTCTTATGATCAAGGCGGATTCTAATGAAGTGATTTATACTTCGGAAGGAGCGTCTATTCAGGAGTATTATGATGAAAACGGAGCAATTGATTTTGATATATTAGAAAAAACATATTTGGTTGCAATAGATGAAAATGAAGGTAATAATATTATGACTATTTTATTGCGGCCCAAAAGCCAGATTTATGCCGGTGTTTATAGAGAGATGCTTGTTTTAAGTGCTGAAATGCTGACGCTGGTTCTCATTACGCTTGTTTTTGTTATTGTTTACAGTCAGCAATTAACAAAACCGATACGTAATTTGACGAGGTATATCCAAAATACCACATCTCTGGATAACTTTGCAGAAACAGAACCGCTAAAGCACAATATTGACACTGAATATGAAGAAATTAAGAGTCTCTATCTCAGTTATAGTGAGATGAGCAGGAAAATCAATATTCTTTTACAAAATGAAATTACAAATAAAACCATTCAAATGCGTGAGAAATTGAATTCTTTGCAGTCACAAATTAACCCCCACTTTTTATACAATACGTTGAATGTCATCGGTATTCTTGGTATGGAGCAGGGAAATAATCAAATTTATAAGGCTTGTTATAAGTTGTCTGCTATTTTAAGGTATTCAATTGCTGATAAGAACAGAAATATAACAACCATAAAAAAAGAAATGGATAATTTGAATTTTTACCTTGAACTGATGAAATTGAGATTTGAGCATCGGCTTGAATATCAGCTTATTTGTGATGAAGAGATTGAAGGTGTTGAATTACCGAGATTGACACTGCAGCCATTTGTTGAAAACGTATTTGAACATGCGATTGATGAAAGGCATGCGGAGATTCAAATTATTATTAAGGGCTTATATGAGAAGAACAATCGGTTTGCAATTTCAATTGAGGATAACGGCGCGGGAATGGATGATAGAAAGCTTGAAGAAATGAAGGGTGAAGTAAACCGGTATTTGCTTGAATATAAGTTGGGAAAAAATATTGAAACTGCTTACGGAATCGGAGTAAGAAATACGATACTACGCTTGGCAATATGGTATGGCGATACCTTTTCCTATACGATTGAAAATCTCAGCCCATGCGGATTTCGTATTAGCCTGTCGGCAGAAAGGAAATGTGAGCATAATGAATAGGATCAGAGTTGTTATTGCTGAGGACGAACCCCCAATTGCAAGATTTATTAAAACTCTTGTTGAAGCTGACGGGGTTTTTGATGTTGTAGCGATGCACGAGAGCGGTGAGGAAGTGATGAATAACCTGAAAGAAGAATGTCCTCAGATTTTAATTACAGACATTCGAATGTCCGGCATGACGGGAATTGATCTGATAAAAAAAGTGCGTTTTACAGATCCGGACATACGAGTCATTATTATCAGCGGTTATAAGATGTTTGAGTATGCAAGGGAGGCAATTAGTCTTGGAATTGAAGACTATATTACAAAACCGATTGATCCGGATGAATTTAACATTGTATTAAGCCGAATCAAAAAATATTATACAAATATTTGGCGTGCAGAACAGCAGGATGTCCTTGAAAGAGCATTTGCAAACAATCATTCAGATGTAGTCGAAAAGCTGCTTTGCAGGAGTGACAAGCTGACACAAGTAATGATGATATATGGGAGCGGAGATGTGGAGGATTATGTGCAGAATCTTTCGCAGGACAACCACGTGTTGGAAATCGCATACAGAAACGCACTGTTTGTTCTGTTAACGGATAGTGAAAAGAATGCCGCAACGGCAGACCGATCATTTCGCAGAATACTTGTTGCCTGCAGGTTCCGTACGGTAGCCAGCGTCCGTATACAAAGTTTTTCGCTTGCGTCTGGCGAAGACATTATTGAAAATATAAAAATATTGTATAATGTGGCGCGTAAAAAAACGATTCCGGGAAAAAGGACAGAAACAGAATGGCAGGTACTTGAAGATATATCGGAGCCCTCCTATGGTGAGGACATGGAAGTTCTTAAGCAAATCAGAATGGTGATTGCTGCGGGAAACTGGGGCCTTTTTAAGGAACGAATCTATCAGTTGTTTGAAGTGTGGAAAAAGGAAGAAGTATCCGTATACCGTATTTATATGCTGCTTCATATTCTGACAGACAGTGTGCTGCAAAGCGGAATGATAAAAAGTGATTCAGTGAAAATCAGAGAATATATTGATGAGTCCATTCGGTATGCGGACAGCTATGAAGAAATCAGAGAGAACTATTCCGTAATCTTTGAAAATCTAGATTGGGGGTATGGTGTACATCAGAATACCGCAGAAAAAAATGGGCAGAAACTGTTTGAAGAGATTAATGCATTTATTGAGGACAATAGAGACAGATGTTATTCACTGAAAGAAATATGCAATTTGTTTAAGGTGAGCCAGCCGTATGTAAGAAAAATATTTAAAATGCATACAGGGCTGTCTTACAGTGAATATCTATTACAAAACAAAATTAATTCCGCAAAGAAAATGATTGAAATTAATCCGGATCTACTGATTAAGGATGTTGCCGAGTCATTTGGTTACGAACAGTTTCATTTCAGCAAGGTTTTTACAAAAATCACAGGGGTTAATCCATCCAAATACAAAATAATGATGATGGAGAAACAAACGTAAATATAGACTATATACAAAACTCAATAAATTTTTTTAGAACATCATAAATTGAAATAACAGCAAGAGAGGAACCTGAGTGAAATGAAGGTAGTGATTGCAATTGATTCGTTTAAGGGCAGCCTGACTTCCCTGGAAGCCGGCGAAGCGATTAAAGAAGGCATATTGAATGCCGCGGAAGCAGAAATTATTATAAAGCCGCTTGCGGATGGCGGTGAAGGGACAACGGAGGCGCTGATTGAAGGACTTTCGGGAGAGGCTGTCCGCCTCTGTGTGAAGGGCCCATTGGGAAACAGAATCGAAGCTGCCTATGGCTATATCGAACATACAAAAACTGCGGTCATAGAAATGGCAGCGGCCGCAGGGATCGTCTTAGTAAAGGAACGGGAAAAGAATCCGATGGAGGCCACTACCTATGGCGTGGGTGAGATGATAAAGGATGCCATTGGCAAAGGGTGCAGGGATTTCATTATCGGAATTGGAGGAAGTGCAACAAACGATGGCGGTATCGGGATGCTGACAGCGTTAGG
Source organism: Bacillota bacterium (assembly GCA_023402845.1). GTDB lineage: Bacteria > Bacillota > Clostridia > Lachnospirales > Lachnospiraceae > JAEYFP01. The sequence goes on from JAEYFP010000051.1 coordinate 58,042, forward strand.
CTACGAATTTTTTGATGAGGAGCAGAATCAGCTGGGCTTTGGAGGAAAAGATCTGGGAAAGATTTCTTTTATCTCAGATAAAAACGCAATGCCCGAATTAAAGGAGTGCCATTTTAAAGTTGCATGTGATGTAACGAATCCTTTATGCGGGGCTAATGGTGCCACCTACGTTTACGGCCCGCAAAAAGGCGTCACAAAAGAGATGCTGGAATTATTGGATCAGGGCATGGGCGTATATGCCGATGCTACTAAAAAGCTTTATCAAGAGGACTACACCCAGACACCCGGAGCAGGAGCTGCCGGGGGACTGGGATTTGCATTTTTAAGCTATCTGAAAGGGGAGCTTTATTCGGGAGTTGATCTGGTAGTAAATGCGCTCAACCTGGAAGAATCTATAAAAGATGCCGATTATGTGATTACCGGAGAAGGCCGTATTGATTTCCAGACCGCCATGGGAAAAGCACCGGTTGGAGTCGGTAAATTAGCAAAAAAATATGGGGCGGTTGTGATTGCCTTGGCAGGCTGTGTCGCAGAAGGAGCAGAAAAATGTAACGAGGCCGGCATTGATTCCTATTATTCTATTTTGACCAATCCTGTTTCGCTCGAAGAGGCCATGGAGAAGAAAACAGCAAGGGGAAACCTAGTGAAGACAACGGAGCAGATCTTCAGGCTGATCGCTTCGGTAAAGCCTTCGTAATTTATGAAAGGTATCCCCCAATATAAGAACTGCGATATCGGAGATATTACACAGTTTCAAGAGCTGTGAAGTATCTCCGATTTTTTGTATTTATTATACAGGATCATGTGATTTCAAAACCCGCCACAAAGTACTGCGGCTGATACCTAATCGCTGAGAAGTATTTTCCTTATTCATGCCTTCCTCTTTCATGACATTAAGAATGATATGGTATGTTATTTCCTCAAGTGTTTGATTAGGATCAATGTTTGCAAATAAATTACCCACAGGTAAAATCTTCTCATTCATTGTTTCGGCTTTTAATAGCTGCCGGACACTTTCAGCAGTTATATAGGAATTTTTTGTAATTGTAACCAGCTCTTTAATAATACGCCGCAGCTGATCCAGATTGTTTGGCCATGAATAATCTTTGACTAATTGAATGGCATCCGGTTCAAAACCAACGATTTGTTTTCCTGTTAAAACGTTCAGTTGATTAATATATAAAGCAGATATACTCGGAATATCATCAGCTCTGTCCCTGAGTGCCGGCAACGGCAAAAGTAAACAAGACAAATGATTGGCCAGATAGTTATAGAAAATTGAAAAGTCCGCTGTATTATTGATCAGTGAAAAAATCAGCCGATTTCTCTTTATAAGATCAGTTTGGTCAATGAATAACTGAAAATCGGAAAATTGCTCATTGGTCAGCCTGTTGAGGTTTTTGATATAGATGGTTGTTTTGATGTTATTGAAAGGAGACTTTTCACTGTCAATAATTTTTTTCCATTTACGTTCGTTTAAAAAGGCGCAATCAATAATATAAAAAGGTGAGCTTTGATATGGTCCGTTTTCATATATCAGGGATGCAGCCTGGTCTTTCCCTGCGCCGGTTTCGCCTGTTATTAAAACGGGGAACGCAGTCTTGCTGTAATCGTTTATGATGTTTTCTATATTTCCAAAGGAGTTAGTACTACTATAATAAATGGATAGATCATGAAACTTATCCTCTATTTTATTGTAAATAGAAATACTGTTATTATCATCCTTAAACAGAGTTTCGTTCTTTTTCATCCGCAGGACTATATATTTTTTGTCTTCATAATAAATATGCTGATTGATGATTGTGACAATATAATTATCATATTGCCGTTCGAACACCTGCCCGTCGGTTTTTATGAATGCAGGAAGAAAAGTTTGTGCCATATTCAAGATAGGATTATATAGTTCGTTTTTTGTGAGGGTCGAATACCATAAGTGTCCGTCCTGGTCATAAATGACAACGCTTTCATTGTCATAAGTGAGAGCTTTTTGAAAGATGTCATTTTGTTTTATAATATGCCGGGAAGTATGGATCAGTTTTACTGCCTCATCTAAGGAATCAGATATACTTTCGGTGCCTGACGGAACCAAAATAGCATTTAAACCCAGACTGTGCGCAGTAATAGAACCAATCATATCACATACAACTAAATTATATTCCTGCTCTTTTAATGAACAAAGGATAGGTTCGACCTGCTCGGAAGTTTCAAATGTAAAAATTTTAATATTTAAATTAAGTAAATCACAAAGTATTCTGGCACAGCCGGTAATACTTTGGAATCCCGCAATTGCAAATTTTCCGGCATAGCTTTCAGCCATTTTAATGGAACGAAGCATGTCATATACAGATAAAGGGATATTGATTACCGGTATTTCTAATTCGCGTTGTAAAAGTTCGGCGGTTCCTCCGCGTGAAATAATTACATCGTAGTCTTTGTAAGATAGTTCGTGTGCAATTCTTAATCCGGTGTGTAAATTTCCTGTTCGGACTGTTATATCAATATCTTCTCTCGCTGCGGAAAGAGCAGTGATAATTTCGGCCATTCCTTCGTATGGTGCAATTGCAAGTACTTTTATTTTTCTCATAATATAACACACCTTTCAAAATGAAATATAAATCAAAATATAATCTTATTATACACCAAAATAATAGAAAAATAAATAAAATGTTTCAAAATAAAACAATTAAATGAAATAAATTCATTGAAAATGAAGATGCATCTCGGTAAAATAAAGAAAAACGACAACAGATGATTTCAAAATGAAACGCTAGGAGGCAGATATTACATGTATCAATTAAAAACTCCATCAGAAGTCTTTGGCGGTGATGGCAGTATCAAAAAAATTCAAGATGTTATTAAAAAAGAAGAAGCAAAAAAAATCTTATTATTTACGGATAAAACCATTAGGTTGACCGGAATGGTTGATAGGATTCTGGAAGAACTGAAGCATGTACATGCGGATTTTCAAATATATGATGAATTAGTTGCAGAGCCCAGCTATCAGGATATGGAGAGAATGGTGAAGGAGGTCAGGGAATATCAGTGTGATTTGATTATTGCATTGGGCGGAGGAAGTGTAATGGACGCCGCAAAATTGTATTCTTTATTAAAGGATGCCTCCTATACGGTGAAAGATCTGATGGCAGATTCTATGAAAGGAAAAAAGAGAATTAAATCGGTCATGATACCGACAACATGCGGTACCGGCTCAGAAGCAACATGTAATTCTATTGTTGGTATACCGGAAGAAAACACGAAACAAGGGATTGTAAATCCTGAGATGATACCAGACTACGTAATATTAGACGGGAGTATGATTCGGGGCTTACCCAAGCATATTGTGGCGTCCTCGGGGGTTGATGCGCTGGCCCATGCCGTAGAATGCTATACTTCCCTAAAGGCAACCCCTCTTTCTGATACATATGCACTTGCTGCGGCCAGATTAATATTTAAGAATATCAGAAAAGCATATCAAGATCCTGAAGATATGGAAGCTAAAAACAATATGATGCTCGGAGCGTTTTATGGAGGAACTGCTATTTCCGGAAGCGGGACAACAGCGGTGCATGCATTGGCTTACCCGCTGGGGGGCAGGTATCATATTCCTCATGGTGTCTCTAATACTATTCTATTTGCTCATGTTATGGAAGTAAATAAATATGCATGTCAAAAGCAGCTGGTAGAAATCTGTAATTATATAAATCCAGAATTGAATCAGGAATCCAATGAATTAAAAGCGCAGCATGTGATTAATGAAATTAAAGATGTCGTTAAGGTAACAGAGATTCCGACTAATTTGGACAAATATGGTATTGGAGGCGAAGATCTTGAATTTCTGGTGCAGGCAGGCAGTCAGCAAAAAAGATTATTAGATAATAATAGGAGAGAATTGTCAATCGCTGATATAAGATCCATCTATGAAAAGGTATTGCGTTAGGAAGGGGAAGAAATGGAAAAAAAAAGACCTATTTTAGGCATTACAATGGGAGATCCCACCAGCATCGGCCCGGAAATATCGGTAAAGGCTTTGAGCACCGGTGAAATATATGATAAATGCCGGCCGCTGATCATTGGAGATGCAGAAGTAATGTCTAATGCAGTAAAAATATTAAAGATTGAGGATCAGATTAAGATCCATCCGGTTAAGAGTGTGAAGGAATCAATTTTTAAGCCGGGCGTCATTGATGTATATGATTTACATATGGTAGATATGAACAGGTTGATCTTGGGGAAGGTATCTAAACTTGGAGGGGAAACTGCTTTTCAATGTGTAAAAACTGTAATTGAGCTGGCTCTTAAAAATGAAGTTGAGGCAACGGTAACAAATGCACTGAATAAAGAAGCAATTAATATAGCCGGACATCACTATTCGGGGCACACAGAAATTTATGCCGAATTAACGGGAACGGATAAATATACAATGATGCTTGCGCAGGACAAGCTTCGTGTAGTGCATGTATCGACGCATGTATCCTTGCGGGAGGCCTGCGATAAGGTGAAGAAGCAAAGAATCGCTGATGTTATAAGGATCGCAAACGATGCCTGCAAAATGCTGGGTATTCAGAACCCTAAAGTTGCGGTAGCCGGTCTGAATCCTCATTGCGGTGAAAATGGTTTGTTTGGAATGGAAGAGATTGAAGAAATCATGCCTGCGGTTTTACAGGCGAGGCAGGAGGGCATCTGCGTGGAAGGACCGATTGCCCCTGATACGGTTTTTTCGAAGGCAAGAGGAGGATTATATGATATTGTGGTGGCGATGTATCATGATCAGGGACATATACCACTTAAAGTTTTAGGCTTTGAATACAATGCAAACGAGAATAAATGGAATGCGGTTGAGGGAGTAAATATTACGTTGGGACTTCCCATCATACGTACTTCTGTAGATCATGGAACAGCCTTTGAGTATGCGGGAACTGGGAAGGCAAATGAATCAAGCTTAGTAAATGCAATTGAATATGCAATCATCCTCGCTGAGAATAAATAGGGGGATTGGATATGGTGAAAGTCTTGATTATTGCAGATGATTTTACGGGAGCATTGGATACCGGCATTCAGTTTGCAAAATATGGAATAGAGACGCAGATCATTACTGATTGGAAATTACTCAGAGCTTCCATTTCGGACACTGCAGAAGTTGTTGTTGTTGATTCAGAAACGCGGGCGCTTTCTTCCGAGAAGGCATATGAGATTGTAAAATCAATTACAGGCGAGGCTGTCAGTCTGCATGCTGCAACAATATTTAAAAAAACAGACTCTGCCCTACGGGGAAATGTAGGTGCTGAATTTCAGGCGGTTCTTGACGGAACGAATGAAAATCAAATATACTTTATCCCGGCGTTTCCGGATATTAATAGAATTACCAAAATGGGCACCCATTATATTGGCGGGGAACTTCTGGAAAACAGCGTATTTGGCAGGGATCCATTTGAACCGGTAAAAATTTCTTTTATCCCGGAATTGCTTGCGAAGCAATGTGCATGCAGAATAGAAGTTGTTAAGAGGACAGATCAGCTTCCGCGAAGGATAGATACAGAAAAAACGATCTATGTCTTTGATGCGGAGTACAAAGAAGATATTGAGGAGAGGACAAATGAATTAAAAAGATCGAATCAACTAAAGCTGCTGGCAGGCTGCGCAGGCTTTGCGGAATTCCTTCCCAAAGCACTGGAGCTTGAAATGGGTACTGCGGATCACGTTAAAAAGTCGAAGGGATTGTATGTGGCCTGCGGAAGCTTAAGCCCGATAACTAAGAAGCAAGTGGAATATATGGAGTTAAGAGGCGGCGTCAGAGTAAATCTTACCCCTGAACAAAAAGTAAATAAAGAATACTACAAAAGTGAAAAAGGAATTTTGTTTCTTGAGCAGTTATCTGATCTTTGTAAAAGAAATCCTTTTATCATTGTAGACACATTTGATTTGGAAGACAAGGCTGCTACTGTCGAATATGCAGAAAAATATGGAATTTCCAAAGATGAAATCAGATATTGTGTCAGCGAGTGCCATGGTAAAATTATAAAAGCATTACTTGAGAAGGGAATGAATTACACAATCATGCTAACCGGAGGTGATACCCTGATGGGAGTGATGAAAATACTGGAAGGAGCTCATCTTAATCCGGTATGTGAAATCGAGAGAGGCGTCGTTGTATCAAAATTAGATTGGCGGGAAAAGGAATTACAGATTATTACGAAATCCGGCGGATTTGGATACGAACATACTATTTTCAATATTGCGAATGAGATATTCGAATCATGAAATTCAAAATCAACTTTACTCATTCAGAAGTAGAGTTAGATATTATTAAAGGAGAAGAGAGGTATAAAGAAATGAAGAAAAGATTATTATGTTTATTGGTGGGGGTTTTATTTGTGACAGGGTGCTCGGCTCAAAAGGTTGACACGCAGACGGAGGGTGGCGCTGCAAATTCTAATGCATCAGCCAGCGCTTCCGGCTCGGAAAGTCAGGAAGCAGTTACTGATTATGATTCTCTGGATGAGATTACCATCGGTCTCACCGCAGCGCAATCCGGATCCAATAAAACAATTGGTGGGTTTGTAATCAATGGTGCTGAACTGGCAATAGAAGAAATTAACAGTAATGGCGGCGTTTTGGGAAAACAGCTGAAGCTTGTTATTGAAGATGAAGGAGAGAGTTCCCAGACGGCGGTTAATGCAACAAACAAATTATTGAGCCGCACTGATATCAGTGCAATTATGGGTTCGACATCTTCCTCTTATTGTCTTGCAAGTTCACCGTTTATTGAAGACCGAAAGATTCCGTATATTGCGGGAGGATCATCTGCAAATATTCCTGCCGAGGGAAATGAATACATGTGGCAGAACAGAATGACAGATGATCAGTCAGGATATATTATGGCCAAGGCATGCGTTGAAAAGCTTAACATTAAGAATCCGGCAATTTTATACTCAACAGAATCCTTTGGAACCGGCTTGAAAGATCAGACTGTGGCTGCTTTGAGCGAGATGGGAATTGAAGTTTCCGAGAGTAATGTATATGGGTTTAACGCCGATGAAAAACAATTTGGACCGATACTTTCTCAGATTCAAAATTCTGATGTTGACGGTATTATTGCCGCATGTCATACAAATCCTGCATCATTAATTGTTGTACAATCAAAGGACGTGGGTATTGATTTGCCGTGTATCGGCTCAAATGCCTTTTCGTCTATTGTATGCAGGGAAGCGGCAAAGGAATTGGCAGATGGATGGTATTCGATCACCGACTGGTCAGAAAATGGACAAACAGGAAAGGCAAAAGAATTTGCGGAAGCATATCGTGAAAAATATGATGCAGAATCAGATTTGGTAGCAGTTTCGGCATATGATCAGGTATATATTCTTGCAAATGCAATGGAAAGTGCAGAATCCGCAGATCCTGAAAAAATAAATGAAGCATTGGGAGCAACGTCCGACTTTGAGGGCGCAATGTCGAACTATACTTATCATGACACCCGCTGTCTGTCCACAAGTCAGATGCTGACGATTAATGAAGATACAAAGTCGGTTCTGGTTGAAAAAATATATGTGGAATAATGAAAGATAGAAAAATTTCTTAATGAAATCAGGAAGGTACTTTTGAGTCCTGCGAGGAGGAACTATGAATGTATTTATTCAGCTGACAGTTACCGGTCTGGCCATGGGAATGGTTTACGCACTTGTAGCTATGGGATTAGTGCTGTTAATCAGAGCTGTGGGAGTAATGAACTTTGCACAAGGCGATCTTCTTATGATGGGTGCTTTTATTACGTATGGTTTGACAAATCAGATACAAATGCCCATTTATTTTATGATACCTGTCAGTATATTATTGTTTGGTATGATTGGTGTCATATTTATGTACTGCGTATATTGGCCGCTTAGAAAAGCGTCTTATCCGGCGGCGACTATTATAGCAACGATGGGAGCATCCATTGTAATAAAAGAAATCTGTTCGCTGATATGGGGAAGCGTGCCGCTGGTGACCTCCTCTGTGATACCGGGGGTAATAAAAATCGGATCTTTAACACTGCAATACCAGTATTTAATTATTATTGCTGTCGGAGCATTGCTGATTTTTTTGGTTCAAATGTTATTTGATAAGATGTATGCCGGAAAAGTGATGCAGGCGGCTGCTCAGGACGGGTATGCGGCAAATCTGCTGGGTGTGCCTGTTCAGCTTACAATTGCCGTTACCTATGCGATTGTGACTCTTATCGTGGGCTTGGGAGGTTATTTGGTTGCACCGGTATTTTCGGTAAGCATGACATTGGGAACTATTCAGCTGAGAGCATTTGCAGGTGTGGTTCTGGGTGGATTCGGAGATATTAAGGGAGCAATTTTAGGATCTTTTCTTGTAGCATTAGTTGAAACATACGGTACATTATTTACAACAACCTATAAGGATGTAATTGTATTTGGCCTTCTTATTATTATTCTTATATTTAGACCTCAGGGAATATGGGGGAAAAGCAAAGTGGCCGATAAGGCATGATTTGAGGGGCAGAAAGGAGAAATAATGAATAATAAATTGTTTTCTATTAAACCACCCTTGCTTGTGAAATTTGGAGCTGCTTTGCTTTTCATACTAATTGTACCGGGCTTTACAAATGATTACAGCATGCAAGTGTTGAATGTTTCTTTAATTATGGCAATCCTTTCCTTTGGATTATCGATATTGCTTGGCATGGGCGGCATGCTGACCTTTGCAGGCACGGCGTTTATGGGGCTGGGTGCCTATATCGTTGCCAATCTGGCGACGGGAAGGCTTGGGTATATTTTAAATACATCAGAGAGCCTGATGATTGCCATGATCGTATGTGCACTGGTTTCTTTTCTCATCGGCCTCATTTTGCTAAGGCTAAAAGGAACATTCTTTACCTTTGCAACGATTGCATTAGTACAAGTTAGCTGGTCAATTTATATGAACTATAAACCATTTACAGGGGGGCCGGATGGAATATCCAGAATTCCCGCGCTAGCCGTATTTGGCTTTTCCCCCAATGGTTATAAGGAATGGTTTTATTTATTGGCTGTGATTGTATTGGTCTGCATAGTAATTGTCGAACGAATCAGAAGCACAAAGCTGGGCCGTTCTCTGGCGGCCGTAAGAGACAATGAAATTGCGGCACAATGTCTGGGCGTAAACATCTATCGTACAAAAGTAATCGCATTTACGATAGCGGGAGCCTTGTCCGCATTGGCGGGCGGATTATTTGCAATGCACGGCGGTTTTATTTCGGCGGACAATTTTACCTTTGACATGGCAACAACCTATATTATTATCGTGATGCTTGGCGGAGTAAATGATACATTTGGTGTGCTGGTTGGGGCGCTTCTTGTAAATATGCTTCCCGAGTGGTTAAGGCCGCTGGCAAGGTATATTCGATTGATTTATGGTATTGGAGTAATTTTGCTGATGGTATTTATGCCTATGGGATTGGCTGGATTAATGAAACAGGGGATAGAGAAGTGCAAACTAAAAATTAAAAAGGAGGCTGTTTCAGATGAAGCCCATACTAGAGCTTAATAAGGTGTGTAAAAGATTTGGTGGATTGACAGCGACAGATCATGTTTCCTTTTCTATCCCGCAGGGAGAAATTACAGGCTTGATAGGGCCTAACGGAGCAGGGAAATCCACGTTGATGAATTTGATCAGCGGGATCTATGATTTAGATGAGGGTGACATTTATTTTGAGGGTAAAAACATTACAAAAATGCCGGCTTATAAGCGCTCTAAGGCGGGCATTGGGAGAACCTTTCAAACACCCAGATTCCTTTATCGTTCAAACATCCTGGACAATATGCTGCTGGGCCTGGATTTGGGTGAAGAAAAAGGCTATTTACAAAGTTTTTTGCCCGGAAAGAAAAGTAACTTAAAAGAAAAGCTGAATGAACTCATGCCTGTGGCCGGATTTGAGATTGATTGGAACAGTGATATCAATGCGATTCCCTATGGGAAAAGAAAATTATTGGAGATTGTTCGGGCAATGCTGGCAAATCCGAAAGTGATGCTGGTGGACGAGCCGGCAGCAGGCTTAAATAATAAAGAAATTGAAAACGCCATGGAATTATTGAAGCTGGCAACGGAAAAATATAATGTGGGTGTGCTTTTGATTGAACATTCCATGGATATGATTATGAACAGCTGTTCCAATATTGTAGTAATTAATTTTGGCAAGGTGATTTGCGAAGGCGGTCCCGAAAAAGTTGCAAGTGATTCCCAGGTGATAGAGGCATATCTCGGAAAGGACTTAAATGCTTAAAATTAAAGATTTACATTCCTATTATGGTGCAATTGAGGCACTGAATGGTATAAATATTGATATTGAAGCAGGTAAAATTACATGTTTGATCGGATCTAACGGTGCTGGGAAAACAACTCTTCTGAAAGCAATATCCAATGTAATTCCTTCTACCGGGGAGATTATCTATGAGGAAGAGAATTTATTAAAAATGTCTCCGCAGAAGATTTGCAGGAAAGGGATTGTGCATGTACCTGAAAGCCGGCACATATTCTCGGGGCTTTCCGTAGAAAGTAATTTAGAAGTGGGAACAGTAAATTGGCACGGTTTTTTCGGAAAGCAATCTTATAAAGAAGATTTGGAAATGGTATTTGAACTTTTTCCAAGACTGAAAGAACGGCGTGAACAATTGGGCTGGAGCTTATCAGGCGGAGAGCAGCAAATGCTGGCAATCGGGAGAGCCTTGATGGCGCGGCCGAGGCTTTTATTGCTGGATGAACCGTCCATGGGGCTGGCGCCTGTAGTGGTGAAGGATCTGTTTGAAAAAATAGTAGAGATAAATAAGAAGGACGGAATTCCTATTTTACTTGTGGAACAAAATGCGAAGCTGGCCTTGGAAGTTTCAGATCATGCATATGTAATTAACCAGGGAAAGGTTGTTATATCGGGAGAACCAGATGAACTGAAAAATTCTCCTGTGATTGTTCAGTCCTATTTGGGGAAATTTGCTCAGGAGAATAAAGGAAGCAGAGGAGCCGGCGCATGAGTTTGCTTGTAAAAAACGGGATGGTATATGATCCCTTGTCAAATACAGTAAGCAAAAAAGAGATCTGGGTAAAAACCGAAGAAAAAGCTTCTTGTTATGAAGAAGTGGATGCAAAAAATTGTTACGTAATACCCGGGATGATAGACTCACATGCGCATGTAAACAGAAAAAACGGGGGATTTGGAACTGATGCAGATCTCCTGTGTATTCCAAATGGAGTTACAACAGTCATTGATGCGGGATCCCTGGGGGTCAATAAAATAGAAGAATTTATTCTTGAAGAGATATCAGAGTACATTACTGATACAAGGGTTTTGTTAAACCTTTCTTCCCGGGGGCAGGATTTATTGATCACGGAAACCTTTGAGGAGCAATCTGTCAATGAACAATTAATCTTGGAATTGTATCAGAAATACAGTCATGTAATAAAAGGCTTGAAGGTGAGGTATGAAAAGGACAGTATTAGAGAATCTGGATTGCTTCCCCTGAAAAAGTGTATTCAGTTATCGGAAATATTAGAGAGTAACGGTTACAGATGTCCGGTAACAGTACACCTGGGAAATATGGGGGAGCAGGTCTCTCTTATGCGGCTGCTGGAAATGATGCGTCCGGGGGATGTGCTGGCACACATGTATCAGGATAAAGGGGAAATGATTTTTGATGAAAAAGGGAAATTAAAAACATCTGTGCGCGAAGCAAGAGAAAAAGGAGTCCTGTTTGATTTTGCCCATGGAAGAACTAATTTCACATTTCATAATTTAAGAAACGCAGCTTTAGAAAATTTTTGGCCGGATCTTTTGGGAACCGATATCCATGGAGGAAATATTTATAAGCTTCCGGCCTGTTCTTTCATGTGCACAATATCTATGATGAATGCGGCAGGTATGGCCTTGACGGATATATTTAAAGCATCAACCTGCACACCGGCAATGGTATGGGGACTCGAAGAACGCAAGCGGGACTTCGATGTCAATGGTGGCATGAATTTCTCGATTATTGAGAAGAGGAGAAAAGATGCAGTTCTTCAAGATATAAAAGAGGATACTTTAGTGCTGAATGAAGTTTTTCATACGAAGGCTCTCATAAAAAATGGAAAAGTAATCTATAAGCAGTTGTAATCAGGAAGATTGAAAGGAAGTATGTATTGTATGAAACTAGTTATGACACAAACCATATGTCCGGAAGGGCTTCAATTACTGGAAAAGGATACGGAAGTATATGTGGCTGATGATGGAAATCCCAATCGTTACATGGAAGAGATGAAAGATGCTGATGCATTGATTGTAAGAATTGGAAGCTGTGATAAGAATGTGATAGCAAATTCGCCTGAATTGAAGGTGATTGGAAGAACAGGAGTAGGATATGACAGCGTTGATGTGGAAGCCGCAACAAAATCAGGAATTCCTGTAGTGATTACCCCCGGTGCCAATAATCGTTCCGTAGCGGAGCATGCTGTAGCGATGATGTTTGCCATAGCCAAGAATTTAGTCGAAGCAAGAAATGAAATGAAAACTGGAAACTGGGCAATTCGGGATGCCGGAAAAGCATTCGAACTTCTTAATAAAAAAGTCGGATTTATTGGTTTGGGCGCAATTGGAAGAGAAACTCAGGATATTTGTAAAAAGATCGGAATGCTTACGGCAGGTTATGATCCTTTATTATCAAAAGAAATAATAGAAGGAATGGGATGCGAGTATTATGGCAGCTATCGGGAAATGCTGCGTGACTGCGATATTATTTCTATTCATGTTCCTTTATTGGATTCAACGAGAAATATGATTGGAGCAAATGAACTGTCAATGATGAAGTCTTCGGGAATATTGATTAATTGCTCCAGGGGCGGAATTGTAAATGAGTCAGACCTGGCGGATGCTCTGAATAAAGGGATTCTTGCAGGGGCCGGTATGGATGTGTTTGTTAAAGAACCGCCGGAAATCGACAGTCCTTTGCTGAAAGCCAAAAATCTTTTGTATAGTCCCCATAGTGCTGCACAAACAAAAGAAGCGGTAATCAATATGGCACAAATGTGTGTAAAGGGATGCCAGGCAATACTTCGTGAGGAAAAATGGCCGTATGTTGCTGATGCAAAAGTATATGAACACCCAAGATGGTCAACTAAATAAACAGTAAAGAGGGAAAATTATGAAAAATATTAAAGGAATTGTTGCCGCAATGCAAACGCCGATGTTTGATAATGGCGATATTAATGAAGCTGAAATGAGAAATCAGATCAACAGGGAAATAGCAGCCGGAGTAGACGGGATTTTTTGTCTTGGAACAAATGGCGAATTTTATATTATGAACGAAGAAGAGAAATTGCGTGTAATGAAAATTTTTGTTGATGAAACCAGGGGCCGCGTACCGGTTTACGCAGGCACAGGTTGTGTCGGAACCAAAGATACCGTAGAACTCTCTAAAAAGGCAGAGGATATCGGCGTAGATGTATTATCTGTTATTACGCCTTATTTTGCTTCTTTAAATCAGGATGAATTATATTCGCACTATCAGACTGTAAATGATGCGGTAAAGATTCCGATTGTAATGTATAATATTCCGGCAAGAACAGGAGCTTCATTAGCGCCCGCAACTGTCGGAAAGCTTGCCGGGCTGTCTAATATTGCCGGAATAAAAGATTCAAGCGGTGATTTTAATAACATTCTGCAATATATTTCCGTAACAAAAGGAAAGGATTTCTCTGTGCTTTCGGGAAATGATGCTTTGATTCTTTGGACGCTGATGGCCGGCGGAGCCGGTGGAATTACAGCAATAGCAAATATCCTTCCGGAGATCATGGTAAGTATTTATGAAAATTACAGGAATGGGGATCTGGAAGGCGCTAAAGCTGCACAGGAGTCGATTTCTCATATACGGAGCTGTTTTAAATATGGAAATCCCAATTCTATTGTAAAGTGTGCGACTAATATTATCGGACAACCTGTAGGACCTTGCAGGGAACCGTTTGGGATGGTTTCGGATGAGGCAAAAAAAATAATTACGGAAACGATAGATTGCTATTACTCTGAATATAAAAAATAACAGGAATACATAAAAGATATAAAAATTCCTTTCATAATTTATGAAAAGAGGGCTTCCGTTCACGAAACGTGGTAATATAACGGAAGCCCGCTTCTGTCAGAAGATCATAGGCCTGGGAAAAGTTGGAGGCAATGTCTTTTGGAGAGTGGGCGTCGGAGCCTGCCGTTATAATTTCTCCTCCATGTTCCCTGTAATACTTTAACAAATCTAAACCGGGCATACTTTCTTTTGGAGCCTGCCGTATGCCTGAAACATTGAGTTCAATTCCGCGTCCCCGTTCAATGATTGTGTTAAGGATTTTCTCCATAATAGGTCTGAATTGTTCGTGAGCATCGGGAAGCCCGCGGCGGCTGGTATGCCGTTTAACCATATCTAAATGCGCCAGACAATCAAAATCCCCGACCTGAGACAGCCAGAGCAGATGACGGTAGTAGTTCTCAATCACAGAAAGATAATTTCCTTCTGTAATATCTATTTTATCAATATGTCCATAATCGTTTTGGTGGACAGATCCCAGAATAAAATCAAAGTGCATTTCTTTTATTAACAGTCGTGAATGTCCTAATTCCAGATGAGGTTGTCCAAGCTCTGCGGCACGAGCGATGTAGAGCTGATTTTCGTATGCGCGCTTACATTTGTTTAGAGTTCGCTCATAAAGTGCCAGGCGTTCGGCGGAAAAGTAGCCGGCGTTTTTTTCGCCCAGGTCCTGATATTCGTAATGCTCGGTAAAAGCCAGTTCTTTAAGTCCCAAACGAATGGCCTGCTCACACATGGATTCCATAGTTGCATTAGAATCCGGTGAAATTAGTGAATGGACATGATAATCATACAATATTGTTCTCATTTGTGTCTTTTTCCTCCGCGTAATAGCAGTTTTAAAAATATGGTTAGTCTACGATAGAAGCGGCAATGGTTACATTACAGCTGTGCTCCCTCAGCTTGTGTACAAAAGCGGAATTTGCCTTGTAATCCGTAATAATTTCTGTACAATCGGACGCATTTCCGCAGGATAGAATTCCGCTTCGCATCATTTTGCTGTGATCCGCAAGAAGATAGGTACATTTAGCGGCATGCAGGGCAGCACGTTTGATTTCAATATCCTCTATATGGCTGTCAGTAATAATACATTCCTCATCAATGCCGTAAGTTGAAAAAAAAGTTTTCGAAATTCTGAAATAGGAAAGGTTATCTACGGTCAGCGTATTGACAGAAGAATAGGTTCTTGGAGAAAAGGTCCCCCCAAGACAAAATAAATTCCATGCCGTATCATCGTAATTAGTAGATTCCATTAAAAACTTCAAGGAATTAGTAATAATAGTGACATTCAAATTTTTAGGTATAAATGCTTATTTAGCTGACATTTCTTTTCTTTTGAATTTCCAAATCCCTCAAATAATTCTCTTAAGCCCTCAAGAACGGTTAATCGGGCTATGCGGTGTATTCACAATGCGGTAAATTGCCGCGATGGTAGAAAGTGTAGTGATATCTGAGAGCTCGGAAAAGGAAATATGCAGCCTTTCCTTTATTTTTCGTATGCGGTAAATAATCGTATTCGTATGAACATATAAATATTTGGCTGTGGCAGCAGTATTCATATTGCCGTCTAATAAAAAGCAGCAGAGTGTGCGGAATAATTCCGGTTCCAAAACATTTGTAAAAAAATGATAGGTTCCGCCCTCATCAAAATAGTGGCTTTCATAGCGAATAATGGATAAACAATTTTGAATAAAGGAAACCGCATGATAATTAAACAGTGTTCGATAAGGAAAAATGATCCTAAAATAAGAAAAAAATTCACAAAAATTTATGTAAACATTATGCAGATGGGAACGAATTCCCTTTTGAAACATAGAAAAGATAAGCAGAGTATCGGGATATGTCCCGTCAGAAAGATATTGATCAAGAATATCCTGATACAGACTATGAATATTGTTTTCCCGCTCTCTGGTATATAGCAGGAGAACATAGTGCCCATCAACGCTTGCACAGACGGTCTGAATATTTATGTCGGAAAGGCTTTGTATCAGAAACTGTGCACAGGTAATCAGACTGTTTTGATCACTGCCGGTCATGACGCAAAACCCATGGAGCTCCTGGTCATTAATATTTAAGCTTTGAGACAGGAAGGCAGTCTGCGGGGAATTGTTATTTAAAACCGCATTTACGTATTGGTTTGTAGTACTGATAAAGGAGTCATCCTTCATTTTATCTTTTACAATCAGTTCCATGACAGCGCTGATCATATCTACATAAGCAATATCTGCATCACTGGGAATGACAATTACCGGGTATTGAAGTTCATTGGCGAGCTGAATCATTTCCTTGGATATTTCCTTAAGGTAAATGCCGACATAGAATAATATAAGACCGGCACCTTTGGCTTCGTTAGAGCGCCGCATAATTTCCAGCTGCATGGAAGGATTATCCTGAATTGAGGCAAATGCAGAGATCGTAAGTTCATTCGGATGTGCAAATTTTTTGAAGACTTCAATATCTTCCGGAAAAATTTCCGCAGTCGTTACAGTATCAACAGGATGATCAAGCCCCTTTTCTCCGGCAGCTACATAAGCGGAAAAAAAGATCGGTAATTTCAAACAGTCACGCAATGTAATTGACATGTATTTGCACCTCCGTGTTTATTAATATCAATCATACAGCAAAAAGATTTGTGTGTACACACAAAAAAACAGGAAATTCTTTGTGATTGGCAATATTGCATAGAAAAAAGCTCCTGTGGTACTATAAACGAAATTAGCGAGGATACAATCCAATTTTATAGTCCGTCAACCCCAAACACAACGTCGTGGGACCTTCGAGTCACCGGCGTTGTTTTTGTGTATTCATGCTAAATTGAAAAGAAAGAGGAGGAACCTTGATGAACAGATTTTTTAAAAAAAGTATGGCGGTGATTCTGGTTGCAGCCATGGCTGCTATGACAGGATGCGGAAGCGGCAGCAGCGGTGAAGAAGGCACAAAGGCGGCAGCAGCCGAATCGGCATCAGAAGCGGCAAAAACGAAGGATTCGATTGTAATCAGCACAGACTGGCCGACTTACATTGATCCGGGAGTCGGAAGTAAAGCAAGTGATTCCACGGCAGCCGTAAATATTTATGACACATTAACATTCCCGAACAGTGACGGGACAATTGATGCAAATGCTGCCGAGAGCTGGGATGTTTCAGAAGACGGAACAATTTATACATTTCACTTAAGAGATGATGTTGTTTTTCACAGCGGAAACCAGCTTACGGCGTCGGATGTGAAGTACAGTATGGATCGCCTGATGGCTATGGGAGAAGGGTTTGCTTATCTTTTTACCGATCTTGTATCAGAGGTAAAGGTAATTGATGAAAAGACAGTGGAATTTGATTTGTCCTCACCGTCAGGAACCTTTCCCGCAATCATTGTTCGATTGTATATTTTAGATGAAAAGCTCATGACGGAGCATTATGCCGAGGGCGATTATGGAGAGCAGGGTGATTATGGGAAAGCGTGGCTTCAGACAAACGATGCCGGCTCCGGTCCCTATAAGGTAAAAGAAATGAAAACGGAAGAATACCTTGTTATAGAAAAATACAGCGAATACTGGAAAGGCTGGGAAGATGGCGCACCTGAGACAATCCGTATGGTAGGAGGGCTTGAAACTACAGCGATCCGTACTATGATTTCCCGCGGAGAGCTGGATATAACTAACGATGCACAAACACCGGAGGCTTATACGGAAATGGATGCGATGGAAGGGGTGGACAGTGTCAATATTCTGAGCGGTGTAAATACAAATCTCATGCTGAATACCAAATCGGCCCCGACAGATGATATTCATGTACGAAAAGCGATTGCATATGCGACTGATTATCAAACAATTATTAACAGCATTTATCCGGGAAGTTCACTCTCGACCGGTCCGGTTGTATCCGGCATGACTGCCGCCGCGCTTACTGTTGAGGAAATGCCTTACACATATGATCTTGCAAAGGCAGAAGAGGAGTTAAAGCAGTCTCCGTATTATGATCAATTGATGAGCGGGGAGCTTACCATTGCATTTACCTGGTGCTCGGAGGGCGGATCTTCACAGGAAAAATTAGCATTATTAATTCAGTCCGAGATGGGTAAGCTTGGCGTGACAGTTGATATTACCGGAAAGCCCTTTGCAACCATGATGACAGATGCACAGACAATCGAGACGACGCCGAATGCATCAATTGTGGCATTTTCACCTGCATACTTAGACGCCGGAAGCGTATTAAAAACCAGATATCATTCCGGCAGCTGCGGCTCGTGGGAACAAATGGAATGGCTGCAGGATAATGAGATTGATTCTATGATAGAAAAATCAACCGTTATTATTAATGAAGATGAAAGAAACGAAGCATATAAGGAAATCAGCAGACAGCTGATTGAACTGTGTCCGACCGTATGGTTATTTGATGCAACAACAACAGTGGCTTATCGCTCGGATCATATTACCTCCTGGCCTGCTGTTGATATGAATCAGGCGGGAGAGAGTTACTTATATACGATGGGATATTGCTATTACTTCAGAGATTTTAAGGTGGCAGAATAATTAACTAAAATGAAAGAAGGTAAGGTTATGGCAAAAGCACTAAAGCGTTTCTTTTCATACATACTTGTTTTATTCGGTTTGTCCATTCTTATTTTTATCATTGCGAGGGTAATGCCGGGTGATACAGCAAGACTTGCTTTAGGTGCCAGGACACCAGAGGAAACGGTAGAAGCATTACGGACAGAAATGCATTTAAGAGAACCATTATATATCCAGTATTATTACTGGATTGTAAATGTACTGCATGGAGATTTCGGAACTTCAATTATTTCAAAAAGACCGGTGATCGAAGACATCAAAAGTTATTTTCCGGCCACACTGGAGCTGGTTCTGTTATCGGCTGTAATTATGGTGGCCGGCGGGCTGCTTTTAGGAGTGCTTTCTACAAAATATGCAGGGAAATGGCAGGATGGACTGATTCGGGTATTTTCCTATTTCGGAATTGTTTCGCCGGCTTTCCTCTGGGGGATTTTGATTATGCTCTTGTTTGCATATCTGATTCCGATTTTGCCGTCATCCGGCCGGATCAGTGATTTTTTGACCGCGCCGGATAAAGTGACCGGAATGTATATCATAGACTATCTTCTGGCAGGAAATTATGCGGGGGCCTGGGACTGTTTCAAACATATTTTCATACCGGCATTGGTTCTGTCTTTTGCGGGAATGAGTCAGGCGGCCAGAATTACCCGTTCGAGTATGACAGGTAATATTGATAAAGCATATGCGCTTGCCGAACGTGCATATGGAATACCGGAAAATAAAATACTTTTTAAATATTTATTGAAACCTTCATTGAATTCGACAATTTCCGTGATGACTCTGGACATAGCCAGTATGGTTGGCGGTGCATTTCTGGTAGAACAAATTTTTAATTATCCGGGATTATCGAGATATTGTTTGCAGGCGATGCTGAATAAAGATGTATTTTCCGTGTCGGCGGTAGTTTTGCTGCTGGGGGTAGTATTTATATTAATGAACTTCCTGACGGATGTGCTGATTACACTTTTGGATCCAAGAGTCCGCTTTGCGAAGAGAGGGAGTTGAGCCTGCTATGAAAATAAATAAAAATGTTGGGGATAATATTTCCCAAAAAGAGGAAAGAGTAAAAAAGAATCACAGGGAGCAGATGCGCAGGATGTGGTTCAAATTTTCGCAGAATCATTTATCGGTTATCGGATTCGCGATTATCATTGCAGTTGTATTCATTGCAATATTTGCAAAGTGGATAGCGCCGTATCCGACGCATGCAGGTGCTGTTACAGATTTTGCAAATGCCAGTCAGGCGCCGTCTTTAAACCATCTGCTGGGAACTGATACCGTAGGGAGAGATGTACTCAGCAGAATTATGTTTGCTTTTAAGAGTGCATTACTGATGGGAATGGGTGTGTTGGTAATTGTTGTTCCGTTCGGCGGGATTCTTGGTCTGATCGCAGGCTATTGGAGCGGAAAATATATTTCAAACGTCATTATGAGAATTGCCGATGTCTTTCTTGCGCTGCCGTCTTTGATCCTTGTATTGTCTGTTTCATCGATTATGGAGCCAAACCTGACAAATGCGATGCTTGCTCTGTGTGTTTCGTGGTGGCCCTGGTATACGAGACTGGTATTTGGAATGGTTGTTTCTACTAGAAACGAGGTATATGTGAAGTCGGCCGAAATTCTTGGCGCTGGCAAATGGCATATTCTGGTACGGGAAATACTTCCTAACTGCCTTACTCCCGTATTTACAAAGATGACTTTGGATATGGGCTGGGCTATTCTCGCGGGAGCAACGCTGAGTTTTGTAGGCATGGGCGAGCAGGCACCGGCTCCTTCGCTTGGGGCAATGGTATCAGATGGGGTTTCCTATCTTCCGGGACAATGGTGGATTTCAATTTTTCCGGCATTGGCGATCATGCTGATTGTATTAGGCTTTAATCTTACCGGTGATGGAATTAAAGATATGTTGGAAGGAGCATAAGCATGAATCAGACGAGGGAAGAAGAAATTGTAGTAAATGTGAAAGACCTTCACATATCCTATCATACATTCCGCGGGGATACAAAGGTATTGGACGGTGTAAATCTCTATGTAAAAAAGGGAGAGAAAATAAGTATTGTAGGTGAGACCGGATGCGGAAAGACTACGACAATCAATGCAATTGCACAGATTTTGGCAAAGCAGGCAAAGGTCACCGCAGGAGAAATATTTTTTGAAAACAAAGATGAATTTAAAATGTCGGAAAAGGAAATAAAAAATCTGCGCGCAAGTGGAATTTCGGTAATTTTTCAAGATCCGATTGCATCACTGAATCCGGTATTCACAATTGGAACCCAGATGAAAGAGGTCATTCGATACTCGGGAATTGAGGGTGCGAAAGATAAAAGGGTGCAGCATGAGAGGGCAATCAGCGCGTTAGAAGAAACCTCGCTTCCGGATCCGGAAAGAATTATGGAGAATTATCCGTTTCAGTTAAGCGGCGGTATGCGTCAGCGAATCTGCATCGCGATGTCGCTTGCCACACCCAGAAAGCTTGTAATAGCGGATGAGCCGACTACCAATCTGGATGTTACCATTCAGGATCAGGTACTGAAGACATTAAAAGCGCGTGTAGATGAAAAAGGCAGCGCATTGATTCTGATTACGCATTCTCTCGGAGTCACGAGAGAAGTAGCCGACCGCATTTATGTCATGTATGCGGGAAATATGGTGGAAACCGCAGAGACAAAGGAACTTTTCAGAGAACCTTTGCACCCATACACACAGGGCTTAATGAACTGTATTCCCAAGCTGTCGGGAGGAGGTATTGCACAGGGAATTCCGGGGAGAGTTCCCAACTATCTGGAACCGCCGAGAGGATGCCGGTTTGCATCGCGCTGTCCCAAAGCTTCGGAAAAATGTTTTCTGGAAAAACCTGCTGTATACGAACCGATTTCGGAGCATTTTGTCCAGTGTTTTTTATACGATTTAAAAGAGGGGGGCAAAAATGAGTGAACATCTATTGGAAGTGAAAAATCTGAAAAAATATTTTTCCATTGATGGAAAAGAAAATAAAGGGAAATTTGTAAAGGCGATTGACGGGATCAGCTTTACGCTCGGCAAGGGAGAAACGTTGGGATTAGTTGGCGAATCGGGATCGGGTAAGAGCACAACTGCCTATTCTGTGATCGGCATGTATGGTATTACGGAGGGAGTCCTGAATTTTATGGGTCAGGATATCAGCATGGAGACAGGTAAGCGTCCGTTAAACATAAAAAAGAAAATACAAATGGTGTTTCAGGATCCGGGGACGTCATTAAATCCCCAAAGAACCGTGTATCAGATTTTGGAATTGCCGCTTAAGATACATAAAATTTGTCCGAAAGAGGAATACGAAAAAGAAGTGAAAAGGCTGATGGATATGGTTGAACTGCCCTACGAATATATGTATACCTATCCGGCTATGCTTGGAGGCGGAGAAAAACAGCTGGTCGCAATTGCAAGAGCTCTTGCAACCCGCCCCGGGTTAATTGTTCTTGATGAACCGACCAGTGCGCTTGATGTATCAGTTCAGGCAAAGATTATCACAACATTACTCAAACTGCAAAGAGAGATGAGTATTTCTTATCTTTTTATTACGCATGATTTAAGTCTGATGCGAAATGTGGCAGATCGTGTGGCAATCATGTACCTCGGAAAAATAACGGAAATAGCGCCGGCGGAGCAGTTTTTTCAGAGCCCGGAGCATCCGTATACTAAAATGCTGTTATCCTCTATTCCGACGGTATGTGAGGAGGAGGAGCAGTATAAACCGAAAAGCGTTAAGCCACAGGGCGAAATACCGAGTCCTGTTAATGTACCTGTCGGCTGTAATTTTAATACCAGATGCCCGTTTGCAGACGAGAAATGCAAAGATAAAGAACCACAGATGATACAAACAGATGAAGAGCATTGTGTATCATGTTATAGATGTGGTGCTGAGAAAGGAAATTGATTACATGGTACCATTTGAATTGAAAACTTCAGACGAAATTGAAAACTTTCTTACCGGCTGTGCATTTTACGGAACGGGCGGCGGCGGAGCGGTTGAGAGCGGAAGGAAGGCCCTGACCGAATCCTTGGAGAAGGGATATAAAATCACAGCACTTGACCCTAAGGAAATAAGAGATGATCAAATTTTCTGCACCGCATTTTTTACCGGAAGTATTGCGCCAAGAAGTGAAGAGGTGCTAAAGGAAATGCAGAATAACGGATACAACGAGAGAAAGTATGCTTTTATAGAAATGTTAGTAAAGACAGTAGACAACATGGAAGAATACCTTGGGAAAAAAATCAGCGGCTTGTTTGTTGCAGAGCTTGGCGGCTCCAATTCAGCCTGCTGCATGTCGGCCGCATATGAGAAGGGAATCTGCGTGATAGACGGAGATTGCTCCGGAAGGGCCGTGCCGGAAATGTGTCATGGACTGCCCACGATACATGGAAAGGATTTTCTTCCTGCGGTTTTTACAGATTCCTGGGGTAATACGACGATTACAACTTATGCATTTAACCATTCTGCAATGGAACGGATCGGAAAGATGATCAGTCAGGCATCTTACGGAGAACTAGCAGAAGCATGCAGTATTATGAGCGGAGCCGAAATAAAGGAATCTCTTGTGCCTTATACACTGTCAGAGAGCTTGGCGGTAGGGAAAGCAATCAGAAATGCAAGGGAAGAAAAAGAGGATCCCTGTGCAGCGGGAGCCAAAGCGGCCGGAGGATATTTCATCGGAACAGGAACGGTAAAGAAAAAGAAAGCATTGGACCAGGGAGGATACTTTTATGGAACTTATGAGATAGAAGGAAACGATGAGCGGGAAGAGGCTCAGTTTAAGGTATGGTTTAAGAATGAAAACCATATCATTTGGAAAAATGACAATGTCATTGCAACGAGTCCGGATATGATCGTACTTCTTCGTTTAATCGACGGGGAGCCGATTTCAAATACACAATTAAGTGAAGGAGAAAAAATAGGAATCGTAGTAGTGCCGGCAAGAAAACAATTTCTTGATCCGCGCGCAATAAAAAATTTTGAACCAAAGCATTTTGGTTTTGATTTTGGGTATGTCGGAATAGAAAGTAATCTCTTTTGGAGGCGGGAAAATGATATCAGAAAGAATGTTTAAAGTTGGAAAAGCAAAATCAGTTATACGTATTATGTATGATTGGGGATGTGAAAGAGCCGCAAAGATCGGCAGCGAAAATGTATTTGATTTCAGTCTCGGAAATCCTAATATTGATACGCCAAAAGAAGTTTCGGACAGAATCGTGCATCTCATTCAAAATGAGAATTCCGTCGCGATTCATGGATACACAAACCTTCAGGGGGATTTTCAGGTAAGGGAGAAAATTGCAGCCTATTTGAATCAAAAATTCCATACGTGTTTAGAAAAAGAGCATATCTATATGACAGGCGGTGCGACTGCGGCATTAAGAATTTGTTTTATGGCATTATGTAATCCGGGAGATGAAATAATCATATTTGCTCCATTTTTTCCGGAATATCTATCGTGTGCCGAGGAAGCTCTGGCAACGCCCTGTATCATACCGGCTAAAACAGATGACTTTCAGATTGATCTGAATAAGCTTGAAAAAGCAATTAATGAAAAAACGAAAGTGATTGTGGTGAATTCGCCTAATAATCCTTCCGGAGCTGTGTATTCAAGAGAAACGATCGAAAATCTTGCTTCGCTTTTATATAAGAAGGAAGAAGAGTACGGACATCCCATTTTTCTGATTTCGGATGAACCCTATCGAGAAATTGTTTATGACGAGATAGAGGTTCCCTATGTGATGAATTATTATAAGGACACGCTCACCTGCTACTCTTTCAGCAAATCGCTTTCCCTTCCGGGTGAGAGAATCGGATATCTGGTGATACCGCCGGATATTGCTGATTATGAAAGCTTGTTTGTCGCAATCTGCGGCGGAGCCAGGTATGTGGGACAGGTGAATGCGCCGAGTCTGTTCCAGAGAATTGCAGGAGATTGTATCGGTGCATTATCGGATATCGGCATCTATAAAAAGAACAGGGATCTTTTATATGAAGCATTAAAGTCCTATGGCTATCATTGTGTGGAGCCGCAGGGAGCCTTCTATTTATTTGTAAAGGCGTTTGGGGAAGATGCCGTGGACTTTTGTGAAAGAGCAAAAAAGTATAATCTGGTATTGCTTCCGGGTGATGATTTTGGATGTCCCGGATATGTTCGCTTGGCCTATTGTGTGTCTACGCATACAATTATTAAGTCCCTGCCGTCTTTTGAGAAGCTTGCAAAGGAGTATAAGGAAATATGAAAATAGCGGTTTATAGTTATAACTCCCAGAAAGAGAGCTTTGAAGGTTTTGAAGAACAGTTTGGCTGCAGCCTTTTGATTACGGAAGAGAAACCGGATCTGCATAATATCGGTTTTGCAGAAGGCGCAAAAGCGATCAGCGTTGTAACAACACCCATCTCGGGAGAACTGATACAGGCGTTTTATGATAAAGGAGTCCGTTATATCTCCACAAGAACAATTGGATATAATCATATTGATCTGGAGGCGGCTGACAGAATAGGAATGAAAATCGGCAACGTCACCTATTCACCGCACAGTGTCGCAGAATTTGCCGTAATGCTGATACTGATGTCACTCAGAAAAGCAAAGCAAATGATGGCAAGCTATCAGGTTCAGGATTTTTCGGTTTACAGGTCGATGGGCGGACAGCTTCATAATAAGGTGGTAGGAGTGATCGGAACAGGAAATATTGGTCGTACAGTGATATCAATACTGGAAGGATTTGGATGTAAAATACTCGCATACGACAAGTATCCAAATGAAAAAATGAAAAATTATTACGTCTCTTTTGATGAATTGCTGGAAAAAAGTGATGTGATTACACTGCATATACCAATGCAGCCGGGAGAACCCTATTTAATTGACAAAAGGGCCATATCTAAAATGAAAGATGGTGCAATTATTGTAAATACGGCACGGGGACAACTGATAGATACGGATGCATTGATAGAAGGAATTGAAACAAAGCATTTGGGGGCGGCACTGGACGTTCTTGAAGACGAACAGTTCTACTTTAAAAATAAGAAGAATGAAATTCTTAGAAATAGAAATTTAGCAATCCTGCGATCCTTTCCAAATGTAATATTAACTCCTCACTTTGCTTTTTTTACAGATCAGGCAGTAAAAGAAATGGCTGAAAATTCGATCAGCAGCTGTATTCTTGAAATAAATGGAGAGGAAAACCCGTGGAGAAGAAATTAGGAGTGCTATATGGTAAATAAAGAAGATGCAAAGAAAATACACAATTATCTGAAAATAAATAAAGAAAACATGCTTCAGGATATACAGCAGCTGATTCGAATCGAAAGTGTGTATGAGACTGGTCAAGCGGGAATGCCCTTTGGTACAAAGACCGCAGAGGCTCTTTCCGTAATGCTGAAAAAAGCGGAAGAAATGGGTTTCATCACACACAATTATGACAATTACGCAGGAACAGCCGACTTTATGGAAAATGATTATAATCTGGATATTCTTGTGCATCTGGATGTGGTTCCGGGACAGAGCGAATGGAAAAAAACAACCCCTTTTCAACCGGTAATCATTAAAAATATGCTTTACGGGCGGGGTGCTTCCGATGATAAAGGGCCGGCAGTTGCCGCATTATATGCAATGAAGGCGGTGAAGGACCTGAAAATACCGATACAAAGAAATGTTCGTCTTATTTTAGGAACTGACGAGGAGTGCGGCGGCAGAGATCTGACTTATTATTATGCGAAAGAAAGAGAAGCGGCTATGACGTTTTCTCCGGACGCTGAATTTCCTGTCACAAATACGGAAAAAGGAATTTTAAGAGGGATTTTTGAAGCGGAGGTGCCGGCTTCTTGGGAAGTGCCCGGAATTTTGCGGATTCATGGCGGAGACGCGGGAAATGTAATTCCTGATTATGCGACTGCGGAAATCGTTGGTCTGCAGACGGATGAGGTGAGGGGCTTTGCGGATGCAGCATTCATAGAGACCGGAATCACATTCCGGCTTGAAGAAAGAACAGAATGCTTACAGATTCATGCTTATGGAACAAGCGCACACGGCGCAGGTCCTCAGCTGGGCAATAATGCAGTCACCGGATTACTGTGTCTGCTGTGCAGACTGCCGCTTTCGCAGAGCGAAGGGTTAAAAAAGCTGAAAGGGCTCTATCACCTGATGCCCCATGGCGATTATCTTGGAAAGGCAATGCATATTGATATGGAGGATGAGCTGTCAGGAGAACTGACGAATGGGATTACGGTGCTTTGTTACGAAAAGGGTAAGCTTTATGCCGCAGCGGATTGCCGTATTCCAATCTGTTCCATGAACATTGATCTTCGTAAAAAAATAATTGAGGAGGCAGGGAGAGCAGGATTAAATGCCGAAAAGACGGTGGTATATCCGCCGCACCATGTTTCGGGAGAAACGAAATTTATCAAAACATTATTAAAATGCTATGAAAATGTAACTGGGAAAGCAGGAGTATGTAACTATTGCTGCGGTGCGACCTACGTGCATGCATTGCAGAATGGTGTTGCATTTGGCTGCATCGGAGAAGGGACGGACACCCATATGCATGGTCCGGATGAATTTATGAAAATCAGCGATCTGATAACGGGAGCCGAGATTTATGCACAGGCGATTATATCATTATGCCAATAAAAGCCTGCAAATAAAAAGTCAAGGCTAAATCAATGAACATTGAAAATTTTATACAGGTTGAAAAGCAGGTATCAAAAGAAGACCATCACAAAGTGCTGGTCGAAAAATCAGAGTTTTAGATT
>JAEYFP010000053.1 GCA_023402845.1 Bacillota bacterium
AAAAAAGAACTATTACCTGATTGACACTAGGACAATTATATCATGGGTTTAACTAAGCCTATTGAACTAAATTTATTAAGTGATCAAGGTACATTTATGTATCTAAAAAATATTATACGAGGAGAAACAAACATGAAAAAAGGAGCAGTGGCGGTACTATCGGCATTAGTAGGAGCAGCGGCAGGAGCGGCAGGAAGCAGTTATTTTGGAACTAAGCAGGTTGAAAAGAAAGCAGAAAAAGTGGATAAATTTAAAGGCTATTACAATATGCTCAATCAGTGGTTGATTTTAAAGCAGGAAGGCAAATGCCTCTGCGAATATTTCAAAGCAAATGGCTATGGGACAATCGCTATCTATGGAATGGGTGAAATGGGAAACCGTCTTTATGAGGAATTAAAAGATTCTGATATTGAGGTAAAGTATACCATAGATAAAAATGCAGCCAGTACCTATTCGGAATTGGAGGTAATTGAGCCGGAAGATGATTTTGCACCCGTTGACGCAATTGTTGTGACTGCAACGTTTGCGTTCGGAGAGATTGAAGAAGAGTTGAGGGTGAAGGTTGACTTTCCGATTATATCATTGGAAGATGTGGTGTATGAAGTATAACCCATTTCTGAAAATGCGGGAAAGAGTAGGCTATAAACAATGAATATATTGGAAGTGGGCTTGCTGTATAATGAAGGCGGAGCTTCTACGGTGATGCACCAGATCGCATCAGATATTGAAGATAATAAAAATAGAGTTTTCATTATTGCGGCATTTAATCAAAATAATCAACCTGTTCGTAAAGGAGATCTGGTACTTTTTAAGGATAATGAGCGTGAAACAGTTGCGACTCGTACTTATTTACGGGATAAGTACGGATTGGTTAACGA
Source organism: Bacillota bacterium (assembly GCA_023402845.1). Lineage (GTDB taxonomy): Bacteria > Bacillota > Clostridia > Lachnospirales > Lachnospiraceae > JAEYFP01. Next base: position 879 of record JAEYFP010000053.1, read on the forward strand.
TCTTACTTTTTTTAAAATTTTGTTTTTCTCTTTAAGGAATAGAATTGATGTTATACATTTACATGCAGTACAGGAGTTTCTTGGTGTTAGGGAAATTGCGTTATTAAGCAAGTTGTATCCTGTCGTATGGACAATACATGATTGTTGGGCGTTTACCGGAAAGTGTCTGCATACATACAATTGTAACAAATGGAGAAAAGAAGGATGTAAAAGCTGTAATCAGTTTAGCGGAATTGATGTCGGAAGTTTATATCAATTGAAAAAGCACTATTTTAGTAAGAAACATATTATTTTTACAACTCCGTCTAAATGGCTTTTAGAAAAGACGAAAAATTCTTTTTTAAGTAAAGAACGATTTTTCAATATACCCAATGGCATTAATATTAGGGATTTTATCGTACAAAATAAACAAGAATTAAGAAAAAAGTATGAGATACAAGCTGAAAAGAAGCTGTTATTGTTTTGTTCTGCAGATGTGAGAAATAGGTTTAAAGGATATCAAATTTTAAAAGCGGCAATAAGTCAATTGCCTAAAGATGAATATATGCTGTTAATTATGGGGAATGCAAGGCAAGTAGGATTGTCGGATTTTAATTGTGAAGTCAGAAAAATGGGCTATGTTGATAATGCGAAGGAAAAAAATGAAATTTTTTCTTTAGCAGATGTAATGGTAATTCCAAGTATACAAGAAAATTTTCCTTGTGTAGTTTTAGAGTCGATGGCATCAGGAACTCCGGTAATAGGTTTTGATGTGGGGGGAATCCCGGAACAATTATCAGGAAATTGCGGCTGGATATGTGAAGGAGAAAGAAACGGAGCTGCGCTGGCAGCAACGATTGCGCGTGTGTTTAGTGACCCGGCGGATATTGCAGTGAGAGGAATTAATGCAAGAAAAAAAGCAATTGATAGTTATTCCCTGAAAAGAGTAGTTTCTAGATATAAAAAAGTATATATAAAAGCGATTAATAAATAAGGGGTCATTTTTATAAGGCGGAGAAGAAAAATAAATGAATACACCCATGATAAGTATTATTATGTCGGTCTACAATGAAGAAAAAAATATCAGACAAGCAGTAAATAGCATTTTGAATCAAACTTATCGGGATTTTGAATTTATAATTATAGATGATGCATCAACGGATCAAACATGTAAGTATATTGAAAGCTATCATGATAAGAGAATTGTTCTTTATAAAAATAAAGTAAATAAAGGCTTAACACATAATCTGAATTTTGCATTAAATAAGGCAGCTGGAAAATATGTGGCAAGAATGGACGGAGATGATATTTCATTACCGGAAAGACTTGATACACAGTTTATATTTTTGGAAAAGAATCCTGAAATTAAGTTAATTAGCTGTGGGTTGAATTACTTTGGGAGTAGCCAAGGATTTTTTATTCCCAGCAACAATTATGAAAAAATAAAAGTAAAATTGCTGCTTAATCCTGAATTACCTCATCCTGGCTTTATGTTTACCAGAGATTTATTTACAAATGCAAAAATCTGCTATAATGAGAAATTAACTTATGCGCAAGATTATGATTTTCAATCTAAAGTTGCTGAAAAATATGTAATATCTTCAGTCAGAACACCTTTAATTAAATATAGACGTTCCGAAAAACAGATTTCTGTAAAACACTGTAAAGAGCAAGCTTATTGTGCTAACTATACACGATATAGAATTATGAAAAAAAATGGAATACTATTAAAAAGAGGACTTTTATATATTTTTCAGAAGTTTTCAGAAGGGAAATATAATAAAATCAACATATTTGAATTGATTTATCTAAATAAAATTTTATTATCTATTTATCTCATGATTGAAAAGAGTGATTTTTATTCAATAGAGTATTATAGCGAGGAAATAAAAAAACGGTTTTCGAGAATGCTAGAAAAGAGTGACATTATTAAACAAAAGATCATTTATGAATCAGAAATATTTAAATTAGTAACGAAGGGGAAACAAGGATAGATATATCAAAACATGTAATATAATTCATTATAACTAAACTATAGGAAGACAAGGAAAGTGATAATAAATAATAATGCGTAAAATTTTATACATATTGGCAAAGGATGTGCATAATACCCCGGCATTAAAAATATATATGGAATTTATTAAAAAAGGATATATAGTTGATTTATATGCCATTTATCTGGATTGGATGCATATAAATATGTTTCTGGGAAGCGGAATTAAGGTATGCGACTTTGCAGAATTGACGGAAAAAAAAATAGAAGGATATGATTATATTTTTTCCTGTATTTCGGTTTCTCAATATGAAATCTTTAGAGAAATTAAAAAATATATATTTATATTTTCCACGACATTTATTCACGAAGCCTATTTTACCGGAGATTTTACATTTACGCAGAGAGAAAATTTTTCCTTGGATCAGGAGGAAGAATGGCCCATTAGCAGGGTGAACAGTTGTAAACTAGCACCAAGTATGGCAGTGGGGAATCCCAAATTTGAAGGACTGAAGCAAATGCTGCCCGGCCCAGAGAAAACAATACTGTTTATTGATTCTGGGCACTTTCCATATGGAACAAAAGAGGAACTGGCAAAATTTGTATTAAAGATAGCGGCGCAATATTCTGATTATTATATTATTGTTAGGCCTAGATATTTAAAAGGGGATCATAATGTTACCCATCGTAATGATGATTATTTATATGAACATATTATAAAACTTTGCGATAATAATGTGCCTGATAATTTAGAGCTTGGAAAAACTCATACAAATCTTGGCCCGGATTTGGAAAGAAGCAAAATAGTAATTTGTATGGGGACCACTACGTTTTTTGAAGCTGCTGTAGCTAATCGAAATATATTAATTATAGACAATTTTCCATGTGAAGATTCGAAAGAGCATAATCAGAAACGTAGAAGAAGATTCTCTCAAATAGCTAAAGAAAGTGAGTGCCAAGTAGATTATAAAGATGTCTTCAAATATCTGCCGGAGGGGCGAAAGTGCAGCGAAAAGTATCTTCAAAAATGGATTTTTCAAACGGAAGGAGTGGCTGCTACAATTGTTGAGGCGGCAGAGTATATTTTTGAAACCTTTATCAATAAGGGCCATTTTCCCAAATTTAAAAATACAAATTCATTAAATTTTAAAGAAAATTTGGAAGCGGATGATTATATAACATGGGATCAGATTATACATCGCAGATATAAAAACATATTATATAATTTTTCTAACTTTGATAATTGGTTGAATGCGGATATAGATTTCTCTTCAGTTCTCGGAAATATAGAGAAACTTGAGGCGGAAGGAATATTATTTAATAAAAGTAATTATAAAAGTATTCAAAAACATATCGATAACTGTATGGAAGAATTGCTGCTTTTTAATAGAAATAAACTTATGAAGTATGCAGTAGATCAAAGTTATTTATTTAATATACTATTTAAGAGAGGGAGGCTCTCAGAAATCAAAGAAACAGAAGTACTTTGCACAGCTTATTATGCATTTTTAAAAGGAAAAGAGGCGGCAAAGGAAGGTAAGGATAAACAATGCATTGATGATATGAATACTTATTTTAAAGAAGTTAATAAAAATAAATATGATAAAACAAGAGCAGATGCAACAGACTGCAAAATGACTGCATTTTTTTATATAGGGAAAGCATATTACAATTTAAAACAATATAAGGAAGCAAAATATTATTTTTTGAAATGCGAACAAATTTCAAATAATGAGCATCTCAAAGCAGCAGAATATTTAAAGTTACTGGAGGAAGATAAATGTGGAGAAGAGAAGATTATTTGAAGGAAATAAAGCAAAAAGATATTGTTTTGTGGGGGATGGGAAAAAGAGGGAAGGAGTTTTATCAAAATTATAATCAAATATTATCTATTAAGTATTGCACAGGATCTGACCTGAAGGAAGAAATAATCGGATTAGAACCGATTTCGAAAGAGGCAGTTCTTACGGAAAAACGATCATATATAATCGTTTGCAGTTCTTACTATTATGAAATATCAAGGGTACTTATTGCTCAAGGATATCAAATTGGAAAGGACTTTATAGATAGCAGATTGTTCGAAACGATTTATCATAAGAAGAAACTTTTTTTATGTGTTGGCCAATGCGAATTGGAATGGATTAAAACAATATTTATTCAAATACCGGAAATTAAAAATGAGTATGAAATATATTATTTTGATGAATATAAGTTATTAGGGATTAAAGAGAGGGAGCCTAAATTAGAGTTTCTAATAGAAGTTAATTTTATAATCAGAATGGCTGATATATATCTATACCCTGTAAACATAACAAATGAGCGTAAAAATTATTATGAAGGTTTATATAAGAAAACGAAACCTGGCTGTTTAGCGGCAAGTATACCGCTTACTACATTTGAAGGTTATTGGCCACAAGATAAAACAGCTTATTATGAAGATTCTCCATTTTATGTTACTCAATGGAATCATCCCATTAGAGCTTGGCAGCGAAGAGATAGTAATCTGGAGAAAATGATTTCAATTGGGATGTCTACGGAAGAAATCCTGAATAAGATATGTGATTGCAACTTTTATTCTGTATCTGAGATAGAAAAAAACTTTGAATATACAATAAAGAAAATTATAATTTTAGAAAAAGCTGCAGACATAAAAATTAGCGATTTCGTAAAGAAAAATTATAGAAATAAATTATTATATATGGATCGCGGCCATGTATCAAAAGATATGCTTTATGAATATGCAAAAAGAATTTTAAACTTTTTAAATTTTTCAGACTTAATTGCTGAAAAAGTATATTCTACAACATTGGAAGAATATGAAAAATGCCATGGAGAATTTCCGATTTATCCAAGCGTAATTAAATATTTAAGATTGATTGAACCAAAAGACAAATATCAGATAATGAAGCAGGAGGGAACTATAAAGTTAGATTTTTGTGAATATATGAGGGCTTATATTACCTATATGAAATATTCTCTAAAATTACAAGAAGTATGGTAAATATGAAAGGAAATTATGATGAGGGAAAAAATATTAGATACGTTATTAAAAATCAACGAAGACATTATAACATATGACGGAAAAAACATGGTTAGAGATGAAGTATTAGATTCTATTCAGATTTTTAGAATTGTTGCGGAAATGGAGGACAATTTTAATATTAATATTCCTGCGGAAGCAATTATAGAGGAAAATTTTATTTCTTTAGATAATATAGTGGAGATGGTATTAAATGCCATAAATAGGAGAGGTAATGGAAACTAATATTTTAGAATTTATAGATCATGCCAAAGAGAAGTATCCGGATAAAATTGTTTTTGGGGATTACGATAATGAAATAACATATTCACAATTTAAAGAACAAATTGATAGAATAGGTACTTTTTTAGCAGAAAAAAATATTAGAAATTGCCCGATTGCAGTAAGTATGAAAAAAAGTATACAAAGTCTTATTGCTTATTTTGGCATCATTTCAAGTGGAAACTTTTTTGTTCCTTTTGATTTTCAATTACCTCAATATAGAATTAGCATTATGCTTAAAGAACTTAAACCGGAATATGTTATATTAGAAAGTAAAGAACAAGCAAATAACTTTGATTTGATTCCGGCCGAAAAACTATTATATTTTGAGGAAATCAGTTTAGTAAATAAGGATACAAATCTATTAGTTCATATTCGAGAAAGGGCAATTGACACAGATCCAATTTATGCATTATTTACATCTGGATCGACAGGTATTCCGAAATGCGTTGTTGTATCACATAGATCCGTAATTAATTATTCGAATTGGGTTGTTAATACATTTGATTTTAATGAGAATACAGTGTTGGGAAATCAGACTCCCTTTTATTTCAGCATGTCTGTTTTAGATATTTACAGTACAATTAATAGTGGTGCAACAATGTATATAATACCTAAGAAATACTTTATGTTTCCTGCACAGTTAGCCGACTTTTTGCTTGAAAAAAAAGTTAATACAATATATTGGGTACCTTCTGCTTTATGTATGGTATCACGCCTGCATGGACTAGAAATAATGAGAAAAACTAATTTGAATAAAATTTTGTTTGCGGGTGAAGTGATGCCGACTAAACAACTTAATGAATGGAGAAAACACATTCCCAATGCCATCTATGCTAATTTATTTGGGCCAACAGAAATAACCGATATCGGGTTATATTATATTGTGGACAGAGATCTGGAGGATGATGAGGATGTTCCTATTGGAAGTGCATGTAGGAACGTAGGCGTGTTTGCAATAGATGATAACGGAAATATCATTGAGAATGAGGGAGAAAAGGGAGAATTATATATAAGAGGTTCTTTTCTTGCCAATGGATATTATAATAACTGGGATAAGACTGAAGAAGTATTTATTCAAAATCCATTGAACAAGTCTTATCCTGAAAAGGTATATAAGACAGGAGATATTGTCAGCCTAAATAAATATGGTGAATATATATACCGTTCTAGAAAAGATGGACAAATAAAACATTTGGGGTATCGAATTGAGCTTGGAGAAATTGAATTGGCTGCTGGCAGTATAAAAGGAATAGAGAGGTGTGTCTGTTTATTTGATAAGGTTGCAGATTGTATATTTTTATTATTTTGTGGGACTTGTACAAAAGAAGCTATTAAAAATAAGTTGAAAATAAAGTTGCCTATATATATGTATCCTGAAAAAATTATAAAAGTTGAAGAGATGCCCTTAAACGCAAATGGAAAAATTGATAGACTCAAATTGGAAAAAGAATATTGTAACAAATAATTTCTATAAAGATTTTACTATTTCAGGAGAAGGATATATGAAAAAAATAATATGTATTGTTAATGATGTATGGCCTAATAGTGATATGATGTGGGGATTTGATCTTTTTCAGAAGCGAGGGTATCAGGTAGAGGTATGGAAAACGGGTAAACTAACAATAGGAACAGAAATATGGGAAAAAGCTGTTTTAAAAGCTAAAACCATTAGGATAGATGATTGGAAATCTTTTTATTATAAACTGTTAATGCAGAATATGAAAAATACTAAATTTTTATTTTTCAATAAATATAATTGCTTTAATCTTTCTAAAATATTAATTAAGTTGCTTGGAGGACGATATTATCTGATTAATTATTCATCTATCGTATGTAATAATAATCTTTCGGCTCTCAATGTTATAAAGAAAAAAAATATTTCATATATGGATATTTTCCCTGCAAAATATAATTTTTTAGCATCTAAAATATGTGTAGGAGGTTTAAATAGTAATTATGAATTAAAGAAAAAAAATAGAAATATAATTATACATACTAATAACTATGATTACTATTTATTAAATGAAAGAGATAGAAAACAAGTAGAGGATAAAGACTATATTTTATTTTTAGATCAAAATCTGGTTGATCATAAAGATCTTAAGAATTTTAAAGTGAAATGGATTAATAATAAAGATAAATATTTTAAAGAATTGAATCTATTTTTAGATCAGGTTGAAAAATATTTTAAGTGTAAAGTTTTGATTGCGGCACATCCTACAGCAGATTATTCGAATAAATCATATTTTGCCGGTCGTAAGATTGTACAAGGGGATACTTGCAATTATGTTAAACACAGCAAAGGTATCATTTTATTTTCATCCAGTGCGATCGATTATGCAATATTATATAATAAGCCGATTTTTTTCTATTATAATGACGATTTGAAACGCAACTACTTATATAGAGACTTTCAATTGCCAAAAAGGAAATATCTGAAAAGTAATGCTATTAATATATCACATATAAAAGAAAATGAGGTATTTGAAGATTATATGGCAAGAATGGATAATTACATATCCTATAGACGCGACTTTATTGCAAATAAAGAAAGTAAAAAACTGTTTTTTGAAACGGTAATGGAGTATTTATAAATCATGCATTTGGTCTAAAGGTAAGGTTTAGCACTACTTCGTCAATGAAAGAATATAAAGGAGTAAAAAATGAAAACAGTAGCAATGATTCCAATCAAACTAAATAATGATCGTGTTCCCGGAAAAAATATAAAAAAATTTTTTGATGGTACACCACTTATGGAATTAATCCAAAAGGCCTGTCTTGCAACTGCGAGCGTCGATGAAGTATATGTTTATTGCAGTAAACCGGAGGTTCAGGAATATATGCTTGATGGTGTGAAGTATCTGCAGCGCCCCGATTATTTGGACACCAGTGCAGTTAATTGCAATGATATTATCCGTGAGTTTATAAAGATAGTAGACGCGGATGTATATGTGGTTTCTCATGCAACTGGCCCTTTTACCAGAAGTGCAAGTATTGAAGCATGTATCCAAGAGGTGGCTTCCGGGAAATATGATTCAGCATTTCTTGCCAAGCGGATGCAAGGATTTTTATGGCAGGATGGTACCGCTATGAATTTTGATATTCAGCATTTTCCGCGAACTCAGGATTTGAAACCAATCTACGTAGAGGCATCAGGCGCATTTGTGTTTACGAAAGAATCATTCTTAAAATATGATCGAAGAGTAGGAATGAAGCCTTATATACATGAAGTGGATGAAATAGAAGCCGTTGATATTGATTATCCAATTGATTTTAAAATAGCTGATGCAATTTATAAGGAGGTTATTAAAAATGAATATTCAAATTAATGACTGTACAATTCGTGATGGTGGATATTTATTTGCCAAAAACTCATCAGATGAATTTGTTCATGGTGTGGTTAGTGGGCTTATAGCTGCTGGTATTGATATTATAGAGATTGGTTTTCTTCAAAATATTACAAATGGGGAGACGATTGTGTATAGAAATTCTGTAGATGCAAGGAGATATATTCCACAGAATACAGACGCCGGCCGTTTTACTGGATTTTGTGATAACAGCCGCTACTCACTGGAAAGATTGGATGAATGCGATGGTAAGGCATTTGAGTATCTAAGAATTTCCTTTGCAAAACATGAAAGCAAAGCGGCACTTGAATTTGCAGCCGGAGCGAAAATGAAAGGTTATAAGATATTTGCTAATCCGATGGATGCACCTTCGTATACACCGGAAGAGCGAAGTGAGATGATCGCAATAGTCAATAATATTAAACCTTATGCGTTCTCCATCGTGGATACTTTTGGAACGATGTATCTTGATGATCTGCGTACTATTTTTGTACAAGTAGATAGGGAACTTGATAAATCAATAAGAATTGGTCTCCACTCGCATAACAATCTTCAGTTATCTAATGCACTCGCAGAAGTTATGATTGATTTGGCGGTTGAGGCAGATAGGGATATTGCAGTTGACGGATCGCTTTATGGCATGGGACGTGGTGCAGGTAATGCATCAACAGAGGTAATTGCAAGTTACTTAAATAAGAAGTATGGAAAAAAATATGACATGGGTACACTGTTTGGTACAATCGAAAACTATATTATTCCATCCATGAAAGCGGCAAAATGGGGTTATGATTTGCCGATGTTTATATGCGGAACCGAAGGCGCTCATGTAGACAACATCTTTTATCTGCAAAAGAACCTTCCTTGTAGTTCAAAAGAAATGCTTCAGATAATTTCAAGTATGGATATCTCTGCGAGGAAGCGTTATGGTTTAAATTATTCCAAGACAGACTTTTCTGAACTGGAAAAAGCATGTGAAAAGTATCTTGTAGGAAGGCGGTGATTTTGTTGAATTGTTCGGAGTATTTAGTTGATTTTTTAATAAAAAAAGGTGTTACGGATGTATTCGGCTATTCCGGAGGATATATTGTTCCTTTTATGGATGCGTTAAATAGCAGGAATGAAATAAATGTACATGTTTGTTATAATGAGCAGGGCTGCGCCTTTGCGGCAAACGGATATGCACGTCTTGGTGGTAAATTAGGGGTGTATTTTACCACTTCTGGCCCGGGAGCTGTAAATGGATTTGGCGGACTTGCGGATGCATGGTTTGATAGTATTCCGATCATGGGTATCTGCGGTAACGTACCTAATACAGAACTGAAAGGCTATTCCGGTATTCGTCAGTATGGCTTTCAGGAAATGGATATTGTATCCATGACACGTCATATTACAAAATACTCTGTTACCCCAAGTAGTGCTGCGGATTTTCCTGAAGTGGTATCCAGAGCTTATAATATGGCAATGATCGGAAGAAAAGGAGGTGTTATCATTGATTTTCCGTTTGACATCCAAAAAGCCAGTGTTGGTGATCGGTAATGGCGCCAGAGAGGCTGGAGAATTAAAACTGATTCACCGGTTTATTGAGAAAACCCAAATACCTGTATTAACATCATTGAATACTGTTGATATGGCACAGGATAAAAATAAAATTGGTTTTATTGGCACGCATGGTAATCGTGCAGCAAATATGATTATTGCTGAATGCGATTTATTAATATCAGTTGGAATGAGACTGGGTTTAAGACAGATTGGACGCGATCCGAAGAAGTTTGCTCCTAATGCGCATCTTATTCGTGCGGATATTGATCAGTATGAATTAAGCCGTCAAATAAAAGAAGATGAGGAAAAGTATCTGATTGATGCAAAAGAGTTTATGCTGAAGTTATTGGAGGAGGATATTCCGCAGTATTCAGAGTGGAGTGATAAATGCTTTCAACTTAGAGATTATCTTGAAGGAATTGATGATGAAATAGGCAATTTGGCAGTTAAGAAAATTTCTTCGTTATTACCCGAGAATCCAATTATTGCAGTCGATATAGGGCAGCATATGTGCTGGTGTGCACAGTCACTGACCCTGAAAGGCAATGATGGAAGAATTCTGATTGGTGGCAGCTATGGTTCAATGGGAGTTGGATTGCCATATGCAATAGGTGCTTCAATTTATCAGAAAAAAGAAAGAGTTTTCTGTATCACAGGCGATGGTGGCTTGCAGATGAATATTCAGGAGCTGGAAACTGTTGTAAGAGAAAAGCTTCCCATTAAACTGTTGGTGCTTAACAATCATGCATTAGGCAAGATTAGTGAAGTGCAGGAAAAATCATATGGGTGTAGATTTTCTTTGACGACTGAAGAGAGTGGGTATTCAGTACCAGACTTTGAAAAGGTTGCAGTTGCCTATGGAATAAAGGCGGCTACTTTGTCCTCCTATGATTCATTAGATGATTATGCAGAATGGTTGTCTGATGATGATCCATGTTTGCTTAATATTACACTTCCATGGGATACAAAGCTCATCCCGAAAATTGATTTTAATACAATGGAAGTATTACCGAAGCTGGACACCCAAATAATGGAAGAGGCCATGAAAATTATTTCCTAATTCAGGAAAAAAGGGTGGAGGGAGTGCGATTGAATTATTATAGTAAGATAAAATTTCTGGTGATGGACGTAGATGGCACCCTCACTGATGGCAAAATCTATATGGGAGATGCTAAGGAAATTTTAAAAGCGTTTGATGTTAAGGATGGTTGTGGAATAAAAGAGATTCTTCCCCAATTTGAAATTCTCCCAGTAATTATCACTGCACGAAGCAGCAGAATATTAGAGAGTCGTTGCAGGGAACTCGATATCCAAGAGCTTCATCAAGGTGTTAGAAATAAGATAGAAGAAATGGAAAAAATAATTTCTGATTACTCTGAAAGAGATAATTGCAACTATTCATTTGAGAATGTGGCATATATGGGTGATGATATTTTGGATATCCAATGTATGAAACCTGTGAAGGCGGCTGGTGGATTAGTAGCTTGTCCAATTGATGCTGTAAAATCGGTTGTTGACATTGCTGACTTTATTTGTACAAGAAAAAGTGGCGAGGGAGCAGTAAGAGAGTTCATTGAATGGCTGACTGCAATGAAATCATGTTCAGGGGAAGGTTTTGAAAAGGTCAAGGCTGTTTCTCAGGCGGCATATGATTTTATCATTAATTTTTGTCCAAGTAAAAATCCAGATGGCAGGTATGAACTAGAAGGCGGGGGATATGCGAATGTCATGACATATGTAACAAAAAATGTTGAGCTGACATCTTATGAAACCCATAAAAGATATATAGATATTCAATATCTCATTTATGGTACTGAGCTCATGATAACTCATCCGGCAGCGGATCTAAAGGATTTTATTTATTCTGCTTATAATGAGGAGAAAGATATCACCCTTTATAACTATAACTTAGGAGATGTGACGATCCTTTGTCCAGGGGATACAATCGTTCTATATCCGAATGATGCGCACAGAGGAGCCATAGCACATACTCATCCAATGAAAATAAGAAAAATAGTAGTTAAGGTTCCGGTTGATAATTGAGATAACTATGATGAATTTCATATACGAAACTAATAATAAAGAAAGAAAATAAATTGTCAGTCTGATCATGCAGGATTGTCTATAAATCAGGGAGGGATATCATGGCAGACCATAGCAATCGTGAGAATGTCGTATTGATTACAGGAGGAGCCGGATTTATTGGTTTTTCATTATCAAGGAGACTCTTGGAGCAGGGGTATTTGGTAGTGGGTCTTGATAATTTAAGTGATTATTATGATGTGAATTTAAAGAAAGCGCGCTTGAAACTACTTGATGCAAATGAAAGATATTTACTTGAAAAGGGTGATTTACAGAATCATATGTTTGTGAATAAAGTATTTCAAAAACATTTACCTTCTTTTGTAATTAATCTGGGAGGTCAGGCGGGTGTCAGATATTCTATTGAAAATCCCCGTGCTTATTTAGAGTCTAATATAGTCGGGTTTTTTAATATTCTTGAGGCTTGTAAAAAATACAATGTACAACATTTGATTTTCGCGTCTTCATCCTCTGTATATGGGTTAAATAGAAAGGTTCCATATTCTGTTGGGGATCAGACCGATGCTCCCATTTCATTTTATGCAGCAACAAAAAAAAGTGATGAATTAATGGCACATGCCTATAGTAAAATATATGATATTCCTTGTACGGGTCTTCGTTTTTTTACAGTATATGGTCCATGGGGAAGACCTGATATGGCATATTATAAATTTACGAAAAAGATGATAGCTGGAGAAGCAATTCAGATTTATAATAATGGAAATATGTTTCGAGACTTTACATATATTGATGATATTGTAACAGGAATTGAAAAAGTTCTAAAAAAATATCCTGATTTTAGTGAAGACGGAGCAAGATTTAAAGTCTATAATATTGGAAACAGTAAGCCGGAGTCATTGTTATATTTTGTTGAAACGTTAGAGCGGTGTTTGATAAAGGAAAAACTTATTAGTGCTCCGGCAAAAAAAGAATTTCTTCCCATGCAATCGGGAGATGTGTATCAGACATATGCGGATGTGGATGAATTGATAACTGACTTTGGATTTAGCCCATCTACAACATTGGAGGATGGACTTACAAGATTTGTAGCATGGTATAAGGATTTTTATAACATAGATACATAGTGCTTACCAATTCCTTTATAATTATTTTGGAGTGTGTAAATAGACGATGTTTTAGCTATCTGAGTTTTTCAAAATCTATTCTTTTTAATAATTGAAAGGAAATATCAATGCCCTTAAGAAAAAAAGTTTCAATAATCATTCCCTGCTACAATGTAGAAGTATATATTCAACGATGCATTGATTCACTGTTAAAACAAACAATGCAGTGCACCGAGATGGAATTAATTTTTGTCAATGATGCATCCTCAGATCAGACCTTGTCAATTCTTCTTGAGAATGAATGTAAACATGAAGAACTGATAATGGTAGTTAATTGTGAACAAAATTCGGGTGTCTCAGCTGCAAGAAATTTAGGAATGCAGTATGCGTCAGGAGAGTATATCGGCTTTGTTGACAGCGACGATTATGTCGCACCGAATATGTATGAATGCCTTTACGATAAAGCAGTGCAATATCAGGCGGATTTTGTGATTTGTGGTTATAAGAAGGTGAATGTGCGGGGGCCTGTTGAAGATGCCGAAGCAGTTGAAGGTGCTTTCATTGATTTAAAAATTGATGCAGAAAGAAAGAGGATACTTAGCGAGGGGCAATGGAATACTGCTCCTTGGAATAAACTCTATAGCAGGAAATTTCTGAATGATAATGAGATTAATTTTCCGGTAGGTATTCGTTTTGAGGATACCTATTTCACTTATTTGGTATATGGCTGCGGAGCATCAGCATATGAAATTAAGAATAAATTATATTATTATTATGATAATAGCGAAGGTATTATTCGTAGTGGCAGTGCAGTAAAACAGCTAGAGAGAATGGAATCTGGAGAACTGCTGATGCTGGAATTGAAAAAGCGTGGGTTGAAGAAACGATTCTATGAGGAATGGGAAATTGTATTTATTAGAAAGTATTATATGGATGCCATAAGTATTATGTTTTTTATGTTTGAAGAGGTGCCTTACAATGCATATCTGTACCTATGTGATTTTATGAGAAAAGAGTTTCCTGCTTGCAGCAACAATCCATATCTTGAGCAGCAGGCCAACTTAAATGAGCGGCTTTTCATTGGATTGATGGATATGACAAAAGTTCAGTTAAAACAGGCACAGTGTATGATAAGTGGTATTTATGTTGAAGGTCGGTGAAGGTCGTGGGTTGAATCTTGAATTCTTTTCTGCATTGTTTTTGACCTTGAAATTAAAAGGAATTAAAACAGTATATGTAGTATTCCTGCACAAGAATATTCAATTAGGGGGATAACAGATTCATGCATCAAGTGAACATTGGGTTAAACCTTTATAGCATGGTTGTCTGCATAATACTGGTTATTTATCTGTGGCTGTACGGCAATAGAAAAGAAAGGTCGAATATTTTTTTTATAGGAATGTGTCTGTTCAATATTGGTATGATCATAGGAGATATTCCTGCGTGGGCATTTGAGGGTTATGCCCGGTCATGGTATCCCGTCGCGCTTAAGGTTGGTTCCGTGATTTTTTTTGCTTGTTCCGCGCCTTTGCTGCTTACATTTATGGGATATATTCTTGAATATTTACCTGTTCGGACAGTCACCCGCAGGCACCTTTGGCAGATTGCCTGTGTCTTGTGCACAGTACAGCTAATATGCAGCGTTTTTTCCTATTGGAATGGGATGTATTTTATTGTGGGGGAAGGAAATGTCTACCAAAGGGGGAGCTGGTACTGGCTGTCCCAGTTCATTCCGTTTGTAATTTATCTCATGGATACTGCGCTGATTATCGTTTGCCGGAAGCATATTCACAGAAGAGAGGCAGTTGTTATTTCGACTTATGTTCTTTTACTGGCAATATCAGAATTAATTCAGATTTTAAACTTTGGAATTGCGCTCATCAACACAGGAGCCGCCATAGCAATCTTGATTATTTTTATCAATATTCAATCCCGTCGGGAGCTTCATATGGAACAGCAGCAAAAGGAATTAGCAGAGGCACAAGTCAGCATTACACTCAGTCAGATACAGCCGCACTTTCTTTACAACACACTTACGACGATTCGGCAGCTCTGTGAGCTTGATCCGACGGATGCCGGAGATGCAATCGAAGATTTTGCCATGTTTCTGCGCATCAATATGGATTCCCTGACAAATAGGGAACCGATTCCTTTTTCTAAGGAGCTTGCTCATGTTATGCATTATCTTAATTTGGAGAAGAGGCGCTTTGGAGATCGGCTTCAGGTGAAGTATGAAATCACCGCACAGGATTTTTTGATTCCTCCCCTGACCATTCAGCCGATTGCGGAGAATGCTGTGCGCCATGGGATTCTTAGGAGTGAGGGGCGCGGTACGGTTCAGATACATTCGGAAGAAACTGAAAAGGCCTATATCATAACGGTATCTGATGATGGCGTGGGTTTTTTTACGCTGCCTGCCGATGAGGGAAAGGGGAAGAGTCACATAGGGATTGCCAATGTGCGAAAACGTCTGTTTTCCTATTGCGGCGGTACCTTGGAATTTTCCAGTGTGCCTGATGAGGGAACGACGGTTGTAATGACGATACCAAAGAAGGAATGAATATGCGTATTGTAATAATAGATGATGAAAAAAGCGCAGTCGAACATTTAGAAGCGGCTCTTAAAAAGCGGGATGATTTTGAAGTGGCGGCATCTTTTTATGATGCGAGAGATGGGTTTGCATATCTGTTGAAATATTCTTGTGAAGTGGTTTTCCTGGATATAGATATGCCTAATATAAACGGAATATACATAGCTGAGCAGATTACCGGTCTTTATCCCAATATTAAAATCTGCTTTGTTACGGCATACAATGATTATGCGGCAACTGCCTTCGAGTTGAATGCAATTGATTATCTACTAAAGCCCTATACGGAAGAAAGACTGAAGAAATGCTTGGATAAATTAAGAAGCAGCAAGCTTGACCATGCATCCTTTCAGGAAATAAGCGAGCAATATGATTATAATTTGGATGTGATCTGTGGCTTTTGCGATGATAATATTATTTTGATTTCCTCGAAAGATATCTTTTACATTGAAGCAGTGCAGGGCATGTGTATCATTCATACAAAAGAGCAGCGCTATCATGGAAATAGACCTTTGAATTTTTATGAGGAAAAGTTAAAGAATAGATCCTTTTTTCGAACACATAAGAGCTATCTTGCGAATCTGGCTAAGGTTGACCGGTTTTGTCCAAGAATTAATTATACGTATGACATGTATTTCAGAGATATTCCGGATACGATTTTGGTCAGCCGTAATAAAGTAAAAGAACTAAAACATCTTTTGTTATAGCCTGTTCCGCTATTTAAAAGCTCGTATTAGCGGAATAAATAGGATATTTGCATTTTGGACAAAGTTGCGCCAAAATAATACAAAATTTTCTATAATATAACCAGCTGCATACTTTAATATCGGTTCGTTATGATGAAAAGAGGGTAGGTGGTATATTATGAATTTGGACTTTCATTATTATGGAACCTACCTGGCTGCATGTATAGCGGGATATTCGCGGCAGCAGGCGGAACAAATAGCTTATGCTGCAGAGCTGACTGATGATAATACGAAGCAGACATTCCTAAGCAATGCAGACTTTGAGCAAATCCCCACAAGCCGTGAAACCAGTGAAATTGTTGCAGAGGCAGCGAGCTTCTTAATTGCATACGGGTTAGAGGATGAGCGGAGAGCACAGGAAATCTGGGGGTGTTTTCATTTTTTACCCGGCAATCTGGATGATCGGATCAGATATCAGGGAAAGACTAGTAAATTGGGCTGGAACTTTTACCGGGATTCGGAAGCGAAGTTCAAACAAATGTGTCTTCCAAATGGCAGTTTAGTGGAAGAAATGGTGAATCACTTAGTCAGCTTGGATCCGGATATGGAAGAGATTGGACTCAAGATGCACGTATTGGCCGATACTTGGGCACATGCTTATTTTGCCGGAATTCCGGAGTGGGCACTCAATGATGTGAGGCAAAGCGAGGGATTATATGAATGGGATCGTGGGAACTGGTGCGGTATTCAGGGAGAAGTTTCCAGCGCAAATGATCCGGGAACTCATACCTATCAGATTGTCAAGGGTTCGTCTATGAGATACGTCAGTCCATTGTATCTGGGACACGGGCAATTAGGAAGCATACCTGATTTTGGATATTTGAGATATAAATACCTCCCGGTCTGGAAAGAGAGCCTTTCCGGTGATTCACGATTCATTGAAAAGAATAATCAGGAAAGCTTTAAGAAGGCATTTCGGCAGATGGTCGCGGCCTTGGCTGCCATACGGGAACATAAAAATTTTCAGTGCGGCTGCGAGGCGAATGCATTGGATAACAAAATGGAGACTATGATTGATCAGGTATTGTCGACGCGCAAGACAGACCAGTCTGAGGAATGGATTAGTGCAATTAAGGATATTGCAGGACATAGTCCCAAGCCTTATGTCCGAAAGTCATGGAGTGAGGAATGCAAAAATGCGCAGAATCAGACGCTGACAAATTACTATCGTTTCCAGAAAGCAGCTAAGCAGCACCGCAATTGGGTGTTGTCAAAAGTTGGTTTGATTGGAAATTGAGTATTTGATAGGAGCGCAGAAAGGAGTTGTAAATGGCTAAGCTTGATTTTACAGTATGGAAAAGCATAGAGGAGAAGGTTCCGGAAATCAAGGCAATTCCAAAGCTTTCAGAATTACCCGATGAGCTTCCTCTTGAAGAAAGTATTGTACTGGAACGGACAGAAAAATATGTGCTGCCGAAATCGATGTGGTCCAGCTTTTGTGATCCCAAGATAACAGATATCTATACGAGAAGCAGCTTTGTCAAAGAGTACTTTAGTATATGTATGTTTATAGCAGAAAAAAATATGAACATCTCGTTAGGAGCTGACTCGGAATATTCAGAAACCGTAGAAGTAAAGCATGTGTCCTCCACCAGAACGACACAATCCAGTGAGTTTCGGATATCGAATGTACTGGAAGGCTCTTATGGGACGAAGGCGCCCCATGATACCGGCGGAAGTGAGTATTCTCTAAAAGATACGCTGACTATGGAATACAATATCAAGAATTTAAAAGAGTATTGTAATGAAGATTCTGTAGTCAAAACAAGAAAAATTACGTATTTAAAAAAAGATTTTGACAGAGCAATTACAATATGGGATTTTAAAAAGTATATTGCAATTTACCGTATCTATGACGGAAAGACTTCGCTGGTTGCAGTGGATGATTATTTATATGGCAGTGAGCTGCTGACATATAAAAGAGTAGGTAAAGCTTATATCATCGAATAGGAGGAGTACATATGCCAAAGTGGACTTACAAAATAACAGTAGCGAATCGTTTAGAAAGAGATCTGGAGCTAATCAGCAGCAGTATCCCATGGGGGCAGGAGCTAACCTTTCCCGACTTGATTGAGGCTGGGAAAATAGTCAGCTATGAAGTGCATTCTTCAGCCGGAACGATGACGGGAATAGAATTCTATGCAACCCTGCAGGATAAAATACCACAGGAGACTGATGCTCATTATGGCATGGTCGAGATCAAGGTGGACATGCCGTATTGGAATACAAAAAATACGACCAGCTGCACAGGAACCGGAGTGCTTGAGGTCAGTAATTTTTCTGCGGCACCGGACGGTGTGCATGATTTCAGTACTACGGTCTCTATCAGTAAAAAACAATTATAGAAACAAATAGAAAAGTCATGGGGAGCCAGATTTCTAAAGTTTCATTTAGGCTCCCCATATCATTGTATATAAATATCAGAAGGCCCAGATCTACTTGGTCTCTAACAAAAAGTCAATCAGGTTCTTATGAATAATGCCATCTCTTGAGAAAGTTACTCTGTCTAATGTAATTACATATTTTGGATAATTATCGCGAATATTATCATATGCGCCGAATTCACGTTCAATGACATGCTCGTCACTTAATAAATATGCAGCCTGCATATAAAACTTTTCCTCGCCCTTCTGAGCAATAAAGTCGACTTCACCCGTGTATGTTTTACCGATATATACCTGATATCCTCGTGCAATTAACTCATTGTAGCATATTGTTTCTATAATATAACTATATTCGTCTTTGACCCTGTTTTTCTTTATATGAAAAAATCCCAAATCACAGACGTAAGTTTTTTCTTCATAGGATAATATCTTTTTGCCACGTATATCATATCTTGATACTTTATCACAAATACAAGCATCCATAATATATTTTAAATAATCATACACAGTTGGTGCTGAAACCGATTGGTTTTCGTCAGTAAGTGATGCGGCTATGGCATTGCCTGAAATGGTGGTCGAAGAATTTGCTACAGCATATTCCAATATTTTTTCTAATGCAACGGGCGATGCTACTTTGTTTCTCATTACGATATCTTTCAAAACTACAGAATCGTAAATATTTGAAAGTATAATCGCTTTACTGTCCTCTTCGGATTCCTTACATACAAGAGGAAATCCACCCCACTTCATATATTCATCCAGTAACTCTTCATTTGTTTTAATTCGTTGCATTTCAAGCTGACATTCGCAATATTCCTTGAAGTTAAAGGGCATGATCCTAAAAGAGATGGTTCTGCCGCTTAGGTGTGTGGCCAGTTCACCTGATAATAGCTTTGAATTTGATCCTGTAATGAAAATACTTACCTGATGTGTTGCCCGAAAAGAATTAATAACCAGTTCAAATTCATGGACGTTCTGAATCTCATCAAAAAATAAATAGTATTTCCCGCATTCATTTATGCTTTTTTCAATATGTTCATATAGAGAATCCGGGTTGCATAATGTTTTATATTTATAATCTTCAAAATTGATATAAATAATCTTATGATCAAGGATTCCGATCTCCTTTAATTCTTGAATCATTTGCTTCATAATAGTTGACTTGCCGCAACGTCTGATTCCGGTAATTACTTTTATCATTTCTGAATGGTAAAATGGCCTTATACGTTTTAAATATATTTCTCTCTTTATCATAGCTTCATTTAGCTCCTATCAAAAGATTACTTTGCTCTCAACATCTTAATATGACTATATCATATTCATCCACAAATGTAAAATACAATTAAATATATTTAATTCGAATAAAATATATTAAGACCAATTAAAAACATTTAATAAAAAATATTATTTGAAAAAACTAATGGGATTGACAAACCCTCATAAAAGATTTAATATAACATTGTTATCGGATAACGATGTTATATTAAAGGAGTATGTGAATGAGACCTGTCAATGAAGAACTTGCATCAAAGCTGCTGGAGGCGGGTAAAAAGGAATTTATGGCTCATGGTTTTTTGAAAGCGAACATGCGCAATATTTCTGCCGCGGCCAAGGTCACTACCGGTGCCCTATATCGGTATTATACGGACAAAGAGGCTTTGTTTGAGGCTCTGGTGGAAGGGCCCTCCCGGATTTTTGCCGATAGGTACCGAGAGCGGCAGCGTGCATTTGCCGATCAGCCGCTGGAAAGTCAAATTAAAAATATTCCGGAAATTACGGATAGGGAATCTGATTGGATGATGGCGTATCTCTATGACCATTTTGATGTATTCAAACTGATTGCCTGTCACGCCGCAGGGACCAGGTATGAGCATTATATTGACACGCTCATCGAGATTGAGGCTGAGGCAGGACATCTGCTGACCGAACGGATGCGGGAGGCGGGTTTTCCGGCACAGGAGTTGGATGACGGACTGATTCACATCCTTTCCGGAACCTTGTTTAACGGTATGTTTGAAACCATCCGCCACGATATGCCCCGGGACAAGGCGGTTCGTTATATGGAAAGTCTAAGGGATTTTTACTCCGCAGGGTGGTTTAAAGTTCTTGGGATCTCAGATTGCTGAGTTCCCTCATTTTTTGCACTAAGGTTAGTTTTTGCTAACTAAATGAAGAAGATGTTTTTATGGAAGAAAAAAAGAATGCCTCCCCGTTTTCCAAACTGTGGGGATGGGCAAAACTGTATCAGAAAGGCTTTTACGGCTCAGTGCTTCTGGCTGTCATCGGTGTTGCAGGCACGATGCTTGCCTATTTGTGTGTGGCAGCGATCATTCGTCTGCTGCTTGCGGGAGCAAGCCTGCAAAAATGCCTGCCATGGTGTGGTCTGATGCTGGCGGGCTATCTGGTAAAGGCTGTGTTTTCCAGCCTTTCGACCGGAATGTCCCATACCGCCACTTACCATACCTTACGGGACCTGCGTAAGCGTTTGCTTACAAAGCTGTCGCGTGTACCCATGGGTACGATTTTGGATACGCCCTCGGGGCAGTATAAAACTACAATTGTAGATCGGGTGGAGGGAATGGAACCGACACTCGCACATTTGATTCCGGAGATGACGGCCAACCTGCTTGTTCCTCTGGCAATTACGGTCTATATTTTTCTGCTGGATTGGCGGATGGGCTTTGCCTCGCTTGTTACTACGGTCATTGGTCTGTTCATTATATCCGGAAGTACAAAGACCTATGCTGTCCGTTGGAAAGGAGCGGTGGAAACCGGCCGCCGCATGGCAAATGCCATCGTCGAATATGTGGGAGGCATTCAGGTTGTCAAGGCATTCAGCCAGAGTGCAGGCTCCTACAAAAAATATGCCGAGGCAGTAGAGGACAATGCCCGATATTATGTAGATTGGATGCATGATAATCAAAAATACATGGCTTCCTGGCAGAGTATTCTTCCCGCTGTGCTTGTCTCGGTGCTGCCTTCAGGTCTGCTTTTATGGCATGGCGGCAGTCTTTCCTCAGGCGATTTTCTAACCGTCATTGTGCTATCGCTGGGGCTGACCGGCCCTTTGATTGCCGCAATGAGTTTTGTTGACGAGCTTGCTGTGGTAGGAACAAACGTAGGTGAGATTTCCGGGATCCTGGATGCAAAGGAATTGATACGGCCTAATCAGCCGGTGTGTCTTGCCTCAAGTGAGGTAAACCTGAAAAATGTATCCTTTACATATGAAAAAGGGAAAGAAGATGTTTTACACGAGGTAAGTCTGGATATCAGGCCGGGGAGCGTGACTGCCCTGGTGGGACCGTCAGGCTCGGGAAAATCCACTGTTGCCAGACTCATAGCCGGATTTTGGGATACGACAGGAGGCAGTATTACACTGGGTGAGGTTGATTTAAAACAAATCCCTCTGAATCAGCTTAACAGTCAGATTGCTTATGTGTCTCAGGACAATTATCTCTTTGACCGGACTGTACGGGAAAATATACGGATGGGACGGCAGGGAGCTTCAAACGAGGAAGTAGAAGATATGGCAAAGGCCGCGGGATGCGATTACTTTATTCGAGCTTTGGACAAGGGCTACGACACCATCTGCGGCGGAGGCGGCGGACATCTTTCCGGAGGAGAGAAACAGCGGATTTCCATTGCCAGGGCCATGCTCAAAAACGCACCGATTGTTATTCTGGACGAGGCCACCGCCAGTATTGACCCGGAGAACGAAGCTTTGATTCAGCGGGCGATTTCCTCGCTAGCTAAGGGTAAAACGCTGATAGTCATTGCTCACCGTCTTGGTACAATCGCTGAAGCGGACAACATTGTCGTGATGGAGCGAGGACAGATTGTGGCGCAGGGAAAGCAGGAAAAGCTGCTTGAGACCTGTCCTCTGTACGCAAGGATGTGGAAAGCATATATGGGAACCCGGGATGCGGTCTGAGAGGAGAGAAAAGAATGTTTGGGATTATTAAAAAAATATTTGCCTTTGCGGGAACAAAGCGGGGGCTTTTGAGAAAAGCGATGGGAGTATCCCTTTTGGGCGCGTTGTTTTCCTCGCTCCAATTTTTGGCACTGATGCTGACCATCGATATAGTCGAAGGAAGTATCCCTGTTTCGATCTGGCCGATAGCGGGCATTATGCTGATTTCTATTTTGGGACACATTGCCTGTGCCTATTACTCGACCAATGCCGAAACAGAGACCGGTTATTATATGGCAGCTGAAAAACGGGTGCATATTGGCGATCGGCTGCGCTATATTCCCATGGGCTTTTTTAACGAAAACAGCCTCGGGAATATTACGGCGGTGGTTACTACTACGCTGGGCGATGTGGAAAACAGTGCGGCAAGGTGTCTGGTTATGGTTATCGGAGGTTTCCTCAATACACTGTCTCTATGCCTGATGCTTTTTCTTGCGGACTGGAGGCTGGGCCTGATTGCGATCACTGGAATTTTGTGTTATCTGATAGTAACGGAGCTTTCACAGAACGCTACATCCAAAACCGGTCCCGCCCGTCAGCGAATTCAAGAATCCCTGGTAGAGAAGGTACTGGAATATGTGCAGGGTATGGGTGTAGTCAAATCCTATGGGCTTGAGCAGGACAGCGATCAGGCGGTTTTCGGGGCAGTTGATGACAGTTGCCAAAAGGCCTTGGCATTAGTGCGTTCTGTGACTCCATGGTCAGGAATCCGCCAGATCACAGTGCGGATTTTCAGTGTGGCAATCGCGGCGGCAGCGCTCCTCTTTTTTGGGGACGGTACGCTATTGCTTTCTCGCTGTTTGCTGATGCTGATTGCCTCCTTTCTGATTTATGCAGAGCTTGAGAGTGCCGGAAATATGTCCGATCAGCTGCAGATGCTGGGTGCGTCCATGGACAAGGCAAATTCCATCGATCATACACCGACGATGGATATCGACGGTAAAGAACTGTCTCCCGGTGAGGCTTCCATTGAATTTTCTGATGTTCACTTTTCTTACGGAGGCCGTGTTGTTCTGGATAATGTCAGCTTTTCTGTTCCGGAAAAAACAACAACTGCGGTCGTGGGACCTTCCGGAGGAGGCAAGACCACGCTGTGTAATCTGATTTCCCGGTTTTGGGATGCAGATAGCGGCAGGATTCTGGTAGGCGGTCATGATGTACGGGAATACAAGCTGGACAGTTTAATGAAAAATATTTCTATGGTATTTCAGAATGTCTATCTATTTCATGATACGATCGAAAATAATATCAAATTCGGGAAGCCGGATGCAACCCATGAGCAGGTAATGGACGTTGCAAAACAAGCCTGCTGCCATCAGTTTATTATGGCACTGCCCGATGGCTATGCTACTGTTTTGGGAGAGGGAGGCGGAACTCTTTCCGGCGGGGAAAAGCAGCGTATTTCCATTGCAAGGGCAATCTTAAAGGATGCGCCCATTATTCTGCTTGATGAAGCCACGGCCAGTGTGGATCCGGAAAATGAGGCGGAGCTGCAGGCAGCTATTGATGCCCTGACTCATAATAAGACACTTGTTATGATCGCACATCGATTGAAAACAGTCCGAAACGCCGATCAGATTGTCGTTTTAGATAAAGGTCAAATTGTACAGAAAGGAACCCATGAAACGCTTGTGAAGCAGAGAGGCATCTATGCAGATTTTATTAACCTCCGCGAACAGGCAGTCGGCTGGAAGCTGTAGAACAACTGTGCTGCCGCCGGTAATCCTTCGGGGTACATTGCATAATTTTTTTAAAAACAGAGCTGAAGTAATTGCTGCTGGAAAAGCCGAGTGAATGGGCAAGCTCGGTGATGCTGATATTATCGTTTTCCAATGCTTTTTTGGCGAACTCCAGTTTTTGCAAAGTGATATATTCTGCAGGAGTAATTCCAACCTCTTCTTTGAATTTTACTTTATATATTGTTGAGAATAATTTGGTTACCGGGGATAAAATGCCTACTGAAAACGAGGTTAACCAGATGATTGGGGCCGGGCTATCAACTGAAAGCACCTTTTATAGGTTCCGTTCATATATTATAACAACAGTTGCAGTAAGGGGTATTTTTATGAATGATTACTATCCATTTGTAAATGAGCCGCTCCCTTATGCCTATAATGCCTTAAGACCTTATATAGATGCCGAGACAATGTATATCCATCATAACAAGTATCTGCAGGCGTATATTGATAATTTAAACGAGATTATGGAACAGAATCCGTATATGCAGCAATATTCTCTGGTACAGATGCTGAGTAACACCAGTCTTATTCCTCCGGAGTTGAAAGTATCGATCGGAGACAATGCGGGCGGTGTGTTTAATCACCGCATGTATTTTGATATCCTGTGTACAGACAGAAACGAAATAGAAGACGGGATTTTGAAGGTGCTGTTGGTGCAGAGTTTTGGCAGTGTGGAGCAGTTTACAAGAGAATTTAAGGATGCCGCATTGTCTGTGTTTGGATCAGGATATGCATGGCTGACATATAATAAAGGGCGGCTTTACATTTTTACAATGGCGGATGAGAATACGCCGTTTCAGATGGGCTTTGTGCCGATCCTTCTGGTGGATATGTGGGAACACGCGTATTTTTTGCAAAATCTTAACCGCAGAGAGGACTATTTGGATTCTTTTATGCATGTCATAGATTGGGAAAAAGTCGAGACTAATTTGATGAATGCAAATCCGGTTTTTGAAAGCAATGGAATATTGATCGATTATAATGAGCCTGCCAATTAAAAATAATAAAAAAGAGCCTGCAGGGGCTCTTTTTTATGTGCAGCTACGCGCGCGGAACAAAAGAAAGATTTCCTCTTGACAATTTGAACTGTAACAAACATAATTACAGTATAGAGGGGAAATAATAATGTGGTGATTTCAGAAAAGGAGAGCAGTTATGAGAAAAAGGATATGGATGTTGGCGGCGGTGCTGTTAGTGCTGACGGGTTGCGGGGCAGCGGCAGATGATACGGAAATACAAGCTGAAGAAGGAATAGAAGAATCGATTCAGTCTGCGCAGGAGGAAGAGGAGACAATAAAGAACGACGGAAAGGAAGCGGAAGTGGCGGAGGGCGAGGCTGCTGGTGAGGGAGACTCAGCCGGGATGACAGGTGAGTTTGCATCCTTTACCGCTATGGATTTTGAAGGAAATACAGTGGATCAAACATTGATCGCCGGAGCGGATTTGACAGTACTGAATATATGGGGAACCTTTTGCGGTCCCTGTATTCAGGAAATGCCGGATCTCGGCGAGCTGGCGGAGGAATATGCCGGGACGGGCGTGCAGATCGTAGGAATTCCTGTAGATGTATATGATGAGGAGGGAATCCGCACGGCACAGACGATTATTGACGAGACAGGTGCCGATTACTTGCATTTGCTGCCGACACAGGAGCTGTATGATATTTATTTGAGCGGTGTGAGCGCGGTGCCGACGACTGTCCTTGTCGATAAAAACGGGACGATCGTGGATACTGTTGTCGGTTCAAGGAGTAAGGATGACTGGAAAACGTTGATTGACGAAGTGAAGCAGGGGCTTTAGGAGGGATACCGCATGAAAAGATACGGCTCACTGCTGTTGGCGGGTGTCGGCGTCCTGCTGATGCTTGCCGGTGTTTACAGGCGTGAAGTAAATGTTTTATACGAGAAGGCCATACACATTTGTCTGGAGTGCATCGGGATCGGGTAAACGGGGGATGAACATGAAAAAACGTACATGGATCCAGTTGATTGCGACAGCATTGTCAAACGGATATGTGAAAGGCTTTACAAAAGGAAGTATCTACCAGGGAAGCTTAAAGAAACTGTGCGTGCCGGGATTGAACTGCTATTCCTGTCCCGGCGCACTTGGCTCCTGTCCGATCGGCTCTTTGCAGGCCGTGATGGGAAGCCGGAATTTCCAATTTTCTTTTTATATGCTTGGCTTCTTTATGCTCGTGGGAGCGGTGCTGGGGCGCGTTGTATGCGGCTTTTTATGTCCCTTTGGTCTGCTGCAGGATTTGCTTTATAAAATCCCTTTTTTTAAAAAAGTTAAGAATTTGCCGGGGCATCGTTATCTGGTTTACTTAAAATATGTGATTTTAGCGGTGTTTGTTTTGCTTATGCCGCTCATTTTTGTGGATCTGATCGGACAGGGCACTCCGTGGTTTTGCAAGTTGATTTGTCCGGCAGGCACTTTAGAGGGCGGATGGACGCTCTCCCTTTTAAATCCGGCGATCAGAGAAGCAACCGGCTGGCTGTTCACATGGAAGAGCTTTCTGCTCATCGTCATTCTTGTACTTTCGATGGGGGTATACAGGCCTTTTTGCAAATATCTGTGTCCGCTCGGCGGAATTTACGGCTTATTCAATCCGATTGCATTTTACAGAATCACGATCAATGAAAAACGCTGTACAAAATGCGCGGTATGCAGGAAAGCGTGTCCGATGGACATTCCGGTATATGAGACACCAAACAGCAGAGAGTGCATCCGGTGCGGAGCGTGTAAGGCATCCTGCCCGCATCAGGCGATTGCAATCGGCTTTGGTCAAAAAATGATTTCGGAGGAAATGGTATATGACAAGTGAATTTGCGATGGCGGTACATGCGCTTGTTTTTTTAAATCATAAAGGCGGCTGCCTGAGCAGTGAAAAGATTGCGGAAAATGTATGCACGAATCCGGCCACGGTGCGAAAAGTGCTTGCTAAATTAAAAAAAACGGGCCTGATCGAGACCAAAGAGGGCGTCGAGGGTGGCTCCTGCTTCATTAAGAATCCGGAACGGGTGACGCTTGCGCAAGTATGCCGTTCCATGGAGGAAATTCCAGTCACTGTATCAAAACGGACGGGCTATCAGGATCCGGGCTGCCTGCTTGCTTCCGGAATGGCGGACGTGATGGCTGATATTTATAAGAACATGAATGAACAGTGTATGAAATATCTAGAAAAAACGACGATCGCAGACATTGAGCGAAAAATTTTTACGAATCCGTCCCAAGGGGAACAGAAAGGTTGAAGCAAGGGCTCATATAGAGTATACTATATTTGGCCGATGAAAGCGGCAATATGGAGGGGCGTATGATAAGCGAGGGACAGGGAGCAAGAAAAATACTGGCGGTCATTCCGGCAAGAAGCGGCTCAAAAAGCGTTGCGGACAAAAATATCCGCCTCATTGATAAAAAGCCGATGCTTGCATATTCGATCGAACATGCGAAGCAGTCGCATTACATCAATCGTGTTATTGTCAGTACGGACAGTGAAAAGTATGCGCAGATTGCAAGAACGTATGGCGCAGAGGTTCCTTTTTTGCGTCCGGCCGAATATGCGACGGATACTGCGCTTGATTATGATGTATTTTATCATGCGCTGACGTTCCTGAAACAAAAAGAAAATTATATTCCGGAGTTGGTTGTGCAGCTTCGCCCGACTTATCCGATCAGGGATGTGGGGGATATTGACAAAATGATCGGGCAGATGCTTGCGGATGAATCAATTGATTCTATGCGCTGTATTGCGCCCGCCAAGGAGATTCCTTATAAAATGTGGCTGTGCGGGGAGACGGACTCCGATTTCAGTCTTCTGCACCCGCTCATGAACTATATTGAGGAATGCTATAATATGCCGCGCCAGCAGCTTCCGAAGGTATATTATCAAAATGCCTGTATCGATGTGATCAGGACGCAGGTCATCACAAAGCAGCATTCGATGTCCGGGAAAAAGATTATGGGCTACCGGATGAACGATAATTTTGATATCGATACGGAAGAGGAATTTAAAAAAGCAGAAGAATTTTTAAAAATTAAAAATGGGGGCAAGCGCTTTGTTTTTGATATCGACGGTGTAATTGCAGGTTTTCGCGGCGGTCTTGACTATGATGCTGCTCCGCCTAACCGGGATATGATAGAAATTATTAACCGGCTGTATGAATGGAAAAATGAAATTATCCTGTTTACTGCACGCGGCTATGTGACGGGTATCGATTGGCGCGAGGTGACCGAGCGTCAGCTGAACGATTGGGGGCTTCATTACCATGAACTTCATTTTGGCAAGCCGAATGCCGATTATTATGTGGATGACAAGATGCTGGATATGAACTGGCTTTACGAATATCTTCTCCCTCATGAATAGGTGCACGAGAGTTTGTCCGGGCACCGGAAGCGATGAAATGTGTCGGATAAGAATGGAATAGCTTTGGGAAGGGCACAGTAAATTGATGAATACAAAAGAAATTTTCCAAAAAAATATAGAGGCAATCGACCTTGTTAATGAGATGATTTTGTTGTTTCGTAAACAGAACTTTAACAGGGGCGACAGGCTATTCCCCACGTGGATACGGAATTTTTCTGCTCTTGTGGGGATTCTTTTTGCGGAAAAAAAATATTTTAACGCTTATGGAACGATTGCAGAGGAGTCTGATATTGCGGACATGCTGCAAACGCTTATGCAGGCACAGGAGCAGAAGGATTATGTGCTGCTGGCGGATCTGCTCGAGCTGCGGGTGCTCCCGCTGTTATATTCTCTGCAGGAGGTTATCCGGCTGCAGCAGTCTGCCGGTTCACGGGAATCAACAGGGGATTCCTTGTGTTTGGATTATTTTGAAACAAATCTTGCTTATCTTGAGAAGGAGCAGCCTGAACTTGCACGTCAGCTTCGTTTCCGGCGCGGCGGCGCTCCGCTGATGTCCTTCACGGATGAAGCACGGCACTGCCTGTATGAGCTGGAACAGACGTCTCAGGGAGCTTTGACGCTGAAGCTGACGGATAAAGATGGTTCGTATTATTTTCACAGTAATCACAGTCCTCTTTTGGAGGCGCATTTGTTCGCCTCCAATTATTATAAGGATACAAATGCACAGTATAGCGTTTACGGAATCGGACTTGGGTATCATGTCCTGGCCCTCTATGCGGAATGCCGGGGCGGTGTGCCGATTACGGTATATGAAAGCGACTTAAATATATTCTTATTCGCGATGCAGACGGTAAATTTTGTACCGTTGCTGCAAAAGGAGCTGCGGCTTGTTTATGACCCGGATTTTACATTTTTTATGAAGAGGCTTCAGAATACCTCCGAGGCGCCTGTGATCCATTATCCGTCTCTTCGGAATATTTCTCAGGAAACTGTTAAGAAACGGATGGAGGAGCTTTTTGTACAGGACAGTTCAATTCGTAACCAATGCGGAGAAATGCTTTCTAATTTTCGAAATAACATCAAAAATTGCGGACATGACGTCGGTGAGCTGAGCGGAAAAATAGTGGGAAAGGATGTGTATCTTGCGGCTGCAGGGCCCTCTTTGGATAAGAATATCGCACTGCTGCGGGAGAAGCCTGAAAATGCAGTGCTTATCGTTGTCGGAACAGCGCTGCGAAAGCTGCTTGCTGCAGGAATCAGACCGGATTATGCGGTGTTTCTGGATGCGTCGGACAGAATCTATGCGCAGTTGGCCGGACTGGAGAAGGAAAGCGTGCCGCTGCTGATTGCCTCCACGGCATGCAGAAGACTTGCCGAAAACTATCAGGGACCGGCATATCTCATTTTCCAAAAGGAGTTTGAAGAAGCCGAACGGCATGCCAAAGAGCATGGATTCCGGACATACATGACAGGCGGCTCGGTTTCGACAATTGCATTTGATATCGCACTGCAGCTTGGTGCGAAAAGAATCATTGCCATAGGGCTTGATTTGGCTTATACTGGAAACAAGCTGCATGCGGTGGGTGCCGGTCTGCGGGAGGTGTCGGAGGATAGAACCGGACTCATACCGACCGGAGCATCGGATGGCGGCACGGTTTATACGACGCAGGCGATGGAAATGTATCGCCATTGGTTTGAAAAGCGGATTGAGCGGGTTGTTTCGGAAATGCCGCAGAAGGAGCTTCCGGAGTTTATTAATGCGACTGAGGGCGGTGCTTACATTGCGGGAATGCAGTGCCGTACGCTGCGGGATGTAATTGCAGACACCTATCGGCTAAGAGCCGGTCAACACATAAATCAATAAAAATTATTAAGAGGAAAAGGAACGAGCGAATGAAGCAGTACGATTATCTGATTGTAGGAGCCGGTCTGTTCGGCGCGATTTTTGCATACGAGATGAATAAGGCCGGAAAAAAATGTCTTGTTATCGATAAGAGAAGTCATATCGGCGGCAACGTTTATACGGCAGAGAAGGAGGGAATTAATGTCCATGTATATGGTGCCCATATTTTTCATACGAGCAATCGGAGCGTGTGGGATTATATGAATTCGTTTGCAGAGTTTAACCGCTATACGAATTCTCCTGTGGCACGGTATCGGGATGAACTTTATAACCTCCCGTTCAATATGAATACATTTCATGCGCTGTGGGGCGTTAAGACTCCGCAGGAGGCGAAAGAAAAAATAGAGGAGCAGAAATCTGCTGCGCTCAAGGAAGCCGGCTGCGAAGGAGATGCGGTAGCCGAACCGAAAAATCTGGAGGAGCAGGCGATTCGTCTGGTAGGAAAGGATATTTATGAAAAGCTGATTAAGGGCTATACGGAAAAGCAGTGGGGAAAACGCGCAAAGGAGCTGCCGTCGTTTATCATCAGGCGTCTTCCGGTCCGTTTTACCTATGATAATAATTATTTTAATGATAGTTATCAGGGAATACCCAAAGGCGGCTATACGAGAATGATCGAGAAAATGCTTACCGATATCGATGTAAAGCTGCATGCAGATTTTTTTGCACAGCGTTCCGAATATGAAGCTCTTGCGGAGAAAATTGTATTTACCGGCATGATTGATGAATATTACGAATATTGTTACGGCGAATTAGAATACAGGAGTCTGCGGTTTGAGACCGAAACACTGGATACGGACAATTTTCAGGGAAATGCGGTTGTAAATTATACGGAATATGAAGTGCCGTTTACGCGAATCATTGAGCACAAGCATTTTGAGTTCGGAATGCAGGAGAAGACGGTTATTACAAAGGAATATTCCGCAGCATGGAAAAGGGGTGACGAGCCGTATTATCCAATGAACGACGAAAAGAATAATGATTTATTTGCGAAGTACAAGGCGCTTTCTACGAAGGAGGAAAATGTGATTTTCGGAGGCAGGCTCGGAGAGTATAAGTATTATGATATGCATCAGGTTGTGGCACAGGCACTTACCGTTGCTGCCAGTCAGCAAAGTAAGGGCTAAAGAAATGCGGGAATCTTTCCGATAAACTAGTTGAAGCCCGATTTTACTGTGGATGTGAGGAGAGACAATCATGGATGATATTAGAGTACAACAGATGGAAGCATTGAAAATGGCGGATGAATATTTAAAAAAGCTGATCCCGAGCATGGAAGAGGTGATCGGGGAGTTGAGCGGGGAAGAAAAGGAAGACACGCAGGAGTATTTGAAGCAGGTCATTGAGGGGTTGAATTTTATGATTGAGACGTTCAACGTGACAATGAGTCTGATCAATGAGGAGGCAATCGTTATCGATAAGGATGAAGTTAACCGAGACGTGCTGAATTTGAGCGATGCGATGGTTTCTAAAAATTACGGTCAGGCAGTTACTATTATGGAAAGCGGAATTCTGCCATTCCTGAAAGCCTTTGCCAGGTCTGCAGCATTGTATGTATAAGTATCGTTAAGTAATAAACGAAAAGGAAGCCAAGTATACGGACTTTGTATATCTGGCTTCCTTTTTGCCATAAACGGTACTGCGCGCTTAGAAACTGCAGCAGCCCCTTAAATGTGTATTATCATAATTAATGAAACGCTAGCAATAGCTGCTGAACATCATACCGCTGTAATTACTCGTAATGTAAGGGTTTGCAAAAGAGCGGCCCGGATTTTTATAGGCGATGATGGTCTTTTGGGTATATTGCATCGGATTCAGCGAAACCTGGTTGACTTTGTTAAGGATATTTCCGGTAAAGCTCTTAATGCTCCTGAAACGGGTGAGCGCATCATCCTCCTGAGCCGTTTGCTGCAAAAGGTTTTTGTCAAGAAAAATGCGGCCGTCATTTTCCACAAGAAGTCCGATGGAATCCAAATCATTTTCGTAGAGAGAAGATATATGCTGCATTTCATTGATCAGTTTGGCAGAATACGGCTGCCGGTCTAAATAATCCGCCGTCTTTTGCAGGAATGAATTGTAGCCCTCGATAAGCTGGCTGATATTTTCTGTAATTGATTCCACATCCGTTTTCAGTCCGATGGAAGCAGACTCGCCTTCTTCGCTGATTCCATTCAATGACAGCTCAAATGCATGGCCGATTGTAAAACGATTGGAAAGTGTGCTCCGCTCCTCTCCGTTTAAAATAAAGGAGGAATTATCAGGGTACTGGCTGACGCGGTCGATTTCAAAATAGTCGACAGCACCGCTTCTCTTGCTTGTCTTGTCATCCGAAACACGAAACTGTGTATCCTCGTCTGTACGCCGTCCGGTCTCGGAAGACTCGAGCTTGAGTGCAACATTGCCGTTGCCGTCCTCGATAATCGCCGCATGCAAACCGATATTGGATCTGGAAATCAGCCTTGCGAGCTTTTCTTCAATGAGACGGTTTGTATCACCGTCATTAATATTAAATTGGAATTCATAGTCCAAATCTCGTGAATGGATATCAAAGGAATAGGTGTCTGATTCCAGATCCATTCCATTTTCGGGAAGAAATTTCCCGATATTTTGCTGGTTTTTGGCAAGCTGTTTTACTTCTATGTCAAGGGAAGGAACATCCTTGTCTTCATCAATTACACCGATATAGGAAGCGGTCACGACGTTTTCATTACTGGAGGAAACAGCCTTTTTGCTCAACAGATCGGTATTGCCGTCAATCGACAATGAGGAGATGACATTCTTTAAAGCACGGCTGTTTTCCTTTAAGCCGACAGCAAATTCCTGTGTCTGTGCACTGTTATCAATCAGAAACAGAGGGGATTCCTTATTTAGCTTTACAATAGAATTATAAACGCTGCGCAGCTCACTCTTTTTATGGGTATCGTACCTGGTGTTCGTACCCGACGGCGCATATGTTGTCATAAAATGATTGTATACAGTATTCAAAGCGGCAATATTAGCCATGCCAGCCCCTCCTTTCCTCCTTGAAATTCGCTCACGGCAGATTCAATTCTGCCGTTTCTTAATTGTAAAAAAACACAGCTAAGATGCGAGGGCACAATAACCTATTTTTATGCCTATATTTTATTCCATTTTTATGTAATATGCAAGTGTTTTAGGGGAAAAAGCCAGTATTTACCGATTTACTTTTTTTGAAATTATGATATGATCATCTTGTAACAAATTCGTAACAAAATTAAAAAATTTGTAACAACTAGGAAAGAGAGGAAAAATTTATGAGTTTCTTATCCACTGCATTACTTACATCTACCTTAGTAGGAACCGTATGCTCAGGAACTGTGAACGGGCTCCCCAGCAACACACAAATATCAAACTGTAACACAAACACCGGTGTTGCCGCCTACTGCAGCACGCAAAGCAACGTGGACTTAAGTTCCCTGTTGTCCAAATCCAATGTAAAGGTCGTTTATGGAAACAGCAGCAGCCAGTTGAGTGAGTTGTTGAAAAACGGAAAGTTCTGTACTAATGGTACAACCGGAAATCAAAACGGGACAGGGACACAAACCGGAAACGAAACCCAGACAGGTAACGAAACACAAACAGGAGGCGGAACGCAAACCGACAACGGGACACAGACAGGAAACGGAACCCAGACGGGTACGACGGACACCGCGGCAAGCAGCTATGCGGCAAAGGTGGCGGAGCTTGTTAACACAGAACGTGCCAAATATAATCTGCAGCCTTTGACGTTTGATACTTCGGTGAGTGCTGCAGCACAGATCCGCGCTCAGGAAATCACAGTAAGCTTCGCACATACCAGGCCGAACGGTTCTTCTGCTTCTACCGTACTGGGCGAAAATGGAATCACCTACAGAGGATACGGTGAAAATATTGCATGGGGACAGTCTACTCCGGAAGAAGTAGTTACCGCATGGATGAATTCGCAGGGACACCGTGCCAATATCTTAAATAAGAATTTTACCAATATCGGTGTAGGCTATTATGTGAAAAATAATACTGCTTACTGGACACAGTTATTTACCTATTAAAAGCAAGAGGATGCATTCAAAGTCATTTGATTTAAACGATACCCTATCAAACAGATGCAAAAAAAGCGATCTGCTTCATGGGGTATCGTTTTCCTATATAATAAAATTTTATGCGCAGCTGCGCGGAACAAAAGCTGTGCTTCCGGAATAAATGATCGCGAGAGTGGCGAAGCACACTTTTGTTTTTTGAAAAACCTACAATGCGGCTGATCGTGTGAAAAATCAGTTGACGCAAAGGGGTGATTATGGTATAGTAATTTAACGAGATAAGGATTTAGGTCTTTTTTTTATGCTTAAAAAGGGAAAAACCTTGTTTGGGCGTCAAATATCACAGCATGCGCGGAGGTGGATAAAATGCGTACAAGAATTACACTTGCTTGCACAGAGTGCAAAAATCGTAACTACGATACAACAAAGGATAAGAAAGCTCATCCGGATAGAATGGAAACGAAGAAATATTGCAAATTCTGCAAGACACATACTTTACACAAAGAAACAAAGTAGGTGAAGGCTTATGGGTGAGACGAATAACAACAGCAAGGACACTGCGGTCAAAAAAAGCAAAGGTTGGTTTAAGGGTCTGAAGACGGAGTTTAGCAAAATCATATGGACGCGCAAAGAGGACATTGCAAGGCAGACGGTTTCAGTTGTGGCGATTTCTGTTGTTCTGGGAATTATTATTGCCGTAATTGATAAGATTCTTCAATATGGTATTGATTTTCTGGTTAAGCTGTAAAGGAGAGTAACAATGGCAGAGACGAATAGTACGGAACCAAACTGGTATGTCGTGCATACTTATTCCGGTTATGAGAATAAGGTAAAAGCAAATATTGAAAAGACGATAGAGAACAGGCATCTGGAAGACGAGATCCTGGAGGTCAGGGTTCCGATGCAGGATGTCACGGAAATGAAGAACGGCACGAAGAAAACAGTTGCCAAGAAGCTGTTTCCGGGTTATGTGCTGATCAACATGATTATGAACGATGTCACCTGGTATGTCGTGAGAAATACGCGCGGCGTAACGGGCTTCGTGGGTCCGGGAAGCAAGCCGGTGCCGCTGTCTGAGGTGGAGATGAAGCCGCTTGGTATCAAGACCGAGAAGGTATTCATTAACTTTGAAGAGGGTGATACGGTTGCGGTCGTCGCAGGTGTATGGAAGGATACAATCGGCGTTGTTCAGAGGATGGATATGAGCAAGCAGACTGCTACAATTAACGTGGAGCTGTTCGGCAGAGAGACACCTGTTGAAATCAGCTTCGACGAAATTAACAAAATGAATTAAGCAAAAGTACTATTGAGAATGAAGTTCCTGGGATTAGTTCCTATTTCTTTGGCGCAGAATGCGCCGGACGGACAAGTTTTTTGTTCGGATATAGATATCCTTAGAACTGTGGGAGGGAAATTGTTCCCGCCACCACCACATTTTATCAGGAGGTGCCAAAATGGCAAAGAAAGTAACAGGATACATTAAATTGCAGATTCCTGCCGGCAAAGCAACACCGGCTCCGCCAGTCGGCCCGGCGCTTGGACAGCACGGTGTGAACATTGTTGAATTTACGAAGCAGTTTAATGCAAGAACAGCAGACAAGGGCGACGTAATTATCCCTGTCGTCATCACGGTATACGCGGACAGAAGCTTCAGCTTTGTGACAAAGACTCCGCCCGCCGCAGTATTAATTAAGAAGGCATGTAATATCAAATCAGGTTCTGCAGTACCTAATAAGACAAAGGTTGCGACACTTTCCAAAGCAAAGCTTCAGGAAATCGCAGAACTGAAAATGCCGGATTTGAATGCGGCATCAGTGGAAGCAGCAATGAGCATGATTGCCGGCACAGCCAGAAGTATGGGCGTTAAGGTCGAGGAGTAGGAGGAAGCGTAGAATGAAACATGGAAAGAAATATATCGAAGCAGCTAAGCTGGTTGACCGCGCGACTCAGTACGAACCGGCAGAGGCAATTGCATTAGTAAAGAAAACCGCTGTAGCGAAATTTGACGAAACAATTGAAGTTCATATTAAAACGGGCTGTGACGGACGTCATGCGGAGCAGCAGATCCGTGGTGCGGTTGTATTACCGCATGGAACAGGCAGAGTGACGAGAGTATTGGTATTTGCAAAGGGCGATAAGGTTGCGGAAGCAGAGGCTGCCGGAGCAGATTTCGTGGGCGGAGATGAATTGATCCCGAAGATTCAGAATGAAGGCTGGCTGGATTTTGACGTTGTGGTTGCCACACCGGATATGATGGGAGTAGTCGGACGTCTCGGAAAGGTACTCGGTCCTAAAGGCCTGATGCCGAACCCTAAGGCAGGAACGGTAACGATGGATGTGACAAAGGCTGTCAATGACATCAAAGCCGGTAAGATCGAATACAGACTTGACAAAACAAATATTATCCACGTGCCGGTCGGAAAAGCTTCTTTTGAAGAGGAAAAGCTGAAGGACAACTTCAACACCTTGATGGAAGCTATTACTAAGGCAAAGCCGAGCGCATTAAAGGGACAGTTTTTGAGAAGTATTACCCTGACTTCTACAATGGGACCCGGCGTAAAAGTGTCTGTGGCAAAGTTTTAATTGAGATGACGGCGGAGTGCAGCTTTTTTGCACTCCGTTTTTTTATTATATTGGAAATTGCTTCGAATTTCCTTTAAACTTGCACACGGGTTTTAGGAATGGTATAGTTAGTTATCATATCAAAAGAAAGAATCGGGGAATAGGAAAGGTGATAAAGCGAACACACTTTTACTTTTATAAACAGAAGATAGGGCTGCTGGCGGCTGCTTTTTTATTAACCCTTCCTTTGACGGGTTGTTCTGCCGCAAAAATTGTCGATCAGGCGGGAGAATTGCTGGGAGTTTCATCCCCGGCTGTTGATGAAAAAGAGGCGCCGGTTCAGGAAAAGAGTGAGGAGGACCTTCCTGTTATTGTATTCGAAACCAAGGAACCGGAAGAGACGGAGGAGCCTGAGACGGAATTCGTTTATGATGACGTCAATAAAATTTATTCGATGGAGACGGCTTCTGAGGATGAGCTTATTCTGGCATTTGCGGGCGATATCTGTTTTTATGATGAGTATGCGAACATGACGACGCTCCGCGCGCAGAGCAACGGGATTTATGATTGTATTCTGCCGCAGGTCATGGAGGAAATGAAGAGCAGCGATATATTTATGGTAAACAATGAATTTGCCTACAGCGACCGCGGTACGCCGACGGCAGGGAAAAAATATACCTTTCGCGCCAAGCCGCAAAATGTCGGATTGCTGAGCGAGATGGGCGTGGATATTGTTTCGCTTGCCAATAATCATTCGTATGATTACGGTCCCGAAGCACTGTATGATACGATCGATATTTTAAATGAAGCGAAGGTTCCGTTTGCGGGTGCCGGAAAGACAATTGAGGAAGCAAAGAAGCCTGTCTATTTTAAGGCAAATGGTCAGACGATCGCCTATGTATCCGCTACACAGATCGAGAGGACAGAAAATCCTGACACAAAGGAGGCAACGGAAACTTCACCGGGCGTCCTTAGAACGCTGTATCCGGAGGCCTTTCTTGAAGTGATTGAAAATGCACGGGAAAACAGCGACTTTGTTGTGGTTTTTGTGCACTGGGGCAGTGAAAACACGGATCTTGTAGAAGACAGCCAGCGGGATTTGGCGCAGAAATATGCGGAGGCCGGAGCTGATCTGATTGTAGGTGCTCATTCCCACTGTCTGCAGGGGATTGATTATATCGGAGAGGTCCCTGTTTTTTACAGTATGGGGAATTTCTGGTTCAACTCCAAAACAGTCGATACCGGACTTGTGAAGGTTACATTGAATAAGGAAAGTGAAATCCAAAGTATCCGTTTTGTGCCGTGTATCCAACAAAGCTGTAAGACAAGGATCGCAGATGCGGCAGAAAAGCAGCGGATACTGACTTATCTGCAGGGGATATCCAACTATGCGGCGATCGACGCCGAGGGGAATGTGACAAAATCCGATACGGATCATAATATTCAAAACGGGCAGAATACGTCACCGAGCAAAAAGACGCCTGTGCCGGAGGCCGATACGCAGCTGGGAACGGAGTGAACAGCAACCAAATGCAGGAGAAATCTTGGGGAATTTAAAATAATTGCTTGACATCTGCAGCTTTGTTATGTTATTCTAACAACGGTCATTTTGACCATGCCGGAGACAGCAGGTGCGTAAGCATAAGATGAAAATCGCCTGCCGAGGAAAATCAGAGTATTGAAAAACGATACCCCTTTTCCGTTTGGAAATGGGGTTTTTTATTTAATAGGAAATTCCTATGGATTTCCCTGTTAAATAAAATAATATGCGCAGCTGTGCGTGCGGAATAAAAGCTGTGCTGCCTGAGTATATGGCAGCCATGCTGTCTGTACTCGGCGTAAAAAGATCTCTGTTCGGCATTGAAAATGGAAAAGGAGGTAAAAAAATGGCTAAGGTTGAATTGAAGAAACCGGTTGTTGAGGAAATTTCAGAAAATGTCAAGGATGCACAGAGTGTTGTGCTTGTTGATTACCGTGGTCTGACTGTTGAGCAGGATACCGACCTGAGAAAGCAGTTAAGAGAGGCTGGAATTACTTACAAGGTTTACAAGAACACAATGATGAACTTTGCTTTTAAGGGTACGGATTTGGAAGCACTTGCTCCTTATCTGGAAGGACCGAGCGCAGTTGCAATTTCCATAAGTGATGCGACCGCACCTGCAAGAGTGCTGTCCAAGTTTGCAAAGACTGCACCGGCTCTGGAAATCAAGGGCGGAGTTGTCGAAGGCGTTTGCTACGATGCAAAAGGTATGGACGCTATTGCGAAGATTCCTTCAAGAGAAGAGCTTCTTTCCAAACTGCTCGGAAGCATCCAGTCACCGATTACGAACTTTGCGCGTGTCATGAATCAGTTGGCTGAAAAAGGCGGCGAAAGCGAGGCACCGGCGAAGGAAGAAGCTGCTCCCGCGGAGGAGATACCTGCTCCGGAAGCAGAAGCACCTGCGGCAGAAGCAGCAGAAGCACCTGCGGAATAAGTATATCAGAAATGCAAGGTAACACAATAACAGAAAACGAAAACAATATGGAGGTATAAAAAATGGCAAAGTTATCAACAGCAGAAATTCTTGATGCAATCAAAGAATTGACAGTATTAGAGTTAAATGAGTTAGTAAAGGCTTGTGAAGAAGAATTTGGCGTATCCGCAGCAGCAGGTGTCGTAGTTGCGGCAGCAGGCGGCGCAGGAGAAGCTGCAGCAGCAGAGGAAAAGACAGAGTTTGACGTAGAGCTTACAGAGGTGGGCGCTAACAAAGTTAAGGTAATCAAGGTTGTTCGTGAAGCTACAGGTCTCGGACTGAAGGAAGCAAAGGATCTTGTTGATGCTGCTCCGAAGGTTCTGAAGGAAGCTGCATCCAAGGAAGAAGCAGACGATCTCAAGGCTAAACTGGAAGCAGAGGGTGCAAAAGTTACATTAAAGTAATTTTGTGTAATGTGGCCATTGCTTGAATAATTATTTATAACTTAATAAAATAGAAAATATTTCTTGACTAAGAAAAGAGCTTGTGTTATCATGGACAGTGCACTATTGTGGCGACATGGGCTCTTTTTTGTTTTTCCAAAATTACGCAATTCTTTCGCATAATTTTGTTAAAGAAAGAAAACTGTGTCATTTTAGTGAATCTTAACAGATTAATCATATAAGAACGGGGTGAAACGTCAATGGAAAAGAACAGAATACGTCCGGTTACAGTTGGCAAGAGTACACGTATGAGCTATTCACGACAAAAAGAGGTATTGGAAATGCCGAATCTCATCGAGGTACAAAAGGACTCTTACCACTGGTTTCTGGATGAAGGTCTGAAAGAGGTCTTTGCGGACATCTCTCCAATTACGGATTACAGTGACCATTTGAGCCTGGAATTCGTGGATTTTGTTTTATGCGAAGATGATGTGAAGTATTCTATTGAAGAGTGTAAAGAGCGGGATGCGACCTATGCGGCTCCCCTGAAGGTCAGGGTCAGGCTCTACAATAAACAGGACGATAAAATCATTGAGCATGAAATATTTATGGGTGATCTTCCTCTGATGACGGAAACGGGTACCTTTGTAA
Organism: Bacillota bacterium; assembly: GCA_023402845.1. Classification (GTDB taxonomy): domain Bacteria; phylum Bacillota; class Clostridia; order Lachnospirales; family Lachnospiraceae; genus JAEYFP01. Next base: position 42,025 of record JAEYFP010000053.1, read on the forward strand.
TCAACGGAGCCGAACGTGTTATCGTCAGTCAGTTAGTCCGCTCCCCGGGTATTTATTATGCAATCAGCCATGATAAGCTCGGCAAGAAATTGTTTTCCTCGACGGTTATCCCTAACAGAGGTGCATGGTTGGAATATGAAACAGATTCCAATGATGTGTTCTTTGTGCGTGTAGATAGAACGAGAAAGGTTCCCGTTACGGTTTTGATCCGGTCACTCGGTATCGGGACAAACGAAGAGATTCTGGATTTATTCGGTGATGAGCCGAAGATCCTCGCTTCCTTTGCCAAGGATACGTCGGAAAGCTATCAGGAGGGTCTTCTTGAATTATACAAAAAAATCCGTCCGGGCGAGCCGCTTACTGTGGAGAGTGCGGAAAGCTTAATCAATGCAATGTTTTTTGACCCCAGAAGATATGACTTGGCCAAAGTCGGCAGATATAAATTTAATAAGAAACTGGCTCTTAGAAACAGAATCCGGCATCAGATTCTGGCAGAGGATGTTGTCGATGTGACGACGGGTGAAATCCTTGCTCAAAAAGGGACAAAGGTAACGGCAGAGTTGGCAGATAAGATTCAGAATGCTGCAATTCCTTTTGTATACGTTCAGACAGAGGAGAGGAATGTCAAGATTCTTTCCAATATGATGGTGGATATTACAAATTTTGTTGACTGTAAGCCAAAAGAACTTGGTATCACAGAATTTGTTTACTATCCTGCGCTTGCAAAGCTGCTGGAGGAGCACGGAGATGATGCCAAGGCACTTGGCAATGCAATTCGCAGAAGTGTGCACGAGCTTATTCCGAAGCATATCACAAAAGAGGATATTATTGCTTCGATCAACTACAACATTCATTTGGAATACGGTATCGGAAAGGAAGACGACATTGATCATTTGGGCAACAGAAGGATCAGAGCTGTCGGCGAACTGTTGCAGAACCAGTACAGAATCGGACTTTCCAGACTCGAACGAGTTGTTCGCGAGCGTATGACAACACAGGATCTGGAAGGGATATCCCCGCAGGCTTTGATCAATATCAAACCGGTCACGGCTGCGGTAAAGGAATTTTTCGGTTCTTCCCAGCTCTCTCAGTTTATGGATCAGAATAACCCGCTCGGCGAGCTGACACACAAGAGACGTCTTTCCGCGTTAGGCCCGGGTGGTCTGTCACGAGACAGGGCAGGCTTTGAGGTTCGAGATGTACACTATTCCCATTATGGAAGAATGTGTCCGATCGAGACGCCGGAAGGTCCGAATATCGGTCTGATTAACTCTCTTGCATGTTATGCGAGAATTAATGAATATGGATTTGTAGAAGCGCCTTACCGCGAAATTGATCAGTCTGATCCGAAAAATCCGATTGTTACAGACCATGTTATTTATATGACGGCAGATGAAGAGGATAATTACCATGTGGCACAGGCGAATGAGCCGCTGGATGAAACCGGCCATTTCATGAGAAATAGTGTTTCCGGCCGTTACAGAGATGAGACACAGGAATATGATAAGTTCATGTTTGAATATATGGATGTATCGCCGAAGATGGTATTTTCCGTTGCAACGGCGCTGATTCCGTTCCTGGAAAATGATGATGCAAACCGTGCCCTCATGGGCTCCAACATGCAGCGTCAGGCAGTGCCGCTTCTGATTACGGAAGCACCGGTAGTCGGAACAGGTATGGAACCGAAGGCAGCAGTGGACTCCGGTGTCTGTGTTGTCGCAAAGAAGTCCGGAACGATAGACCGTTCCGTATCAAACGAAATTATGATGACCTATGACGATGGAACAAAGGAGACTTACCGTTTATCGAAGTTTGTTAGAAGTAATCAGTCCAACTGCTATAACCAGAAGCCGATCGTTGTAAAGGGCGAGCATGTGGAAGCAGGACAGGTGATTGCGGATGGTCCTTCCACCGCAAACGGTGAAATCGCTCTGGGCAAGAACCCGCTTATCGCGTTTATGACGTGGGAGGGTTATAACTATGAGGATGCTGTATTGCTGAGTGAGCGGCTGGTGCAGGAGGATGTGTATACATCCGTCCATATCGAGGAGCATGAGGCGGAAGCCCGCGATACGAAGCTGGGGCCGGAAGAAATTACAAGAGACGTTCCGGGTGTCGGCGAAGATGCTTTGAAGGATTTGGATGAAAGAGGCATTATCCGTATCGGTGCCGAGGTTCGTGCGGGCGATATTCTTGTCGGTAAGGTTACGCCGAAGGGAGAGACCGAGCTAACCGCAGAGGAAAGGCTGCTGCGGGCCATTTTCGGTGAGAAGGCAAGAGAAGTCAGAGATACGTCCCTAAAGGTGCCTCACGGCGAATATGGTATTATTGTAGATGCCAAAATATTTACAAGAGAAAATGGTGATGAACTTCCTCCGGGAGTGAACCAGTCCGTTCGTATTTATATTGCACAAAAAAGAAAAATTTCAGTCGGTGATAAGATGGCAGGCCGTCACGGCAACAAGGGCGTTGTTTCCCGCGTGGTTCCGGTAGAGGATATGCCTTATCTGCCGAATGGACGCCCGGTTGATATCGTGTTGAATCCTCTTGGCGTTCCGTCCCGTATGAATATCGGACAGGTACTCGAAATCCATCTGTCGCTTGCGGCAAAGGCGCTTGGCTTCAATATCGCCACGCCGGTATTTGACGGCGCAAATGAGGACGATATCATGGACACGCTGGATCTGGCAAATGATTACGTGAATCTGGAATGGGAGGAATTCTCCAAGAGACATAAGAAAGAGCTGCTTCCGGAAGTATATGAATATCTTTCGGAAAACAGAGATCATAGAGCGGTATGGAAGGGCGTTCCGATTAACCGTGACGGTAAGGTACGTCTCCGTGACGGCAGGACTGGTGAATTCTTTGACAGTTCGGTAACAATCGGCCATATGCACTATCTGAAGCTGCACCACCTCGTCGATGATAAGATTCATGCTCGTTCGACGGGCCCGTATTCCTTAGTTACCCAGCAGCCGCTCGGTGGTAAAGCACAGTTTGGCGGACAGCGTTTCGGTGAGATGGAGGTTTGGGCACTTGAGGCTTACGGCGCATCCTACACGCTGCAGGAGATATTGACCGTGAAGTCCGATGATGTGGTGGGCCGTGTCAAAACCTACGAGGCAATTATTAAGGGCGATAATATCCCTGAACCGGGTATTCCGGAGTCGTTCAAGGTGTTATTAAAGGAGCTTCAGTCACTTGGTCTGGATGTGCGCGTACTGCGTGATGACCAAACCGAAGTGGAAATCATGGAAACGATGGACTATGGTGAAACTGACCTTCGTTCCGTAATTGAAGGGGATTCCAGGCGTTACAGCGATGAGTCCTTTGCAGACAGCGGCTACACGACACAGGAATTCGACGAAGAAAACGAAGAGCTTGTTGATGTGGAAGAAGATTTCGAAGAAGAAGAGGGCTATGTCGAGTCAGAGGAACCGGATTTATTATAAGTAAGTAAAATTTCGGAAGGAGTGCCATACATGCCAGAAATGAATAAAGATGGATATCAGCCAATGACCTTTGATGCAATCAAGATCGGGCTGGCATCACCGGAAAAGATCAGGGAATGGTCCAGAGGCGAGGTAAAGAAGCCGGAAACAATCAATTACAGGACGTTAAAGCCGGAAAAGGACGGACTGTTCTGCGAAAAGATTTTCGGACCGAGCAAGGACTGGGAATGTCATTGCGGTAAATATAAAAAAATCCGTTATAAGGGTGTTATTTGTGATCGCTGCGGTGTCGAAGTCACGAAAGCGAATGTCCGAAGGGAGCGTATGGGGCATATTGAGCTTGCGGCTCCGGTATCCCATATTTGGTATTTTAAGGGGATCCCTAGCAGAATGGGATTGATTCTCGACCTTTCTCCTAGGACACTGGAAAAAGTGCTTTATTTTGCAAACTATATCGTACTTGATCCGGCTGATACCGATCTGAAATATAAGCAGGTGCTGTCTGAGAGAGAGTATCAGGAATATCGGACAAACTGGGGGACAAAGTTCCGTGTCGGAATGGGTGCAGAGGCGATTAAGGAGCTTTTGCAGGCGATTGATCTGGAGGGTGAAACGACCGAACTGAAGGTTGCACTGAAGGAGTCCACCGGACAAAAGAGAGCTAAAATTATCAAGAGGCTGGAGGTTGTGGAGGCCTTTCGCGGTTCGGGCAACAGGCCGGAGTGGATGGTTATGGACGTGGTTCCGGTGATTCCTCCGGATTTGCGCCCGATGGTTCAGTTGGACGGCGGTAGATTTGCGACCTCTGATCTGAATGATCTTTACAGAAGGATTATCAACAGAAATAACCGTTTAAAGAGGCTGTTGGAGCTTGGTGCGCCGGATATTATTGTCAGAAATGAAAAGCGAATGCTTCAGGAAGCAGTAGATGCTTTGATTGATAACGGCAGAAGGGGCAGACCGGTTACGGGCCCCGGAAACAGGGCACTGAAATCTTTGTCGGATATGTTAAAAGGAAAATCGGGACGTTTCCGTCAGAATTTGCTGGGAAAACGTGTCGACTATTCGGGGCGTTCTGTTATTGTCGTAGGTCCTGAGCTTAAGATTTATCAGTGTGGACTTCCGAAGGAAATGGCGATTGAGCTGTTTAAGCCCTTTGTTATGAAAGAGCTGGTAGCAAACGGCACGTCACACAACATTAAAAATGCAAAGAAAATGGTAGAGCGTCTGCGTCCCGAGGTTTGGGATGTGTTAGAGGACGTCATTAAGGAGCATCCGGTTATGCTGAATCGTGCACCTACTCTGCACAGGCTTGGTATTCAGGCATTTGAGCCGATTCTTGTAGAGGGTAAGGCGATTAAGCTGCATCCGCTCGTATGTACTGCTTACAATGCCGATTTCGATGGCGACCAGATGGCCGTGCATCTTCCGCTTTCCGTGGAAGCACAGGCAGAGTGCCGATTCCTTCTGCTCTCGCCGAATAACCTGTTAAAGCCATCGGATGGCGGCCCGGTTGCCGTTCCTTCTCAGGATATGGTGCTCGGAATCTACTATCTGACGATGGATAAATTTAAGGACTATTCGCAGGATCCTGATTTTACAGGAGAGGCGGAGGTCGAATATGCTTCAATTGAAGAAGCGATTAAGGCTTACAGTGATTATCAGGCCGAAAAGGCGGCTGCCGTAAAGGCGGGCAGGGATGTGTCCCAATTAAAGGGAGCGGCTTTAAACAGGGATACACTGATTCGAGTCTGTGTCGATTCGAACAGGGACAGATGGATTGTCTGTGAATTTATTGATATCATGGGACGCTATTACCACTCCATGAATCAGGCACTGTTAGCTTATGAAAACAGTGAAATCTCTCTTCACCAGAGAATCAACGTCAGAAGAGAAAAGACTGATAGGAACGGAAACAAGATCTCCGGTATTTTGAACACGACCCTTGGCAGACTGATCTTTAATGAGATTCTTCCTCAGGATATGGGATTTGTCGACAGAGAAGATCCTGAAAATGCGCTGAAGCTTGAAATTGATTTTCATGTAGGAAAAAAAGGCTTAAAGCAGATTCTGGAAAAGGTCATCAATACACACGGTGCAACAAAGACTGCCGAGGTGCTTGACGATATTAAGGCGATGGGCTATAAATATTCCACGAAGGCAGCGATGACCGTTTCAATCTCCGACATGACCGTGCCGGATAAGAAGCCGAAAATGCTTGCGAAAGCGCAGGATACTGTGGATATGATTACGCAGAATTATAAGCGTGGTCTGATCACGGAGGAGGAGCGTTACAGAGGTGTCATTGAGACATGGAACGACACCGATAAGGAACTGACTAAGGTTCTTTTAGACGGCCTTGATAAATATAACAATATTTATATGATGGCAGACTCCGGTGCCCGTGGCTCCAACCAGCAGATTAAGCAGCTTGCCGGTATGCGAGGCCTGATGGCTGATACGACAGGCCGTACGATCGAGCTGCCGATTAAATCAAATTTCCGTGAAGGTTTGGATGTTCTGGAATATTTCATGTCCGCACATGGTGCACGTAAGGGTCTTTCCGATACGGCGCTTCGTACTGCCGATTCAGGATACCTGACAAGACGTCTGGTCGATGTCTCTCAGGAGCTGATCATTCGTGAGCAGGATTGCTGCGAGGGTAAGGAAGAGATTCCGGGCATGTACGTGAAGGCATTTACGGACGGCAAGGAAGTCATTGAGAAGCTTCAGGACAGAATCGTGGGAAGATATTCCTGCGAGGATATTTGCGATAAGGAAGGAAACAGTATCGTAAAGGCAAACCATATGATCACACCGAAACGTGTCGAGAGAATTTTGTCCACGGGTGTGGATAAGGATGGGAAACCGATCGAGGGTGTAAAGATTCGTACAATTTTAACATGCAGGTGCCATAACGGAATTTGTGCAAAGTGCTACGGCGCCAATATGGCCACGGGTGAAGCAGTGCAGGTTGGTGAGGCGGTCGGTATCATTGCCGCACAGTCCATCGGCGAGCCGGGTACCCAGCTTACAATGCGTACGTTCCATACGGGCGGTGTTGCCGGCGATGATATTACACAGGGTCTTCCCCGTGTCGAGGAGCTTTTTGAGGCAAGAAAGCCGAAGGGACTTGCAATTATTTCGGAAATTGCCGGTAAAGCGGTAATCAGGGATACAAAGAAAAAGCGCGAGGTTGTCGTTACAAATGAGGAGACAGGCGAAATTAAGACATACCTGATCCCCTATGGCTCCAGGGCGAAGATCACCGATGATCCGGAAGGTCAGATCATCGAAGCCGGAGACGAATTGACAGACGGAAGTGTCAACCCGCATGATATATTAAAGATCAAAGGCGTTCGTGCCGTGCAGGATTATATGATTCGGGAGGTACAGCGTGTATACCGTTTGCAGGGTGTTGAAATCAACGATAAGCACGTCGAAGTAATCGTGCGCCAGATGCTGAAAAAGGTTCGGGTTGAGAACAACGGTGATTCCGAGTTCCTGCCGGGTACGCTCGTGGATACACTTGAGTTGGACGACATTAACGAACAGCTCGTTCAGGACGACAAAGAGCCGGCTGAGGGCAAGCAGGTTATGCTCGGTATTACGAAGGCATCTCTTGCCACGAGTTCATTCTTATCGGCTGCTTCCTTCCAGGAGACGACAAAGGTTCTCACCGAGGCTGCGATCAAGGGAAAGATTGATCCGTTGATTGGTCTGAAGGAAAATGTCATCATCGGTAAGCTGATTCCGGCCGGTACGGGTATGAAACGCTATCGCAGTGTACAACTCGACACGAGCGCGACCGATATTATTGTCATAGAGGAAGAAGGCGAGAATGCCGAAGCTGCGGAAGACATAGAAAGTGTAGAATTAATGGTAAGTGAAGAAGCTGCTGATGACATCATAGACGATTTGGAAACTGAAACGGAAGAAGTTCCGGCAGAAATGGTAGCAGAAGAAGTCTGAGTTCCTGTTAGAAATGGTTGTTTATTTTTAGAATGACAAGATGTCTCAAAGAATAAATCTTTGAGACATCTATTTTATTTTCATTTTTTTTGAAAGCAGATCCGCGTTGGTAGCGTATGTGAGGGCTGTTTTTTCGCTGATCCGCCCGCTTTTAAACAGACTTAACAGGCTTGTGTCCATCGCAATCATATCATCGGCGGCTGAGGAATAGATCATGCCGTCAATTTGGTGAACCTTGGATTCACGGATCATATTGCGGATGGCCGGCGTCAAAGTCATAATTTCAAAAACAGGAACAATGCTGCCATCTACAGCGGGGATCAATTGCTGGGATACGACCGCCTGCAGTACCATCGAAAGCTGAATGGCAATCTGGTGCTGCTGATTAGAAGGAAAAGCATCAATAATACGGTCGATCGTGTTGGAAGCTCCCACCGTATGCAGCGTCGATAAAATCAAATGCCCGGTTTCGGCAGCGGTCATCGCGACATTCATTGTTTCGTAGTCACGCATTTCTCCCAACAGAATGACATCCGGGCTTTGGCGCAGAGAAGCACGCAGTGCGGTCAGATAGCTTTCCGTATCGGTGATGACCTCCCGCTGGCTTACAATACTTTTTTTATGCATATGCAAATATTCAAGCGGATCTTCAAGAGTAATAATGTGGGCTTGTCTGGTCGAATTGATATGGTCGATCATACAGGCAAGCGTTGTGGATTTACCGCTGCCGGCCGGGCCGGTAATGAGGACGAGCCCCTTCTTTTTATCTGAAAACCGAATAATATTTTCTGGAATTTCCAAATCCTCCGGACGGGGAATCGAAAAGGTGATGACGCGTATAACGGCTGAGATGGAGCCGCGTTGTTTATAGGCACTGATACGATAGCGTGCCACACCCTTGATTGCAAAAGAAAAGTCGTCGTCACCCGTCGATAAAAGCCTTGTCATATCTCTGTCCTCGGCAAGCTGATAGATCGCAGTGATTATTTCTGAAGTCTGCTGCGGCATCAGCTTTGTCTCACCGCCCATACGCATCTGCCCGTTCACCTTATAGGTGAGGGGAAGGCCGGCAACGATAAAGATATCGGATGCTCCGTCTTGTGTAATTTTGGTCAGTATATCAATAATGGACATGAATCTAAATCCTCCTTTGTGCAGGTCTGGTAATCAATTATTTGAATTGCATCAAACCGGTTTCTTCTTCGGGAGAAACGGCTTCCTCCTGCCATGTTTCATTTGCCACAGTCTGCCATTTTTGAATGTGAAATAAAGCCGGATCTTTCGTGTCTGGATAGTGAATGGACAGACACACCTGCAAATCCTGTGTTTTATTTACGACAATCGAATATTGCAGAGTGACAGGAGTCGAGGAAATATCCACAATAATACGGTCGTTATCGGCAAAAATGCCCGGAATTGCGTTAAGATATCCATTCTCATCCTCACAGACAGCGTATTGCTTTGCTAAAAGAGCCTCGATGTTAGCCATGTAGATTTCTGCCATCTGGTTTGCCTCATAAAAATCAGTTGTTCTGTCAGCTGCCTGCCGGCTCAAGCGGTAATCTGAATTCGCACTCAAAAAAGAAAGTGCGGCAAAGGTCACGAGACAGAGCAGAACAAAGGTGACCAGGATCGAAGAAGAGCCGACATTTAATCCGGAGGATAATTTTTTTTTCATAATAAAAGCTCCTTTAAGTTACCCTTTCGGTGTGTTCCTATATTTTGTGGCAGTGAGAAAATAAATTTCTTCATAGGTGTAAAGCTTCACAACTGAAACTTCCATATTCTGAATTGCTCCGTTCGGAAGCAGCGTCACATCACTGACATAGACGGCTTCGTCCGGCTCGCAGGGCTGAAAATTCTTATCATAGAATACTTCAAAAAACGTTTCGTTTCCCTGAATCGCGTCGGGATAGACGGCAAGGATACTGTCCATGGAGCCGTCTGTGCCGCGCATGACCTCCGCAAAACCCTGTGCCGCAGCAACTGCGTAGTTTAACTCCCGCGTCTTTTCTCCGATGGTATGCGCTTTGACAAAAAATTGCACACAGACTGCACCGGCGACGGAAAAGAAAAGGATTGTGATGATCAGTTCCATCAGGAATAAGGAGGTTTTTGATTTTGATCGTTTATTCATCGGGCACCTCCCCTTCGTTTGTGTGACTGTATAATGAAACAAAAAAACTGATTTCATTGCCGTCCGTATCCATCATTTGGAATTGATAGAGGGAATCGCTGATTTCCTTTGCACTGAAGGAGGAAAGCGCAAGAATATTCTGACCGCTTGACAAATCAAAATCAAAGCTTTCCTTTGCAGTAACTTCTTTTAAGAAGCCGTCATGGGAAAATAGGTAGGTACAGTATTCTACACCATCGTTCTCCTGGTTCAGGATCAAAACCGGCTGTCCGTCGATAAAGGTGACACTGGCCCCGCCGACGGTGTCATGCTGGCGCATTTTTTCTGTAATATAGGAAAGAGCCGTACGTGATGTAAAATTAGTTTCCATATCCTCAACGGTGGCACGGTAAATTTTCGCGCCGAAAAGTACGATAAACAGCGCCGATACAAGGAAGGCACAGAAGAGAGCCAGAATGAACAAAATATCTACGATGGATTTTTCCCGTTTGCTGAAATTCATTTCTGATTCCTTTCTATAATCATGATGGTTGGCATGATATTGGAACCGATTGCCTCATAATCGATCAAATATTTGTCGTGGTCATAGGTCAGACCGTAATTATCTTCAATGTAAGACAAGGACGGGGGATAGATTCCCTCCACGGCATAGCAGTGTACGATATCCTTGTTGACCGCATTCATCAGAATCTCCTTTTCATCGCTGACCGAGCTGTCCGAAACAGCGGAAATGCCATATAAAAACACACCGATGATTGCCAGAAAAAAAATAATGGAGAAATTTACCGATTGCAGAATTCGTCTTACTAATTCCGGTTTTTGAAAACGGTTCATGTGGCAGCTCCTATCCGATGCTGGACATGATGCCCATCAAAGGCATCATGACTGACAATAAAATCATACATACTACAATCGAGAGAATAATAACAAGTGTCGGTTCCAAAACCGTGATGAGATTATTGATCCGGTTATCAACCTCGGCTTCATAGCTAAGTGCAATTTTTTCAAGTACCCTGTCTACAGAGCCAGTCTTGTAGCCAATTGTAATCATACGGGAATACATGCTTGTAAAGATGCCTGTTTCCGCGAGTGCATCGGAAAAAGATGTTCCTTCGCCGATCATGCAACGGCACTTCTGCACCTTTTGCTCCATAGCTGCATTGTCCACAAGGCGTTCCGCCATCTCAAGTCCCTGATCAGTATTCAGCCCTGCACTCATTGTCAGTGCCATGCCGCTTGCAAAGCGTCCGGAGGCGATTTTTTCATAAAAAGTTTTAGTCGCAAAAAAATGTGTGCAGAAAGAAGAAAACAGCTTTTTGCCGCTTGCTGCCTTTGTAAAGTAAAAAAAGGCCAGAATAAGAACTGCGAATATAATGATGAACAGCAGTGAGTAATTACTGACTGTCTTGCCGAAATTCAAAAGACCTCTGGAAAATCCGGTCATTTCGGAGCCAAGCTGAATGAATACTTGATTAAAAATAGGAAGTACTTTGATCACTAACACCAGAATCACGACGAGCATCATACCGACGATCAGAAAAGGGTAGGTGACTGCATTTTTGATACCCTCGGAAATACTTTCTTCGCGATTATAATGAAATGCGAGAGAGTGCATGACCTCCTCCAGTTTGCCGGATTGTTCCCCGATCTCGACCATGTCGAGCGCATATTTCGGAAAAACACCGGAGGCATCGATAGAATGATGAAATGTGTCGCCTATGCTGCACTTTTCGTAGATTTTATTCAGTATTTCCTTTCCTTCCGCGGAAACCGCATCCTCCAGCATAATAGAAATTCCCTCCATAGGAGAGATGCCTGCATTTAAAACCATGGCGATCTGCTCACAGAACAGGGAGAGCTCCTTATTTGATAACATTTTTCCGGTTGCACTGCTTTTCATTGTTCTTCCTCCTGGATAAATTAGTTCAAATAATTCATTTAGCAGATTTAACTCAGTAAACATATTTTGTAGCGTAGTTGCTGCCGTCTCCGATAAAATCCTTTAAATCTGCTTCACTGCTGTTGGCAGCGAAGGTGGGATCCATCAGCGTCCAATTTTCACCGTCAAACTTGATGATACCGTTAATCCAGCCGATGTCCTTAATATATGTGCTGACCCATGCATGATAAGCATCGCCGGCATAGCCGATCTCAAGCCGTGTGGGAATGCGCTGACTTCTGAGCATTGCCGCCATGACTGCCGCATAGTCAAAGCAAATGCCCCGCTTTTCAGAAAGAATGTGATCTACATTAGGAAGATAGCCACTTTCCACGCTTTCTGCTTTATCATAATCATAGTCGATATTTGTGATCACATATTCATAGACGGCCCCGATCACCTCTAAGTCATTTGCAGCATTTTCCGCAAGTACTTCTCCCAGTTCAACCGTTTTAGAGCCTTTGCTGAAATCCACATATTGATTCGGATACAGATAAGGCCCCATTATATTTTCGATTGTAAGGTCAAACGTATCCGAGTATGCAGTTGCATACTGGTCGCCGCTGATGTTCTCATATACAGTCAACCGATAGGTACCGCTGCCGGCCGTCAGCGGAAGACAGACAGCTCCATTCTTGAGATTGTAGGTATAGGTAATTTGATTGCTGCCGGTGAGCTGCAGCTTCACCTTTTGGTTGTCGCCCCTATAGTCAGCCATAAGATAGCCCTCTGAAGCATTGGAAGCGTCGATTGTAATACTTTCATTGCCATAGACAGCGGTGCTGCCCGTTACAGGCACAAGCACAACGGCCTTATTGGAACGTGTTTCAGGGGAAGCTGAGACTGTAGTTTTGACTGTCACGTCTGAAGCAGCGGTTCCGCTGCCGCATGCAGAAAAAACCAAAGCGGATGCAGTCACTATTATAATAGAAGAAACACAGGAATGATGCCTTTTTAAACAGAACATCTTATCCTCCTTCAGTTACTGGTTTGTTCGTTCGGATAAAAGAGCCTGAAGTACATTGCCGCTGTTGTCCGGGATATAAATATTGAGACTGTTTCCGTCATAGGGAATCACTACCGAGCCGCTGTCCGGATCGACTGAAACAGGAAATACGACTGTACCATCCGGTTTTTTTGCATAAATATTTTCATAATCTACACTGTCACCGCTCAGACGCATAATGAAGTGGTCTTCATAGAGCCGGTGGTTTTCAATAGCAATCCGCTGTCCGAAGCCTTTAGACGATACGGTGAATTCTGAATTTTGAAAAGCGAGCGGAGCGAGCAGAACCAACAGCAGAAAGCAAGATGCAGACCATTTGCAAACCTTGACGAGCGCAGTCTGTGCAAGCCCCTTCAAAACAAGCTTATCAAAAGGAATCGTATTCGGCGGCTGATCGCATGCGGCAAAGACATTTTGCAGCGTCTGGTTTGCCGTATTCCTGTCCATATTGTATTTCTTTTTAAAGAACATTTACGACTCCCCCCTTCTGAGTATTGCCTCCAGCTTTGCGCGGGCGCTTGAAAGATAACGTTTCACGCTGCTTCTGCTGCATTGCAGAGCGCTTGCAATGTCTTCTAGCTTCATTTCATTGTAATAGCGCATGGTGATGAGCTGCTGTTCGTAAAACGGAAGGGAACGGATCGCTTTTTGTAAGTTGTGAATCTCGTCGGACTGTTCATAGCTGTCCTCGGGATTGTGCCAGATATAATCATCCTTTATAAATTCCAGCAGCTCCGAGCTGACATCTCCATAATGCCGGTTATTCTTTTTGCAGATATCATAGCATACATGAAAGCAGATCTGGTTCAGCCAGGCAATAAAAAGAGAAGGATCCTTGATGCTGCTTATATTTTTCAGTGCAGAAATATAGGTTTCCTGTACGGCATCCTGTGCCAGATAAGAATCCCGCAGATAATGTCCGGCATAATTATAAATATGCCGATAGGTCAGTGCATACAACTCTGCAAAGGCATCACTGTCGTTTGACTGTGAACGTATAACAAGGCTGCTGATATAAGCATGATTGAAATCAGGCATCACTTACCCCCGTTTGGCCACTTTGTATAGCTGCGCGATCAAATCTGTAAATTTGGCCATACCGGCTTCGGTGTTTAACAGATAGTGGCATGACAGTATGATCGGCAGCTGACCGCTGGAAGCATTATATGCATGAAGTGCGGAGCTTAAGCTGTCAAGGAACTGCTTCATCAGAGACTGGGAACAGTTTTCAAGCACTGCCAGAAATTCATTTCCGCTGTTTCTGCCGACAAAGCCGTATTGATCGCCTACCGGTTCGAGCATATTTGAAAAATCCTGTAAAAATTTGTTGCCGGCATCCCGTCCGAGTGTCTGGTTGATCTCGTCAAGATTCGAAATGGATATCAGCACGCACCCCAATCCGGAAATATCCCCGGAATCTGCATATTTGGCAAAAAGCAGATCACAGCTGTACCGGTTTGGAATCTGTGTCAGATTATCAAGATAAGCGGCCTGATTCAGCGCATGGTTATCGATAATGTTTTTTTCGAGCTGATTAAAGTCCCAAATAATTGTAATCAGGGAATAGATCATAAACGCCCACAAAAAAACACATACTGTGAGCAGATTTTTATTTGTATACACATTATTTTTTAATAAAGGATCAAAGTACAGATAACAGAAAAATGTGACACCGAATATTATAAGCAAAGCAAGCTGAATCACCTTGAAAAGCTTATAACTCTTAAAATAATCCGTTTTCATGATAAATTCCTCCCACGTCCTCAATCATGCAAATGATATCATTAACTATTCATATTATAATCTAAATTGTGACAAAAGAAAACAAAAATAAATGAGGTGTTTTCTGACCCGTTTTCCTTTTTTAAACAGTCTTTATTAATATCTGGATAATACCGGTAACACGATCCCGTATGTATGGGCGGAAAGTCCCCAGGATGGAGGAAATCATGAAGAAGAACAGATTGGTGAAGGGAATGACAGGGCTGGCTGCCGCGGTGCTGCTTGTTATTCCGGCGGGGCTCAGCCACCAAAGTGTGCTTGCAGCACAGGCGGAAAAAGAAGCTGCCGTGAAATACGAGGCACAGGAGGAGTCTTTGGAGGATTATGATCTGGTAGTCATACAGGAAGATCCGGTTCCTCTCGCTCCTTTTGCGGAACCCGATTATGACGGCGCCGCAGTCAGGGTTGTTTCTCTTTCTCTGCTTATTCTGATGTCAGGAGGCTACGGTCTGTGGTATCTGACACGCAGAAGACGGATTCTGGCTCTTTCCGTAAATCTGCCGGATAGCGAGGCAAAAGAAGTGCGGGAAAATATCCCCTTTTTTCATCCGCTCAAAGCCGCACAAATCGAACGGGAAATTGAAGACCGGATCGCAGGCGAATTTGTAAAAAGATAACTTTATTAGGAATCGATGGAAGAAAATCTTGAACCTATTATCACAATGTGATAAAATAACAAAAACAATGCTACGAAGGAAAACATGTTTTCTTATTAAAGGAGGGCTCTATGAAAATGAAACGCGCAGTTTCCCTATTACTTTGCTTTATACTCATTCTTGGAATGACGACGACGGCATTCGGTGCGGCAGATATCAAGAACTACTATACAAATGAGACAAAGGAAGCAATCGAACAGGCAGCAGATGCACAGGAAGCAGCAAACGCGGCGGCGCAAGCAGCAGCAGAGGCGGCAGCGGCGGCAGATGCGGCAAAAGCGGCCTCAGAAGCAGCCAAAGCACAGGCAGCAGAGGCTGAGAAGGTTTATAATGAGACACCGGATGGAAGCGGCGGCAACACGGTGACGAATATACCTCAGACGGCTGTAGAGGAAGCGGAAAACAAGGTGGCAGGTGCTAATGACGCGATTGATAAGAATATCGATGACGCAAATAAAACAGTAGACGAAATTGCAGCAAAGGCCGGTACCGATACCGCCGGTCAGGCTCAGAAAGCATCAGATGCCGATACAGCGGCGGCCAATGCAGCAAAAGCAGCGGAAGATGCTGCTAAACAGGCGGAAGCGGCAAAGAAAGCAGTGTCGGACGCGGTTGCAGGAGGCACAACAGATCAGGCAGGGATGAATAAGCTTGCAACCGACGCGGCAGCGGCGGCAACCGAGGCGGAAGCGGCAGCAGCAGCGGCAGCGGCAGAAGCAAAGAAGGCAGAGGACGCAAAGAAAGCGGCACAGGATATTTTAGACGAGGCACAGAAGGATTATGACGCTGCAGTTGCAGCGGCAGAAAATGCAATTCAATCGGAAAAGGATCAGGCACGGGCTGCATTAGTTAAGGCGCAGGAGTCTTTGGGTGAAGCGCAGAAAACGCTGGAAGATGCAAATAGTGTTTATAATGGTGCTATGCAGGACGCCGATACAGCGGCGGCTAGTGCCGATATAGCAGAGGAGGCGGCAAAGATAGCAGCTGCACAGGCGATCATCAGTGAGGATCTGCTGGCAAAGCTTGCCACAGGCGATTCCGGCACCGACTATCAGGGACTGAAGAATGCGGCGGATCAGGCAGCAGCAGCTCTTGAAAGTGCTAAAGCAGATGAAGAAGATGTTAAGACCGCACAAGATCAGGTAATTGCTGATGCAAATGAGAAAATTGACGAGCAAAACGACACCATTTTGGGTGAACAGACTAATATTAACTCACTGAAGCAGACAAATACTAATATTAAAAATTCAAGCGAATATAAGAACGCGGTGAACGTTATTACTGATGCAAATGAATTTAGGTGGGGAACATTAGGAAGTAATTTAGATCATTATAAATCATTAGCTAATAAAACTCCAGGATGGGATTGGGGAAGTTTAAGAAATATTAAGCAGGCTGAAATCGATGCCGCCAAAGCTTATGTAGCTTCTTATAATAATGCGGTGACATATAAAGCAAATCAGGATAAGTTGGTTACAAATAATAATAATGCCATTGCGACATCTGAGGCGGCAATCAAAAGCGCCAATAATGAAAAAACAAGGTTGAATACGGTAATCGGCGACGCCAATACGGCAAAAACCAATGCCTCCAATCAAAGTGCCAGCGCACAGCAGGCTTTGGACACTGCCAGCGCGACATTAAAGAAAGTAAGCGATTATGTGTTTACGGCGGACAACACGTTTACCTATAGTCTGAGTGCGGCAGATCAGGCACAATATCAGGAACTGCTGAGCCAGTTGAATGCTTCCGGGAATAGCTATGATGAAGCAGCGGGTGATACGGAGACCTATATTGATGCAACATCAGGAGATTTTTGGGATAAATTACTTGACTTTTTTAAGGGTCAGACCTTTAAAAAATTATCGACTGAACTGGATCTGGAAAGGAAGTACCATGACGTAGTGTGGTACGGTACGGACGGCACCTGCTATTTGCTCAGGAGTGATGGTGACAATACAAATTATCTGGTTGCACTCTCAAATGAACGCTGTGTCCTGACACAGATCGATGCGGGAGAGAAGGCAGTTTTCGAAGCAAGCTTTGCGGATGCGAAGGCAGAGGATGCAGCAGCAGCCGCACAGGCTGCCGCAGAGGCGGAAAAGGCGGCATTAGAGAAGTATGAGAAGGCATTGGAAGCGCTTGCGAATGCAAAGGAGGCTTTGAAAGGTGTATCTGTGAGTGATAAGAAGCTGGATCTGGATGCGTTAAAAGCAAAACTTGCTGATGCACAGAGCAAGAAAGATGCGGCAGAAAATAGTTACGAGGCGGCAAAGAAAAAGGCCGACAATGCGGAAGAAGAAGCCAAGAAGGCCAGAAAAGCAGCCGATGATGCAGCAGAAGAAGCCAAGAAGGTTAAGAGTGCTGCCTCAGATGGCGGTACGACGGTTTCCGGAACAACGGGCGCAGGGACAACGGGCACCGCAGCGTCAGGAGTGACGGCGCTTACTGCGGGAGCAGCCACGGGGGTACTCGGGGCAATCGCTCCGGCACCGGCAGTGAGGACGACAGTTCGTGCGACGGCAAAAGCAGAACCTGCAAACAAGCCGTCGGCATCTGTATTGAAAGACGAAAAGGCTCCTGAAGCAGATGAACCCGAGGTTACGGAGGAAAAAAGCATACCGGCGAAGGAAACTGTGACACTGACCGATGAGGAAACGCCTCTGGCAGCAGCACCTTCATCTGTAGTTCCGGCATTCTTATGGTGGATTCTCGCTTTACTGATTATTATAGCGGCAATCGCAGGCTATAAATATTATGAGTCCAGAAAAAAGAAGGCAGCTGTTGTGGAAAAAAGAAAGTTTGACAGCATGAAATAAAAGAAATGCTTAAAAGAAGTCTGCCGGCTAAACTTTTCTGCCGGCAGATTCTTTTTATTTTATAGGAAAACTTTTGTTCTAAAAACCCCTTGACATCGGGATTGCAAACCCCTATAATTATCTAGCGTGCACAAAATTGCGTTTTTTTGTTGTGCGTATGAAATTAGCAAAATTATACCACAGGAGGTGAAAAGAATGCCAACATTTAACCAGTTAGTGAGAAAGGGAAGACAGACATCCGTGTACAAGTCAGGAGCTCCGGCTCTTGGAAAGGGTTTCAACTCTTTGCACAAGAAGTCCATCGAGACAGCTTCTCCTCAGAAGAGAGGTGTTTGTACTGCTGTTAAGACAGCTACCCCTAAGAAGCCTAACTCAGCTCTCAGAAAAATCGCCAGAGTTCGTCTTTCTAACGGAATCGAAGTAACAAGCTATATTCCGGGTGAAGGTCACAACTTGCAGGAACACAGCGTTGTTCTGATCCGCGGCGGAAGAGTTAAGGACTTACCTGGTACAAGATACCATGTCATCAGAGGTACTCTGGATACGGCAGGTGTTGCCAACAGGCGTCAGGCGCGTTCCAAATACGGCGCTAAGAGACCGAAGGCGAAGTAAGGTAAGGAAATCGTACCACAACAAAACTAAAGTAGAGTGTTGGAATTCGTTTCACTAATCGTTTTGATAAACGCAATAGAAACAATACAGCGCGTACACATTAGCGGAATACATGTGAGTACCTGTGAATTAATCTTGCGGAACCGTGTGGTTTCGCGGCAATTATTTTGATTAAGGAGGGAAGAACCGTGCCACGTAAAGGACATATTCAAAAAAGAGATGTATTATCAGATCCCATTTACAACAGTAAGGTCGTAACAAAGCTTGTCAATAACATTATGTTAGACGGCAAGAAGGGTGTTGCGCAGAAAATTGTTTATGGAGCATTTGAAAGAGTAGAGGCAAAAGCAGAGAAGCCTGCTTTGGAAGTATTCGAGACGGCAATGAGCAACATTATGCCGGTGCTTGAGGTAAAGGCAAGGCGTATCGGCGGTGCCACTTATCAGGTTCCCATTGAGGTAAGACCGGAGAGGCGTCAAACATTAGCACTTCGTTGGATTACTATGTTTTCCCGCAAGAGAGGCGAGAAGACGATGGAAGAAAGACTTGCGAATGAAATTCTGGATGCGGCAAACAATTCAGGCGCTGCAGTAAAGAGAAAAGAAGATATGCATAAGATGGCAGAGGCAAACAGAGCTTTTGCGCATTACAGATTCTAATAGGAGGAAGAAACCTTGGCTGGAAGAGAATATCCATTGGAGAGAACCAGAAATATTGGTATCATGGCTCATATTGATGCGGGTAAGACGACATTGACCGAGCGTATCCTTTATTACACTGGCGTAAACTACAAAATTGGTGATACTCATGAAGGCACTGCTACCATGGATTGGATGGAGCAGGAGCAGGAAAGAGGTATTACCATCACATCAGCCGCAACAACCTGCCACTGGACGCCTCATGATCATGCAAAAGTGAAAGAAGGTGCATTGGAGCATCGTATTAATATTATTGATACTCCGGGCCACGTAGACTTCACAGTGGAAGTTGAGCGTTCCCTTCGTGTACTTGACGGAGCTGTAGGCGTGTTTTGCGCAAAAGGTGGTGTTGAGCCGCAGTCAGAAAATGTATGGCGGCAGGCTGATACCTATAATGTACCGAGAATGGCCTTCATTAATAAGATGGACATTTTGGGAGCTGATTTCTACGGTGCCGTAGAGCAGATCAGGACGAGATTAGGTAAAAATGCAATTTGTCTGCAATTGCCGATCGGCAAGGAGGACAGCTTTAAGGGCATCATTGATTTGTTGGAAATGGAAGCTTACATCTACAACGATGATAAGGGTGACGACATCGTCATTACGGAAATTCCGGATGACATGAAGGATGACGCCGAACTTTATCGTACGGAGCTGGTAGAGAAAATCTGCGAATTGGATGATGATTTAATGATGAAGTATCTGGAGGGTGAAGAGCCATCCGTTGAAGAGCTGAAGACAGCACTCAGAAAAGGTACCTGCGAATGTACGGCAATTCCTGTATGCTGCGGAAGCGCTTACAGAAACAAAGGCGTACAGAAGCTGCTGGATGCGGTTCTTGAGTTTATGCCTGCCCCCACGGACATTCCGTCCATTAAGGGTACGGATCTGGAAGGCAATGAAGTGGAGAGACATTCTTCCGATGAAGAACCTTTCTCCGCACTCGCATTCAAGATCATGGCTGATCCGTTTGTCGGAAAGCTTGCGTTCTTCAGAGTTTATTCTGGTACGATGAACTCCGGTTCTTATGTGCTCAATGCAACGAAGGGCAAGAAGGAGCGTGTCGGACGTATTCTGCAGATGCATGCAAATCACAGAGCGGAACTTGACAGGGTTTATTCAGGCGATATTGCGGCGGCAGTCGGCTTTAAGCTGACAACGACCGGTGATACGATCTGCGACGAGCAGCATCCGGTTATTTTAGAGTCAATGGAATTCCCGGAGCCCGTTATTGAGCTTGCAATCGAGCCAAAGACAAAGGCAGGACAGGGCAAGCTTGGTGAGTCTCTGGCAAAGCTTGCTGAAGAAGATCCGACGTTCCGTGCGCATACGAATCAAGAGACCGGTCAGACAATTATCGCCGGTATGGGCGAGCTCCATCTGGAGATTATCGTAGACAGACTTCTTCGCGAATTCAAGGTGGAGGCAAATGTCGGAGCTCCGCAGGTTGCTTATAAAGAAGCGTTCACAAAGAGCGTGGATGTAGACAGCAAATATGCAAAGCAGTCCGGCGGACGCGGACAGTATGGACATTGTAAGGTGAGGTTTGAGCCTATGGATGCGAACGGTGAAGAACTGTTCAAGTTCGACTCTGCCGTTGTCGGCGGTTCTATTCCAAAGGAATACATTCCCGCAGTCGGCGAAGGTATTGAGGAGGCAACAAAGGCCGGTATTCTTGGAGGATTCCCGGTTGTCGGTGTACATGCGACCGTATATGACGGTTCCTACCATGAAGTCGATTCCTCGGAAATGGCATTCCATATTGCAGGCTCCCTTGCATTCAAGGATGCGATGCAGAAGTCATCTCCGGCACTGCTTGAGCCGATTATGAAGGTGGAGGTTACAATGCCTGAGGAATACATGGGCGATGTAATCGGTGATATCAACTCACGCCGTGGACGTATCGAAGGTATGGAGGATGTCGGAAACGGCAAAATGGTAAGAGGCTACGTACCGCTTTCGGAAATGTTTGGATATGCAACGGATCTTCGTTCCAAAACGCAGGGTCGCGGCAACTATTCCATGTTCTTCGAAAAGTATGAGCAGGTGCCGAAGTCCGTTCAGGAAAAGGTACTCGCTGCAAAGAAGGCATAACTGCTATGATAAGCAAAATTTTCCTTGAAAATTCTTTGGGAATGAAATATAATCATAGATAGCCGAGCAATTTTGCTCAAAAATAAAAAAATAATAGGAAACCCTAATAAAAGGAGGACTTTAGAAATGGCTAAAGCTAAGTTTGAAAGAAAAAAACCCCATTGTAATATTGGTACCATCGGTCACGTTGACCATGGTAAAACGACATTAACAGCAGCAATCACAAAGGTTCTTTCAGAAAGAGTTGCAGGTAATGTGGCTACGGATTTCGATCACATTGACAAGGCTCCGGAAGAGAGAGAAAGAGGTATTACAATCTCCACGGCTCATGTTGAGTATGAGACAGAAAAGAGACATTATGCACACGTTGACTGCCCGGGACATGCCGATTATGTAAAGAACATGATCACAGGTGCCGCACAGATGGACGGCGCGATCCTTGTTGTTGCCGCAACAGACGGTGTTATGGCTCAGACAAAGGAGCATATCCTTCTTTCACGTCAGGTTGGCGTACCTTATATCGTTGTTTTCTTGAACAAGTGCGATATGGTAGATGATCCTGAGCTGATTGAATTAGTCGAGATGGAAGTTACAGAGCAGCTTGAAGAGTATGACTTTACAGATTGCCCGATCGTTAAGGGTTCTGCATTGAAGGCTTTGGAAGATCCTTCAGGCGAGTGGGGCGATAAGATTATGGAGCTGATGGATACGGTTGATTCTTATATTCCGGATCCTGAGCGTGCTACAGACAAGCCGTTCTTAATGCCTGTCGAGGATGTATTTACAATTACCGGACGTGGAACGGTTGCTACAGGCAGAGTAGAGCGTGGTGTTCTCCGCCTTTCAGAAGAAGTTGAAATTATTGGTATTAGGGAAGAAACCCAGAAGTCTGTTGTTACAGGTATTGAGATGTTCCGTAAGCTTCTTGATGAGGCTCAGGCCGGTGATAATGTCGGTGTTCTCCTTCGTGGTATTCAGAGAACGGATATCGAAAGAGGACAGGTTCTTGCAAAGCCGGGTTCTGTTAAGTGCCACAAGAAATTCACAGCGCAGGTATACGTTTTGACGAAGGATGAAGGCGGACGTCATACACCTTTCTTCAACAACTACAGACCGCAGTTCTATTTCAGAACAACTGATGTTACGGGCGTTTGCGAATTGCCTGCAGGAACAGAAATGTGCATGCCTGGCGACAACGTTGAGATGACGATTGAGCTGATCCATCCGGTAGCCTGCGAGCAGGGTCTTACCTTTGCTATCCGCGAAGGCGGACGTACGGTAGGTTCAGGCCGTGTTGCTACAATCATGGAATAAATTACGCGATGGCAATGAGCCATGCGTGAATAAATAAATAACAGAAAGTCCGATGCAAGCTTGCTTGTGATCGGACTTTTTGTTATTTATTGATGAATATAGGGCGAAGCCCGCAACCGAACGGCATTGCCGTGAGGTAGCTTTGCCGTGGGGTAGCATGGCGCAAGGCAGCATGCCACGTGTGCAGTCTTTTAATTTTTTAAAAGGACTATCTTTTTTTAAACTTAAATCGTTATACTTATTAGAATAATAAAATTTAAACATGACTACTAAAGAAAGGGGAGATGATGGATACTGACTTTCTTTTAATTCACAGAATGAAAAAAGGTGATAATCATGATTACATTTGAGATAAAAAAGATTTTTGCGGATTTGCCGGAAAAATAACGTTGGCAATACTGATTGGCATATTGGCAGCAGTGTCATGGCTGGCGTTTCCAGCACAGAGATTCCTTTGAAGCCTTTCTCGCCGCCTTAAAATCAGCGGGATGCACAGTAAAGCGCGGCAAGTATTTATCTATCCGACCGCCGGGCGGGAAACAGTTCATCCGGTGCAAATCGCTGGGTGTGGATTCCGCTTCGATAAAGCCCAATCTGCTGATCGACATTCAGGCGAAAATCTAGCAAGGCAAGGGGCCGGGATATGAGCGGCGGGTCAAGCTGTTCAACCTCAAGGAGATGGCGAAGACCCTTGTATTTCGCAGGAGCACGGCCTTGGGGGATTGGGGGCACTGCCACCAGCTTATCATCAAAAACTTTTAATCAGTGCCATGAAGAAAATTTGTGATACCGCGAGGGTTCTAACCTTATTTTCTACTCCCCAAAATGCTGATTCCGCTACTGAAAGCAGGAAAAACACATTGAATATTTCTTTTGATAGAAGTATAATGTCAAAAGGAGGGCGGCCAATGAATCCAATGCATGAGATATGGGGGATGAGTTTTCCTTTACGATACGCAATCAGTCTGCTTGTTGCGGATACGCCGTGGTACTTCATTGCCTGTGTTCCCTTTCGGGGCAATGAGCGTATTCCTAAGAAATACGTAACCGTGCTCCTCATAGCCTTCGCTTTTATCCGGATGGTGATGGGTTACGCAGTCGCGCGTTACACGGCGGATTGGCAAATCTGGAACACCTATTCCTATTTGCTCATTACGGCTATGCTTTTGGCAGCGTATATTTTCTGTTATAAAATTGATTTCAGCAAATTGCTTTACACCATGCTTATTCTTTTGCTGCTCGCATCAGCGGTAGCCTGTATGTCGCATATTATCGTCGCACCATTCCTGCCGGGCCGAGGCTCAGGTCTGATCGCCGAACCCGCATGGATTCTTACTACCGCCGTACTGGTCGCGGGTACTTTTCCATTTGTTTACCGTTTGTTCAATACCTACCTGCGTCCGGCGTTCACCGAGCTTTCTTCGAAGAGTATCCTGACCTTTTGCGCAGCGCCCGCGCTGTTTCATATCATGTATAACATATTTATTGCTATGCGCGGTATCTATACGGATATTATTATTTCATTTTTTATTGTGTTCGTCGGCGTTGTATTATCCTTCACAAATCTGCGACTGATTCAATATACCAAGGAATCCCTCGCCCAAAAGTCAGCGTTGCAGACGCTTGACATGAAAACAAAATTTTTACAGGACATGAGCCACGAGATGAAAGCGCCGCTGACCGTTATTGCCACGGGCATTGACTTTGCCGACCAGGAAATGAAAGCGGAGGACGGCAGCCTTGCGGACGCAGGCGGGGCGCTTGAGACCATAAGGGGCGAGACGCAGCGTCTTGGCCGTATGATAGACGGCATGACAAAGCTGGCGTCTATCAATGAGATCAGCGAGAACCGGACGCGTACCAGCTTCGCCGCCCTGCTCCGGGACAACGCCGAAGCGTTCCGCTACAAGCTGGAACAGCAGGGCGTTATCCTGACGGTGGAGGCCGTCCCCGGTATGCCGGACGTATTTGCCCAAAAGGATCAGTTTTCACAGGTGCTTGCCAATCTGCTTTTCAATGCGGCGGAGCATACAAAGCACGGGCGGATTACTGTCACGGCGGATTTTGACGACGAGTATATTACCGTGCGCGTGGCGGATACCGGCGAAGGCATACCGCCCGACATACTGCCGCATATTTTTGAGCGCGGCGTATCCGGCAGGGGCAGCACAGGCTACGGGCTGTATATTTGCAGAACCGTTGTGGAAGCGCACGGCGGGACAATCGGAATGGAAAGCGAACCGGGAAAAGGATGCGCCGTGACATTCACCGTTCCGGTCTATGGCGGTCAGGAGGTGGGTGTCATTTATGAGTGATAAACTGATATTACTTGTTGAGGACAGTAAAAAGGTGCAGAATTTTAATAAGCGTATGCTGGAAAGAGCCGGTTTCGCCGCCGCATCGGCGATGACCCTTGCCGCCGCAAGGGCGTGCCTCGCACAGCAGACGCCCGGCGCAATCATTCTGGATATTGGGATGCCGGACGGAAGCGGTCTGGATTTTCTGCGGGAGCTTCGGGAAACCTCCCAAATTCCCGTGCTGCTTCTGACCGGCTACGGCGAAACGAAAGACATTGTCCAAGGCTTCCAAGGGGGGTGTAACGATTACCTGACCAAGCCGTACACCTTTGAGGTACTGCATGTGCGGCTCCTGCGCCTTCTGCAAAATGCGGAGCAGGTGCCGGAGACGATTGCAAAAGGCCCTTTCTCGTTGAACCTGACCTCCATGATCGCCTATCGAAACGGTGAGGATATGCTTCTGACACAAAAGGAATTTGCCCTGCTTCTGCTGTTCCTGCAAAACGAGGGAAAGACGATGAGCGCGGAATATATCTATGAAAAAGTATGGGGGCAGAATATGGCCGGCGACATTCGCGCCGTCAAGTTTCAGGTATCCCACCTGCGGAAAAAGATTGAGGGGAGCGGCTATGCGATCCCTAACCTCCGGGGCGGCAGCTACCGCTTTGAACCGAAGCCGTAAGGAATATTCATGGAGAAGTGTTAGGATTTCTCTACCTTTCTCTTTTTTATGCCTAAAAATGCTATAATAAAAAATGGATTAGCAAAAGCACCCGCACGGGTGTTTTTGGCGTTTACAGAGCGCTTTTAGCCGGATGAGGCAGCGTGCGAAGCGATATAACAAAACGGTGTTTGTACAAAGCACCTTGAACGGAGGAAACGAGCATATGAACAAAGCAATCAACAAGCCCGGCAAACGGCTGCTATCCCTTGCGCTGGCAGTGCTGCTGGTGCTGGGAACGCTGCCGCAGACGGTGTTTGCGGTGGGCGAAAGCGAGGACGGCACAATCATCGCCTTTGAACCGCTGGAGGACAGCGTAAAAAATCAGGCCGTGCCGCTTGGCTCATCCTTGGAGAATTTGAATCTTCCCGCGTCCCTGATGGCGACGGTGGAGGTGGAAACTTCCGCAGAGCAGGCTGACAGCGATTCCGGCAGCGTGCAGGATTCGGGAGCACCGGCACAGGAAAATGCTGCGGAAACCAATACGGAATTGCAGGACGGTGATACGACCGGTGAGGATTCCGTCAGCGGAAACAATGCGCCCGGCTCCGATGCGGACGATACCGTAGGCACACAGAAAACGGTATCTGTACCGGTACTGGAATGGATATCGGAGCCGGAATATGACCCGGAAAGCACGGGAACCTATGTCTTTACACCGGTGCTTGACGAAGCATGGAGCCATGCGGAGGATGTGGAGCTGCCCACCATCACCGTAGAGGTAAAGGTGGAGGCTTCGCCCGTATTTAGGTCAATGCTGGCAAGCAGCGGCAGTACGGGAGTAAACCTTGGAATATCCCCGGTATTAGCAGTGCAGAGGGAGAATCCGCAGCCAGAAACCGAGGCCACCGCAGAGTCATCCCCGACACTGACCCAATCTACCACCGTGTGGTACGGCGGGTATCAGTGGGTGGTCATCGGCTGGGATGGAGAAGGCGTTGCGCCCGAAGGCGGTATGGCAACGCTGCTGTTTGCAAATGCCAATACGACGAAACCATCAAGAAGCCAATTTCATGGTTCTTCAAATCAATATGCAGACTCAACCTTGCAAGCGGCAATGAACAGCTTTTATAATAACCTGCCGGAAAAAGAACAAGGCGCAATCGCAACGCGAAACCTGAGTGGGAATAGCGGAAACTTTTCGCTTAACGACTATGATGGTATCGATACTGCCTCCTTTATTAGTGCTGCCGGAAGCGTAAATGAAAGCACCTACATAAAGGAATACTATGTGTCCAACACAAATACGTTTGATTGGTACGCCTACCATGCTCTAAGAACCCTTGAGAGCGGCCATATTGGTAGTGCGAAATACACAGGAAGCTATGTTCCGGATAATATCGCCGGAAGTGATACCATAGGAGAAAACTTTTGGCCGTTATCGGTAGCGGAAGCAAGCCTGCTTGACGGAAGCATACGCGCATACGGCTACAGTTGGTGGCTGCGGTCGCCGGGTTACAATGATAGCTATGCGGCGTTCGTGAGCAGCGGCGGCTACGTCAACGCGGGCGGCGGCAGCGCGAATAGCGACTATGCTGTTCGCCCCGCTTTTCATTTAAATCTGGCATCTGCCCTCTTCGCATCTGACGTGAGCGGAGCGAACGTAAAATCTACCGCCGTAGGCGATAATCTTTCCCCGGCGAAGCCGGTGACGCAAAATTTGAAATTTACGATGCTGGACACAAGCAACCTGAATTTGACCGTCACCGATACCGATGCAGTCACCGCAGCGCCGGGCGGAACGGTGAACATCCCCTACACCGGCGCGGTAACCGGCACGGACAAATACGTTTCCGCTGTGCTGACAGATGGCGATACGGACGAGGTGCTGTACTATGGCAAGCTGGCGGATTTGACGGGCGGTAGCGGAGCCAGCGGCACCGCCAGCTTTGATGTGCTGGACGGCCTTGCGGCGGGCAGCTACACCCTCAAGCTGTTTAACGAGGAATGCAATGGTAATTATGAAACCGACTTTGCCAGTGAGCCGGTGGAGATTAACCTGACAGTAACAAGCGGCAATGACAATTTTGCCGTGGGTACATGGACAGGCGAAAACGGCCACCGCTATGTGGAATTTGGTGATATGGTGTGGCGCATACTGGAAGTAACGGAAAGTGACACCGACAACCCCGGCAAGAAAACCGCCCTGCTGCTGGCGGAGGAATCGGTGGGCTCAAGGCATTTTCACACCACACGGAATAGTGGTGGAGATAACGACTGGAACACTTCTGACATTAAGGCATGGTTGAATAATGAAATTTGCACAAAAAACAACAATAACTATACCTCTAATGGTTTTATGAGCCGATTTAGTGACGATGAAAAAGCTGCCATTGTAACGGCAAGCTATACCTACGGCGGCAATTATATAGGCAGTGGAACAACTGGCAGCTCCAAGGTGTTTCTGTTAAGCACGGATGAGGCAAATAACGCAGTCTATTTTGACGATAACGCTGACCGTGCGATTGGCGACTATTGGTGGCTGCGGACGCCGGGCAAGGAAGATGACTACGCGGCGGTCGTGAGCTACGACGGCTACGTCAACGCGAACGGCGACGACATGGACTGGAGCGATGCTGTTCGTCCCGCTTTGAAGATCAATCTGGCATCTTCCATCTTCACATCTAAAAATCCTTTGGTGCAGGCGGATATTATGGTAGAAAGCGACAGCACTCCGGTTGAGGGCGCCAGCATCTCCTTTTCGGGCGCGTCAGCGCCCGACGGCGCAATTTTGTCCGGTGGCGAGGGTAAGGCCATCGCATATTTGGAGCGGGACGAAAGCTATACCATGACTGTGAGCAAGACCGGATATGAGCCTTACACGGCTACAATAGAGATCACGCAGGCAAATCAGCTAATCCATGTGAATTTAACGCCAAGCGACACCACTCCGCCAACGGTAGAAAGCATCACCCCGGCAAATGATGCAACCGGTGTGGAGCAAAGCGGCAATATTGTGATTACCTTTAGTGAACCCATGAAAACAAGTGAAGGCACGGTATCGCTGGATAATAGTATTGGCACTCTTTCAGGAACCTGGAACACACCGACAAATACAATTTTCACTGTGCCATATTCTGGCCTTGCCTACAGCGAAACATACACAATTACGGTTGCGGACTTTGAGGACGCGGCGGGCAATACGATTGACCCTAACCCTGCAACCTATTCCTTTACCACCAAAGCCCAGCCCGCAGGCCCGGATGTTTCGCCGTCAACCGTCAATCTTGATTTGAACGGCAACCCAACCGGAACACTGGACATCTCCCTTGGGCAATCCGGGAATCGGGCGGCGCAGGCAAGTATTGCGGTGGATTCCGGCAATGAAAGCGATATCTCGGTTTCTCCGGCTACACTGACCTCTGATGGAACCGTCACCGTTACCGGCTTGCAAACTGTAAGCAGCGCGGGCATTACAGTGACCTTCAGCGGCGGGGATTTGGTTTCGCCTACGGATATTCCCGTAACCGTGCATGTCGCCGACAGTACGCCGTCACCGGCGACTGCCCATACCATAACCGTCCTGACCGGCGGCAACGGCACGGCCGCTGCGAATAAAACGACCGCAACCCAAGGCGAAACGGTGACACTTACCGCAACGCCCGCCGGCGGCAGCTACTATTTTTCCCGTTGGGAGGTCGTCAGCGGCGGAGCCATTCTTTCGGGCAACAGCTTTGTGATGCCGGATAACGACGTTACGATCAAAGCGCATTTTAGCAGGTACAGCAATGACGGCGGTTCCGACAGCTCCGATTCCAATCGGGGCACAACAGTTATCATTCCTCCCGCGATCCAGCCTGATTGGTCCACCATCGGCAGCGTTTCCGGCAAGGTGGCGGGAACCAATACGCAGAGAACCTTCACCGTGACCGACAGTATCGTGAAAGCCGCCCTTGAAAAAGCGCAGGCGGAAGCAAAGAAGCAGAACCGTACCACCTACGGTGTGGGCGCGCAGATTGCGCTAGACACGCCCGCCACCGCAGGGCTGACTCTCACGCTGGAGCGCGCCGCCCTGAACCGGCTGGTGAGCGAAAAGGCAATGCAGTTTGAAATCGCGGGTGCGCCCATTTCCCTCACTTTTGACGCGCAGTCGCTTTCGGAAATCCAGAAACAAAGCACCGGCAACGTGACCATTACGGTAAAGCCAACAACAGTTAAGGGAGTTCGCAATGCCTATGATATCACTCTGACCACTGTGAAGGACGGCAAAACCGTGAGCATCACAAACCTTGGCACAGGCTCCGCAACCCTGTCCATCCCCAGCACACCGGGCAAAAACGAAGCGGCAGGCTACCTCTACGCCGTGTATGTGGATGGAGCGGGAAAAATCAACCGCATTGCGGATTCGACCTATGACGCAAACAGCGGCAGTGTGATTTTCAGCACCAATCATTTCTCGGTATACGGTGTGGGTTATACGGCTCCATCTGCCAAATTTACCGACATCGGCAGCCATTGGGCAAAGGAATCCATTGACTATGTAGTCGGCAGGGGGCTTCTTTCAGGCACTTCGGAAACCACCTTTGCACCCGACACCGCCATGACGCGGGGAATGCTGGTAACGGCCCTCGGCAGACTGGCAGGCGTGGACACGAAAGCCTATACCACGGGCAGCTTCACCGATGTGAAAGCGGACAGCACTTTCCGTCCGTATATTGAGTGGGCATACAGTAAGGGCATCATTCAGGGCATCGGCGACAGCCAGTTTGCTCCCGACCGGGCGATTACCCGGCATGAAATCGCGGTGATTCTGCAAAACTACGCCAAGGCCGTCGGCTACAAGCTGCCGGTCACCCGCACCGAAGCTATCTTTGCGGATGCTTCTTCCATCGGCAGCACTTACAAAACAGCAGTGACAGCCATGCAGCAGGCAGGCATCATAATGGGCGGCAGCGGAAATAAGTTTAATCCCAAATCCAGCGCCACCCGCGCAGAGGTTTCCTCCATGCTGCACCGTTACATCAAGCTGACCATTGATCCCGCCACCGCGCAGGGCTGGGCGAAAAACGATGACGGCCAGTTCCTGTACTACAAGGACGGCAAAGCCCTTACCGACACACAGACCATAGACGGCGTAAAGTATTACTTCAACGACAACGGCACGCTGAAAACAGGGTGGATCAAGGATAATACCGGAAACAGGCATTTCTATTCCGGCAACATCCTGCTGGTCGGCTGGTGGAATTTGGGTGCAAACGGCAACAACAAACGCTATTACTTCGACACCTACGGCAACATGATCACCGGCAAATGGCTCCAGATTGACGGCAAGTGGTATTACTTCTACGCAGACGGCACTCTGGCAGTCAGTACCGAAATCGACGAGTACGAGGTCGATGAAAACGGCGTGAGAAAAAACAAGTAACAGTCAAGATAACAAAATAGTGTGTAGGGCTGATTTTACCCTGCACACTTTTTTTGCCCAAGATTACTGTTGTATATTGGTGCTTGATGCTGTTATATTCAGGAATTGTATTTGGAATCCTTGGTACGGACGGAGCAAATTGTATGATACAAACCAGTCCGGGTGGATGGAAAAGTTTCTATAATCTGACCTATGCAGAATTATACGGCTTAACTTTAGTCGGAGGGTATCTTGGAAATATAGTTATATTAGCAGTGCCAATTCTTTTATGCATGTATACCGTTACATTTGCGTTGGTTTGTCCGTTCATTATTCGGGTTTATAAAAAAACACAGATTAAATAAATGCTCAATGGTGACTCATTGCGGGCTTATGAGAATTCGCATTTGAAAAGCATAAATAATTTTAAAAAGTATAATAATAATGTAACAGTTAACCGATATAATAATTGTAGCAAAGTGCAGTCACGGATGACACCAAGGTTCTACAGAATTGATCTGTTGGATTTTAGTGTTATTTTTTTATATCTCTTATGAACAGGGGGATTGGTGACAAAATTTCAAAAATCAGCAGGGGGAAATATTGTTATGAAGATAACGATTGATCATGATCCTTATTATAATACTATGATTGGAAATCAACAAAAAAACATAAGGAAAGATCAATTTTTAGAGTTACTAAATGACAAGCAGAGTAAAAGTGAAGCAACCAGGGATGAATACAAAAAAATGGAGACATTGCCTTGTGAGAAAACGCAAACAGACTCTCAAATTATAGTAAAAGCAGATGGGTCAAGAGTATTGGTGATGACAATAAGAATCGCCGGCATGGAAACAACAATGAGTCTGGAACTATCAAAACCGACTCAATTGCAAAATGATATACAAAATGATGAAAAACAAGACGATGAGAAACAAGACGATGGGGATATGAGGCCAGATCATTTATCAGAGATTTGTGAGTATGAGAGCAGTTTACATTTAAGATGATGCTGCATGAAAGATTAGAAAATATATAAAAACAGGAGGGTACCAATGTTCATAGAAAATAATCTGGGGGCATCCGCTGCCTATACATACAGCAGCAGGAAGGTGACGGGATCAGGAACAGATAATACGGAAACGCTGGAGGAATATCAATCCAGAATCCAAGAGGCAATTAATAAAATACCATTTCACCCTTCACATAGAAAAATTACAGAAACGCTTGTTATATCAGAAGAGGGATATCAGGCGATGAAGGATGATCCGGAATATGAAAAGTGGGTACTTGCCAATATTAAAGAGAACCGCTCGGTGGATTTATCAATGATGACGAGCAGGAAGGATTATCTTCGCGGCACAGATTATGAATATTTTGGTGCGACAAAGGAGGAGTACAGAGGGCAGGGAGATAATCAATGGGACTATTCAAAATCTTCTTCCGGTTCTTCTGCAAAGAAAAATAAAAAAACAGGTATCCTAAATAGCAGTACAGATAATACGGAGCTATGGGAGCAGATTAGATATCAGCGTGCATGTGCCCGGGAAGAACGTAATGAGGAATATTTTTCCCATAAACTGGAGCTTGAACAAAGGAATCGGGAACGCGCGGAAGAATCCTATACCAAAAATTTTATCTTCGATAGTGAATAAGAAAATCGTGGCGGGAACTATAAAGAAAATTGCGGAGAAATCCGCAATTTTTTATAGGAGAGCTTTTGTTATGAAACGTTAGCAAAGGAGTAATATTGACACGCTGAACAATGTTCAGTATAATGATATTGAACATTGTTCAAGGAGGAGAAAATGAATGATACAAATAGTACCAGGGAAGTCATAATCAGCGTTGCGACAGAAATGATTCAGGCGAGCGGCGGAAATCTTCAGGAAATTACTTCCCGCAGGATTGCGGAACGATCGGGAGTGGGACTCGGACTTATTAATTATCACTTTGGAAGTAAAGAGAATCTTATTGCGATCTGCGTCCAACGGATTATCAATCAGGTTGTGATGTGCTTTTCCCCGATTCAAAAGTATGAAAAAGAAAATAACGGACTGACGGATAAGGAACGGCTGGCAGACTGGGCAAAGCAGGTTTATGATTTCCTGTTCGGGAACCGTGCCATTTCTTATATCTCAATTCTCGGAGATATGAAGAATTATCACAAACAGAGTAATTCCGTCTATACGCAAAAGGGTTTTTCCAGAGCAATCAGAAGCGATATGGACGAGGAAACGAAGCAAACACTGGTATTTATACTTACCTCGGCCATGCAGATCGCATTTTTAGCAGGAAATTCTTCAAAGGAAATTTTGGGATACGATCTTACTATGAAGGAGCAGAGGGATGCTTATATTGATAAAGTGATAGAAATTCTTTTTGAAGGAGCACTTGACAGATTGAAAGAGTATGGGGATGAAAAAAAATAGGAGGGATTATATGAACAGAAAAATTGGAATGTTCGCAGCAGCAGTCAATGTGATGGCAGTAACGGGCTTTGCATTGACGATGGCGGCCGGAAGTGATTTTGGAGGTTATCTGACTTCTATTTTTATCGCATTGGGCTTTGTTCCGATGATGTGTGCTTTTTGTCTGCTTGCGAAGCAGGAGGCAAAGCTGGCCGGTTACCTGTCAATGGTGTTTGCGGCGATATACGCGGCCATTATTTTACTCGTCTATTTTGCACAATGTACGACAGTACATAAGGGCGGCCTGTCAGAACAGGCGATGGACATTTTGGATTACCGGATGTTCGGGCTTTTTTTTAATTATGATCTGTTGGGGTATGCATTGATGTCCTTGTCGACCTTTTTTGCAGGACTGACAATTGAGGGAGAGACGCGGAGTGACCGATGGCTAAAAGCGCTGCTGTTGATACATGGCATTTTTTTTATTGCCTGCTTTCTCATACCGATGCTGGATGTTTTCTCTGCGGATCGTTCGTCTTCGGCATGGATTGGGACTGCAGTGCTGGAATTTTGGTGTATCTATTTTATTCCTATAGGAATTTTGTCATTTCAATATTTCAGAAAACAGGCAGTTCAATTCAAAAAATAAAACTACCATTGACATGTCACAGAGTACTCTATATAATAGAGTTAAAGAAAGGAGTACTACTATGAATAGTGATATCAAATCAGCAATGGAAGATCTTTCATTTATCAAGGAGGTAATCGAGCGGACAAAAAAAGATTTTTCAAGAATTGCATTGTTTTTTATTTGGATTGGACTCATTAACATTGGCAAATTTGCTTTGGAGCAGGTGATGTATGGAATCCGCAATATATATGGATATTCGTCGCCGGTATATGCGGTATCAGAAATATTATATCGATTATTGCCGCTCATTGCCTATGGTATTTGCTTCTTTATTTACTATAAAAAGATTAAATCATATCGCAATGATATCAGTATTGGAATGGTGAAGGTTTGGGGAGCCGTGCTTTTTCTTTCTCAATTGTTTCCCTATTTATATATACAATTTTTACATGCGGCATCAGATGCGGCTCTCAATGTTTTCTTCAGATGCGGAGAAATAATTACGATTTTACCGGTTTTTATTGCTTTGCTGATGACGGGAATACTGACTGAGCATAAAATAATAACCATTGTGACGCTCCTGACAAGTATCTTTTATATGGCCCTGTTTGGCAGCATGAAGGAGATGGTGTATGGAACGATCGGCGGCACAGGGACACGGATATCAGTGAGCAGCATGCTGATCAAGATTATTATGACGTTTGGCATGCTGTTGATTGGATCTTATTTAAAAAGAGGAGCGGGAGAGAATGGAGATCAACGCGATACCGGAGGCGTTTCAGAGCAAGCTTAGATTAGCGGTATTGTCCTCTTTATTGACCGGAAAGAAAACATTCAGGGATCTGAAAAAAATAACGGGGGCAACAGACGGAAATCTTGGCGCACAATTAAAGAAGCTGGAAGAAATGGGATATGTGGTGATTGACAAAGCATTTGTAAATGGTAAGCCCCAATCCACATGTGCACTCACTGGATATGGTAAAGTGCAATTTAAGGAGTACGTGGAGCTGTTGGAGGAGTTGCTGAAAATGGGGGAAAAGGAATCGAGAGACAAGTAAAATTTTAATGTGAAAAAGTTTGTAAAAATTTTTAAAATAAATATTGACAAATGGCTAGTGTCAACATATAATCAATTCATAGTTATCATATATAAAAGATAGGAATTGAAAGGAGCATAATGACATGAAAAAAACAAGTGACACAAGAGTAGTTAATTTTGAGATGTGTTGTTGCCGGGCTGCGTATGAAAATACAGTTCTGTTTTTTATGCATTATGATGCCTGAAAGAAATGCAGCCCTGATAGGGAGCAGGTGCCATAGTGGCAGTTGCTCCCTTTTTCGAATAGACAATCAGGGCAATTAGTGATACTATATTCCTATCAATGCACTAGGAATAATAAAATTGAAAGAGATGGGCAGGAATGAGCACTGCCGGAAAGAAGGATACTATGAGCAAAAAGAAATACGCGGAACGTACTCTTAAATTTGAGACCTTACAGCTTCACGTCGGACAGGAGAGCGCAGATCCTGTGACGGATGCAAGAGCCGTGCCGATTTACCAGACATCTTCCTATGTATTCCATAACAGCGAACATGCCGCGGATCGTTTTGGACTTCGGGATGCGGGCAATATTTACGGTCGGCTGACGAATCCGACCGAGGATGTATTTGAGCAGAGAATTGCCGCATTGGAAGGCGGTGTTGCAGCACTGGCAGTTGCGTCGGGTGCAGCCGCAGTTTCCTATTCCATTCAGAATCTCGCACAGGCGGGGGATCATATTGTAGCGGCTAAAAATATTTACGGGGGTACCTATAACCTGTTGGCACATACCTTGCCGGCATACGGCATCACCACGTCGTTTGTTGATCCGTTTGATTATAAAGAACTGGAAGGAGCTATTCAGGATAATACGAAGGCAGTATTTATCGAAACACTGGGTAATCCGCATTCCGATGTTGTGGATATTGAGAAAATTGCAGGAATCGCACATGCCAACAAAATCCCGCTGGTGATCGATAACACGTTTGCGACGCCGTATCTTGTGCGCCCGATTGAATATGGTGCAGACATTGTGATACACTCGGCGACCAAATTTATCGGAGGGCATGGAACGACAATCGGCGGTGTGATTATCGACAGCGGAAAATTTGACTGGGAGGCGAGCGGCAAATTTCCGTCCTTGACGGAGCCGAATCCGAGTTATCATGGCATCAGCTTTACGAAGGCGGTCGGTGCTGCGGCCTATGTGACGAAAATTCGCGCAATTCTGCTGCGTGATACCGGAGCGACTCTTTCTCCATTCCATGCATTTCTCTTTTTGCAGGGGCTTGAGACACTTTCACTCCGCGTAGAACGCCATGTGGAAAATGCGCTGAAGGTAGTAGAATATTTAAATGCACACCCGCAGGTAGAAAAGGTGCACCATCCGTCTGTTTCTAATGATCCGGAACAGAAGGCACTGTATCAGAAATATTTCCCGAATGGCGGCGGTTCCATATTTACTTTTGAAATCAAGGGAGACGCTGAAAAGGCAAAGTCATTTATCGATAATCTGGAGTTGTTTTCATTGCTTGCGAACGTGGCGGATGTGAAATCCCTTGTGATTCATCCGGCATCAACGACACATTCCCAGTTGAATGAGGAGGAGCTCTTAGATCAGGGAATACGCCCGAATACGGTTCGCCTTTCGATCGGCACGGAGAATATTGACGATATTATCGAAGATTTGGAAGAAGCATTTAAAGCGGTGCAATGACACGGTTTTTTCCCGTATGGTAAGATCTGCCGGCGTTTTCAGAAAAAGCGCCGGCATTTTTTGGAACGAATATTGTAAAATGATTCGGTAAAAATGAAACGATTCCGTAATTTAAAACAATCTGGTTGTCCATTTTGTGCAGTCCCAGACAGCGGTTGCGAGGCCATCATAAAAATCCGGCTCATGGCAGACCATAAGGATACTTCCCCTGTATGCGTTGAGGGCACGTTTTAATTCGGTTTTTGCATCGGCATCAAGATGGTTGGTCGGTTCGTCCAGAAGAAGGATGTTGGTTTCACGGTTGAGGAGCTTACAGAGGCGGACCTTTGCCTGCTCACCGCCGCTTAAGACTTTTACCTTGCTTTCAATGTGCTTTGTAGTCAGTCCGCATTTTGCAAGAACCGAGCGTACTTCATACTGGGTATAGGAAGGGAATTCCTTCCAGATTTCCTCGAGACAGGTTGTCGCGATGTCCTGCGGCATTTCCTGTTCAAAATAGCCGATGCTCAGGAACTCACCCTGTTCTACGCTGCCTGATAAGGGCTGTATCAATCCGAGAATACTTTTTAGAAGCGTTGTTTTTCCGATTCCGTTTGCGCCGGTCAGCACGATTTTTTCGCCGCGTTCCATGGAAAGGCTCAGCGGTGAGGAGAGCGGCTCTTCATAGCCGATAATCAGATTGGTAGTCGTAAAAAGATACCTGCCGGGCGTGCGCGCTTCCTTAAAAGAAAACTCCGGCTTCGGGTGTTCTGCCGCAAGCGAAATAACATCCATTTTATCCAGCTTTTTCTGCCGGGACATCGCCATATTGCGTGTTGCGACGCGAGCCTTGTTTCTGGCAACAAAATCCTTTAAATCTGCGATCTCTTTTTGCTGTCTGTTGTAAGCAGACTCAAGCTGAGATTGTTTCATGGCGTAAACCTCTTTAAATTTATCATAATCACCGACATAGCGGTTTAATTCCTGATTGTCCATATGGTAGATCAAATTGATAACACTGTTTAAAAATGAAATATCATGAGAAATCAAAATAAATGCATTTTCATAATTAATGAGATACCGCTTCAGCCACTCTATATGCTCTGCATCCAGATAGTTGGTCGGCTCATCCAAAAGCAGAATGTCGGGTTTTTCCAGAAGAAGCTTTCCGAGCAGTACCTTTGTGCGCTGCCCGCCGCTCAAATCCGTCACATCCGAAGCAAGCCCCAGATCCAAAAGCCCAAGGGCTCTGGCAACCTCCTCAACCTTTGCGTCAATCAGATAAAAATCGTGGGCGGTCAGCAAATCCTGAAGCGTTCCAAGATCTTCCATATAAGTCTCCATCTCGGTTTCGGATGCATCCCCCATCTTGTCACAGATATCGTTCATCTGCGCTTCCATTTCAAACAGAAAATCAAAGGCTGAGGATAACACATCCTTGATACTCATACCTTTCTTCAGAGCCGTATGCTGATCAAGATAACCGACACGGACATTTTTTGCCCATTCGACCTTGCCTTCGTCAGGCATTAGCTTTCCTGTGATAATATTCATAAAGGTGGACTTTCCTTCTCCGTTTGCACCAACAAGCCCGATGTGTTCGCCTTTGAGCAGACGGAACGACACATCATGAAAAATGGCTCTGTCACCAAAGCCGTGTGTTAATTGCTCTACGTTTAAAATGCTCATTTCCTTCTCCTATCATGACTTCAATCCTAATTGTAGATTATAAGTGGTAA
Source organism: Bacillota bacterium (assembly GCA_023402845.1). Classification (GTDB taxonomy): domain Bacteria; phylum Bacillota; class Clostridia; order Lachnospirales; family Lachnospiraceae; genus JAEYFP01. Next base: position 80,384 of record JAEYFP010000053.1, read on the forward strand.
TTGCGGGAAAAGCAATGAAAAATGGAGAAAAAGGACGGCAGGATTGACATCTGATTCATTTACTTTATACTGAATCATAGATGACAAGATTATATGAAGTGAGAAGAACGGAGGAAAATATGAATTTTATTTTTTTTATATTGTTTTGGCGCTTCGCCGTTGGGGCTGTTTTATTGGCAGCAGGAATTGTCTTATATAAGAAGAAAACCGTATGCAAGCAGATCACCATACCGATGATGCTAATCGGCGGTTTTTTAAGTGTGGAAGAGCTGGTTGGACTGTTACGGATTCTCCTCACCTTTTCCCTGACCGATGCTGCTTCGATCGGAATAATCGGCGGGGCGGACGGACCGACGAGTATCTTTGTTGCCGGAAGGCTCAGCGGCGTACTGTGGGCGGTTGCCCTGCTTGCGGTGCTTGCCGCACTGGTATTTCTGATCATCCAAAAGGTGAGGCATCATAAAAACGATAAAGATGACGATGAAAGTAAATAGAACCGTTTTTTCAGCCGATATATCTATAGCAGATAATCGGCTGATTTAATTTTGAAACTTTTTAATGCGTTCATTCGTATTACTTAAGAAGGGATAGATTATCCGGAAGCTGTATATGCCGGATAAAACAGGGGATATGGGAAACGAACGGCTGGAAGATTATTTTAGAAGACATTACCTGCTGATTTTTCGCGTCGCGTTTACGCAGGTAAAAAATCATGCCGATGCGGAGGACGTGCTGCAGGAGGTATTTGTCAGGCTGCTTAAGTATCGGCCGGAATTTGAAAATGAAGAGCATGAGCGGGCATGGCTCGTGCGCACGACGATGAATTTGTGCAGAGATTTGATGAAGAGCAAATGGAGACGGACAACCGTCGGTATGGAAAAAATACCGGAAGCAGAGCGGGCTTATTTTAAGGTGCCGTATCTGGAGCAGGATGATACGCTGTGGGCGGTGCTCGAACTTCCCGTGAAATATCGGGAGTGTCTGTATTTTTTCTACTATGAGGACTACTCCGTCAGGGAGATTGCGAGAATTCTGGAAATTCCGGAAAACACAGTAAAAACAAATTTGCGGCGGGGAAGAGAAGCATTAAAAACAACATTGAAAAAGGAGGATATCAAGTGACAGTAAATGGGATCGGAAACCGTATTTATTCTGAAATTCTGAATAGTCAGAAGAAAAACAGAAATGAGAAGCAGGAGGGCTTTTACGGAAATCTGCCGGACACACAGAGCAATTTGGAGCAGGCAGATTACGAAGAAAAAGCACACGGCAAAAGAGAGACGGCAGATAGCCGGATGGCGGCTATCAGTGCGGGCTTTTGCTGTTACGGGATTGCTTCAACGCTCTCTGTTTGGAGTGCACAAATTACGGAGGCAGTCACAGAATGTGACGCAAAAGGCATTTCCTATAAGCAAAGTGATTATATCAAGATTTGCCCGGAAGAGGGGTATACCTTTAAGGCCCAGATCAATGTAAGCAGGCAGTTTGTTTACTTGGAACAGAAACGTGAGGATGGAACTGTGACAGGGTATATGGCTGACCTGTCAAAAATTAATGAGGACACGGAAAATACGGTCGAGCAGGCAGCTTTGGAAGCTTGGGAAGCGGTTCGGTCTTCACTCGGCAGCGGCGCACCGGAAATTCCGATCGGTGCTCTTCAGATGACAAACGAGGAGTGGGAAGAGCTGCTTTCCAGAGTGGATATTGATGAGGACGATCATTCGGCGGATATTACCTCTCTGCAGGACCGTATCGATAATAAATCCAAATCCCCATATTCCCATCTGGCAGAAAACGGAATTATTGAGTACAACGGTGTTGTTTTTGTGTGCGATGATAAAAATAAGGCGCTGTGTCTTGGCGATGTGACGAGCAATCCGAAAAATGTATTGACGATTCCGCTTTCAGGCGGAGGAACTTTAAAGGTGAACCGCGATAATCTGGGAGATCTGGCAAATGCTATCAGCATGTTTTCACCGGAGGATATCAATCTGATCATGCGTGCGGTTGCACAGGATGCCAAGATTCAGCAGATGCAGAATGAGCTGGAGGAGGACAAGAACAGCATCGGAGACGAGGCATCGGAGAAAACCGCAGGAATGGATGATGTGACCGAGGAGATGATAGGGCACCTGTTTGAGGATCGGATGTAAGAAATAGGAGCTTTAGAGTGACAGTTTACAGAAGTTTAGCACGCTGAAGGATTGAAATTTTATACCGCTTTTGTTATAATACAAAGAACGGGCGGAGTGAGTGTTTGCTATAGGTAAAGGCGCCCGGAAATTATGATAGAAGCGGGGGCTTTTGTAAATGGTTTTATTGGTTGTAGTGGGATGTGCGTTGTTTTTAGTGGTAGGGTATCTTACATATGGTAAGTTTCTCACCGAAAAGGTATTTGAGTTGGATGACAGCAATCCGGTCCCGTCACAGGAAATCAATGACGGCGTTGATTATGTGCCGGCGAAGAAAGGAATGCTCTTAGGCCAGCATTTTTCCGCTATTGCAGCGGCAGGTCCGATCAACGGACCAATTTTGGCGGCTGTCATGTTCGGCTGGGTTCCTGCTTTACTATGGGTTCTGCTTGGATCGCTTTTTATCGGCGGTGTGCATGACATGGGAAGTCTGGTTGCCTCAGTCAGGCACAAGGCAAAATCAATTTCTGAAGTGGTAAGGGAAAATGTTTCCCAGCGCGCATGGATTTTGTTCATGATATTTATCTGGATTACGTTGGTTTATGTAATTGTTGCATTTACGGATATCACGGCTTCCTCCTTTGTGGGAGACGTCTTACTGGAAAACGGTGATGTGGTAGCTGGCTCTGCGATCGCGAGTTCCTCACTGATGTATTTGGTTCTTCCTGTTATTATGGGCCTGCTGATGAGATATGCGCATTTAAAAGAAGGTGCTGCAGTCGCTATATTCCTTCCTCTTGTGGGTGTTGCTATCTGGGCAGGTAAATATATTCCTCTGACCCTTCCGATTTCTGATCCTGTACTATTGCAGAAGGTTTGGGGAATTCTTATTTTGGCATATTGTCTGATTGCCGCAATGGTTCCGATGTGGCTTCTGCTTCAGCCGAGAGGGGCTCTCGGCGGATATTTCCTGTATGTGGCATTGATTGTTGCATCCATCGGTGTTGTATTCGGCGGCTATGAGATTCATTATCCTGCTTTCATCAATTTGGGAGCGGACGGAAATTTACAGAATAATGTATTCCCAATCTTGTTCATCACGATCGCATGCGGTGCCTGTTCGGGCTTCCATGCACTTGTCTCCTCCGGGACATCGAGCAAGCAGTTGTATAAAGAGACAGACGCAAAGCCTGTGGGCTTGGGGGCCATGCTGTTAGAGGCAATGGTGGCGGTTATTTCTATCGTATGTGTTATGATATTGTCGACGGATTCCGAAATGATTTCCAAGGCGCCGAACTTTATTTATGCGACGGGTATCGGCAGCTTTATGGAGCTGATCGGCATTCCGGCAATTTATGGAATCAGCTTCGGTCTGATGGCATTTACGACATTTGTATATGACACACTGGATGTCTGCACCCGGCTTGGCCGTTATATCATTGAGGAACTGACGGGCTTAAAAGATGTAAAGGGCAGAGTGCTCGGCACGGTTCTGACTGCCGGTGTTCCTATTTTTTTCATCTTCCAGACGATGACGGATGCAAAAGGGAATGTGATTCCGGCATGGAAAACATTTTGGAATACATTTGGTGCTTCTAATCAGCTTTTGGCAGCTTTGGCTTTAGTCGGTGTTACGATCTGGCTTTACAACACAAAGCCAACTTCTAAGCTATGGCTTGTGACACTGCTTCCTGCTGTTTTCATGTTTATCATGTCCAACTGGGCACTTGTAATCGGCATCTATGAAGGCTGGGTAATGAAGACCGGACATCCGGCAATTCCGGTTGTGTCACTGATTTTACTGATTCTGTCTATTTTGGTCGCGGCGGAAACCATACTGTCCGTGATGCGGAAAAAGAAGCCTGCTATGAACGCGGGTAAATGACTTATGATACGGAAAGGAGGGATCAAAACCCCTCCTTTTGCGGTATAAATTAAAAGAGAGGAGTTGTTTTATGAAAATTTTTTTTAATCAGTCAATTGAGGACTCCACACAGGAGCTGCAAGTAAATCCAGCTTCCGGATTGACAAGTGATGAAGCAGAAAAGCGCCTTTCCCAGTATGGTCATAACCGTCTGGAGGGGGGTAAAGAAAAGAGCATCCTGGAGATGATGCTGGAACAGCTTAAGGATTTTCTCGTAATCATATTGATCATTGCTGCTGTAATTTCTATTGCGCTCGGCGAGTCTCTGGAAGGCATTATTATTCTGGCGATTGTTGTGCTGAACACGATTTTAGGCGTATATCAGGAAAACAAAGCGAGCAACGCGCTGAAGGCACTTAAGGAAATGGCAAGTCCGCATGCCAAGGTGCTGCGTGACGGACAAATCGTTGAGGTGGCATCCTCCGATGTCGTACCGGGAGATATTACCATTCTGGAAGCCGGTGATTATATTCCTGCAGATCTGCGCCTGATTGAATCGATAAACTTAAAGATCGATGAAGCAGCGCTTACCGGAGAATCCGTTCCGGTAGAAAAGGACGCACAGGTCTTGCTTCAGGACGATGCAAGTCTGGGGGATCGCATTAATTGTGCTTATATGGGCACTGTCATCACATACGGACGCGGAAAAGGTGTGATTACCAACACCGGTATGCAGACGCAGATGGGGAACATTGCTGATATGCTCAATGATACACCGGATGAATCGACTCCGCTGCAAAAGAAACTGGACAGCCTTGGAAAGATGCTCGGCATTGTCTGCTTGGTCATTTGCGGTGTGATCTTCCTGCTTGGTTTGTTCCACGGTATGGAGCTGTTTGATATTTTCATGACCTCCGTTTCTCTCGCTGTTGCAGCAATTCCGGAAGGGCTCACGGTGGTCGTAACCGTTGTGCTTGCGATGGGAATGCAGAGGATGGTAAAGTGTAACGCAATCATCAAACGGCTGAGTGCGGTCGAGACGCTTGGAAGTACGACTGTCATTTGTTCCGATAAGACGGGAACACTGACGCAGAACAAGATGACAATCCAGAAGATTTATAATGCGAGCGATGTATTCAATGTAAGCGGGAGCGGCTACAGCCCTGTCGGCGAAGTGACGGATGAAGCCGGAAATACTGCCGGAGATTCCGTGAAGAAGGTAATAGAGGGCGGCCTGCTGTGCAACGACTCCATCTATGATCCTGAGAAAGAGACGATTATCGGTGACCCGACAGAGGGCGCAATGGTCGTATTGGCACATAAAAGCGGAATGGAAAAGCGGGATTGGGAAGAGAAGTATCCGCGCATACAGGAAATTCCGTTTGATTCGGATAGAAAGCTGATGTCCACATTCCACAGGATTGACGGCAAAATTGTGATGTATACCAAGGGGGCGCCGGATGAACTGCTGCGCCGATGCAATGATGTAGAGATCAAAGGACAGGTAGAGGCTCTTTCCGATCAAAAGAGAGAAGAAATTCTCGCAAAGAATAAAGAGTTTGCCGAGTCCGCACTCCGTGTGATCGGTGTTTCCTACCGTATTGTAGAAGCGGTGGACACCTCACTGGAGGCAGAAAACAACCTGATTTTCGTCGGACTGCTTGGCATGATTGATCCGCCGCGTGAGGAAGCAAAAGAGGCGATCGATATTTGTAAGACGGCCGGCATTCAGGTCAAAATGATTACAGGTGACCATAAGATTACGGCAAGCGCAATCGGCAGTCAGCTCGGAATTATAACGGATGGCACGATCGAAGGCCGTGAAATTTCCGAGATGACAGATGAGCAGTTATGTGAGTGCGTAAAAAGCACGAATGTATTCGCGCGTGTATCACCGGAGCACAAGGTGCGGCTTGTTGATGCGGTCAGGGCGAATGGAAATATCGCCGCGATGACTGGCGACGGTGTGAATGATGCCCCCTCGCTGAAGCATGCGGATATCGGCGTTGCAATGGGGATCACGGGTACGGATGTTTCCAAGGAAGCGGCCGATATGATTTTGACGGATGACAACTTCGCCAGCATTGTGCGTGCTGTTGCGGAAGGACGTACGATTTACAGCAATATCCGTAAAGTAGTCGGCTTCCTGCTCTCCTGCAACATCGGCGAAATTCTCGTAATTTTCTTCGCAATGCTTGCGAATCTTCCGGTTCCTCTCGTTGCGATCCAGTTATTATCGATTAATCTGATAACGGATGCATTCCCGGCATTTGCTCTCGGCATGGAAAAAGAAGAGCCGGGCGTGATGAACAAGCCTCCTCGTGATCCTGCGGAACCGATTGTCAACAAAAAGATGGCAGTAGCGGTCATTATTCAGAGTTTGGCTCTCGCACTCGGAACGCTTGCTTCGTTTATTTATGGCTACTATGCGCATGATCATGCTACGCCGGACGAGGCGCTGCTCGTGGCAAGAAGTGCCTGCTTCTTAACAATTGTTCTGGGTGAGCTGCTGCGTGCTTACTCTGCGCGTTCGGAATCCGTTTCGGTGTTCCGTATGAAGGTGCTGGAAAACAGCTATCTGAACAAGTGTGTCATCGTTTCCATGCTGTTCATGATTGCAAGTATTTACGTACCATTTTTGAATCCTGTGTTCAGCACGACTCCGCTGACCTTCGACGAAATCATTTTTGCGCTTCTGTTCGCATTTTTGCCTATGCTGGGCGGCGAGGCTGCAAAGCTGATTCAAAAGAAGATGGACTGATTTTTGTTCCGATTGAAAATAGAAATTGAACAAGAGTGAATAGAAACAAAGGCCTTGGGTCCGAAAGTTTATAGCTTCCGGTTCAAGGCCTTTTATGAATATTGTGTGTGAATCGTAACGAATATTGACAGGCCGCCGCCGTTATGCTACGTTAGGTCTAGCGATTTTTGCGTATCATACGGGAAGAAGAGGGCACATCGGATGGCTGAGAGACAAGCGGTGATAGAGTTCCAAAATTTTTCATTTCAATATTTTGCACAGGCGAGTCCGACCATATCGGACATCAACCTCTCCATTTATGAAGGGGAAACAGTGTTGATTGTCGGTCCTTCGGGAAGCGGCAAAAGCACGCTTGGAAATTGTATCAATGGGCTGATCCCATTTTCCTATAAAGGCTCATCGGAGGGAAGCTGTAAAATCTGCGGCAGGGAAACATCGGGACAGAGTATTTTTGAAATTTCTAAAAAAGTCGGCACGGTGCTTCAGGATCCGGACGGACAGTTTATCGGCCTGTCTGTCGCGGAGGATATTGCATTTGCATTGGAAAACCAGTGTGTCGGACAGGAGGAAATGAAGGAAATTGTTAAAAGGACCGCCGAGACGGTAGATATGGGGAGGCTTTTGAATTCTTCGCCGTTTGAGCTTTCCGGAGGGCAGAAGCAGCGGGTGTCGTTTGCAGGTGTCATGGTGGACGATGTGGAGGTACTGCTGTTTGATGAGCCGCTTGCAAATCTGGATCCGGCGACCGGTAAGACTGCCATCGATTTAATCGACCGGATCAAGGAAGAATACAACAAGACGGTTGTTATCATCGAGCATCGTCTTGAAGACGTTTTATATCGCAATATCGACCGGATTATTGTGGTGTCCGATGGCCGGATTGCGGCGGATATGTCACCGGACAAGCTGATGGAACAGGCGCTGCTGCCAAAGCTCGGTATTCGGGAGCCACTTTATGTGACGGCAATGCGTTATGCAGGTGTTCATGTGACAGAAGATCTGTGCGCGGGGAGGCTTGCGACTCTTAAAACAGAGCAGATCAGAGATGCGGTTGTAACTTGGAATGACGGACAAATTCCTTTAAAGGAACCGGATGCGCGGCCTGAAATACTGCGTGCCGAACAGATTAATTTTTCTTACGGCCCACAGCGCAGGATTTTAAAAAATATAAATTTTTCCATTCAAGAGGGTGAAATGGTAAGCATTGTCGGGACAAACGGAGCCGGGAAGAGTACGCTTGCAAAGGCGATCTGTGCCCTTGTCAAGGGTGTGGAGGGTTCTTTCTATTATAAGGGAGAATCACTTGACGGTAAGACCATCAAGGAACGTGCAAGGTATATCGGTTACGTGATGCAGAACCCGAATCAGATGATCTGCAAGCCGATGATCCATGAGGAGGTTGCACTCGGCTTGCGCCTGCGAGGTATGAAAGAGGAGGAAATCGTACCCCGCGTGGAGCGTGTGTTAAAAACATGCGGCTTATATGAATTTCGAAAATGGCCGATTTCTGCACTTTCATTTGGCCAGAAAAAGCGTGTGACGATTGCCTCGATGCTCGTCCTGGAACCGCAAATTCTGATTCTGGACGAGCCGACGGCAGGACAGGATTATTACCATTATACGGAGATCATGGAGTTTCTGCAGCAGTTGAATGAAAAAGGTGTTACAATCCTGCTGATTACCCATGACATGCATTTGATGCTTGAATATACGCCGCATGCAATTGTGGTAAATGACGGGCAGATTCTCTATGACGGCTCGTCTGTTCATGCGCTGACGACAGAAGAAATTGCCGATGCAGCCAGCTTGAAAATCACATCGCTTTACGAGCTTGCGGGCATGTGCGGGATCAGGGACAAGCAGGCCTTCGTCCGAAACTTTATTGACTATGAGAGGAGGAATGCACGATGAATACAAAGCTGTTTGACTATGTGGAACGTCATAATTTCATTTATGACTTGTCGGGTGTGACAAAATTTTTGTGCTTCATCTTTGCAAGCTGTGCTGTAATGTATTCCTATGACATCAGGGTGGTGAGTGCGGCTCTTCTGCTTTCTCTTGTTTCTTTGAAAGTATCGGGAATTACATTCAGCCAGATCAAGGTCATGGTCTACTATGTGGCTGTGTTCATTTTATTAAATGCGGTGCTGACTTTTTTGTTCAGTCCGCTGTACGGCGTAGAAATATATGGTACACGTCATGAGCTTTTTACTGTTGCGGGGCGTTATGTCATGACGCAGGAGCAGCTTCTTTATCAGGCTACAAAGGTTTTGAAATATTGTGCGGTGCTTCCTCTCGGGATCATTTTCCTGCTCGCGACAAATCCGAGTGAGATGGCGGCCTCGCTGAGCAGAAGCGGTATTCCGTATAAGGCGTCATTTGCGCTGGCGCTGACTTTGCGTTACTTTCCGGATGTCATCCGGGATTACAATGATATTTCCCTCGCGCAGCAGTCACGCGGTTTGGATCTCTCTAAAAAAGAGAAACTCGGTGTGCGAATCAAAAATACGATGAATATCTGTGTTCCGCTCATTTTTTCGACGCTTGACCGGATTGAGCTGATCAGCAATACGATGGATTTGCGCGGCTTCGGCATGAAAAAGAGGCGGACATGGTATTCTGAAAAAAAAATTTGCAAACAGGATGCAGCCGCTCTGACTGTCTGTCTGCTGCTGTTGATGATTTCAGTCAGTGTCACCGTTTTTATCAATCATTCCCGGTTCTATAATCCATTTGTCTGATCAATAGGAATTGCGTTGACTTGTTAATTCAGGTGTGCAATAATAGGGCTGTAAATAGTGACAAAAAAGTTCTCGGAGGTAGAGGGTATGGAAACAAAAAAATTATTTTCGTTCAGCACTAAAACAATTGTTGCAACGGCATTGGGCGCAGCCCTGTTCATGGTACTCAGCATGTTTGTAAAAGTGCCGACAGGCATCCCGAATACGCAGATTCAGACGAGCTACGGTGTGTGCGCTTTCTTTGCGGCACTGTTCGGACCGGTTGCAGGTGCACTCAGTGCATTGATCGGACATGCACTCAGTGATTTTGCGCAGTATGGCTCCCCATGGTGGAGCTGGGTGATTGCCAGCGGTGTATCCGGCTTTTTCTACGGAATTGCATATCCGAGGTTAAAAGTCGACGAAGGTATTTTTACCGGAAAAGATATCGCCGTATTTAACATCATTCAAGTGATCGGCAATGTGATTGCCTGGGTTATCGTTGCACCCGTGCTTGACATTGTTATTTATGCGGAGCCGGCCAATCTTGTATTCACGCAGGGTGTCGTAGCCGCAGTCAGCAATGCTGTTTCTGTCGCAGTGATCGGAACGCTGCTGCTGTTCATCTATTCCAAGACGCGCAGCCAGAAGGGCAGCCTTTCCAAGGAAAGTTAAAAATAAACAAGTAAAATTAATAGACGCATGGGAAAGAAATTTCCCATGCGTTTTTTAAGGCCGATTAATTTTCCGTTTACTTCATTTTTTAAAATCGATTTACTCAAATATTAAATAAAAATCACTCAAAAATAAAAAAAACTCCCTTTTTTTACTGCCGGAAAACGGTATACTGATAGTAATAGACTTTGTAGAAGCAAAAGGAGGATGCGGTATTGGAAAAAGAAAAAATAAAAGAATTGATTGCTCAGATGACATTGGAGGAGAAGGCCGGCTTATGCTCGGGAGGAGATTTCTGGCACACAAAAGCAGTGGAACGTCTTGGAATCCCTGATACGATGGTCAGCGACGGCCCTCATGGGCTGCGGAAACAGGATTTAGAGGGCGATCACCTCGGCATCAACGAGAGTATCAAGGCGGTATGTTTTCCGACAGGCTGCGCGACGGCAGCCTCGTTTGACAGGGATCTGATCTATGAGATCGGCGAGCTGCTGGGTGAAGAATGCCAGGCGGAAAATGTCAGCGTTATTTTGGGGCCGGCGGCAAATATCAAGCGTTCTCCGCTTTGCGGCCGAAACTTTGAATATTTTTCTGAAGATCCTTATGTTGCCACGGAAATGGCAGCCTACCATATCAAAGGTGTGCAGAGCAAAAACGTCGGCACGAGTTTAAAGCACTTTATCGCAAATAACCAGGAGCAGCGCAGGAATACATCCAGCTCGGAGATTGATGAGAGGACTTTGCGGGAAATCTATCTGGCCGCATTTGAGGGCGCCGTTAAGGAGGGAAAGCCATGGACCGTGATGTGCTCCTATAATCTTTTGAACGGCGTGCAGGTTTCCGAAAATAGAAGAGTTCTTACGGAACTTTTGCGTGACGAGCTGAATTTTGACGGCTATGCTGTCAGTGACTGGGGTGCGGTGCGCGACCGTGTGAAGGGACTGAAAGCCGGACTCGATCTGGAAATGCCGTCTTCAAACGGAAGTAACGATGCCTGTATCATAGAGGCTGTAAAAAGCGGAAGACTCGAAGAAAACGTGCTCGATACGGCAGTCGAGCGTATTTTAAATATCGTGTTCCGATATACGGAAAATAGGAAGCCGGACACGAAGTGGGACAAGGAAGCACATCATGAGTTTGCGAGGAAAGCAGCCGGGGAATGCATGGTTCTTTTGAAAAATGAAAATGTTCTTCCGCTTGACAGGGAAGAAAGGGTTGCCGTTATCGGCGCGTTTGCGGAACATCCGCGTTATCAGGGCGGGGGCAGCTCACATATCAATTCTACGAAAACGGAGTCTGCAATTGACGTGCTTTCCGGCAATCCGAATGTTGTTTATGCGAAAGGGTATGATGTGAAGGCAGATGCCCTTGATCAGGCACTGCTTGAGGAGGCTGTTGCAGCGGCAAAGGCTGCGGACAAGGCCGTTATTTTTGCGGGACTTCCGGATCAATATGAATCCGAGGGCTATGACAGAACGCATATGCGCATGCCGGATTGCCAAAACGAGCTGATTGCGGCGGTTGCAACGGTACAGCCGCACACAATTGTTGTGCTGCACAACGGTTCCCCGGTTGAGATGCCGTGGGCCGATCAGGTACAGGGCATTTTAGAGGCTTATTTAGGCGGCCAGGCGGTCGGCGGTGCTGTTGTTGACGTGCTGTACGGTGACGTCAATCCGAGCGGAAGGCTTGCCGAGACATTTCCGCTTCGGATGGAGGATAATCCCTCTTATTTATTCTACAGCGGTGAAAGCAATGTTGTAGAATACAGGGAGGGTGTGTTTGTAGGCTACCGTTATTATACCTCCAAAAGGATGCCGGTGCTGTTTCCGTTTGGATACGGGCTGTCTTATACGGATTTTGCCTATTCCAATCTGCGTGTGGATAAGACGGACATGACCGATGCCGAAGAACTGACCGTATCCGTGGATGTGACAAATACGGGAAGCCGTTTCGGAAAAGAGGTCGTTCAGCTTTATGTCGGTGATGTCAAAAGTACGGTCAAGCGTCCGGTTCGCGAGCTGAGAGGGTTTACAAAGCTGGCGCTTGCACCCAAAGAGACGAAGACGGCGACATTCCGTCTCGGAAAACGGGCGTTTGCTTATTATAATACGGAGATTTCCGACTGGTATGTGGAGGACGGGGATTTTACAATTGAAATCGGGAAAAATGCCGCGTCGATTTTATGCAGTACGACCGTGCAGGTGCATCCTGTTAAAAAATTTAAAAGGGTATACGACAATAACAGTACGATCGGAGACATCCGGGCGGATGCTGCGGCTGCGGAAATTATCAGGCCGCTTATGGAGCGTTACGAGCAGCATGATCTGATCGGCTCCTCGGATAACGCAGATGCCGCAAATGAGGCAATTTCTGAGGAAATGAACGAGGCGATGTACCGTGACATGCCGCTCCGCCAGATTTTGAGCTTCGGCAACGGTGTCAGCAGTCATGAGGAAATCAATGCAGTCATCGCGAAGCTGAATGAATGATATTGCAAATCTGCGGATTATGTATTACTATTTATATAATATAATGGAGCCGGAAATCCATAACAAAGGGGAGCGCAGATGAAGCTATTAGAGGATAGAATACGCAGAGACGGGGTTGTCAGGCCCGGTAATATATTAAAGGTGGACAGCTTTTTAAATCATCAGATGGATATACCGCTGTTTTGTGAGTTGGGGCGCGAGTTCCAGAAGCGGTTTGCGACCGAGAATATCACGAAAATACTGACGATAGAGGCTTCCGGCATCGGAATTGCCTGCATTGTTGCACAGTATTTTAAAGTGCCTGTTCTATTTGCAAAAAAATCCAAGACAAAAAATATTGCAGGTGACGTTTACACCTCTAAGGTGGAGTCGTTTACTCATGGAAGAGTCTATGATATCATCGTTTCCAGGCAGTTTTTAGGGCCCATGGACAGGGTATTGATTATCGACGATTTTCTTGCGAACGGCAAGGCGCTGGAAGGTCTGGTACAGCTTGTCGAGGACGCCGATGCGACGCTTGTCGGTGCGGGAATCGCGATCGAAAAGGGCTTTCAGGTCGGCGGTGATATGATTCGTGCCAAGGGCATTCATTTAGAATCTCTCGCTATTATAGAAAGCATGGATGATGTGACGGGTGAAATTATGTTCCGTGAGAATAACTGATTACTCAAAGAAGAGTTAATGAAAAAAGCATTAATTCTTCTTTTTTATAATAATCAACTTTGAGTGCGTACACCCTATTCAGGGAGGTGACAATATGGAAAAACAAACATTTGTGTTAAAAGGGAATATCTATTACAGTAAATCCGCAACGGAGCTTGCAGTATTTGAGCAGGCGTATGCCGTATGCTTAAACGGAATTTCGCAAGGTGTTTTCCGGACACTTCCCAAGGAGTATGAAGCGCTGCCGCTTATGGATATGGGTGACTCGCTTATCCTTCCGGGACTGACAGATCTGCATCTGCATGCGCCACAGTATACGTTTCGGGCACTCGGTATGGATTTGGAGCTGTTGAAATGGCTGAATACCAACACCTTTCCGGAGGAGGCCAAATACGCGGAACTCGACTACGCAAGGGAGGCTTATGCACTGTTTGCAGGGGAGATGAGGCGAGGTGCCACGACACGTGCCTGTGTGTTCGGTACGATCCATACGGAAGCGACGGAGCTTTTAATGGATTTGCTTGAAGAAACGGGTATTTGCACATGGGTCGGTAAGGTAAATATGGACCGGAATTCACCGGATTATTTATGTGAGAAAAGCGCAGGGCAGTCGGCGGCGGATACACGTGACTGGATCGAGCGGACACTTCCTAAGTGCCGTTGTACAAAGCCGATGATCACACCTCGTTTTGTGCCGTCCTGTTCGGATGAGCTGATGAAAATGCTGGGAGAACTGGCAAGACGTTACAACCTTCCGGTGCAGTCACATTTATCGGAAAATCCGGAGGAGGTCGCCTGGGTGAAGAAGCTTGCTCCTGAGTCTGCATTTTACGGGGATGCCTATGACCGGTTTGGCCTGTTTGGAAAAGAAGTGCCGACGATTATGGCGCACTGTGTCTATTCAGGGGAAGAGGAAACACAAAGAATCTTTGAAAACGGTGTTTTTATTGCTCATTGTCCCCAGTCCAATACAAATATTGCATCCGGTATCGCACCTGTTCGCCGCTACTTGGACAGGGGAATGCGGATTGGGCTTGGTACGGATGTGGCGGGCGGTTTTTCCGCCTCAATTCTGCGTGCGATGGCAGATAGTATTCAGGTTTCCAAACTTCGCTGGCGGTTGTCTGATGAAACGTTAAAACCGGTCAGTCTGGAGGAGGCTTTTTATATGGGAACAAAAGGCGGCGGCGCATTTTTCGGAAAAGCGGGAAGCTTTGAGGAAGGGTATCTGTTCGATGCGGTGGCGCTCGATGACAGTACGCTTAAAACGCCAAGGCCGCTCAGTCTGCGCGACAGGCTGGAGAGGGCGGTCTATATGTCCGAGGAATGCCGGGTTGTATCAAAGTATGTGGAAGGGCGGCAAATTAGATTGTCTGATATACATTTTTAACAGAATTGGGGAGCATTTGATCTGGAAGAAATTTATCAAGTTGCAGGAAATGAGGAGCAGGATGAAAATAATCATTGACGCGGATGCTTGTCCGGTTATTGGGATCGCAGAAAATACAGCAAAACAATTTCAAATTCCGCTTTTATTAATTTGTGATACGTGCCACGCACTGAAATCCTCCTATGGCACTGTTCTGATGGTGGACAAGGGTGCTGATTCCGCTGATTTCAGAATCGTACAGACCGGGAGCAGAGGTGATATTGTGATTACACAGGATTATGGTGTGGCAGCGATGGCACTCGGGAAAGGGATGCGTGCCCTTCATCAGAACGGCATGGAGTATACGAATGAAAATATTGACCGGCTGATGTTTGAACGCCATATGGCTAAAAAAGCCAGAAGGAGCATGCATTTTTCCTTAAAGGGTCCGAAAAAACGGACGAAGGAAGACGATGTGCAGTTTGAGCGTACACTGCGCCGGCTGCTTTCGGAAAGTCATGTGGACCAATAGAATCGAAGGAAGAGAAGAACATGTCTGAGCAGAAGCTGAAGATTCGAATCGCAGAGGCGGCTGACGCCGCGCAGCTGCTTGCAATTTATGCTCCTTATGTGGAGCACACGGCAATTTCTTTTGAATATAAAGTGCCGTCTGAAGAAGAATTTCGAAGCAGGATCGAAAAGACTCTGCAGCGCTACCCTTATCTGGTCGGTGAGATGGAAGGGACACTTGTCGGCTACGCCTATGCGTCGGCATTTAAGGAACGGGAAGCCTATCGCTGGGCGGTGGAAACCTCGATCTATTTAAAAAAGAGCGAGCACGCAAAAGGCTATGGCAGACAATTATATGAAGCTTTGGAAGGCTGCTTGAAGCAGCAGAATATACGGAATCTGAATGCCTGTATTGTGTATCCGCATCCCGAAAGCATCGCTTTTCATGAACGGCTTGGTTATTGGCTTGCCGGACATTTTACAAAGTGCGGCTTTAAATTTGGGAAATGGTATGATATGATTTGGATGGAGAAGCTGCTTGGAGAACATCAGGATAGTCAGCCGGATTTTATCGCTTTCCCGAATCTGCAGGCGGTTTTACTTTCTGATTTGTAAAAATTTGATTAAATTTATCCTTCCGCTTCCTTGAAGCATGAGAAAAGGCTTCATTTTAAACTTCTTTTCTCCGGTGGGATTTCATATAATATCGGGAGGAGATGATGTGTATGAAAAAGAGTATTTGGGTACTGCTTGCGGCAGTCACAATCGGTATGCTGCTGACCGGCTGCCAGAAGAATAAAAATTATGCCGTATCGGTGGAAATGAAGGAGCATGAGGAGGAACGCCGTGATGAAAACGGGCGGCTGATCCTGTCTGTTACCGGGAATTATCCGGTTGTATCCGTAAAGGGTAATGAGGCGGCTCAAACGAAGATCAACGGGTATATAGACGCTTTGATTGCGGAGGAAGCCAAGCAGGCTGACGCCGATGAGGCTTTGGCAAAGGAAGATCTGGCCTCACGCGATGAAGAAATGCTGGAGTTTTTTAACGGTTATGGACTGGGAAGTGAATTTACTGCTGCGAGGGCAGACAGTCAGGTCGTCAGCTTCAGACAGGATGTCTATGAGTTTACAGGCGGAGCACACCCCAACAGCGGTGCCGTAGGCTACAACTTTTCAACCGAGACGGGCGAACTTCTGACATTGAAGGATGTTGTTTCCGATGAGGCGGCGGCAAGAGCATTTATTGAGCAGACGATAGCGGAGCAGCTGAGGGATCCGAAGTATGCCGATATGCTGTTTGAGGATTATGAGAATTATATCGGTGACATACTGTCCGATACGACCTGGTACTTTGCCGAGGATGGCTTTCATGTGATCAGCAACGAATATATTCTGGGACCGCACTCTTCCGGAATTATGGATTTTGTCATTCCGTATGATTCATTTGAACTGCTGAATGATGAATATTCGCTGCGCACAACACAGAAATAAATAAGAGCATTCTTATTTATCGGCAATGCCGCAAACAGTACGGCGGGGCCTATAAAAATTGAGGAGGGAATTGATATGGTTTCAAGAGAAGAAATTAAAAGTCTGGCAAGAGGACAGATATCTGGAAAGATTGCAATGCTTTTTGTATGCTCACTGATTATGATGGCAATTACAGGAGTGAGCAGTCTTATTCCGGTCGCAGGGACACTTGTGCTTGTTCCGCCGCTTCAGCTGGGTATTACTTACATCTATCTGGATGTTGCGGCTGGCGGAGAAGTGGATGTCAATCGGCTGTTTGCCGGATTCAAGCGGCTTGGACAGTCCATCTGCCTGTATCTGCTTGTAAATATTTTTATTTTTTTATGGTCGCTGCTCTTTCTGATTCCGGGAATCATTAAGGCACTTTCTTATTCGCAGGCATTTTATATTTTGGCGGAGCATCCTGAAATGACGGCAACCGAGGCGCTCAATGAAAGTAAATTGATTATGGAAGGACATAAGTCGGAGCTGTTTGTGCTTTATCTTTCCTTTATCGGCTGGTCACTTCTTGGTGCGATTACATGCGGAATCGGTTATATCTGGATTATTCCTTATATGCAGGCGACTTTCACTAATTACTATCACAGAATCAAAAGGTAACGGCAGGTTACGCAAAACTACATAGCAGAATTAGGAAGAGTGAAGAGACTTCATGCATGAATTTTACGCATGGAGTCTCAATATTGAGAAACAGATGAAAAACGAAGGGAGTAAGGATTTATGAACGGTACGGTATTTTTGGGGCTTCTGATCCCTCTTGCGGGTACAGTGCTCGGATCGGCGATGGTATTTTTTCTTAAGAAGGAAATGGATGTAAATGTACAGAAGGCATTGCTCGGTTTTGCATCCGGCGTCATGATTGCGGCTTCAGTCTGGTCGTTGATCATGCCATCTATCGATATGGCGGAAAGCCAGGGGGTGATTGCCTGGGTACCTGCGGCGGTCGGTTTTTTGTTCGGAATCGGATTCCTGTTATTGATCGATAGTTTGACTCCGCATCTGCATTTGTACAATGATGAGCCGGAGGGGATTCGTTCAAGCTTAAGTAAAAATACAATGTTGTTCCTTGCGGTGACGATCCATAACATTCCTGAGGGGATGGCGGTTGGTGTCGTGTTTGCAGGTATGCTTTCCCAGAATACATCAATTACCATGGCGGGGGCATTTGCGCTGTCGATCGGCATCGCAATCCAGAACTTTCCGGAGGGTGCAATTATTTCAATGCCGCTGAAAAATGCCAGTACCTCTAAGATGAAGGCATTCGGCTATGGTGCCTTATCCGGAGTTGTAGAGCCTGTCGCGGCGATTATTACGATTCTGCTGTCGGAAATCATTGTGCCGGTGCTGCCGTATCTGCTGTCCTTTGCTGCCGGAGCGATGATCTACGTCGTCGTGGAGGAGCTGATTCCGGAAGCTCAGGAGGGAGACCACAGCAATATCGGGACGATTGGTGTGGCAATCGGATTTGTGGTAATGATGATACTGGATGTGGCACTGGGGTAATGTTTTGTGTTTATGAGTTTTTTACTGCGTAATCCGTGTCCCTGTTTTTCCGTTGATTCCATCCTTCGCCTTTTCCAGCAGTGTAATCAACGCGGTGCGTCCCGGCTGTGATCCGGCAAATTCTACGGCGGCTTCCACCTTCGGAAGCATAGATCCGGGAGCAAATTCGCCGGCGGCAATGTAAGCTTTCGCTTCCGGGACAGTCAGATGCGAAAGCCATTGTACATCGGGTGTGCCGTAATGAATCGCTACCTTTTCTACGGCGGTAAGGATAATGAGAAAATCCGCATTCAGGTCTTGTGCCAGCCTGCAGCTTGCAAAATCCTTGTCAATTACGGCGCTCATCCCTTTTAAGTGGTTATTGCGCCGTGAAACGGGAATGCCGCCTCCTCCGCAGGCAATGACGACATCTCCGGCATTGACGAGTGAGCGGATTGCATCAATTTCAACGATTTCAGCAGGCCGGGGAGAGGGAACCATTCTGCGGTATCCCCGACCCGCATCTTCTTTTATCATATGACCGTATTTTTCTGAAGCAAGCTGTGCCTGCTCCTTTGTCATAAAATGTCCGATTGGCTTATTCGGATTTTGAAAGGCAGGATCATGCTCATCGACGCGCACCTGCGTGATCATTGTCGTTACCGGAATGTGAAGTCCGCGGTTTTGCAGTTCCTCTCGCAGCGCATTCTGCAAATCATAGCCGATATAGGCCTGACTCATCGCAACACAAACAGAAAGCGGCGTATTTGGCTGGTTTGCATCCTCACGTGACAGAGCAGCCATAGCGTTGTCGATCATGCCTACCTGAGGCCCGTTTCCGTGGGAAATAATGACCTCGCTTCCGTCTTCGATTAAATCAACGATAGAGCGGGAGGTGATTTTTACAGCCCTCATTTGTTCGGGAAGCGTATTGCCAAGTGCGTTTCCGCCCAACGCAATTACAATTCTTTTTTTCTTTTTCATACTGGGTCCCTCTTTATCCGGCGAGCCGCCTGCGGCTTTCTATGCCTTCTTTCTTTTTGTACCCCTGATTTCCAAAGCTCGTAATAACGCGGCTGGATCCTCAAATTTACTTAAAAAAATCATTGCCGCGATAATATACGGTTTAAAACTTGCCTGTTTGTATAGCGGAACGCGGTAACGATCAAATACGGCCGCATCCACCTCACCCTGCTTGCAGCTTATGTCGGTAATATCGGCAGGCAGGCAATGCAGATAGAGGGCTTTGCCATTCTTTGTTGTTTTCATCAGTTCTTCGCCGCACGTCCAGTCCATATGAAGTGCATTCTGCGCAAGCAATTCCTTTTCCAGTTGATTGATTCCGTCAAAATCTCCTTTTCCATATAAATCGGTACGCTGTTCCATAGCCGCAAACGGTGCCCAGCTTTTCGGATAAACGATGTCGGCATCCTTAAACGCTTCCGTCATGCTGTTTGTCTGAGTAAAGGAGCCGCCTGATTCTGCCGCATTCTTTTTTGCAACCGCAAGTGTTTCCGGCATCACCTCATAGCCTTCCGGATGAGCAAGTACAACATCCATTCCAAAACGGCTCATCAGACCGATGACACCCTGCGGAACGGAAAGGGGCTTTCCGTAAGAGGGCGAATATGCCCAGGACATTGCTATTTTCTTTCCCTTGAGATTTTCAACTCCGCCAAACTCATGGATGATGTGAAGCATATCCGCCATACACTGTGTCGGATGATCGATGTCGCATTGCAGGTTCACAAGCGTCGGAATTTGTTCAAGCACGCCGTCCCGATAACCTTCACGGACGGCTGCTGATACATTGCGCATATAAGTGTTGCCCTTGCCGATATACATGTCGTCACGGATACCGATGACATCCGCCATAAAAGAAACCATATTGGCGGTTTCGCGAACCGTCTCACCGTGCGCAATCTGGGATTTGCCCTCATCTAAATCCTGCACCTCAAGGCCCAGCAAGTTGCAGGCAGAAGCAAAGGAAAAACGAGTGCGTGTAGAATTGTCCCGAAACAGTGAAACACCCAGCCCACTTTCAAATACCTTGGTGGACATGTTGTTCTGACGCATAAAGCGCAGCGCATCCGCCAAGAGGAAAACGGCGGCAATCTCGTCGTCGGTCTTTTCCCAAGTAAGGAAAAAGTCATTGTTGTACATGTTCTTGAAATTCAGTTTATTAAGTTCATTAAAATATTCCTTTAAGGTTTCCATAGGCAATTCCTCCGCTTTTATGTTGTATAAAATTCATATGATTGATGCAGGTGTAAAAGTATCCTTTGTCTCCTGTTATTTCGTATAGAGAGACGGCAGTGCGGCATAGACGGCAGCACATTTTACAAGGTCTGCCTTCCATGTGCGCTCATTCGGCGCATGCGCCTGTGCTTCCTTGCCGGGGCCGAAGCCGATGCAGGGAATTCCGTAACGTCCCATAATAGAAACTCCGTTTGTGGAGAATGTCCATTTATCTACCTTCGGTTCTCCGTACATCCCCTGATAGGATTCTACCATTGCCTTTGTTGCGGGATGCTCCTCAGGAATGACCCATGTCGGGAAAAAGCAATCGGTCGGGTAGACAAGATTTGTATAGCTTGGGCGGTCGTACTGATACATTGTGACAGCGGCGCCGTACTTCTTTACGGAAGAAAGGGCGCTGATTTCGTCAAGTGCGCTCTGATAAGTTTCCCCGTCTGTCAGGCGTCTGTCAATGGAAATCGCACACATATCCGCGACGGCACATCTGGACGGTGATGTAAAGAAAATTTCCGATACGGCAAGCGTTCCTTTGCCAAGAAACTCATTATCTAAAAGCCTGTCATTTAAAGCACGGACCTCCTGTAAAATATCAGCCATTTTATAAATTGCATTATCACCTCGTTCCGGAGCAGACCCGTGACAGGAGATACCAGGCACTTCCACACGGATTTCCATGCGTCCGCGCTGTCCGCGGTAAATATTTCCGTCCGTGGGTTCGGTAATCACGACAAATTCCGGCTTTACCTGATCTTCGTTGATGATGTACTGCCAGCAGAGGCCGTCACAATCCTCCTCCTGCACCGTACCCGTCACTAGAACCGTATATTTATCGGATAAAAGTCCTAATTCCTTCATGATTTTAGCACCATATACGGAGGAAACAAGGCCGCCGAGCTGATCAGAGGTACCGCGTCCCCCGATTTCCTCATCAGTTTCAAAGCCCTCATAGGGGTCAAATTCCCAGTTGGAACGGTTGCCGATTCCCACGTTGTCGATATGTGCGTCAAATGCAATCAGAGTAGAGCCGCTGCCCATGTAACCGAGTACATTTCCCATCGGATCGATGTCCACCTTGTCAAAGCCAACTGCTTTCATTTCCTGTGCGATCCTGTCGGCATGCCCTTTCTCCTCACAGCTTTCTCCCGGAATTTTCACAAGCTCCCGAAGAAATTTTGTCATGTCCTTTTCATAGCTCTGTGCGGCTGACTTGATTTTTTCAAAATCCATCATAATATCCTCCTTATAGATTTGTATTTCTCAGTTCTTACCTTAATTTATCATAGCATACCATCAATAAAATGCAAGATAAAATACAAAAATTTTTAGTCTGCAAAAAATATTTTGGTTTTCTCCATTGATTTTTTGATAGGAGAATGCTACACTGAACAGGGCATGAATCATGAAAGGACGAGGAGGAACGCATATGATCGATTTGACTAGAAATGAAGAGGTACTGGAGAAAAATATTCAAAAAGCGAAGGAAAATCACATTATAATTCCGACGATTGCACAGATGAAGGATCCGAATCAAATACCGCAGGAGATCAAGGAAAGGCTGAAAACGGTAGGCCTTTGGGATGTGAATCCTCTGAATCTATTCCGCATATCATGGAAAAATGAGCAGAAGGAATCCGGCGGTCTTTACCATGGAAGCAATTACATTGTACTCCCTTCAGAACTGACCGGTGTCAAAGCAAAGATTATCTGCATGATCGGTAAATGGTTTCCGACCGGCTGCCATAAGGTGGGTGCTTCCTTTGGCTGTCTTGCTCCGCGCCTGATCACGGGACAGTTTGACACGACCTATCATAAGGCGGTGTGGCCGTCTACCGGAAATTACTGCCGCGGCGGTGCTTTCAATTCA
This sequence comes from Bacillota bacterium, assembly GCA_023402845.1. GTDB lineage: Bacteria > Bacillota > Clostridia > Lachnospirales > Lachnospiraceae > JAEYFP01. The sequence goes on from JAEYFP010000053.1 coordinate 102,707, forward strand.
AAGCTTTTGGCGGCGGATTCGATCGCGATTCTTCCGGAGGAGATGAGCAGGGAGCGATTTGAATGGCTGAACAGCATTGCGGGTGAAGTGATTGCGACGCCCGGTTGTGAGAGCAACGTGAAGGAAATTTTTGATAAGACATGGGAATTGAAGACGACGAGAAAGGATGTGCTTATTTTCAATCAATTTGAGGAAATGGGCAACTATCTGTGGCACTATAACGTAACAGGCAGCGCAATTGCGGATGCATTCGAGGAAATGAAGGAGGCGGGGGATCGCTTTGCAGGTGCTGTATTCACTTCCGGTTCCGCAGGGACGCTGGCATCCGGTGATTATCTGAAGGAATTGTATCCGACCGCAAAGCTTGGTGTCGGAGAGGCACTGCAGTGCTCGACACTTTTGGATAACGGCTTTGGCGGACACCGGATTGAAGGGATCGGTGATAAGCATGTGCCTTGGATTCATAATGTAAAAAATACCGATCTTGTCATCGATATAGATGACGAAGACAGCCAGAAGCTGCTCCGTCTTTTCAATGAACCGATCGGCAGGGAATATCTTGTTAAGGAATGTGGTGTTTCTCCCGAATTTGTGGAATTGCTTGACTATTTTGGAATTTCGGGGATTGCTAATATGCTTTGCGCCATCAAGATGGCAAAATATTACGAACTGTCGGAGCACGACGTAGTTGCGACCGTGATGACGGATTCCTCAACGATGTACGGATCCAGAATCAAGGAGCTTAAGGAGGCGGATGGTGAATACACATCGCTGACGGCTGCAGTCGACTATGCAAAGCATATTGCTTCGATTAAGTCCGATCATATGGAGGAGCTGACCTATCAGACCAGAAAGCGCATCCATAACCTGAAGTATTATACATGGGTGGAGCAGCAGGGAAGGACAGCGGAGGAATTGAACGCACTCTGGTACGACGAAGAGGGCACATGGGGTTCTGTTCGAAAGCAGGCGGACGAAATTGACGCACTGATCAATGAGTTCAATGAAAGAACCGGGTTGTTGAAAAGCTTTATTTGAGATTTTGAACGGTAAATGCAACGAAAAGACAGGAGGAAGCATCATGGGATCTATGAAAAATGTAGTATCGGCTGTTTGTGTCAAATGCGGCGCCGAACACGAGGCACTGCCGGAGATTACTACCTGCAGAAAATGCGGTGGTATTTTGGATATAAAATATGACTACAGCTATATTAAATCCAGACTTTCTCCTCAGATACTTGCGGACCGCAAGGAGTATTCCATGTGGCGTTACAGGGAATTTCTTCCGATCGGAGCCGAGAGCAGGGTGCCGAAGCTGCGCGTCGGGTGGTCACCGTTTTACAGGGCAGACCGGCTGGCAGAACAGCTTGGAATTGCAAAACTGTATATTAAGGACGATGGGATCAATCCGACGGCAAGTTTAAAGGACCGGGCATCTGCCATGGCAGTTGTCAAAGCGGAGGAAGCGGGAAAGATGACAATCGCCTGCTCATCTACCGGCAACGCGGCATCCTCCCTCGCAGGAAATGCGGCAGCGGCAGGATTTGAAACGTTTATTTTCGTGCCGGAGCGGGCTCCGAAGGGAAAAGTTGCACAACTCATGATGTTCGGAGCAAATGTGATCAGTGTCAAGGGCACCTATGAGGACACCTTCCGGCTTTCAGCGGAAGCGATTGACCGCTGGGGCTGGTACAACAGAAATGCGGCGATTAATCCGTATTTATTGGAAGGAAAGAAAACCGTTTCCTATGAGATTGCAGAGCAGCTTGGTTTTCGGATGACCGATTATGTGGCGGTGTCTGTCGGAGACGGTTGTACAATCGGCGGTGTCTGGAAGGGGTTCAAGGATTTATATGAGGCAGGCTTCATTGATAAGCTGCCGCGGCTGATCAGTGTACAGGCGGAAGGGTGCTGCCCCCTGAATCGTGCGATAGCAGAAAACAGTGACTGGTATCCGATGGAAGAAAATACAATTGCAGACAGTATTGCAGTCGGCGTGCCGAGAAATCCAGATAAGGCTTTGAACGCAATCCGGGAATCAAACGGTATTGCAATCAATGTTACGGATGAAGAAATCCTTGCGGCGATGAAACTGCTCGGGACGATCTGCGGTGTCTTTGCGGAGCCTGCGGGTGCGACAGGAACGGCCGGTGTGACGAAGGCTATTCGGATGGGGCTGATACCAAACTCTGCTACCGTTGTCAGCCTCGTTACCGGAAGCGGGCTAAAAGATGTTGCAAATGCGATGAAGGCGGCCGGAGAACCGATTGCTCTGGAGGCGGATATGACGCTTCTGGAAAAGGCACTTGCCGACAGACTTACCCCCTTGCAAAGCGGGCCGGATACCATTTCTGAAACCAGGCGGTAAAAAGGCCCATGAGTGCCGGGCAGATCGAATTAATCAAACCGATATAGGTAGAAAGAGCTGTACCCATAAGAAAATAAGTCCAAATCGGCGTAATAAGATATAATACGGCCCATGTGGCAGTTAAAATTCGGTTTGTGCGTATAAAAAGCGGGTTGTCAAATGCCCTTTCGTTTCCATAGTTCACTGCGCTGTAGTGTGCGGTGAGCGGGGTCTTTAAAAAGGAGCCGGCAAGCCACAAAAACCCAAAAGCGGCATAACTGACGGGAACTACAACGCGGGGAGGGACACCGAGCAAAGCCATAAGTGAAAGTGCGGCAACGAGCGGTACGGTGATCTGCTCGTACAGAACAGACTGAAAGAAAAACCAGAGCAGGGGAAGGACAGCAGAAACAAGGATGCCTGCCGTTCCGCCAATAGTCGGATTGATTGCGATTGCAATCCAGATCACAAGCCACGGCGCTAATAAGACAGTCATGTTTGTTTTGCGCTGGGGTTTTTGTTTTGCTGCTTTTTCTGTTTCCTGTTCACCAAACAGATTATCCCATTTGAGCATCAGATCAAAGTCCCCCAGAACCCGGTACTGCTGCTGAAACAGTGCATCCTGTCCGGATATTTCGCCGCGTGCGATGGAGCGCCATACGGAATATGGAGTTTCGATTTTGGTAGTGTATTCTCTGAAATTTTCTGAAATCACTTCGGAGCCCTGCTTTGTCAGCAGAAGCTGATATGTTTTCCCGATATCGGTATACGAAAACTCTACAATGCGTTCCCTGCCGTCGGGCCTGTAGAGGGCGGCCATCTGGATTGTGAAATTCAGGCTGTCATCTCCTGCTGTTTTTGCAAATTCATCTAAACCCCAGGAAGCATCCGCCATCTTTTCAAATACCTCACGCGGGTACAGCGGTTTTGAAAGCGCGGCCATTGTCTCGGCAGAAATGCCTCCGGCGGCATATTCTGTTCCGGCATTGTGAACAAGCTCCAAATATGCATTTGTTCTGCTTTTCAACTCAGGGATGCGAAATAGCTCGCCCTGTCCGCAAAAAATCTCGGTAGGATCCCCATTTCCATAATAATGATGAAACATTGCCGTAACGGCGTCGTAATTGCCTTGAGCCGTCCAAAAGCCGCATGTGGAAATCACGACATGCCGCTGCCGGGATAAATCATAACGTGACGGGTGACCTCCGCTTTCGTTTTCGCCTGCCATAAACGGCAGATTCAGAGGCAATTGACGATCGATGAGGGTTTTCATATCGCCGGGAATCCCATAATAATAAAGAGGAAAGGACCAGATGATGATATCCGCAGCGATTAGCTTTGGAAGGATGATTCTCATTCCATCTTCAATGACGCACGTTCCCGGCGTTTTGTTCCAGCAGGCAAAGCATCCAAGACAGGCTTTAATACCCACTTTTGAGACTTCAAGGATTTCTGCATTTCTCCAGCCGGCACCCTCCACAAAAGAGCGGGTAAGTTGCATCGTATTGCTTTGTTCCCCTTTCGGTGAGCCGTTAATGACCAACACGTTCATTTGTTATCCTCCTTAAGCAGGGCGATTGCTTGATCTGCCCATTCCAGATTGGCACGACAGGCTGTTTCTCCGAATAGGGCGGTGATTTCCCAGTATTTTGTCCTTGCTTTATTATTGACAAACATCTCGTATTGGGCAATTGATTCGGAAATGGAATCATATTCCGAAATGTTTTTCAGACATTCCTCCCGGTATGCACGGAGCATCGACAGCGCATATTCATTTCCGATTTCTCCGGAAAAGAACATGCGCATCAAAAAGGCACTTTTTACACTCATTGTGTCGTCCATACATTGCTTTGAAGATAAAAGCCAATGATTCAGTTCTTCTTTCCCGGTATCCGTAATGGAATAGACCCGCTTGTTCGGCTTTTCATTTTGAATGACTCGCTCGCTTGTCAGCCATCCATTCTTTTCCATTGTATCCAGTTCTCTGTATACCTGGCTGACCTGTGCTTTCCAAAAAAAAGAAAGTGAGTCCTTGAAAGCCTTGTTTAATTCATAACCGGTCATTGATCCGTAATTTAATAATCCAAGTAAGCCATGTTTTAGCGACATAATAATCTCCTTGTGTTATATTCCATAAGTGGAATATAACACAAAAGGAATGAAATGTCAAACAGATCGTAAAATAATTGACAAATTATTCTCAATATGATATGGTAATCAAACAATCAGCAACACCTGTGAGGGAGTAGTTAGCGCAAACGGCGTGGCAAGTCAACATACTGACCGAAATTGGTCTGGCTTGTCTTAAAGAACGAGACTCATGTATAACTTTTACAGCTATACGGGGTCTTTCTTTTTTTTTATGGGGCTCAAGTAGATGCTTGTATAAGGATACTTGGCCTTTTTTATATATAGAAAATTGCTCCGAATTTCCTATATAAGAAAATTTTATGCGCAGCTTCGCGCGCGAAGCACACTTTTGTTCTCCGGATAAGTGCTATGACTTTCCCGGCTGGTGAAAAACCATTAAAGAGTCCAGCGGTGTGATGTCAAGTGAGAAATGAAATAAAAATCATATATTTTTATACTATTTCTTAAAAAACAAAAAACGACTACCTAAGCCCTGTCGACCAGGTTTTTAAAAAATGAGCAGGGCA
>JAEYFP010000058.1 GCA_023402845.1 Bacillota bacterium
CTAAAGGTATATAATCACAGGGACTACAATAACTTTCCCATGCGTCCTCTGGGCTGGAAAACACCACGGCAGGCATTGATGGATTATTTGGCGCAGAATGTAACACATGTTTGACAAACCTACAAAACATTTGCGCTTATCCTTGAACATTAAGTAGAAAAATGAGTCTTTTAAGCAGAAAGGCTCATTTTTTCTTTTTCTCATGTTACGCTCAGGATAGAATTTTACAAAATATGATGGAGTTAATGGAGGAAATGAACATGAGAAAAAGAATACTCTCCTTCTTGTTGGCGTCCTGCATGGTGCTTTCTTTGGCACTGTTCACAAGCGGCTGCGCACAAAAAAGCAGTACGCCTGCCTTGTGGGAGGCTGGGAGCACCAGAAACAAGATTGTCGTCATAAGCGATATTCACATCGGAGTTGACGACAGCTATGCCGAAAATGTTGCGAACCGTCCAATATTAATCGATTTTTTACAGCGGCTGCAAAGCACCACGGATGTGCGGGAGTTGGTAATTGACGGTGATTTTCTGGATGAATGGTTTCTGCCGGTGGATTATCCAAGCTACACCGATGTGCAACAATTTTACAAGGATGTGATTGCCAACAATCAGGGGGTCATTGATGAACTGAACAAGGTAGCTGACAGTGGAATCAAGCTGGTCTATATCCCTGGCAATCATGATATGACACAGGAGGATGAAGTTTTGCAGGAGGCAATCCCCAAAATTGTACAGATTCGGGATGCCAAAGGTCTGGGAACATATTACACGGGTGACCGCAATGAAATTGCAATTGAGCATGGCCACCGTTACGATGTATTCTCTGCGCCAGATACGGTAACCAACGCAGAGTTGCTTGGTAATAATGATACTATGCTGCCGGCAGGTTATTTTTACGCCCGTTACGGCGCAACATGGGTGATCGAAGGCCGCCCGAAGGTTGAAAGAACTTTGCCGGTAATCACCGATGTACCCGAGCAATCTGATTTAGACCAATACGGCGCATATATGTATTACCAGATCCTTAAAAGTGTATCCGAACGGCTGACGGTCAACGAAGGTCTTGAGGAAAAAGTATTCGATATGCATATGGATGGTTTTGATGATTCCTACACTTATCTGGATTTTTATCCTGCTCAGCAGGAGGACGGAACGATATCCGCACCAGTATTGTTTAAAAATATTCAGCGTACATGGGCGGAACGTCAGGAAGTCAATCAGGTCAAGGTTCCAAACAGCTTTCTTGAGGCGGTCGCCGGAACCTTGGATGGGGAGTATTTCTTCAACCAGGCAAAAATACAGTATCTGGATAACCCCGATGAAAACGTGGATGTAGTTGTGTTTGGTCACACGCATATACCTGAATATAAAGCTTTGGACAATGGAAAATACTATGTCAATGAAGGTACGTGGATTGATGATAACACCCGGTCGGAGGCTGAACGCACATTTGCAGTCATCACCACAGGCGAGAAAACCACGGCTGGCCTGTATCAGTATGAGAAGGACGGCTTAGTGACTGATATTGCGGCAAGTATGGGCATAGAAAAAGAGTAACATTTTTAAACACCAAGATATTATAGGGTTTAATGTTTTTAATTCTGATGCATATATGAATACTGGTTTAGGGTATGGCGAATCTACCGTATCAATGCTTAAACATGGAGAAGAAGGTAATTATATCCTGACATATGATTTGGGAGTGAGTGAAGAAAGTCCAAACACTAAACTAATTACTCCATCGGATGAAAAGTTGAAAGAGATTAATGATAAAGCATTAGATGCATCATTAATTGTAATATGCGATGACAAAGAGATAGCGCGTTTTGACTTAAATTCGAAATAAAGATTATTTTTTTGAAATCGGCAGTTATTTCCTCCTGTTATTCAGAGTAAATAACTGCCAGCCTTTCAACTCTTGACGATCTGATGGTTCTGCGCCATACCATCACCGATGGAAGAGAGGTTAAAATTCTTTATTTGTCCCAATACGAAAGAGCAATCTGTTGTCCTTGGTCAATTTTTGCCCATTGCTCATCTTCGGTCAATTCATTGCCTCCATCACAGGAAGCAAATCCACATTGGTGAGAGAGCAGCAATCTGTCTTTGGGGATGATTTTCGAGGCTTCATCAAGCAATCCTATCACACGGGCTTCATCATCCAGTATATTTGTTTTTGACGACATCAGCCCCAGCACAATTTCGGTATCTGGCCGGTCTTTAAAGACTGCAAGCGCCTCAAGTGAACCAGCCCGCTCGTCATCCCACTCCAGAAAGAATCGGTCATACTTTAACTGCTTTAAAAATAAGTCCGCAATTTTTGCATAGGAGCCACCTCCCATATTACGGGAATCATAATTACCCCGGCAGTTATGTGTCCACATTCTTAGTCCAAGGCCGTGACCATAATCTATAATCGTATTATTAATATCAATAAATTCCCCAGAAAGTTCTTTTACCTGTTCGTGATTAATATTTTCACCTGTAAACGGTGAATTTGGATTATCATCAGCAAAAAGCTCCCACAGACAGTCATCAAACTGCAGGATCTCACCGCCGGCAGCAGCAAATTCTCCAACAAACTCTTTGTATGCTTTCGTTAATCCTGTTTTTAATTCTTTTGTATCATTATAAATTGAATTTTTTCCACCAAGATTATCTGACCATGATAACTCACCCAAAATATGTGATGGAGAGGGAACGCATAGCTTTGTTGTATGTTCACCGGCGGCTGCCTTAAGATTTTTAAATACCCTTATAAAATGATGACCTTTACCGCTGAGTTCGTTAGTTATGTGAATGCCAATATCCCTGCGCGTTTCATATTGGGAGCATCCGTCATTGTCGCGAAAAAAGTAGCCGTGATCAGCAATATAACGGTTGATACCGCCAAATCCCCAGACAAAATCCAAATGCCACATAGATTTTGAATACTCACCATCGCTAATTACTGTTAGACCGTGCTCTATTTGTTTTGCAACTACAGCTCTAATGGCATCTGTTTCGGCTTCCTCATACCCATCAAAATCGGAATAAAATGGATAAGTAATGTCGTCACGTTGTTCAATTTGGCGTTTGTAAGTAAGCAGCGTTTCTGGGCGCAGCAGACTGCCAACAGTTTGAAATTTTTCACTCATTGTATATTCTCCTCGTTTTATAAATTTGTTTAGACTTTATGCAAATTATTATACTATGTAAAACGACTTATGGGTAACACTCAAAAAATATGAGGAGCTATAGCTTATGGCTATGGCTCCTTTTCAACATCAACACCATATTCAGCAACAACAGCCTTTAGTTCCTCAAGATACAGAGCCGTTTGTCTTGTAAGTTGAATATTTTTGTGTGAAATCCAACCGACTTTGATTTCATCTTCAACCTGAAGAGGAATTGCTATGATATTATCCCCATTTAAATCCGCACTTACAATTCCAGTAGAAATTGTATATCCATTAAGTCCTATCATAAGGTTAAATATAGTGGCCCGATCTCCTACATGGATATCCTTCTTGGCATACTCTGTACTTAGAATTTCCTCTGAAAAATAAAAAGAGTTATAGTCTCCTTGTTCAAAGGATAAGCGAGGGTATTCATACAGATCTTCCAATGTTACAAATTCTTTTTGGGCAAGAGGGTTTGTTGTACTTATGAAAATATGTGGTTTTGCCCTAAACAAAGGATGAAATGTCAGGTTGTTTTCCCGGAGTAACTTTTCCATTACCTGACGATTAAAATTATTCATATATATAATACCAATTTCACTACGCAGATTTTTAACATCCTCTACAATCTCGAAAGTCCTTGCTTCCCGTAAAGTATATTCATATTCCTCCGAATCCGTTTTCTTAACCAAATTGACAAAGGCGTTCACGGCAAAAGCATAATGTTGGGTTGATATGGAACACAACCGCCGCGAAGGTTTTTTATTTAGCCATCGCTGTTCCAATAATCCTGTCTGTTCAACAACCTGGCGGGCGTACCCTAAAAACTCCGCACCATCAGTAGTCAGAGATATTCCTCTTGGGGTTCGGATAAAAAAGTCATGACCGATTTCTGTTTCCAAGTCGCGTAGAGCATTTGAAAGACTTGGTTGAGAAATAAATAGGCGTTCGGCAGATTTGTTTATAGAGCCACAATTCACTGTTTCAATAAAATATTTTAATTGTTGCAATGTCATGTTTTTACCTCACTATTTGTTTGAATCATTTTGGTATAAGTGAAAAATTTTGAATTTTATAATATATCTTTTGCAATAGTCACATATAAAAGAGCTAATCAATAAAGTCTATTTTTCAATTAATGTACTTTATTTCAGTTTGAATGCTCTATACGTGTGGTATAAAATTCATCTATTATATAATTATATAATTTATTTTTTTGGAAATAAAGTCTATTTTATAATTATTGAAAAAATATTTGCTGACTTAAAAAAGTGAATTCCAGTGCAGGGCTAAATACATAATTGAATAGAATATTTTTTAGAAGATAATTGACTCCTTCCGCAAACTGCTTCTAGATAGACAGTTTTCCTTATCTAGGGAAAATGTAGCGACATGGAAAAATTTATTTTTTCAGGATATATTTATTTTTTCTTGACATATAATAATCAAAACAATATAATTAATTCATATAAAACATATATATTTAATATGTTTTATTTTGCAAAGAAGGAGAAGATAATGATTATTGAGGAAAAAACAGTTATCATTACATGCCAAAGTACAGCTAATTGTTGTTGCATGTGCTTGTTTTGCCCTGCTCGTGAAGGATTAATGTTATATTCTGGTATGAATTGAGTGAACTATATGCCCTTCAGCCTGAATATTTCAGGCTTTTTTTATTACTAATTTTAGGAGGCTTTTACAATGAAAAACAGACTTATTACAGGAATAATTTTTATCGTTTTAGGTTTACTTATTGCAGTTGGTCCTCTTTCTATTTTTCCGGTTTGTGGCGTACACGGAAAAGAGGACTCGTCTATGTCTGAAATGGAGTTGAGCAGTGATCACGAGAACACTGTAATGCAGCCAAATAACAACACTATGGCTAATATGGACGATAAACCATCCGAGGATAATGCTTCATCAACAATGGTTATGAAATGCCATTGGACAGCGCGGGCAGAACTTGGTATCGGTATTCTGATAGCCATACTCGGCTCATTACTTATTGTATTTAAATCAAAACAACTTCAATTAGGGCTAAATATATCCATTGGTTTGAATGGTATTCTTGCATTTTTGATTCCTACCGTGTTGATCGGCGTCTGTGAAAGTACGCACATGGCATGCCGGACACTTACCTTACCCGCACTTAGCGTTATTAGTGGCATTGTGACTTTTGCATCAATCATCAACTCTGTATACCTTTTGAAAGCAGATAGAGAGGGGTATATTTAAAATGCAGAACAAAGCTCTTTCGATGGGGCAATTATCATTGTTGAACCTGAAACGCAGGCCGTTTCGTACTGGTGCGCTTTTCTTCGTAGTTGCCCTTCTGTCTTTAGTCTTGTTTGGAGGAACTATACTTTCTGTCAGTCTGAAAAATGGCCTTGATAGTATGAAGGCGCGGTTTGGTGCAGATTTAATTGTAGTGCCTTTGGAATATGATAAGGGAATGGAATCCATTTTACTCAAAGGTGAGCCTGCATACTTCTATTTTGACCACTCAATTGCTGAACAGATTCTACAGATAGAGGGGGTTTCGCAAGCAACGGCTCAATTTTACCTAACATCACTTTCTTCTGATTGCTGTAGTACAGGAGCTGCTCAGATTATCGGGTTTGATCCAGATGCTGACTTTGTGGTTCAGCCGTGGATTTCAGAAGCTATTGGTGGGAATATTGCTAATGGAACAGTTATTGTAGGCAACGATATTCAACTTGGAAATGATAATACTCTAAAATTATATGACCACAACTATCCTGTTGCAGCCAGACTTGATAAAACAGGAACAGGGCTTGACCAGTCTATTTACGCAAACCTGTCCACTGTCAAAGAATTATTTGCGGGAGCAAAAGCGAAAGGAGTATATTTTCCTGAGGATACAAATCCATCAACTTCATTTTCTTCGGTTCTAATCAAAGTTGGTGATGGATATACCTCCAATGTAGTATCTTCAAATATTAGTCAGCAGATTGACGGAATACAAATTATTCAAACACAGAACATGATTTCCAGCACAGCTGAAAGCATTGGAAAGTTCTCATCGTTTCTATATATTTTTGCAGTTGTGTTTGTGGTTCTTGCATTTGTAATTCTTGCTATTCTGTTTTCAGTTACGACCAATGAGCGTAAAAAAGAGTTTTCTGTACTCCGCACACTTGGCGCGACGAGAAAATACCTTACATCTGTTATATTGACAGAATCATTCTTTATTAGTATGGTAGGTGGAATAGCCGGAATTGCGGTTGCATCATTAATTGTTTTTCCTTTCAGTGTTTACATAGGCGATAAAGTAGGCATGCCCTATATTCAGCCTTCCTTACATGTAGTTGCGGTCATATTACTCAGCAGCCTGTTCATCTCATTTGTTGTCGCACCATTGTCATCTGCTTTTTCTGCAATAAAAATCAGCCGCGCGGAGACATATCTTACAATGCGGGAGGGCGAATAGATGCTGCTTGAAATCAAAAATCTAAATAAAGAGTACAAGCGTGGCAGTCGAACTTTCTTAGCCGTTAAGGATATTGATTTATCTGTTTCACCCGGCGATTTTTTTTGTATCATTGGCAAAAGCGGAAGCGGTAAAAGCACGCTTTTGAATCTGATCGCCGGATTGTTATTGCCTACTTCCGGAGAAATTCTGATTGATGGAAAGAACATAGTATCACTGAAGGACAACGCCGCCTCTTATTTAAGAAATTCTGCAATCGGATATATCTCGCAGGGACAAAGCGTGTTGGCAAACCTTTCTGTATTGGATAATGTCAGGCTCCCTTTTTATTTCTTCAAGCGAGACGGAGATGCAAAGAAAAAAGCTTTATTATTGCTCGAACAAGTGGGAATCGGCCATTTAGCAGATTCTTATCCCCGCTATTTGTCGGGTGGTGAATTGCGCCGGGTAGCAATAGCTCGGTCTTTAATAAACAATCCGTCAATTTTACTTGCTGATGAACCCACAAGTGACTTAGATACAAAAACCACAGCGGAAACATTGAAACTGTTTAGTGAGATCGCTAAGGACGGCACATCCGTTTTGCTCGTCACTCATGAATTGGATACAATAAGTTACGGTAATTCGGTTTATGTGATGGATACAGGCATGCTTAATAAACAATAAAAACAACAATGACAGCGAGAACAAGGGGGGCGCGCTGTTGGATTTATAAGACTGCAAACGCTCTTTACCGGTTTATTTCAGCCAGAAATAAAGGGGATGCGGAAAATCCGCATTGGTGAGAGAGCAGCAGTTTGTCTTTCGTCTAGCTTTTTCTAATAACGTGAATAAAGTACATTCGAACTTATTTTGGTTATTTGTTCTCACGTAGCTTAACTGCATTTGCAGCCATACGGCGGCGGCCATCCTCAAGGGCAGCATAATGCTTTTTCGTCGTATTAACATCCTTATGACCCAGAACATCCGCCACAAGATAAATATCCCCTGTCTCCCGATACAGGCTTGTTCCGTAGGTGCTTCGCAGCTTATGCGGCGTGATTTTCTTTAAGCTTGTTACGGCAGAAGCATATTTCTTTACTAGATTTTCCACGGCTCGAACAGTGATTCTGCGATTTTGCAAGGATAAGAACAGTGCTGCCTCATGACCGGATTCAGGAATCATTTTATCCCGCTGGATAAGATAATTTTTTAAGGCAGCTTCCACTTCATCACCAAAATATACGACTGCTTCATAACCGCCCTTACGGCGTATCAGGATACCATTATTTTTAAAATCCACATTCTTTATGTCTAAACCAACACATTCCGACACACGGATTCCGGTGCCAAGCAGAAGCGTCATTAAGGCGAGATCACGTGTTTTTGTTTTCTTATGAAAAGCAGCCTGCTGTTTTGTCATTTGTTCCCCTTTCTCCACATGATCGAGAAGTAAGGCAACTTCATCAACATCCAAACGAATAATTTCCTTTTTATGAAGCTTTGGCATCTGCACAAGTGATGCCGGATTCTTTTCTATCATTTCATTTCTGAAAAAGAAATTATAAAAACTACGAAGAGAAGCTAATTTACGCTGTTTTCCCCGCTCATCATTCGTAATTTGCTCATTATCCTTTTCATAGTAAGATAAGTAATCCAAATATTCCGTAATATCAATAGGATGCAGCATATCCAGAATTTCAAGCTTAAGGTCCGTGACCGGAATACTTTTACAGGCGGGATTATATTCATGAAGATAGTCAAAAAATATCCGCAAATCATAAGCATATGCGAGTCTTGTACGGGTAGAAGTCGTATCCTTAATACCTAAAAAAAACTCCCGGCAAAACGGGGGAAGAGAAGCAGTTATTTCACGCAGCCTTATCATATTATCAATGTTGGTTTTATCATGATAATTCATCTGTTCCTGATTCAACGACATAAGGGAAGCCTCCTTTATTATTTCACTCAAAACAATGCATGTTTACATAATTAAATTATGTAAACATGGTTGCGGGAATGTTGATTTAATCTTTACTATCTATTCGTAAAAGTTGTCTTTCGCGAATAGATATAACTCTCTTAATTAAGAATATAATCGCTTTTCATAAATTTGTCAAGCAGATTTAGTTTCATACATTTTTTGAGAATAATTTAACTCATTGAGTATATCTAATAGATATTTATCTTTAAAGTATCCATCTGTATAGAAATATACAGCTTGAATTACCTTATTAAAACCTGCAAGTGCGATGCCAATAAAAACTATCCAAACAAGTGATGTTAAAATAACATCACTCCCCGCATAAATTATACTAGCGATTAACGCGCCAAGTGGTACGCCTATTAGCATGTCATAGATTTTACTACCTATCTTATCATATTTTTCCTTTTGAGCTGCTAAAGCTGTTTCACATTCAAGTTTTAACTGCCATACTTTCTGTGGAGAATCAATATCATGTTTTTTGAGAATATTCCATATGCAAGAAATATACATCTGATAACTGTCATATAGTCCTTCTAGTTCTTCTTTTCGGGCAGATTCTTTATATAAATATTTTTCCCTTGGAATCTGGCTGAGAATGGAAATAACTATTATTAAAGAGATAGGAAAAAAGATAAATGGAGTTGTTGGATTACTAATCAGAAGCACTATCATCCAAATAAAAGCAAGCACCATTATCCCTAACATAACCCACAGTGAACATTTGAAAAGGCGTACCATATCTGTCAAATGTCTAGTGGAGTTCAATTTATTTGCTAGCTTTTGCTCATAAACTTCTCTCCGAACATAGAGATACTTTTGTGTCATTAAGATCACTCCTTAATAATTGCAGATGTTCTTTTGCTGATGCAATGCCTTTAATAATCCTCAAGAATACTATACCATATTTTGTAATAAATTAAAATTTGATTTTTTATTTTTCAAAAAAAGAACAGAGATTAATCTCCATTCCCAATTAAACTTAACAATTATACATTTGTCTTTATAAAATAAATTTAATCTTTTTAACCCTATAGAATATTTTAAACTAACGGAAATAAAGGGATTAATAAAAAGTGCTTCTATTTACAGCTCCTCCGAATCAAGCATAATCGTGAAAGGCCCCTCATTGATGAGGGAAATTTTCATATCGGCACCGAATGATCCGGTCTGGACGGGAAAATTGTAGAATGTGGAAAATTGATGAATAATATACTCATAGAGCGCATTTGCATGCGATGGATTGCCTGCATTGATAAAGGATGGCCGGTTTCCTTTGCGGCAGTCCGCATATAGTGTAAACTGTGAAACAATAAGCAACGAACCGTTCACATCGTTTATGGAAAGGTTCGTTTTACCATTTTCGTCCTCAAAAATCCGCAAGCCGGATACTTTTTTTATTAATTTGTCCGCTACTTGCTCCGTGTCTGTTTCACAAACCCCGACAAACAGCAAATAACCGGTTTCAATCGCACCGATAACGTAATCATCGACTGTCACCGAGGCTTGCTTCACTCGTTGTATTAAAAATCTCATTTATTTACTAGTCCTCCGGTTGTGACGTTGTTTCTTCTGTTTTTCTGTCTGACTGGCACTCCTGCTCTCTCCCGTTTTCTGACACAACATGATCAAATGCTTTCTTAACAAATTTAATCTCAGTACCGGTATTTTGATCGCTCTTAGCCGTATGATAATCGGAATAGATATAATATTCCGTATCCTCGGGCAGATTCTTTTTGATTAGACGCTGATTGACCAGTGTCTTTATAGCTGCATAGATCACTGCAAACAACGGAACGCCGATAAACATTCCAAGAATCCCTAGCAAACCGCCGAATACTGTAATTGCGAAGATCACCCAAAAGCTGGATAATCCCGTAGAATCGCCGATAATTTTCGGAGCCAGAATATTACCGTCCAATTGCTGCAGTACTAAAATAAAGATGATAAATATCACACATTTGACCGGATCAATCATGATTAAAATCAAGGCACATGGAATGACGCCAAGATAAGGACCAAAAAACGGAATGACATCTGTTACACCGATAATTACGCTGATCAACAATGCGTAAGGAATTTTTAATATGGATGTTCCCATAAAACAGAATATACCGACCAAAAAAGAATCGAGTATTTTGCCGCTTAAAAAACCTCCAAACGTCTTATTCGCAAAACGCATATTATTAATCAGGTTATTCGCACGTTCCTCTCTCAGCAGCGCATATGCAATTTTTTTAGCCTGGGCACAGAACAGTTCCTTACCGGACAACAAATAAATAGAAATAATAATGCCTATGACAAAATTAAAAACACCCATCAGGAAATCAAGCACACTGCCGATCAGGCTTGTAGAAACTTTTGAAATGACCTCCTGCATGGTCGGAAGCACCTGCGTCGTAAACCAATTTTCGATGTCGATCCAATACTGATCAAATAGATCTTCCAAATCCGGATATTCCGTAAGCATATTGGAAAACCATAGATTGATGCGATTCATATAGGTTGGAAATTTGATTACAATGCTTTGCAGGCTGTTGATTACCTGCGGTACAATCAGCATCAAAAGGCTGTACAAAATAAGAAGAAAGGAAATCATTGTAAGAAAAATACTAAAACTCCGGACAATCCCTTTCTTTTTTTTACTGTCCTTTAATTTCATTTTGGTCCATAATGGAATCACGCACTTCTTTTCATAAAAATTCATCATAGGATTCAAAATATAGGCAAGCCCGATTCCGTCGATGATCGGGAGCAAAACCTTAATTGCGGCATCCTTCGTTTCCGACAGATCCGTCCCGTGAAACAGCACATAATAAAAGCATATGCAGGCGCTGATTGAAAGAAATATCGTCAGTCCCAAATGAAAAAATCGTTTGTCAATCCGGTGTTTCATCATTTATTTTCCTGTCTTTTCTCAAAATCCTGTACAAACTGTGTGATCAGTTCTACGGTTCCGTCGATGCCAAGCACACCACTGTCAATGGTTAAATGATAGCTTTCCGCAAGGCCCCACTTTTTTGAAGAGTAATAGTTATAATAATTCGTACGCTGTTTATCCTTTTTTATAATCATTTCCCTTGCCTTGTCATGTGTCAGGGTATACTTTTCCTGAATGCGTTTGATTCGTGTCTCAAGCTCCCCATGAATAAACAAGTGAAGGCAGTTTTTATAATCGGCAAGCGCATAATCGGCACATCTGCCAACAAGGATACAGGGACCTTCATTAGCAATCTTTTTGATCGCCTCAAACTGAGCCAGAAAAACTTTGTGGCTGATCGGCATATCAACATAGGCGGATGCCGAGTATCCAAAGGAATACGTATCCATTACCAAATTATATAAAAAACTGCTTGTCGGGCGCTCGTCATGATTTTCAAATAATTCCGGACACATACCGCTGTCCTTTGCGGCCCGTTTTAAAAGCTCCTTATCATAACATTTAATTCCAAGGTTTTCTCCAAGCTTTTCTCCGATTTCTCTTCCGCCGCTGCCAAATTCACGTCCAATCGTAATGATAGTATTCATATTAACACCTCTTTCCCACTGTTCTAATATGATTCTATTTTTAGTATACAACAAATTCTTATTTTTGGGTACGCAAAAATGAAAGCAATTTTTCAAAATATTCCGGAAGCGGTGCATCGACCTCCAAATACTCTTTTGTAGTCGGGTGGATCAGACCAAGAGTTCTCGCATGCAATGTCTGCCCCTGCAGATGAATCGGGCTTTTTAAGCCGCAATAAACCGGATCTCCCACAATCGGATAATGAATGCTTGCCATGTGCACCCGGATTTGATGAGTACGTCCCGTTTCTAAACGGCATTCGAGGAGCGTATATCCTTTCAGCCGCTCAAGTACCGTATAATTAGTGACTGCCGCTCTTCCATTTTTGTAATTAACGGCCATTTTCTTGCGATCATTCGGGTGTCTGCCGATGGGTGCGTCAATTTTGCCGGAATCCTCGTTTATTACGCCATGTACAAGCGCAATATATTTTCGGTTCAAAGAATGCTCCTTTAGCTGCGCGGCAACCGCCGCATGGGCGGCATCGTTTTTGCAGACGAGGACAGAGCCGGTCGTGTCCATGTCGATCCTGTGCACGATGCCCGGCCGCATCACACCGTTAATGCCTGACAACTCGTCCCGGCAATGATAAAGCAGCGCATTTACCATTGTTTTGCTGTAATGTCCAGGAGCCGGATGTACGACCATTCCCTTTGGCTTATTGACGATAATCAAATCGGCATCCTCATAAAGAATATCAAGAGGAATATTTTCCGGAAGAATATGAGGAATGACTGCTTCCGGCGCCGAAAGAAAAATCTCATCGCCGCAGCTTAACCTGTCATTTGCCTTGCAGACAGTTCCGTTTATCAGCACTCTGCCCTCTTTGATCAGCTTTTGCACATAAGAACGCGAAAGATCGGCAAATACATCGGCAATGTATTTGTCGATCCTTTCCCCCTGCTGTCCTTCTTCCACGCTAATCCGGTATTCCTTCATAATCAATCAGACTTCCTTATTCTTCTTTTTGCCGAAGGGCTTTTTCATTTCTTTTTCCAGCAGCATCAGATCCGCCTCCTTATAATAAAACAACATCAGAAGCGCAAGTAAAACAGTCGCCACAGACACATAACAGTCTGCTACATTAAATATAGGAAAATCAACTGCGCTGATATAAATGAAATCAATCACATAATTCAGCCTGATTCGGTCAAGCATATTACCTGCCCCTCCTGCCGCAATACAGATAATCAGGATATTCAGCCATCTGCAACGCTTTTCAAAAGGCATTTGAAACAGAAGATACAGCATCAGAAGAATAACAACAGTACTGATGAGGAGGAAAAGCGGCTTTTGTCCGGCGAGGATACCGAAGGCCGCACCGGTATTTCCGTTGGGAAGATAATAAAACTCCAACACATGCGGAATAATCGGAATAGCAGGCTGATCCTTCAACGTATTAACAGCCCACAATTTTGTATACTGGTCAAGTAAAATCAGCGCGCAGATCGATAACAGCTCAATTACGCTTCTCAACAATTTTTTAATCATGATCAATCCTCTTTTCAATCATACTAGCACTCCTGTTTCGCGGTAATTTCCTCAATTGCCGCGATTATTTCTTCATTTGTTACATCCTTACTAATAAAAGCTTTTCCAATTTTTTTGAGCAGAATAAAATTAATATGGCTTCCTTCCGCCTTTTTATCAAACTTCGTATAACTTAACACCTGTTCTGAGGAAATCTCTTCCATTGAAATCGGAAGCCCAAACGGTACGAACATATCCCGAATCTCATAATATTCCTCCATGCTGAGCAGATCACGCTTCCATGAGATGAAAGCGGCCGCAACACAACCAAGAGCAACACATTCACCGTGCAGAAGAGAAAAATTCTTATATTTTTCAATTGCATGACCGATTGTATGACCAAAGTTCAACAATGCACGTTCATTTTGTTCAAACGGATCTTTTTCCACAACGATGCGTTTGATTTCACAGCTTCGCCTGATCATCTCCTCCAAAGCTTCCGGATCTTTTTCATTAATTTCCATAAAATGAGTAATGAGCCATTCATAAAAAATACCGTCACGGATCAATCCGGCCTTTAACACTTCTGCCATTCCCGAAGCAAATTGGCGTTCTGAGAGTGTTTGCAGCACTGCTGTATTCATATAAACAAGCCGCGGCATTTTAAATGCGCCAACCATGTTTTTAAACTGATCAAAATCCACACCGGTCTTGCCGCCGATACTGCTGTCCACTTGTGAAAGAAGCGTTGTTGGAAGCTGTATGAAGTCGATTCCCCGCATGTAGGTTGCGGCAGCAAAGCCGGTCAGATCACCGGTCACACCTCCGCCGAGCGCTGCAAGTAAATCTTTTCTGCCAAATTTTTTTTCTATCAAAAAGCGATAAACCTCTTCAACTGTCTTTAAATGCTTGTTTTCCTCCCCTGCCGGAAAAGAAAATAGTTCTACAGTTGAAAACGCAGTGCCTAGAAGTGTTCTCAACTCTTCGCCATACAGCTTGCAAACACTGCTGTCCGAAACAATGCAAAGCTTCCGGTCTTTCTCAAACAGTTCCGAAAGCACAGCAGGCAGCTTCTCATAGGCATCTTCAATAAAGATATCGTAGCATTTTTTTTTCTGATAACTGACCTCCAATTTACAGGACATCGTTTTCTCCAATCTAAAACTTCCTGCATTCATGGCAGGAAGTTTTGTCTTATTTTCATATCATAAATCCGCGATTTATAATTAAAATTTGTTATGCAGTGCCGGAACATCAAAGGCACCTGACAGAATTTCCTGGAAGTCGCCGGATATATCGACGCTTTTTGGTGTAATAATAAATATGTAATGAGAAATTTTCTGCAGATTACCACTGATGGCAAATGTGGAACCGGATGTAAAATCAATGATCCGCTGCGCAATATCGACATCCAAACCCTCCATGTTCAGAACCACCGTTCGATTGGCAAGCAACGTTTCGGTAATCTCTCTTGCATCCTCAACAGTTGTCGGCTTTATGACACAGACTTCCATGCCGCTTGCAGTTATTCTATTTTTTCCGCTTCGCATCGGCGTTACCTTTGGTGCGGCTTTTGTCTTTGGCTTTTCATCAAAATCGTCATCGAGCGTCTCTGTTTTGATGGATTTTTTTCTGCGCTGAGGTTCTTCATAATCGTCCTCTTCATCAAAAAACTCATCGTCATAATCTTCGTCGTCGTTATACTTCATCGAGCTTAACAACTTGTCCAAGAATGCCATATAATTATCTCCTTATCTTTCTCTACTTATTATAATTCCTCTCACCGAATATAGATGTCCCCACACGGATAAAGGCAGCCCCTTCTTCGATTGCCACTGAAAAATCCCCAGACATACCCATGGACAAACAATCCATAGATACATTATCAATGTTTTTAGTTGTTATGTCAACAGATAATTGCTTTAATTTCCTAAAAACAATACGATTTTCCTCGGCATTCTCCACATAAGGAGCCACGGTCATAAGTCCCTTAACAAAAATATTAGGCAGCATGGAAATCTGTTTAAGCAATTCAACTACATCATCACATGCAACACCAAACTTACTTTCTTCCCGTGAGACATTTACTTCAATCAGTATCTTGGCATCCACCTGATGTTTAACGGCCTCCCTGCTAATTTCCTGAGCAAGCTTTAAGGAGTCTACGCTATGAATGAGATATGCTTTATCTATTATGTATTTTACTTTATTTGTCTGCAGATGTCCAATCAAATGCCAGCGGATATCTTTAGGCAGCAGTTCATATTTGCTGACAAGTTCCTGCACCTTGTTTTCACCGAAATCACGAATGCCGCAGTCATATACATCCTTTACCATTTCCGCCGGCTTTGTCTTACTCACGGCAATCAGGGTGATACTGCTTCTCTTACGTCCTGATTTTCTGCATGCGCTCTCAATTGATGCTTCTACATTGTTCAGATGATCCTTTAACATAAGATTCCACCTTTCGTTCTTTACTAAATCAGCCGTCAGCAACATTAATTATAAATAAAATCATTTTCGTTGACGGTATCTCCCTTTAACACGATATGATCATATACACTGAGTCCGTATTCCGTATTGGACTTTACAATCGCATATTCCTCGTTCTGATATAGGACCGTGATCTGCTTAAAGTCCGCATACCCTTTATTAATATTATAAACTCCGATCAGCGTCGCCTGCTTGCTGATTGGATACTTTTCATCGCTGTTGGGTTTGATGATATAATCTCCAATATTAAAAACGGATTCTTCCACATAATACTCCGTCTCGGTCGAATTGTAAATAGTCGCTTCTACAAATTCCGTAGAAACCGTGCCGTCCTCAAGATAGGTTTCCCTGATAAAGCCGTCTGTGCCGGTGTTGCCACCCTTTGTCAAATATTCAATCGGAATCAGATAAAAGGCGCGTTCCACGATTGCAGAATTTGGTATTTTTAAGCCTTCATCCGAATTGGAAAGCAGCTCAATCTCAATCATGCGGTCCGTCGCAAATGTGAGCATTGAATTATTAAAATCCAACTTCGCATAAATGGTACCGTTCTGCCTTAAGATGGAAACGGAAGCCCAAGAGGTATAGTTGTTTTTCAGAAAACGGACATTGATATAAGATTCCTCAGCAAGCTCCTGCGCTCGTTCCTCGTCAATTTCAATCACAATTGACCAGTTCTCGTTTGTAATCAGCTTATAGGCGGGATCGTCCTGCGCAATTAAATCATTGCTGTGAAATTGAGACTTTACATAATTAGCAGAATCCATCAATTCAGGGGTAAGTGATTCCGCCGCAATGCCCTCATAACCATCCGTGGAATAGACAAGGACGCCGGACTGGGGTGCATAGCCAAAGCTGATCGAATCGGATAGATTAGAATCCGCAAGTGTATCAATGCTTGATAACACTTTATAATTGGCAAGCTTTAAGACGGTTCCCTCGATATCAAATTTAAAGTCATAAGTGTCTAAAAAACTATCCGGACGGAAGCTTGTACTGAAGTCCGATATTTGTGTTTTTAGTTCAGAAAGATCCTCGTCTGTCAGGGAACTGCCGTCTCCCGTATTTTCATTTAACATTTCAGAAAGCTTCCCCGTAGAATCCACGGTATAAACCATGGAACCGGTGGAAACTTTCTCATTTTCCCTCGCATAATAATTGACGTAGCCTGAGTAATCACAGGAAACAACTGTCTCATCCCGAAGTGCGATGCCCACATAGGTGTTGTTGACGGCAAGAGAACCTGTTGTCACCTCATAAGGCGTGATATGTTCACTTCGAAAATAAGAAACAACAATGACAACAATGTAAACAAAAAGAACGCCAAAAATGACTAATCCGAGATTAATATTAATGGGCTTCCTGTATTTTGTTATTTTTTCAGGCCTTTTCCTTCTTTTTGCCACTGTTCCACCTCACATACACGGCTATTTAGTTATAAAGCCGCAGGTTTCACACAAATCAAAAGCCTCGGCTTGCCGGGGCTTTGATTTGTAATTATTGATACCGATTTTCTATAATTACCGCTGGATATTCTATTAAAGAGATACAATTACTTTTGATTTCATATCCTCTGACAGTTCGGAACCATCAACGGACATACTGATAACGAAATCGACTTGAAACTGATCGCTGATCTTTTCCAATTTATTGATTACAGGCTCTACCTCCCTATGATCTTTTATGTAAGCTACATCCAGAAAGCTATCCAAATACATCTGCTCAAGGTCGTGATCCTGGGAAACAATTCCGCAGATAAAACCAACAAATTCGCCTGTTGATGCAACAGGAAACTCCGAAGCATTAATCAGGCGGATTTTATTTTTCAACTCATACATATGTTTAGAATTTTTATCCAGATACACAATATTTCCGGAAGCTGATTTAACGGCACCATTTACCTTATCAAGTAAATGCTTTGTCTTTCCCTTCCCCTTTTCGCCAACGATTAAATGTATCATTGTAATCTCCTCCTTAAGTTGAATTGTAAAGCTTATGTATTTATTATAGTAGATTCAGTTATAAAAAACAACCTATAATTACTGTACTTCTTCTAATAAATTTGTCATTTCTGAATAAAGAGCATCTCTGTCATCCGCTTGCAGAATCACAGAAATATAGGGTTCTCCGGATGTGTTATTAGACAGGAGAATCAGGCAGGAGCCGGCTGCATTTGTCGTTCCTGTCTTACCTCCGATAATGCTCACGTTTCCAGGACTTTCCTTATCTCCGTTCAAATACAGGTTTGTCGTTCCAAAATCCATCTCCTTTGGATTGCCCTCTCGATCTGTATAGGTGGACGAATATTCAGACATATGAATAATTTCCTTGAACTTATCATATTTCATCGCTGCATTAAAGATAAGATACAAGTCATAGGCCGTCGTATAATGATTATCGTCAGTTAATCCATGCGGATTTGTAAAATTTGTATTGGTCGCTCCCAAAGCAAGTGCTTCGTCATTCATGAGCTGGCTGAACTCTTCCACGTTTTGGGAAATATATTCCGCAATTACGACTGCGGCATCATTACCAGAATACATCAGAAGTCCATGAAGCGCCTGATCCAGCGTCATTTGATCCCCTTCCTTAAAGCCGCAGAGCTGTGCGCCGGATTCTGTAATATTAACATTGGCAGAAGCGGTAAGCACATCGTCCAGCTTTCCGTATTTGAGTGCCAAAAGAGCCGTCATAGTCTTAGTCAGACTTGCCGGATTCAATGATTTGTGTGCATTTTTGGCAAACAGCGTATCGGAACTTGATACATCAAAAAGACCGGCCGATGTCGCTTTGGACATAGTAATGCCATTAGCGGATACATCTGAGGATACGACGCACAAATCAGAGGCAAATGCATCTGCAGTAGCCTCCGTATTGCTCGTTTCAAAACTGTATGCGCTGACCGGTGCGGAAAGGTCGTATGGCATGTCAAACTTTTTACTCCCGCAGCCGCTTAAGAAAAGCGGCAAAAATAAAAAAAACGCCGCTTTGCACATGCCATTCTTATTTATACATTTCACGCCATTCCATATCCCCTCTGTCGAGTGATTTGATCAAGAGCTCTGCCGTCGCAAGATTTGTTGCCAATGGGATATTGTGCATATCGCATAAACGAATCGTATAACCGACATCCGGCTCATGTGATTTTGGTGTCAGAGGATCTCTCAAAAAGATCATCAAATCGATTTCATTGTGCTCGATCTGTGCGCCAATCTGCTGTTCTCCTCCCAAATGTCCGGCAAGATATTTATGAATTGAGAGGTTTGTGACCTCCTCAATCAGTCTGCCGGTCGTACCTGTTGCATAAAGATCATTCTTGCTTAATATCCCCCGATAAGCAATACAGAAATTCTGCATTAATTTCTTTTTAGAATCGTGAGCAATCAACCCAATATTCATATAACATTCCTCCTCCTAGTGTTTATTCATCGGCAAAGCATGGTTATGTGCTGCCGATGATCTTGTAGACACGTCATAAATATTTCGGTGTCTGCATTTTTACATTTAATACGAATCCTATTCCGATAAAAAGGCTGACGAGCGATGTTAATCCATAACTCAAAAACGGAAGCGGTAAGCCGGTATTGGGCAATATTGCGGTAGCCACGCCGATATTGATAAAGGTTTGAAGACCAATCAAACCTGCCATTCCGGCGGCAATAATAGATCCTGCCAAATCCCTTGACTTGCGCGCAATCAAAATACATTCCAATATTATCAAAAACAGAAGTCCGAGCACCGCACAGCAACCCACAAATCCAAGCTCCTCCCCCACTACGGCAAAAATGAAATCAGTCTGTGCCTCAGAAATAAAATTTCCATTTTTAACGGAAGCGATAACATTATTATTGAGGCCCTTTCCGGTGAGCTGGCCAGAGCCTATGGCTGTAATCGCATTCATGGTCTGGTAAGCTTCGGTAGCCGCATATTTTTCTGGCTGCAGCCATGCGAGGATCCGTTTTTGCTGATATTCATCCAAAATTACCTGATCCGGCTGAAGCACCATGTTTAAAAAAATAATGATCGAGGGAACTGCTACAACAATGGCACCGATAACAACCTTATAGCTGAGTCCGCCAACAAACATGACCACGGCAAAAATAATAAGGATCATGATGCTCGTTGACAAATCCGGCTGTTCATAGATCAGGATAAACGGAGGTAAAACTAACAGTACACAGACTAGCAGCATACGGAAAGTATTAAGACTCTCCTTATGTTTCATAATAAACTGTGCATAAAATAAAATCAATAAAATTTTTACAAGCTCTGACGGTTGGAACCGGAAACTGCCGATTTCAAACCAACGTGCCGCGCCGCCGCCGGAATCCCCGAACAGCTTGACGAGAACAAGCATTGTGATACTAAACGCATATATCAGCCAGTAAAACCTTAATATAAAGCTGTAGTCAATCACAGAGATCAACAGCATCGCTGCAATGCCCAGGATCAATCCCTGTGTCTGCCGCATGACAAGATCCTCTTTTGCGCTTCCGATAAAGCGGATGCCAAGGATGCTGATTGCAACTGTCAGCAGAATCAGTAATACATCATATTTTCTGAAATTATATTTGCCAAAGCTGAACATTTTGATCCCTCGTATTTTCTCATACGGGCAGCTGACGCCTCGTACGACCTTTCATAGCACAGAGGTCTTTCTAAGGTCAATAATCGGAATATTAGCATATAATGCCGGCACATTGCCATGTTTGGAAGCGGATTTGGTCCATGTAATCTGCACTTCCATACCCTCTGTATCAATTTCTATGTATCTTGAAATAACTTTTATCATATCATTTTTTATAAGTTCAATAACTTCTGTCGAACAGTCCGCCCTGTCGGATATCAAAAGCAGTTTTAACCTGTCTTTTGCCACTTCGCGGGATTGCTTTTGTCTGAAATAATTAAAAATACTCATTGTCCGCCCTCCTTAATTTTTCTTGAATGCGCCAAACATTCTGTTCCATAGGGAATGTGCATTCTCGATATCCAAAAGCGGCACATCATTTCCAAGTAACCGCTGACAGATATTTTGATAAGCACGCCCCGCAAGAGAAGACGCATTGAGCTGTATGAGGGGTTCTCCCTGATTTGTTGAGATGACAACGCATTCATCATCTGGAATAGCGCCGAGCAGTGATACCGCCAATATTTCCGTCACATCCGAAACGGACATCATCTCTCCACGTTTCATCATATCCGGACGCAATCGGTTGACAATCAAATCAATTCTCCGAATTTCATTTGCTTCCAAAAGCCCGATGATCCTGTCCGCATCCCGAATCGCGGAGACCTCCGGCGTTGTTACGACGATTGCTCTGTCGGCACCGGCGATTGCATTTTTAAAGCCCTGTTCAATTCCTGCCGGACAATCGAGCACAATAAAGTCAAAGCTGTCACGCAGCGTATCGACAAGCTTTCTCATCTGTGCGGGCGAGACAGCCGTCTTATCTCTCGTCTGCGCCGCTGGCATCAAATAAAGACCGGGAAACCTCTTATCCTTGATCAATGCCTGTTTGATTCTGCAATTACCTTCCACAACATCCACAAGATTATAAACAATGCGGTTTTCAAGCCCCATGACAACATCCAGATTTCTGAGTCCGATATCTGTGTCAATCAAAGCTACCCGTTTTCCCAATCCTGCAAGACATGCGCCGATGTTTGCGGTGGTCGTAGTCTTCCCGACACCGCCTTTCCCTGATGTGACGACAATTACTTCACTCATGTTTTACCTCCGTTTTGACTATTAATCAGTCACGCATGAAATATTTGTCCCCTAAACATCTTTCAATTTAATTAGACAGGAAGATTATTTAGTAATTCTTTCGTAATTGCATCTGTATAGATTTCCTCGTCCAAAACGTAAGCAATCCGCGGGGCCTGTCTGTTTTTCAACCATTTTCCGCCCTTTGCCAGCGCCTTTGAAGTAAAATCTCCGATCTGAATCTTTGTCGGCTTCATATCAAGTGCAACAATAAAGCAATCATTATTCCCGCCCGCACCCGCATAAGCATGTCCGTAAAGTGTGCCAAGGATAACGATGTTGCCTGCCGAAACGACATCTGCTCCCGGATTAACATCGCCGAGAATAATAATACTGGAATCCGTTTCGAGCACCTGCCCCGCACGCAACGTCCCCTTATAAAACTGTCCGTCCGTACTGTCTCCGTTGTTGATAAATTTATTGGCAGCCTTTAAATATTGCTGATTCTTTTCTTCCCCATCTCCCATAACACACAGAACAGTCAGCTCCGTATTGTCCGAAATGGAATTGACTAAAAGGCGTTCCTCCTCCAGATCCAGCTCGCGGCCTTCAAAGGAAACCACCATTTTGGCATTCCCGAAAAACTTTGCGGAATCCCGGAATTTTCTTCCCATCTCCGTATATAAGATATCAAACGGTACTTCCGGGTCAAGTACGACCGCTATTCCGTTTGGAAAGCTTTTTATCATTACTGTGTTCTTCAATTTAAACATCCCTTTCTACTATTTAGTATCCCTATTCGCTCCTATGCGGATCAGTCTTCGATGACCTCCATTTCTGTTGTATCGGCAACACCGTTAATCAGCTCATCGGTGTCCTCCAATTCAAAATAATACTTAAATACATCACCGGCAACAGCAGCCGCATTAGCAGAGGTATAACCGTACGCAATTCGAACAGCCACTGCGATTTTTGGGTTTTCATACGGTGCAAAACCGAGAAACAACGCATGATTTGTTCTGGAGGTACTTGTTTGTGCCGTACCGGTCTTTCCGGCAACATTGATCGGAAAATTTTTAAATGCGCTTGTCTTTTCCGCAACGATACGCATACCGGACTGTATGGCACTCCAGGTGGAATCCTGAACCTGTATCTGATTTCTCACCTGCGGTTTAAAGTTCTCAATTGTTGTTCCGGAAGAATCCGTCACCTTACTGACAAGAGACATTTGATAGCATGTCCCCTTATTGGCGATTGCCGTCACATACCTGGCAAGGCCAATCGTTGTATAGTTATGACTTCCCTGTCCGATTGCCGAGTCAATCGGAAGGACATCTGAAAACTTCGGCTCGTTCTCTTCCATTTCGATGCCGGTCTTTTCCGTCAGTCCAAACAAATCCGCATATTCCTTAAGCTTGTCCAAACCGGTCTTTTCCGAATAGGCCGTGGTCATCATGTTCGTACTCAATCGATAGCCCACCTCATAAAAGAAACTATTACAGGAATTACCAATTGCTTGCGTGACATCGAGATTTCCATGCGCACCGGGATAAATCCAGCATTTTTTAGCGGGATCTACCGTATCGTAAATGCCGCGGCACTGAATTGTTTCCCCGAGATTGACGATGCTATCCTCTAAAGCCGTAACGGCAGAAACCATCTTAAAAGTGGAACCGGGCGCCGTCATCTGCTGGGTTGCGCAATTATACATCGGGCTTGATAAATCGGACATCAGCTGCGCATAATAATCGGCATCGATCGTATTTGCAAGCCTGTTGGAGTCATAGCCAGGATAGGTTACACAAGCCAGCAGTTCCCCGTTTGTCCCCGTAACGACACAGGATCCGGTAGACGGATCAAGCGCGAGCTGTGCCGGTGTAATTTCGATATTAGAAATTTTATTGATCAAAAAATCATACGCTGTCTTCGTACCGGATTCCACCGCTTCCTTTTCACCGGTCGTTCCGTAAACCGCTCTTTGTTCAAATAAAACCATACATATTTCCCTGCCGGTTAGCTCGTTGTCCCGGATCATATATTTGTACAGCTTCTTGGAAAAACCGTTATCGCTCTTTAAATCCTCGCAGATAAAATCTACAAGCTGGGAATAGACCTCTTCCGTATCGGAATACTGACTGCTTAAATTAAATCGGGAAATATCAATCCAGTTTTTAGAAAGTGCATAAGTCAAATATTCCTTCAGACTGATCGTCTCATCTGTCGTCCATGCAAGATAGGTCGGATCTTCTCTGTCAATCTCATCGCTGATGAGAATTCCTGTGTTGGACGAGGCCAGCCGTGAAACAATATAGCTCTCATACACCTGCATTTCTGTCGTAAGCTGTTCATACGGCGTTGCTGCGGTAAGCAGTTCTTCCTTTAAAGCTGCAACAGACCTCTCCTGTTTGGAACGGAAATTGGAATACACCTGCTTTTCATAGGCATCGGCATTAGTTTCATCAAATTGATCAATATCAATGACATTATTATTGATGAGGGCAAAATAAACATCGTCGATCGGAATCATCATCAAACTGGATTTCACTTCCGAATTATTGTATTCCTTTACATTTACAATCTTTGAAACAAGAATACCAGCGAGTTTCTGCTCGAGCATGTTGTAAACAGCCTTCTGTAAACTTGCATCAATTGATAAGTAAACGTCGTTTCCGGCTTTCGGATCGATGTGGGAAGCCGTTTCAATTACCTTGCCGACATTGTCCACATAAATAACATCCTTTCCCTTCGTGCCCTGCAAATATTCTTCCATTGTCTTTTCGATACCGGCTTTTCCGACCATGTCATTCATCGTATAATCATGCTCGGAGCCCGCAAGGCTTTCCAGATCATCCGTGGAAGCATTTCCGGTATAACCCAGAATGGAAGAAAAATATTTCGCATCATTATATTTTCGAAGCGTATCTTCCTCAATGTCAACGCCCTGCAGAGTGTCCTTGTTTTCCATAATGACGGCAACTGTTTCGCTGCTCACATCGGATGCGATGACAGTGGAGAGATATTTCTGGTAATTATTCATACTCATCGCATAGCGGATCGTAATAATTTGCAGGATTTCCTCATCTGTATAACCCTCTCCTGTCACAAATACCGTCTTTGTACCCTGCTTTATTTCTTTGCCAACCTCGTACTTTTCCGAGCCCGCCAAATAGGCCACGACCTGTTCAGGTGTTGCATTCCGCTCCGGGGTTTTCAAATCGTCTATTTTAGTGTGCCCATATACATCCGCCAAAAAACGCAGCAGCTTTGTATCGGAAACAGTATATTCATATTTTCCGTATTCATTGAGTACGATATTGAAGTTGTTCAGCACCTTATCTCCGCAGTCCTCAATAAAATGTACGGTACGAAGGATTGTATCATTCATTTCTTCATTTTTAGTGCTGCCGGATTCATAATTATCTTCAATCGTCACAGAATAGGCAAGCTCATTGTATGCAAGCAGATTGCCTTCTCTGTCATAGATGTTGCCGCGCGCACTTTTCAGTGTCGTCTCTTTTTTAATAGTCAGTGTGAAATTGTTCAGATAATCCTCGCCATTGATAATTTGTAAGACAAATAACTTTTGTATAAGAATTGCAAATAACACAATGAATAGGATGATTAGTACAAAAAATCTGGAAAATATCACATTCTTCAGCCAATCTCTTATATCGTTCAGCAAACGCTATGCACTCCTTTTTTCTCTCGCTTCAAGCCACTCGTTCACCCACAGGATGGTTTTGTAGACAATCAGCGTCACAAGAATCGTATACACGATTTCCGGTAAAATAATATGGACAAAATAATAACTGAAATTCAGCTTTCCCCGCAGTAAAAACAGAAAAATATAGCAGAGGAAACAGTATAGCAATTCGCTGGCCGTAATCAAGATCATCGGCAGCTTGATATCCTCAGGATAAAAAATACTTCTGAAAAAACCGTTCAAGTAGCCTATGCACATGTAAACAAGGGCATAAAATCCCAGAATATCCCCATAGAAAATGTCCAAAATCAAGCCCGCCAAAAAACCGATTACCATCCCCTCTTTTTTCCCGCACATGAAGCCGAACGAGGAGGTAATGATAATTAATATATTGGGAACAATGCCGCCGAGCGAAATACTCTGAAATAAAGTACACTGCAGCAAATATCCGATAATAACCATTAAGATAATAATAATTCTTCTGAGCATATGACTCAATCCTGCCTTCTGATAAAACGCTAATCCTTCTGCTGCTTCAGTTCCGTAATGACAAGCACGGTCTCTAAGTGCTTAAAATCGACAACAGGCGTAATGTAGCCGGATTTGGTCAGGTTATTCGCGTCCTTGTTGATCTGTGTAATATAGCCGACCGAAATTCCGGGAAGGTATTTATTGCTGATACGAGAGGTCACAACCTGATCGCCCTGCACAACGGCATCTTCATTGTCGATCAATTGGGAAAACCGAATATAACCTTCATTCATCAACTCCAAGTCACCGGTCACAATCAATGTATCCGAGGTGGAAAGGATCATACCGCTGAAATTAGAGTTGTCATCGATGATGGATTTGACCGTAGCCCAGTTAGGGCCGGCCTCTGTAATAATACCGACAATACCTCCGCCGGCCATCACATTCATATCCACATCAATGCCGTCATTTTTCCCTTTATCAATTAAAAAAGAACTGAACCAGTTTCCAGCATCCTTTCCGATGACCCTTGCCCCGATCTTATCATAGTCGGAATACTGCTCGTCCAGTGCAAATAACTGCCTTAATTCCGAAAGCTCATATTTATCCTGCTGCAGATCATTTACCTGGATAGTCAGATCCGCGACCTGCGTTTTTAGTTCCTCGTTTTCCACTGCAAGCTCGTTCATCCGCTTAATACTGTCGGAACGGCTTGTCAGCCATAGGCCTGCTTGTGCGATTCCCTTTTGAAACGGAACAATCGTATAGCCTGCAACCGTTTCCAGCGGTCCGCTGATTACATTGGTCGTAAACGACAGAATCATCATTGCAATGCAGATAATTGTTAATGTCAGCAGAACATATTTACTTGGAATAGAAATTTTAGTTCTGTTAGAGCGATTCCTTGCCATTGATCCTTCCCCTTAGTTTGTGAAATCCTGCATCGAATAGGCAACCGAACGAAAATGCTCATTTTTGATCACCTGGGAAAGACCATAAGCTACGCTTTCTTCACCATTTGGTGAGAAATTAACCTTCAGCCCCGTACTTCTTCCGATCATCTCATGCAGATTGCCGATCCCCGCGGAACCTCCTGTCAGGAAAATCCCTTTTTTATAAATATCCGCGCCAAGCTCCGGAGGTGTCCTCTCAAGAATCACGCGTACACTGTCAATAATCATTTCAAAGCTTTCCCGCATCGCCTTTTCAATTAGATTTGTCGGAATATTTCTTTCCACGGGCAGACCTGTCACAATGTCCCTACCGTACACAACGGCATCCTCCTCTGCCGCTTCAAGCTTGGGAAGCGCTATTTTTACTTTTTCGGCCGTTTTGACACCGATCAGCAGATTGTACTCTTTTCTGATAATGTTGCGGATGCTTTCATCAAATTTCTTTCCGCCGATTTTAATGAGCCGGCTGAGTACAATACCGCCAAGCGATAAAATGGAAATTTCGGTCGTATCGAAGCCGATATTGACGATGAGGATTCCCTGAGAATTCTTTACGTCCACATCCAGGCCAATGCCATCCGCAATTGCTTTCTCCACAATATAAATGCCTCGCGCTTTAACATTGGAGTCCTTGACAAGATCAAAAAAAGCACGCTTTTCCACTTCGGTAATATCGGTTGGCACAGAAATATAATAATCTGCGGGCTTTATATTTCCTCCCACGGCATCGGAAATAAAATTCCTGAGCAGAATCTGCATATGATTAATATCCGCAATGACGCCGCTCGTCACCGGATACGAAACAACGATTGAGGCAGGTGCTTTTTCATACATCTCAAATGCCTGATCCCCATAAGCAAATACATTTCTTTTGTTCTGAATAGCAATCATATTTTTCTGACTCGTAATTTTCTCTTCGAATCCATTATATATTTTAATATTACAGGTACCCAGATCGATACCAAATGCATTGGCTGCCACTAAAAGCCCTCCTTTAAAATAAGCCGGATTCTTTTAGGCTGATATAGCAGTTGTCACCGATAATGATGTGATCAATCAACTGAATATCCATAATACTTCCGGCTTCCTTTATCTTTTTTGTAATGAATATATCTTCCTTGCTCGGCGTAGGATTGCCGCTCGGATGATTATGTATCATAATAATATAAACGGCTCCGCTGTTCAATGCCTTTAAAAAAATCTCACGTGTGGATACAAGCGACTGATTTACAGTTCCGCTTGACAACAGAACGTCTCCCAAAAATCCGCTTGCGCCGTTTAAAAATGCAATTCTCGTCTGTTCATATGTCAGGTGCCGCAAACTTTCCATATAATAATCGGCAAGAAGCCTCGGCGAATCCACGATCATCTTTTCCGGCATGGCCGCCATAGAAATCCGCCTGGAAAGCTCTGCAACACATTTTAAGGTGATCGCCTTCACGGTTCCGATGCCTGATAACTTTTTAAGCTCTTCCAATGACTTCTGATGCAATGCCAAAAGGCTCTGTCTCCCGTCAGGGAGATGAAGTATCTTTCTCGCAATTTCGACAGAGGTCTCTCCCTTTGTTCCCGTCTTTAACAGGATCGCCAGCAGCTCAGCATCTGTCAATGCGTAAGCTCCGCTCTTTAAAAATTTTTCGTACGGCCTTTCCGGGGCCGGCAGTTCCTTCACTGTAAGGTGTCCGATGTTCAATAGTTTCCTCCGTTTCCATAATTCTCCGGATATGCAGACGAAGGAGCAGCTGTAATGTTGCCTAACAGCCGCCTACAGCTTGCGGTAAATAAGGATCCCAATTAAAATACCAATAATGCTTGCAATTGTAATTTTGATCGTGACTGCAAAGGTTAGTGCAATGATGCCAAGGTCAAGCACGAGCGGACTCGTGAGTCCGAAAGTCTTTCCGTAATTCAGCCAACTCAGTCCCGACATGCCCTCCGTCAGCATTCCAATAAAGCCGCCGATCACAATTCCGGCAAGAATCAGCAGAAAGCATGTCCAGTTATTTTTTCCTCTCATAGTATGCCTCTTATCAAGTCCCGTATGCTGTTTTTGGAATCTTGTGGCAACTACGGGCAGCCATCCACAATATATAGTCATATTACCATATTTTCAATGATGTGTACATAAAAATTCAATTTATTTTTACGACAAGAGCTAGCAAAATATTACAGTTTTTCCTTATCTCAGACAAATCACCCCGGCATCCTTTAAAGACTGCAGCGACTTTAAAATACCAAACTTTGCATGATTCCACGTCAGCCCTCCCTGAAAATAGACAGCATACGGGGGCTTGATGGGCGCATCGGCACTCAGCTCAATTGAAGATCCCGATACAAATGCACCGGCCGCCATGATGACATCGCTGTCATAGCCCGGCATCGCCCACGGCTCCGGTGATACAAAGCTGTCTACCGGTGCCGCAGCCTGAATGCCCTTACAAAAGGCAATGACAGCCTCGGGGGAGCCCAGTGTAACTGCCTGAATAATGTCGTGACGGCTTTCTTTGCTGTCCGGAATGACCGCAAAGCCCAGGCGTTCATAGAGACCAGCCGCAAAAACCGCTCCCTTCAATGCACCGTTTACGACTGTAGGTGCTAAAAACAAGCCCTGATAAAAACTATGAATAATACCAAGGGACGCCCCAACCTCTTTTCCGAGTCCGGGCGAAGTCAGACGATATGCTGCGTTTTCAACACATTCCTTCGTGCCGGCAATATAGCCGCCGATCGGCGCGAGTCCGCCGCCTGGATTTTTAATCAGGGAACCGACAATCATATCTGCCCCAACCTCAGACGGTTCTGTTTCTTCTACAAATTCACCGTAGCAGTTATCCACCATACAGATAATGCCGGGTTTGACATTCTTAACGAAAGTAATCAACTCTCCAATTCGCTTGACTGACAGAGTCGGTCTTGTCTGGTATCCCTTTGAACGCTGAATTGTCACAAGCTTTGTTTTTTCAGTAATTGCCTTTTTAATTGCTTCATAATCAAACGCTCCATTCGCAAGCAAATCTACCTGCCGGTATGTGATGCCATATTCGGCAAGCGAACCCTTGGACGCGCGGATGCCAATGACCTCCTCTAATGTGTCGTAGGGCTTCCCTACAGGGGAAAGCAGCTCGTCACCCGGACGCAGATTTGCGGAAAGGGCCAGCGCCAACGCATGTGTCCCGCAGGTAATTTGAGGTCTGACAAGTGCATCCTCCGTATGAAACAGACATGCATACACCTTTTCTAGCGTATCTCTTCCGAGATCATTATAACCATAGCCGCTCGTCATCTGAAAGCATGCTTCCGACACTCTGCACTTCTGCATTGCCTCTACTACCTTTAGCTGGTTATATTCCATAAGACTGTCAAATTCTGCGAACCTCTCCGCCAAATCCTTCAGCACACTTTCGCCTAATAATAAAACATCTTCGTCAATTCCAAGCTGTTGATACAGCTTCTTTTGCTCTTCATTCATCGTAATCCACTCTTTTCCTGTCTGTTTTCATTCCGATACATTCACACATCTGCGCAAGAATTTTCTCTTCATCATATCCATAATCTTTCTTGTTCATCCAAATCACATCCTTTTCACGGCGAAACCATGTAAGCTGCCGCTTAGCAAAATGCCTCGTATCCCGTTTTATGATTCTGACTGCTTCCTCAAGCGGATACTCGCCTTCAAGATAAGCAAGCAACTCCTTATAGCCAAGTCCCTGCATTGAAATAAGACTTTTGTCATAGCCCATCTCTTTTAAATGCATAACCTCTTTTAAAAGTCCGTCCTTAATCATTTGGCTGACGCGCGCATCGATTCTCTCATATAAAGACGCTCTGTCATCGGACAGCACAAAATAGCAGCATGCATAAGGCGATTCCTTTTTACGCTGCACCTCATTATGGACAGAAATCGGCGTTCCGGTCAAATGATAATATTCCATAGCGCGAATGACTCGCTTACTATTATTTGCATGGATTTCCCGGGCAGCCTCCGGGTCCGCCTTTGCAAGCATCTCATGCAGATAATGCGGCCCTTTTTCATTTAGAAGCCGCACTAATTCCTGCCGATAGGCGGTATCCTCTTTCGTCTGTTCAAAATCAATTCCATACAGCACTGACTGAATATAAAATCCCGTTCCGCCGACAATCAGAGGGATTTTGCCTTTTTCATAGATTTGCTGCAGGGCAGCTTCTGCCCTCTTTTGAAAAAGTACGACATTAAACGGTTCATCAGGCATTAGCTCATCGATTAGATAGTGCCTGACTCCATTCATTTCCTCATTACTTATTTTAGCGGAGCCGATATCCATATAGCGATAAATCTGCATCGAATCCGCAGAAACAATTTCAGCGTCAATTATTTTTGCAAGCCGAATAGAAAGATTTGTCTTTCCTACGGCGGTCGGACCGGTCAAAATGACCAGTGGTTTTTTCTCATTTATATTTTCCATGAATAGTTCCTTATTTGCTTATACTATACAATCCGCTTAAATTTCTTTTCCAGCTCATATTTGGAATAGGAAATGATCGTCGGTCTTCCATGCGGGCAATGATACGGGTTATCAAGCGTCAGCAGTTCGTCAATCAACACCTGAGCCTCCTGTCTCGAAAGACGGTTGTTTCCCTTTACGGCGCTTTTGCATGCCATCGTTGCGATCCGGTCGTTAACCGAGGAAATATCCTTTGACAGTCTTTCCTGTGACAACTCATCCAGCAGCTCATGAAAATAATCAACCGCAGTCAGTCGGAACAGCTCCGCAGGAACAGCGCGGAGCGAATATTCATTGCCGCCGAAATGTTCAATTTCAAAGCCTACCTGTTCAAAATTTGGAAGAAAACGTTCTAATAACTGCTCCTCACTTTTGGACAGGGAAAGAATCGTCGGCGGATTCAACATCTGCGAGACAAGCGCATGATCGTCAAGCTTCTTTTTAATTCGCTCATACAATACCTTTTCGTGCGCCGCATGCTGGTCGATAATATACAGCTTTTCGCTTAATTCCACAAGCCAGTACGTTTCAAATAACTGTCCGATAATCCGATGCTTCTTAACGGCCTCCTCTGATAAAAACCGTTCCTCAAACAAGTTGAGCTGTTCCGCATTACTTGACATCTCAAGAGCACTTTCTCCGGATATTTCAGCATTATAAACAGGCAGCTCCGCGACACGGCTCCCTGCATCATAGGAGGGAAGCGATGTTGTGAAAAGCTTTTGGGCATAAGTCTGTTGCAGCTCCTCTTTTCTGCGCATTTCAAACGGCTCCGGTATCGCGGCCTCAGGTACGGCGGGCTTTTGGGCCGGAAGGCCGTCCCCTTTATCTTCTTTAATTTCCGGTATTAATTCTTTTTCAGAAAGTGCCTCACGGATTTTATCGACGAGAAGCTGGTATATTTTTTCGGCCTCCAGAAAGCGGATTTCCATCTTGGCCGGATGTACATTAATATCAATCAGATTGGCCGGAATAGACAAATACAATACAACAAACGGATATTTATGAAGCATCAGAAACGGCTTATACGCTTCATCCAATGCCTTTGAGACAAGCGAGCTTTTAATGTAGCGCTGATTCACATAATAAACTTCAAAGCTGCGGCTGCTTCTTGCAAGCTCCGGCTTACCCACAAATCCGGATATTTGGATATTTCCATCAGAAACACTTAATGGAACAATATTCGCCGTAATATCCCGGCCGTAAACTTGATAGATGACATCTTTCATTTCCCCGTTGCCTGATGTTTGAAGTCTGTTACTGCCGTTGACAATCAGCTTAAAAGAAATTTCCGGATGGGAAAGCAAGATACGCTCCATCAGTTCTATAATATAGGTGCCCTCCGTCATGGATGTTTTTAAAAATTTACGTCTTGCCGGCGTGTTATAAAACAAATTCCTGACAATGAATGTCGTTCCGTCAGGTACCCCGACATCCTCAAGCGCCATTTCCCGTGCACCTTCAATGACATAGCGGATCCCTGCGGCAGAAGACTTAGTCTTTGTAAGCAGCTCCACCTTTGCAACTGCAGCAATGCTTGAAAGCGCCTCCCCGCGAAAGCCAAGGCTTTTTACGCAGAGCAGATCCTCAATCGCATGAATCTTACTTGTCGCATGCCTTAAAAAAGCGGTAGGAACCTGCTGCTTCTCAATACCGCATCCATTATCTGTCACACGAATAAAATCGATACCTCCGTTTTTAATTTCGACGGTTACCGCATCCGCTCCGGAATCAATTGCATTTTCAACAAGCTCCTTTACAACGGACATCGGTCGTTCTACGACTTCTCCCGCCGCAATTTTATCAATCGTCTGATTGTCCAATACCTGAATCTGTTCCATATACGCTCCTGTGTTTCTGAGGTTCGCAGTCAAAACTTGCTTTTACCAGCCTACCATCTGTTTTTCAGCTTATTCTGCAGCCTGCTCAATGTGTTAAGTGCCTCCATCGGTGTTAAGTTATTCAAGTCAATATCTTCAAGCTCCTGAATGACATCACCGTCCTTTACCGTATCAAACAAAGATATTTGCGCAAGATCTACTTCGTCCATTTTTCTTTCGGCAATCTTCTTGCCGCCTTTAGCATCCTCCGCAATACTTTTCACACTTGCCGTAATATCATTTTCGGAAAGCTCCTGTACAAGCTCCTTTGCGCGATCGATCACAATATCCGGCACACCTGCGAGCTTTGCTACCTGGATGCCATAGCTTTTATCGGCGCCGCCTTTCACGATTTTGCGAAGGAACACAATATTGTCACCCTGCTCCTTAACGGCAATACAGTAATTGCTGACGGCACTTAATTTGCCCTCCAACTCTGTGAGCTCATGATAATGAGTCGCAAACAGCGTCTTTGCTCCGAGCAGTTTCGGATTGCTGATATATTCAATGACGGCCCACGCAATGGAAAGTCCGTCAAACGTCGAAGTTCCGCGGCCGATCTCATCGAGTATGAGCAGGCTTTTGGCAGTGGCGTTTCGTAAAATATTCGCAACCTCCGTCATTTCGACCATAAATGTACTTTGTCCGCTCGCAAGGTCGTCTGAAGCCCCGACCCTCGTAAATATTCGATCTACAATACCGATATTTGCGGATTTTGCCGGAACAAAGCTGCCGATCTGAGCCATCAGCACGATCAGCGCGGTTTGGCGCATATAGGTTGATTTTCCTGCCATATTCGGACCTGTAATGATGGAAACGCGATTATTTCCGTTATCCAGATGCGTATCATTTGCCACAAACAAATCAGAGGAGATCATATTTTCAACGACAGGATGCCGTCCCTCTTTGATATCGATCATTCCTTTTTCATTGATTTTTGGCCTGCAATAATGCCCCCGTTCCGCAACAATTGCAAGGGATGCAAATGCATCGAGCTTTGCGATAACCTTGGCCGTCTCCTGGATTCTTGCAACCTGCTTTGCAATCTCATCCCTGATTTCGCAAAAAATATCATATTCAAGTGAAAACAGCTTATCCTCCGCATTTAAAATCGTATCCTCCAGCTCCTTCAGCCGTTCTGTTGTATATCGTTCGGCATTTGTCAGTGTCTGCTTTCTGATATAATCCTGGGGCACAAGATTTTTAAAAGAATTTGTCACTTCAAAATAATAGCCAAAGACACGATTATATTTAATTCTAAGATTTTTGATGCCGGTTCGCTCCTTATCATCCGCCTCCAACTGAGCGAGCCAGTTTTTCCCTTCCGTTTTGGCATTCCTGAGCGAATCGATCGTTTCATTATACCCTGCCTTGATAATCCCGCCATCCTTGATTGTGACCGGCGGCTCTTCGTTGATAGAAGAAAGGATCAGTTCATGAATATCTGTAAGCGAATCAAGACTGTCAAAAAGCTCTTTTAACACACCCGACTCAAATTCTGAAAGAAGCTGCTTGATCGGAGGAAGCATTTCAAGAGAACTGGAAAAGGCGATTAAATCACGTGGATTCGCCGATTTATAGCTGATCTTGCTCATCAGGCGTTCCAAATCATAAATCGGATTTAAATATTCCCTTAATTCCTCCCTTACAATCGCATGTTCATTTAATACTTGAATTGCATCAAGCCGCTCCTCTATCCGGCTTTTCCCGATGAGCGGCTGTTCTACAAAGCTTCTTAAGCAGCGAGCGCCCATCGCAGTCTTCGTCTTATCGAGCACCCACAGCAGAGAGCCTCTTTTCTGCTTGTCCCGCAGTGTCTCCGTCAGCTCCAGATTTCTCCTTGTAGAGGAATCAAGCAGCATATAGGTTGCAACGCTGTACGGAACGAGTCTCCTCATATGAGATAGTGAGTTCTTCTGCGTCTCATACAAATATTTTAACAGGGAGCCAGCGCTGATCGTACCACACTCGTAGTCTTTTAATCCAAAACCGTCCATGGAATTGACATGAAAGTGCTCCTTTAACAGCTGTACGCAGGCTTCATCATCAAAATACCACGGTTCCAGTGTGTAAATCGTAACACCAAGCTTATATTTTAATTCCTCCAAATCAATCCCGCACACAAGAAATGCCTCATTGCATATGATTTCCGTCGGAGAAAATTTGTAGATTTCGTCCAGCAGCCTGCGCTGCTCTGAAACCTCTGTCACAAAATAATCTCCTGTCGTGATATCGGCGATCGAAATTCCAAACTGATCTGCGATATAGACAATTGACATCAAATAGTTATTGCGGGTTTCTTCGAGTGCCTGCATATCAATATTGGTTCCGGGCGTTACGATGCGCGTAACCTCCCGCTTAACGAGACCCTTTGCATATTTGGGATCCTCCACCTGCTCACAGATTGCAACCTTGTATCCCTTTGACACAAGTTTGTTCAAATATCCCTCCGCCGCATGATAAGGCACGCCGCACATCGGCGCCCGCTCCTCCTGCCCGCAGTTTTTGCCGGTCAGCGTCAATTCCAGCTCCTTAGAGGCCGTGATCGCGTCCTCGTAAAACATTTCATAGAAATCACCAAGTCTGTAAAATAAAATACAATCCTTGTGCTGTTCCTTTGTCTCTCTATATTTCTGCATCATTGGTGACAATTCAGCCACTGCTCTATCCTTCTTTCTGTTCATCCTTTAACTGCTCGTAAAGCGGCTGCCGGACTTTCATTCTTGTCACTTCCACAAGTCCAAGCGTCGTCATATCATGAAGCTGTGCCTTGATCGGATCTTTCTTTAACTCCTCCGCCAAAAAGGCAAGCAGCTTTTTCTGGCTTGCGGGCGCCTCCATATTAATAAAA
Organism: Bacillota bacterium; assembly: GCA_023402845.1. Taxonomy (GTDB): domain Bacteria; phylum Bacillota; class Clostridia; order Lachnospirales; family Lachnospiraceae; genus JAEYFP01. Next base: position 36,158 of record JAEYFP010000058.1, read on the forward strand.
TCAATCAAAATCATGCCGGACAGGTTCCTTAGTCTTAATTGTCTTGCAATTTCCGCCGCCGCCTCTGTGTTAACCAAAAGAAAAGTTTCTTCTCTGCTTCCCTTTTTCACGGTTTTCCCCGTATTAACGTCGATAGCGACAAGTGCCTCTGTCGGTTCAATCACTAAAAATCCTCCCGATTTAAGCCATACCTTTTTCTGAATTGCTTCCTTTAGCCGGCTTTCGATACCATATAATTTCTTCATGGGAAGTAAAGAATCCTCATAAAACCGAAGGTTGACTGACGAAAAATAGACGGCTCCATAAGTATCTGTCAAATGCTCCCGCAAATTCTCATAAATTTCTTTTTCATCTGTTACTATTTCTGTAAGCGCATCCAGTCGAACATCTGTTACGGCACGCATCCATTCCGCAGGCGCGCGGTAAAGCGCCGCAGACGGTGTCCGTGTTCCGGCATATTTTAAAATAGCCGAAAGCCGCTCTGATAACTGTCGGATTTCTTTCTTCAATTCTTCGATATCCGCATGCACCGCATTTGTACGAATGATAACCCCATAAGGGATCCCCTCGCCCGTTTCCCGCAAAGACTTCACAAGCTGTTTCTTTTCCTGTGCCGACAGCTTGGAGGAAACGGACAGCTTTGTATCCTTTGTGTGAATGACGCTGTAAACACCCGCCAGAGACAGTTCTTCACTCAGCACAACATCCTTTGTCTTTGTACGCTCTTTGACAAGCTGCACCGGAATCAAATCGCCCTGCTTTAAATCGGCGCGGGGCAAAAAACCCCTTGCACTCTCCCCAAAGTCGATAAATGATGCGTTGATATTGCTGACAACCTGCTGAACCCTTCCAAGATAAATGGAACCAAGCTGTTCCCTTTTATCAGAAAAAGCATGAAACTCCACCGGCCTGCTTCCGTTCAAATACGCAAACAGCAGCTTATTGTGTTGTTTTGTCAATATGATCCTGTACGCTTCCTTGCTCATGCTATGACATCCATTCCTATTTCATTTAAAGATAAAAATCGTTGATCCTGTATTGTATAAAGCTCCAAACGTCTGATCAGCAACCCAAATTCATCAAGCTGTGCACCCTGCTGTCTGTAAAGTGCCTCCATAACAAGCTCCGGTTTAATATTCGTTACACTCCCGCACGATAAGCAAAGCATGACCGTATCTTCCGTCTCCTCATGCCGATAAATAGAAGGTTTCAAATCAATTTCCTGTTCACTCCGCTTTGTTTTTTTGCTGACGATGATTTCCTCCTGTCCCATCAAATCTGCAAAGGCTTCTTTCAGTGAAAAGGGTGGCCGGAAGTCCTCCCTGAAGGAAATCAGATAATCTGCGGCGGCAACACTTGCCATCGCATTTCCAGCCGTTTCCGGCAACTTCCGAAACGTCAGCACCCTAATGCCTTCCGCAGAGACATTATTCATCGCCTCAATCGCCTCCGCAGACAGTACCGGCTCCGTAATTTCGATATCCATATACTCCGCATCGCTTTCCAGACCGATTCCAAGAGGAAGGGCAAAGGACATGACCTGATGCGGGCTCATGCCGCCGCTGTACGCAATCGGAATATCTGCCCTGCGCATCAGCTTTTGAAAATACCGCATGACATCCAAATGACCGATAAATTTTACGGCTCCTTTTTTTGAAAATTTAATCCTTATTTTCATAGCAGACACCTCCCCCGAATTTTCCGGCACCGCACCCCATACACTGCATTCTACAATTAGGCGTGCTCTTTTCCGCAAGAGCCTGTCTCCATTCACGCTTTAAAAATTCCTTTGTAACTCCCACATCGATAAAATCCCATGGCAGCAGTTCGTCCAGCTCCCGTACTCTTGTCGTATAGAAATCAATGGAAATGCCACATTCCTCAAACGCTTTCAGCCACGGAGCTTCATGAAAGGTCTCAGACCAGGAATCGAACAGGCAACCCTTCTCATAGGCTGATAACAGTACTTTGGAAAGCCTCCGGTCCCCGCGGGCAAATACGCCCTCAAGCATACTGACCTCTGCTTCGTGCCAGTTATATTTGATACTCTTACGATTGAGCTGCTGCTTCATTGCATCGTTGACAATCTTAGCCCGATCCAAAAATCCTTTTTTTGTAGTCATCGGAGCCCACTGAAACGGTGTAAACGGCTTTGGAATAAAGAAGGAAGTACTGGCTACAATCTGAACCTTTCCGTTCCTCTCCTGCTTTGGAATCAAATCATAATAAAGCCTTGCAATTTTATCCGAGAGCTCCGCAATGCCCCTCATATCCTCCTCTGTTTCGGTCGGAAGCCCAAGCATAAAATAGAGCTTCACCCTTGTCCAACCGCCTAAAAAGGCCTGTCTTACACCCTCTAATATCATTTCCTCCGTCAGTCCCTTGTTAATAACATTTCGAAGCCGCTGGGAACCTGCCTCCGGTGCAAAGGTCAGGCTGCTTTTCCGAACATCCTGTACTTTGCTCATGACATCAAGTGAAAATGCATCAATCCGCAGTGACGGCAGTTCGATATTCAATTTTTGGTGCTTTGCCTGTTCGATCAAAAAGTCTACAAGCTCCTCTAAGTGAGAATAATCGCTGGAGCTTAAAGAACTTAAGGAAATTTCCTCGTGTCCCGTATTTTTTAACATTGCCGCAGCATACTTTTTCAGCATTGTAACATCGCGTTCCCGAACGGGCCTGTAAACCATTCCTGCCTGACAGAACCGGCAGCCGCGGATACAGCCGCGCTGTATTTCCAATACAACTCTGTCTTGAGTCACCTTAATAAACGGCACCACGGGTTTTTCCGGATAGCAGGTGTTTGTCACATCCATGACAAGCTCCTTTTGGATCATCTTCGGAATCCCTTCTCTGACCGGCTCGAAGGAAGCAATCGTTCCATCCTCATAATACGCTGCTTCATAAAATCGCGGGACATAAATGCCCGGAAGCTTTGCCGCCACGTAAAGAAATTCTTCCCGGCTTTTTCCCGCTTCCCGGTATGACCGGTAAGTATCCAGCAGCTCATGATAGGCCGTTTCTCCCTCTCCGATATAAAATAAATCAAAAAAGTCCGCGATCGGCTCAGGATTATAAGTACACGGCCCGCCGCCGATGACAATCGGATCTTTTTCTGTCCGGTCCTTTGAATAGAACGGAATCTGGGAAAGGTCTAAAATCTGCAGTACATTTGTATAGCACATCTCATATTGCAGTGTAATACCCAAAAAATCAAATTCCCTGATCGGGTCCTGGGACTCGAGAGCAAATAACGGCAGCTTCTGTTCCTTCATGATTGCGTGCAGATCTATCCACGGAGAATAGACACGCTCGCACCACGTGTCTTCCCGTTTATTGAACATATCATATAAGATCTGAATTCCCAAATGCGACATCCCGATTTCATACACATCGGGAAAACACATGGCAAAACGAATGGAAACCGTTCCTTTCTCTTTTATCACCGCATTGACTTCATTTCCTATATATCTTACCGGCTTCTCAACGCGGAGCAGTACCTGATCCGGTAATGCAAGCTTTCTCATCATGAATAACCCTTCTACTCTCTTATGTCAATCATTATAAATCATTTAAAGTATACGTGAAACCCTCCATAAAATCAAATACATTAGTAAAAAAACCGACATCCACCGTCTGGCCGATCATTTCCTTTAACTCTGTAACACCGACTTTTCCGGCAATTTTTCCGTCACCTCCCAAAAAAAGAATGCCGATAAAAAGAAGGCTTGCAAGTAAAATCCGAAACTTCAGCAGACTTCCCTGCATGCTTTTTGACTGCATTGAAACAGCTTCTCCCGTATTTGCAGGCTCCTTAACGAGCACTTCCTTACTGACAAGCGGCAAAACCTCCGCATAGGCCAGTTTTTCCTTATACTTTTTTAAAAGCATTGCTCTTTTATCAGCGTCATTGACCGCTCCCTGCTTCTGCTGATACATGACTAACCCTGCTCTTTCACCGTGCATCTGATGCACTATTCTCTTTATATTACTATGTACAAGACGTCAAATTATGCTAAGAATTTCCACGGCAAATAATTTTACTCTTACATCAAAACAAGACGTATCTGGATACGCCCTGTTTTCATATAGTATATATTCTTCCTGCGGTCCAAAACCATCAGGTGCTAATTCGGTTTAAATATTGAGTAGATTGTCCGATCCTCATGGACACCTTCGATTGAGCCTTCCCATTTGTCAAAGGAATATCCGTTCATCGTCGGGGTCGTCGGATATTTTGCATTCTCGCCGCTTCTAACGTGCTGAATGTCATGTACCTCTCCGTTCTCACTGTTGACAAATTTCACCGTATAATTACGGTAATACCATGCCTTGATTGCCCGGTCTTCTGTTACATTTGTCCATGACCCTTCCCAGCCTACAAATTCAAGGCCGTCAATACAAGGGTCTTCCGGATTGGGAAGGGAGGAGCCGTAAGGCACAACATCCGTTTTCCACAGCTCATTATTCCAGCCGTTATACCATCTCACGACGCAGGTTTTTCCGGGTACGCCCTTTTCCTCGGACCACCATGGAAGAAATGGCGCCGTCGTATTATCATTTATTTTCTTTACATTGGATACTGCACTTGTTGAGGCCGCATAAGGTGTATTATTTGTGTACATGCCTAAAATCATCTTATCTGCCTTAACATTGAGCGCGCTGTCAGTCCAACCGATAAACGTATAGCCACTTACGGAGGTGTCTGTAGGAATAACGGCATTCCCGCCGTCTGCAACAGTTTGCATACTGATCTTCGTTCCGTAAATAAATGCTACATTATGCGTTGTCTTTGCACTTGCATCCACGTTGAGCAACAGCATGCTGGCAAAGGATACCACAACAGCGGTTAATAAAGCTTTTTTCCATAGTCCCTTCATACAATAACCTCCTAATTCCCCTTACTTTATGTAACTTCTATATTTAGTATATCCTTTTTGTGCATAAAAATCCAGTAATTTTTATGGTTTCAATCAATTTTACAATCATCTGTTTGCCAGTTCCCTCGTGATATCCGACCATGTTAATCCACATTCTGCCATAAGTACCATCGCATGGTATAAAAAGTCGGCCATTTCATATTTGACCTCTTCCTTATCCGGATTTTTCGCCGCAATCACAATTTCCGTTGCTTCTTCACCAACCTTTTTTAGAATCTTATCGATCCCCTTGTCAAACAGATAATTTGTATAGGAGCCTTCCTTCGGATGCTCTTTCCGATCCATAATAACCGTATAGACATCCTCAAATACATGGAGTGGGTTCGTATGCTCGTAATCCTGCTTCATGATTTCGTTGAAAAAACAGGAACGGCTTCCTGTATGACATGCGGCCCCGATCTGAGCCACCTTCGCAAGGATTGTATCCATATCGCAGTCTGCGGTCAGCTCCTTCACATACTGGAAATGCCCGCTTGTCGCTCCCTTTACCCAAAGTTCCCTGCGGCTTCTGGAATAATACGTCATAATTCCCGTTTCAATCGTACGCACATAAGCGGATTCATCCATGTATGCAACCATTAACACCTCATCCGTCTGATAATCCTGCACAACTACGGGGATCTGTCCGTCACTGTTCTTCTTTAAATCTTTCCACGCATAACGACTTTCCCATACACTGGTTTCAATTCCTTCCGACCGGCACGCTTTTTTAAATTCCATAAGCCCATTGAGACGTTTGTTAATTACATCTCCTGAAATCCCCGCGATACAATCTGATTTTAGCAGCTTATAAAGTTCCTGTTCCGGCGCTTCATTGATAACCGGTATCATTGCAAGCTCCTTATAATCATCATTGACGCGGTTACTTAATAAAAGAATGCCATTTGTATAACGCTTCAGATCCGCCAGCCGGTCGAGAATCTGCTCCTCGGCATCCGCACAGGCCATGATTTTTTCTTTTCCGAAACGCTTGCTGACCTCCTCCATGAGACCGACGTTAGCCTGCTTCGCCATATTGAGCGCAACACGGCCGCAGCCGGCATAAAGAAGTTTCTTTACGTCCTCCGTCCGATTGATGTTACCTGCACCGATCACCGGAATATCAATGGATCGGTTGATTTCCCGCAGAATCAAAAGTGCCTCTTCATGCGCTGCATCACCCTCCGACAAATCGAACACAATCATTTCATCAGCTCCGCGGCTGCCGCAGGAAACGGCATGGGAAACGGGATCATCAGATAGTACCTCATCACTTTTAAAGCCTTTAACAAATTTTTTATCTTTTAAGTAAACACAGGGAATTAGTTTTTTATTTATCATTACAGCATTCCTTTCGTAGACAGCACATCCGTCACTCGTCCGTCTTTTTTTACCGCTTCATCCAGAGCCTTGGCAAACGCCTTGAACATTGCTTCTGCGATATGGTGGGCATTGCTGCCCGACAACACCTTGATATGCAGATTCATCGCGGCCGAGTAACTGACCGCATAGAAAAATTCCCTGATCAATTCGGTATCCAGATAGCCGATCTTTTCCGTGTTAAAAGATGCCTCATAGGAAAAATAAGGGCGTCCGCATAGGTCTACAGCACATAATACAAGCGCGTCATCCATCGGCAATATGATGCTTCCATAGCGCCGGATCCCTTTTTTATCTCCCAACGCTTCCCTGATCGCGCCGCCAAGTACGATGCCCGTATCCTCTACCGTATGGTGACCATCCACATGGAGGTCTCCCGTCACAGACAGCTCGCAGTCAAAAAAGCCGTGACGTACAAAGCCCTCCAGCATATGGTCAAAAAAGCCGATACCTGTATCAATTTTTCCGATTCCCGTTCCGTCCAGATCTATACTGAGCTTAATTTGTGTTTCTTTTGTACTCCGTTTGACTTCTGCTTTTCTTTCTGCTTCCATAACTATCCTCCCTTACTCAAAACGCACCCTGATCGACTTCGCATGAGCCGTCAGGCCTTCCGCCTCTGCAAATTTTGCGATGTCGTCTGCAACCGGAGCAAGAGCCTCCTTTGAATAGGATATGATACTCGTCCGTTTATAGAACGCATCCACACCGAGCGGGGAAAAAAACTTTGCCGTACCGTTTGTCGGCAGCACATGATTGGGACCCGCAAAATAATCTCCAAGAGGTTCCGAGGAATATTCCCCGATAAAAATTGCACCCGCATTTTTAATCTTTGTCATAATTGTAAACGCTTCCTTTGTGAGAATTTCCACATGTTCGGAGGCAATTTCATTGGCTGCATCCACAGCTTCCTCCATAGAATCTGCCAATAAAATATATCCATAGCTGTCAAGTGATTTTTCGATAATTTCCCTGCGGGACAGTTCCCTTGTCAATGTTTCCGTCTCCTGAGATACTTTCTCTGCAAGTACTTTAGAGGTCGTGATCAGGATCGCCGACGCAAGCGGATCATGTTCTGCCTGCGATAGCAGATCTGCCGCCACATAGACCGGATTTGCGGTTTCATCCGCCAGCACAAGAATTTCACTCGGACCCGCAATCGAATCAATGCTGACATGACCATATACGGCTTTTTTGGCAAGTGCAACAAAAATATTGCCGGGTCCTACAATTTTATCCACCTTCGGAATAGACTGTGTCCCATATGCAAGTGCCGCGATGGCCTGTGCACCGCCTACCTTATAAATTTCCGTTATGCCGGTAATCTTTGCAGCCACAAGCGTACACGGCTGTACTCTTCCGTCCCTTCCCGGCGGTGTGACCATGACGATCCGTTTTACGCCTGCGACCTTTGCCGGCAGCACACACATCAGCGTCGAAGAAGGATATGCAGCTTTTCCGCCCGGCACATAGACCCCAACACGTTCAATCGGTGTTACCTTCTGCCCGAGTATCGTCCCGTCTTCCTTTGTATCAAACCAACTGTTCATCTTTTGCTTCTCATGGTAGGAAACGATATTTGCGGCCGCCCGCTCCATAATCTTAATCAATTTTTGATCATATGACGCATAAGCCTCTTCTATCTCTTCTTCACTCACGCGCACCGCATCCGCTGTCAGGCTGCAGCCGTCAAATTTCTCTGTATAGGAGAATACTGCCTCATCTCCGATTTCTTTTACATCAGTCAGTATTTTATTGACCGTATTTTCGTATTCCGTATACTGTCCGGGACTTCTTTTTAATAGATCCGTCAGAATATCCTTCCTTGTCTCTTCAGTTAATTTTACAATTTTCATAATTTCTCCTTTAAATCCCTGATCAACTGATTAACCCGTTCCGCTTCCATCCGCATGCTGACCTGATTGACAATCATTCTTGCCGAAAGCGGACAAATTTCTTCAAGCACCTCCAACCCATTTTCCCGCAGCGTTGACCCTGTTTCCACAATATCTACGATGACCTCGGAAAGACCGACAATCGGTGCAAGCTCAATCGAGCCGTTCAGCTTGATGATGTCGACCGTTTGGTGTTTTTTATTATAAAAATAGTCCTTTGCAATCCGGGGGTATTTCGTCGCAACACGAATCAGTTCATGATGCTGCAAAAGCCCTTTTGCGGATACAGGCCCGCATACACACATCCGGCATTTTCCAAATCCCAGATCCAACACCTCGAAGTTTTTCCGATTTTCCTCTAAAATTGTATCCTTGCCCACGACGCCGATATCGGCGGCACCATATTCCACATAAGTCGGCACATCCGGTCCCTTTGCCAGAAAAAACTTTAATTTTAATTCTTCGTTGACAAAAATCAGCTTTCTCGAATCTTTATCCTTCATTTCCTCACAGGTAATTCCTATTTCCTCAAGCAGTTTCAGCGTCCTGTCGGCCAGCCGCCCCTTTCCAAGCGCAAATGTTAAATATCGCATATCATTCCTCCAGATTTTCAACTAAAATCAGCTGCAAGCGGTTATTTGCCGCATACTGCTCATAATTTTCCAACTTTGCCTTTTCGGGCAGATGCATTAAAATCGTCTTTTTTCCATTATTCCGATAGTCTTCTGCTACCCGGTAGGCTTTTTCCTGATATGCGCTTTCATAAAGCAATAAACACGTCTCCGCCGGAGATGCTGTTGCAATGCCCTGTCTGGATATCGCGGACAACAGCTGATCAACGACAATGGCAAAGCCGATCGCTCCGGCCTTTTTCCCGAATTCACTCAGCAGATTGTCATAACGTCCGCCTTTTATGACGGCATCTCCGCTTCCATATGTATCAGCCCGGAAAATAACACCGGTATAATAATGGTATTTACTCAAAAGTCCTAAGTCAAACGTTACATAGTCGGCAACGCCCTGGGCAAGCAGCAGTCCGTAAATGGCCTCAAGCCGTTCCACTGCATGTATGGAGCGAGGATTCTTCACAAATTTCTTGGCATCTTTGATCGTTTCCAGTGAGCCGGACATTTCCGTGATTTTCAAAATCAGTTCCTTCACATCGATTGCCAACTCCAAAGAATCCAAGATCGTCTGTGCACCAAAATCGTTTTTATTGGAAATCATTTCTCTAAGCCCCGACTCAGTTTCTTCATCGATATCAAATTCCGCACAAAGTCCTTTAAAAAATTCAACATTACCGATGCTAACCTGAAAATCGTACAGACCTGACTGCTTCATACAGGCAATGATAAGCGAAATCATTTCCGCATCTGCCTCCACGCTGCCGTCGTTGATCAGTTCCGCGCCGATTTGCGTCGTTTCTTTTAAGCGTCCCTGAAAATCAGAGTTGTTGATAAATGTATTTCCCAGATAGCAAAAACGAATCGGAAGCTGCTCCTCCATAAAATATTTTGCCGCTGCTCTGGCAATGGAAGGTGTAAAATCCGGACGAAGCACAAGGGTATTTCCCTCTTTATCAAAAAATTTATACAATTCCTTGGATGGAATTGTTCCGATTCTGCTCGAAAAAATATCAAAAAACTCAAACGTAGGTGTCTGGATATCCTGATAACCATATAAATGAAGTTCGTCTAACAATGCCGCCTGCAGACATAATTTTTTTTCATATTCATTTCCGTAAATATCCCGCACGCCCTCCGGCGTATGCAGCAATCGTTTTTCCATAAACTGCTCCTTATCATGCCTTGAAAACTTTATCAAATTAAAGTGCTAATTTGATATCGCGCTATCACAACAAATTTTATTATATAGAATGAATGCCTGTTTGTCAATCAGCGGCGGTTATCATCTTATTATTTCTTGATTTATTCCCGTGAAGAGAGATCCCTTTGGAGTGCATCCAAATAAGGGACGAGCAGACCCTGCTTCGGATAGATCACGTAATCTGCCTCAATTTCCTCCATTCGAAAGCTTTTTTTCCCTCCGGCGCTTTGCCGTTCCCAAAATTCCTTCAGCTTTCGGAAGCGCAGATAATAAAACAAATCCCTTGCCGAATAATAAATGAGAAGAAAAGCAATTCCGCCCTGATCTTCAAATTCATCCATAAATCGGATTTGATGCTCATGAATGTTGGCAAGCGCAAACGTATCTTTTGCACATTCTTTCGCATCAAAGCAAATCGGAATTCCCTGAATCGCACCAATATAGTCAACCGTACTCTTCTGTTCAAAATAAGCGAGCGTAATATGTCTGTGCTCCTTGTCGATAGTGATCGGAGTAATCGGTGTCGGAACCTTTTGGATCAGTCCGAGTTTATTTTCCCTGTATTTTTCATTTGTTCGATTAATTAAGTCCTCAAGAGTCGACCCTCTTAATCCCCTGCTGTTCCATGTTGCCATTTCATTCCCCCACAGTGCTTTATAAATATCCGCTTTACCTGTTAAGACAATCCCTTTTCCCGCAAAATCCGGGCAAACTGCTGCGGAAGCTCAATTACAAAGGTCTTCCCAGACAAACCTTCAAGTGCACCCGTAAACGAAGGCAGCTCAAGCCGGTACGCATGCAGAAGCTGATTCATCACACCGTAATTCTCTTTATAATACTGATTGACCTGCGGATTTCCGTATTTGCGGTCACCGACGAGCGGAGCCTTTGCAGATGCAAGATGAGCGCGTATCTGGTGCGGTTTTCCTGTAATCAATTCGACCTCAAGCAAGGTCAGTCCTCCACATTGCTTAATCGGCAAATAGCGCGTTTCGATTTCAGAGGATGCTTCCTCAGAATCCGGCTTCTCGGTATACACGCGCACCCTGTTCGTTTTTTCGTTTTTTATGAGATATCCTTTCATATGCCGGGGTTCCCGGATATCGGCTGCCACAAGGCACTGATAATACTTGTGTATTGTCCGTTCCTTCAGTGCTCTGGAAAGCTGCTGTGCCGCCGTAAGCGTCTTCGCGCAGAGGATCAGTCCGCTCGTATTCCGATCAAGACGGTTGCAGACAGACGGGGTAAAGCCCTGCAGGCTTTCCTTCGTCACCGCACCGCTTCTTGCAAGATAATCCAGGCAGTATTCGTTGATTGACACGTCTGTTTGCCCTGCCTTCTGTGATAAAATTCCGGCAGGTTTGTCAACGAGCAGCAAATGATCATCCTCATAGACAACCTTTAATGAAAATGATTGTTCTATCAGAACAGGCTGCTTTTCCTCGGAAAATTTTTCATACGTTTCATCAGATAAAAACAGCTTGATTTCATCTCCCGCAAAAAGCAGCTCCCTGCCCTCCGCCTTTTTTCCATTCAATGTAATATTCTTTTTTCTGAGCATTTTATAAATAAAGCTGCCTGATGCCTTGTTTAAATATTTAAATAGCAGCTTGTCCAAACGTTGTCCCGCATCGTTTGCTTTTACAATCATAATTCTCATCGGATATCTGCCTTCTCATACGGAAAAATCTGTCCGTAATCCTCAATAAAATAATCTGCAAGCTCCTTCTTTTGTTCAAGCTGATAATCCGAATACTCATCTGCGACAGCGCACACGCGCATACCGGCAGACTTTCCGGCCAAAATGCCCTGCGTCAGATCTTCAAAAACAAGACAGTGCTCCGGTTGAATGCCGAGCCGTCTTGCCGTGTTTAAATAAACATCTGGCGCGGGCTTTCCTGCGCCGACTTCACATCCGGTCAAAATCGCGTCAAAATATTCGTAAACACCCTTCCTCTTCAGGACGGCATCTGTCAGAATGCGGGAATTGCTTGTTGCAATACCGATCTTGATGCGCTGTTCCTTTAAATAGGCAAGAAATTGCCGCACGTTATTTTTTAATGTCACTTCATTGGAATACTTTTCATAAGCCATTTCATTCCATATTTCCATGATTTCCTCAACAGCCTCCTCAAGTGCAAACCGCTCCTTAAAATACTGGGCTGTCTCGTAAAAACTTTTACCCTCGATATTTTGCTGTAAATCGGCGGGAATTTCTCTTTCAAACTGTCCTAAATACTGCTTGTCGATCGTCTTCCAAATCCACATCGAATCGACAAGCGTTCCATCCAAATCAAAAATCACTGCCTGAATATTTTTTAACATCATCGCTCTCCGTTTTTCTATTTGTCGTTATTATTTTTTAATAATGCCAGTTCCTCTTCTGTCAGCCGCCTGAATTCTCCCGGCTTAAGCCTCTCATCCAATTGCAGGGCTCCCATCGACAGACGTTTTAAATAAAGTACTGTTCTGCCTCTTTTTTCAAACATTCGTTTCACTTGATGAAATCGACCTTCCATAATTGTAATTTCATAAGCATTACCGGCAGCCGAATTACTTTCCGATACAATTGCCGGCAGGCATGGTTTCTCATCACCAATATCGATTCCGTTCTGAAGAACGTCTTTGTCCTCCGGCTTCAAAGGACCGTCCAGCACGGCGAGATAAGTTTTTTCCACATGCTTTTTCGGCGACAGCAGAGCATGGGCAAGTGCTCCGTCATTTGTAAGCAGCAAAAGGCCCTCCGTATCCTTATCAAGCCTGCCTACCGGAAACAATTGTTTTGTTAAAACCCCCTTATTCTTTAATAAAGCAAGAACTGTTTGGCTTAAATTATCCTTTGTTGCGCTGACACAGCCCTGTGGTTTATTTAACATATAATAGGCAAACACTTCATAAAGGATCGGATTCTGACCGATGAGTACAATATCGGCGGCCGGCCTGATCTTATAACCGGGATCCTTCACAATCGCACCGTTTACCGTAACTGTTCCGCTTTTTATGATGCTGCGCACTCCGCTCCTTGTACCCAAATTACTGTCTGCAAGAAGCTTGTCGAGCCTGATCTCTTTTTCCATACCTACCTCATTTTCCGACGTTCATAAAGCTCACATGAAAATTAATAAGAATAATTCAGCTTTTTCTTTTCAAGATACTGTAACACATAATACGGATTGATGCTGACCTCATTGCTTTTCTCCGTTTTTATGTAAATGCCGATATGCAGGTGCACGTCAAATTTTCCAATCGTCCCCTCTTCTCCGTAGCCGCTGTCACCCATATAACCTAAGAGCTGTCCTGCGGTGACCTGTGTGCCTTCTTTAAAATGCATCGCATATTCATACAGATGTGCATAATAAAAATAAGCACCGCTTTTTGCGCGGATTCCAATACGGTATCCTCCCTGCGGAAGCCAGCCGATTTTCTCAACGGTACCGTCAGTCATGCTGATGACCGGATAATAGCCCCTTCGATTGAGAGATGCCATAATATCACAGCCCTCATGCCCTCTGGTGCCGCCGAAGCTTCTCTCAAAGAGCCATGAATTTTCAAAAGAGATTTCTGCATCTTCATTTTTGACAGATGCCGGAATCGGAAAGTAGGTGAGATCATTCCAAACAGCGCGCATACTGTCCGTCACGGCGGTAAAGCCATCATTTTTTTTCAAATCCGGCAGCAGCTCCCGATACAACGCCTGATGCCCCAAAACTGCTTTCTGATCGGAAAGGCTTCCCTTCTCAATCAGAAAGGCTGCAGCCAGATATTCATAAAAATCAATATCGGCAGCCTCTGCCTGATTTTTCAACTCCAGCAGACAATCCTTTTCAACCGTATGCGCCCTGAACATACTGCTGTCGCAGTAGTCAGCCGTCACCTTCAGTAAAAATGCATGCTCGCGCACATATTCCGTCAGCAATGCGACCCAAATTGTACAAAATAGGATGATAAAAATAAACGCGATCATGCCGGTTCTTTTCTTCAAGTCCTGTTCCTGCAATTCATTTTGTCTTATTACAGTTTATTTTACCTGCAGTTTTCTAATACCTGTAATAAATATTCCCAAGTGCGCTTTACGGAGCTGATGCTGAGTTTCTCCCTCGGTGTATGAATATTTTCAATATCAGGTCCAAAGGAAACGATATCGATTCCTTCCATTTTTTCGTAGAAAATTCCGCATTCCAGTCCTGCATGAATCCCGGCCAATCTTGGATTATGTCCATAATATTGCTGAAATGTACGAAACATCAGATCTCTGAGCGGTGATTTTTCCCGATACTCCCATGCCGGATAATCCGACTCAATTTGGTACTTACCGCCGATTGTCTCCGTTAAATATTTCAGCTTGTCATTCAGCGCCTGCTTCTCTGAGGAAACGGAGCTTCTAATGCTGATGATCAGTTCAAATGCCGCCTCCGTCAGGCGCATAATGCCGGCATTGGAAGAGGTTTGCACGAGATGGTCAGTATCCGGGCTCATCTTCTGAATTCCGTCAGGGATCGTCATGAGCAGAAAAACAATACGTTCCTTTGTTTTGGGCGTCAGAACGCGCAGCTCGGCCTGTTCCATGTTTTCACAATAAATCATAATATTGTTTTCGATCGTTCGATATTCATTTTGAATGGTTGCTTCAAATTCATGAATATAATTTTCAAGCTTGCCCGCATCCCTTTCATGAACAAGAATTTCGGCCTTTGCTTCACGCGGAATGGCATTGTCCTGCAAACCGCCCTTTAAATAAGAAATATCAAAATTTATCTTTGTCCCGATATAGTGAAGCAGCCTGCCCATCAACAGGTTGGCATTTCCTCGGTATTTGTCGATTTCCATTCCGGAATGTCCGCCTAACAAGCCACAGATGACTAAATTATATTTGATGCCCTGCTTTTCGCAATACCGCACAGGCACCTCACAAGTCACCATTCTGCCGCCGGCGTTGCTCGTCAGCAGTTCCCCTTCTACCTCGTTATCGATATTGATCAGTCGTTTCGCCTGCAGACACGAGGTATCAAAAGCTGCCGCACCGAGCATCCCAATCTCCTCATCCACCGTAAAAACTGCTTCAAGTGGCGGATGATTGATCGTATCATCCGCAAGGATGGCCAGCAGATAAGCGACCGCAATTCCGTCATCGCCTCCCAGCGTCGTCCCCTTTGCATAAATATAATCATCCATAACCGCAAGGTTTAGAGCATCCTTTTTAAAATCATGCCGGCTGTCATACTCAAAATTCTTTTCGCACACCATATCCAGATGACCCTGCAGTATGAGCGGATCAGAAATCTCATAGCCCGTGCTTCCCTGCTTATAAATGACAATATTTCCATAACTGTCCCTGAGATAGCTGAGACTGTGTGCTCTTGCAAATTCCTCGCAGTAACTGCTGATCGCATCCGTATTTCCTGAACCGCGCGGAATCCGGCTGATTTCCTCAAAATACCGAAATACCTCTTTCGGCTCTAAATTTTCCAGAATTCCATTCATCTTTCTTTTCCTTTTCGTTTCCCTTGTGGCGGGCTTTTTTTCATTTTGTCATATCTATATATAAAAAGCAAGTTATGTTTTCCCGAAAAAAAACATATGCATTATTATGAATGCCATGCTGTTAAAACCAATAAAAAAATATGGGCTGTTCGCTGTCTCAGTGCTGTTTATCGCAGCAATCCTGCTCTTTTCAGGTCCTTCTTTAAATGCGTCCAAACGCGGGCTGCTGCTTTGGTTTACAACAATGCTGCCGACACTGCTGCCTTATATGATCGCCATTAATGTCATACTATATGTGCTGCCCAACAAAAACACGTTTGCAAAGGGGTTCCTTCTGCTCGGACTGCTGTGCGGCTATCCGATGGGTGCCAAGCTCTGTGCATCTCTTTACAAAAACGGAAATCTAACCAAGCGGCAAGCGGAATATTATTTGCCGCTGATCAATCTACCCAGCCCTGCCTATCTCGTTTCCTTTGTCTGCAATCAGTCGCTTTCTGCCGGATCACAGCTTTTTGCTTATCTGCTTTGCATTTATGGCGCAGTTGCTGTTTATGCGCTGCTTTCTTATCCTTTTAACAAAAAAACAAGAAGCAGCCTCGCCGGACCCTTAACTGTATTTTCAGCTGCTGAGACAGATAGTGCCTTTTTTGACCGGTGTATTCTGGATGCGTTTGTCGCGATTACGAAACTAGGCGGATATATCATCCTGTTTTCCATTCTCTCCGAACTGTTTTTGCAGCTTCTGATGCCGTTTTCCGAAGTACTCTCATGCCTGGCTGCAGGGATTCTGGAAATAACAAACGGAACCGAAATAATTATCGGTTCCGGATTATCCTTTTATCAAAAAAGGCTGTTTATACTCACTGCAACAAGCTTTGGCGGTATTTCCTGCATTTTTCAGACGAAAAGCCTGCTTGCGGACACCGATATTTCCATGAGCCGTTATATCTATGCCAAAATGGGAATGGCATTTCTGACGGCGCTTTTCGTGCGGTTATTTATTTAAAATATCAAGATTGATCCCGTCCGAATTTACTCCCGTATTTTTCATGCTCCCCGCCCCGAAAGGCATGCCGCCCTCCAGCATGGCAATCTCACTTTCCAGTTCCACCTGCGGATACAATTCGGAACGGTTCTTCGTGATAACAGTTTCACATTCTCTCAGTTGGGAAACGAGTGATCCATATTTGGCTTCCGCCGTATCAATCGCATGTGTAACGATATTTTGCAGTTCCGCAAGCATATCATCCGTATATTTCATGGAAGACTGACGGATACCATTTGCATCCTCCGTTGCACTGTCGAGTATTTGCTGTGCTTGATTTACAGCCTGCTGTACAACTTCATTCGCCTGCGCGTAAGCCTGCTGCATAATCTCATGCTCGTTGATCATATGATCCGTATGCGTCTGTGCCTCATTGATCAGCGCATCTGCTTTTTCTCTCGCATCATTTAAAATTGCTTCTTTATTGCTGATGATTTTTTGATACCGCTTGATTTCATCCGGCGTTTTCATCCGAAGCTCACGCAGCAGCTCATCCATATGTTCCTTATCCACAAGTATTTTTGTGTTGGAAAGCGGCTGGTATTTGCAATTATCAATAAAATCTTCAATTTCTTCAATAATTTGCTCAATTCTACTGCTCATATCTTTCTCTCCTCAACGTGTATATTGCTCAATACTGCTCTCGTTTTTTGATTCCATATTTCGCATAGGTCAGGTCTGCAATAAACGGCGGTACGAACTTAGAAATGTCTCCCCCGAAGCTCGCTACCTCCTTCACGGTAGAAGAACTCAAATAGGCATACTCCAAACTTGTCGTCAGGAATATCGTATCGACATTTTCCGCCAGCTTATGATTGGTCTGGGCAAGCTGAAGCTCATATTCAAAATCTGTGATTGCACGCAGTCCCCTTATTACCACGTTTGCGTTCGCCTGTTTTGCATATTCGGCAAGCAGTCCCTCATAGCTGTCTATAGATACATTGGGCATTCCCGCCGTCACCTCTTTTAATATAGTAACACGTTCCTCCACAGAAAACAACGGACTCTTCACTTTGTTATTCAGTACACTGACGGTCAGTTCATCAAAAATATTTGATGCACGTTTGATAATATCAATGTGACCGAAGGTAACCGGATCAAAGCTGCCCGGATAGATCGCTGACTTCATTTGTTCCTCCCTCACCCTGTCTTTTCCGGATAAAAAGATGGGAATTTGACTTGTATCTTTTGCATTTCACAATTTCCATACCGATCACTTTCGGCACATAATCAAAATCTGTCTCGTTAGACGCCTCCACAATAATCATTGTATTCTCATGAATAAGACCGGAGGTCTGCAGATAGAAAAGAACCTCCTTCTCCAGTTCCCTGTCAAACGGCGGATCCATAAATACGAGATCAAACTTGTATCGCCCTTCCATCTGGCGAAGTGCCGACATGACATCCATCGAAAACACCTGCGCGTTGTCAGCAAGCTTTGTTTTCTTTAAATTTTCCTCAATGCATTTTATCGCGGATTTTGAACGTTCCACGAAAATTGCCCTCTGTGCGCCGCGGCTTAAAGCTTCAATACCGATGCCGCCGCTTCCGCTGAATAAATCAAGAAAAACCGAATCATATACATACGGCATCAGCACGTTAAATAACGTCTCCTTTGTCTTGTCCGATGTCGGCCTTGTCTCAAAACCGGCCGGTGCTTTTAACTGCAGCCTTCTGGCACTTCCCGCAATCACTCTCATATGAACACCTTTCTATAAACGAAGCTTTATCCCTTTTGTATCACGTTTTCCGAGCTTTAGCTTGTTCAGCTCGACCTGCTTCTCTTTAATTTCTGCGGTCTGTTCCACACCGTTCTTTAGGAAATAGACCGCTTCCACCTCATCAATACCGGTAAGCTTCATACCTCTGACTCCTACGGCACCCTTTTTCTTGACCGGAATTTCATCAATCGCAAACTTTAAGAACATACCGTCCTTCGTTTGCAGAACGATGTTTTTCTGATCAACGACGGGAGAAATTGAGAGGACTTCATCCCCGTCACCAAGTCCTGTCGCTGCAACTGTCCGCTTTGTCACGTCAAATTCCGTGCCAAACACCTGCTTAAGCATAGATTTTTTGGTTGCAAATACAAGCTTTTGCATCACAAGCTCTTTTAATGAGCAAAGATAGACGAGCGTCTCTTCCTGACTGCTGAAATTGCTGATATTGTCGATCGGCGTTCCTTTATCCCGAAACTTCCCATAAGGAATATCCAGTATCTTTATTGTATGCATCTGTCCCTTATTTGTAAAGACACAAATCCGTCCGGTATTCATGCATGGGAACACATATTTATTTTCTGCATTTGCGGCCTCTTTATTCCTCTCGTAGGTCTGTTGATCGATTGTCTTGGCATAACCAAAGCGATCCATCAGGAAAATAACTTCCATTTCCTCGATCTTCTTTTCCTCAAACACGATTTCTTCCGCATTTTCGATCTTTGTACGGCGTTCTCTTCCGAATTCCTTTTTATAAACGTCCAACTCTTTTGTGATGACCTTGTCCATTGCTGCAGGATTTGTCAGGACATCTTTATAAAATTCGATATTTTTCAGCGTAATGTCATGTTCCTTCATCAACGCTTCAATTTCCAAACCAATCAGGCGATAGAGACGCATTTCCAAAATAGCCGTTGCCTGGCGTTCCGTAAAACGAAGCTGCTCTGCCATCTTCTTAGAAATTCTTGATTTAAATTGAATTCCTTCTGTTATGCCCTCTGTCAGGCACGCCTTTGCAGCCTTAATATCTCGGGAACCCCTTAAAATTTCTATGATTAAATCAATAACATCGCAGGCTTTGATCAAGCCTTCCTGAATCTCCTTCTTATCAAGCTCTTTGCTTAATAATGTCTTATATTTTCTTGTCGCGATTTCCCTCTGAAAATTGACATGATGACGAATAATATCCTTCAGCCCGAGCGTTTCCGGCCTGCCATCCGCAACGGCAAGCATATTGACGCCAAACGTATCCTCCAGCTTTGTTTTTTTGAAAAGCATATTCTTCAAATTTTCTATATCAGCATCCTTTTTCACCTCGATGACGATACGGATGCCCTCTTTAGAGGACTGGTTTGAAATATCCACGATGTCATTTGTTTTTTTTGTATCAATCAGTGTGACAATATCCATCAGGAATTTACTAATATTGGCTCCGATCATCGGATACGGGATCTCCGTTACTACGAGCTTCGTTTTTCCCAGCTTCCCCTTTTCCAGTTCAACTTTTCCGCGGATCTTGATTTTACCGGCACCCGTCTCATAAATAGAAAGGAGATCATCCTTGTTTGTTACGATTCCGCCTGTCGGGAAATCAGGGCCCTGAATATATTCCATCAGCTCCTTCGTTGTAATTTCAGGATTCTTCATATAGGCCTTGACCCCCTCCACAACTTCTCCGAGATTGTGGGGAGGCATATTCGTCGCCATACCGACGGCGATCCCTTCCGTTCCGTTGATTAAAAGATTTGGAATCTTAGCCGGAAGCACCTCCGGCTCTGTTTCTGTCTCGTCAAAATTAGGAATAAAATCAACAACGTCCTTATCCAAATCAGCAAGCATCGCCTCCTGCGTCACCTTTTGAAGACGTGCCTCCGTATAGCGCATCGCCGCCGCACCGTCGCCCTCGATCGAACCAAAATTACCATGACCGTCTACAAGCGGCAATCCTTTTTTAAAATCCTGAGACATGACGACAAGCGATTCATAAATTGAACTGTCACCATGCGGATGATATTTTCCCATCGTATCACCGACTATACGGGCAGATTTCCTGTACGGCCTGTCATAGCGGATACCCAGTTCATACATATCATAAAGTGTACGTCTCTGTACCGGTTTTAATCCGTCCCTTACATCGGGCAGTGCACGCGCGATGATAACGCTCATTGCATAATCAATATACGACTTCTGCATCACATCAGAAAATTCTGTTTTTATAATTTGCTCCTCGATTACCGCAGCCATTTATTCCGCCCCCTGTTTTCTTTTTTCCGTTTCATTATACGCAATTTACTCCGTTTCGACGCGATATTTCTAAATATCCAGCTCCGCATCTCTGGCATGCCTGTAAATAAATTCCCGTCTTGGCGGTACTTCCGTCCCCATCAGCATTTCCGTCGTATTGGATGCAAGCCGTGCATCTTCTATTTCCACAAGCTTCAGTCTCCTTGTCTTCGGATCCAGAGTCGTCTCCCACAACTGTACGGCGTCCATCTCTCCCAGTCCCTTATAGCGCTGCAGCGTGAAATTTTTATGGCCCTTGCGGTATTTCAGCAAAGCCTTGTCATCATAAAGATATTCTTCCTCGCCCTTTTGCGGCATCGCTTTGTAAAGAGGCGGCATGGCAATATACACATGTCCCTCATAAATCAGTTCCGGCATAAAGCGATAAAATAACGTCAACAGCAGCGTGGAGATATGCGCGCCGTCCACATCGGCATCAGCCATGATGATAATCTTATCATAGCGAAGCTTAGTAATGTCAAAATCGTTGCCGTAGCCCTCTGAAAATCCGCAGCCGAAAGCATTGATCATTGTCTTAATTTCAGCATTCGCAAGCACCTTGTCGATACTCGCCTTTTCTACATTTAATATTTTACCGCGGATTGGAAGGATCGCCTGGTAATTTCTGTCCCTTGCCGTCTTGGCCGAACCACCCGCGGAATCTCCCTCCACAATAAAGACTTCACACCTTGCAGCGTCCCTGCTCTCACAATTGGCAAGCTTCCCGTTCGAATCAAATGAATATTTTTGCTTCGTCAGCAGATTTGTCTTCGCCTTTTCTTCGGTTTTTCTTATTTTAGCTGCTTTTTCCGCACAGGAAAGCACTGATTTTAGAGTCTCTAAATTTCTGTCAAAAAAGCGGACTACCTCATCACCCGTCACCTTACCTACCGCTTTAGACGCATCCTGATTGTCGAGCTTTGTTTTTGTCTGCCCCTCAAAGCGGGGTGTCGGATGCTTGATCGAAATGACCGCAGTCATGCCGTTTCGGATGTCAGCACCCGTAAAATTTGCATCCTTCTCCTTTAAAATATTTAATTCCCGCGCGTAGGTATTCATCACATTTGTAAATATCGTCTTGAATCCGGTCAGGTGTGTCCCGCCTTCGGCATTATAAATGTTGTTGCAGAAGCCCAGTACATTTTCATGAAACTCGTTGACATACTGAAACGCAACTTCGACCGTAATTCCATCCGATTCCCCCGTAAAATAAGCAGGTTCATGAAGCACGTCCTTATTTCCGTTAATATCCTTGACAAAACCGATAATGCCATCCGATTCATGAAATTCAATTTGTTCCGGCGGCTCATACCGATTGTCTGAAAAATAAATTGTCAGCGCCGGATTCAGGTAAGCAGTCTCATGCAGACGGCTCTTGATCTCCTCTTCTTTAAACCGCGTCTTTTCAAAGATCGTATCATCCGGAAGAAAGTTGATTTTCGTACCTGTTTCCCTGCTCTTTCCGATGACCGGCAGTAAGCCGTCTTCCAACTCGATTGCCGGGATTCCTCTGCTGTAACGGTCATGGAATACCTTTCCTTCCCTTCTGATCTCAATATCCAGATGCTCGGAAAGTGCATTGACGACTGAAGAGCCAACTCCGTGCAAACCTCCGCTCGTCTTGTATACCGAATCGTCGAACTTACCTCCCGCATGAAGCGTCGTAAATACAAGACGTTCCGCACTTACACCCTTTTCATGCATACCGACAGGGATACCTCGTCCATTGTCGGAAACAGTTGCTGAACCGTTCCTTTCTAAGGATACCCATATTTTATCGCAAAATCCGGCGAGATGTTCATCGACGGAGTTGTCCACAATTTCATAGACCAGATGATTCAGACCTTTTGTCGTAACGCTGCCGATATACATGCCCGGTCGCTTCCTCACTGCCTCCAAACCCTCTAAAACGGTAATGCTGCTCGCATCATAGGTCGATTTATTTGTCATGTTTATTCCCCTTGCTCCCATTCATTAAACGTGGCGCGATATAATGCCTCATGATATAATGTCTCACGACATTATATCATATCCCACAAAAATTTCAATAAAAAAGCACAATTTGTTGTGGCTCTTATGACCGTTTGTACAATACATTGTGCCTTTTTAAAGCCCTGTCAGGTCGGCAGGGCCGACTTGTAAGTCTAAAAAAGTCTTCATCTGCAAATGCTCCTCTTTTTCTAAATGAGGATCCTCCTTTAACAGCTTAAAGGCACTATCGGCCGCATGCTTTAACAGATCGGCATCCGTAAAAATATCTCCGAGCCGAAATTGTACTTCACCGCTCTGTCGAATGCCAAACAGATCACCCGGCCCTCTCAGTTTTAAATCCTCGGATGCGATAAAAAATCCGTCATTAGAGCGATTCAGTGTCTCCAGACGCTGCATCGTCTGTTTGTTTCTGTTCGCGCTCATAAAAATACAGTACGACTGTAAGTCGCCGCGACCGATCCGGCCTCTGAGCTGGTGAAGCTGGGATAGGCCGAAGCGCTCCGCATTCTCTATAAGCATCACACTCGCATTGGGCACATTCACGCCGACTTCAACGACAGTCGTAGACACAAGAATATGGATCTCATTTTTGAAAAATGCTTCCATCACCGCATTTTTATCAGCAGGCTTCATTTTTCCGTGCAGACAGGCGATTCGAATCTGCTCCGGAAAAATCGAACGGATCTTTTCCGTATAGGAGGACACATCTGCTGCATCCAACCCCTCGCTCGCCTCCACAAGAGGACAGATAATATAGGCTTGTCTGCCGTTCTCCACCTCATTCTCAATAAATTTATATGCCGTTTTTCGGTAATCCGTATTGACAACGCAATTTTTAATCGGCAGCCGTCTTGCCGGGACTTCATCGATTACAGAAATATCCAGATCCCCATACATAATGATCGCAAGTGTCCTGGGAATCGGAGTTGCACTCATAACAAGGACATGAGGCACATCTGCAACGCTTTTTTGCGCCAGCGCCTCTCTTTGTCTGACGCCGAATCGATGCTGCTCGTCCGTAATGACAAGGGCAAGCGATGCATAACGGACCTTTTCCTGAATTAACGCATGGGTGCCGATGATAATCTGCACCTCATTCGTTTCTATCAGAGAATAAACCTCTCTTTTTTTGGCTGCAGTCATCGAACCTGTCAGCACCGCTGCCTTCAACGGAATTTGATATTGTTTCAGCAGCTTTGAAATTGTCTCGAAGTGCTGCATTGCAAGTATTTCTGTAGGAACCATAAAGGCAGTCTGATACCGGCTGCAGCCTGTCATAATCGCAGCAAGCACCGCAATGATCGTTTTTCCGCTCCCGACATCTCCCTGAAGCAGCCGGCTCATGGACTGACTGTTTTGCAGTTGCGCCTCAACTTCCTCCCATACACGCTCTTGTGCGCCTGTCAGCCTGTACGGCAGCGCATCGATCAGGCGGCGTGTCTCCGCAGCCGGATAAATGGCAAAGTTATTTTTCGCTCGGGCATTATCTTCCTTCAGCATCCGAAGCTTCAATAAAAATATAAAGAACTCGTCAAATACAAGCCGTCTTCGCGCTTGAAGCAGTTCTTTCTCATCCTTTGGAAAATGGATATGAAGCAGTGCTTCTTTTCTGGAAATTATCAGCTCATCCTTTAAAACCGAATCCGACAGCATATCTTCTTGCGGGATATCAGCCTGCGCCAGCACCTGTTTCACCGATTTACACAATGCTTGATTGGAAAGTCCCTTCGTGAGCGGGTATACGGGCTGCAACGTATCAAGCAGTGTTTGATACTGTTCCTCCGTAAAAATGGACGGCTGTTCCACATGAAAGTGGCTGCCCTGCCTTTGCAATACACCCCGGAGCACAAATTCTTTTCCGGCTTTTAAGCTCTTGGTCAAATATGGCATATGGAACCATACGGCCGAAACGAAAACGCCCTCCGCCAAAAGCTGTGCCGTCACAACCTGCAGCTTTCCGGCTCGGCGCATAAGCGGCTGCTTCGTGACTCTTGCCTTAAAAAAACAGACCTGATCAATCAGCGCGTCACTCAGTGGTTGTATCTGCTCATACTTTACGTAATCACGCGGATAGTAATAAAGCAGATCCTCAAAAGAATAGATCCCTAACTTATGATAAGGAGTGACTGTCTTTTGTCCGATCCCTTTTAATTCCAGAATATCCGTTTTCAGTTCCATACCGTTCTCCGCTTAATAATTTAAAACCTGCCATCAGAACAGGCCGAGCGGTTTCCCCGGCGTCTTTCTTCATGGCAGGTCTATGAAATAAATCCTATACAAAACCGGCAGGTCAAGGGTGCCGCACATATTATTCGACTGAAATGATATAGTAATAAATCGGTTGTCCGCCTGCATGGCTTTCCACATCACAGCTCGGATAACGATTCTTCACTTCCGTCATAAAATCACCGGCCATTTCCTCATCCACTTCGCTGCCAAAGTAAATGCTGATTAATTCGGAATCCTTATCTACCATTTTTTCGAGCATCTCCATCGCCGTATCCTCAACAATCGTTCCGACGGAAAGAATATCGTGATCACCAATGCCCATAATATTACCCTGTTTGATTTCAAGATCATTAATTACCGTATCCCGGACGGCGTAAGTTACCTGACCCGTCTTTACATTTTTGATCTCCTCATTCATAATATCCTCGTTTTCCTGGGGAGATTTATCCGGCATATAATTAATCAAGGCAGTGATTCCCTGCGGCACGGTCTTTGTCGGAATCACAACAACTTGTTTTCCCTCCACGAGATATTGTGCCTGATTTGCCGCAAGAATAATATTTTTATTGTTCGGTAATATAAAGACAGCGCGTGCATTGACTTTTTCAATCGCATTTACCATGTCCTCGGTACTTGGATTCATCGTTTGTCCGCCTTCAATCAGGTAGTCAACACCCAGTCCTTTAAAAATTGCATCCATCCCCTCACCGACGGAAACCGCAATAAATCCGATTTCCTTTTCCGGATCTGCCGCTGCTTTTGCTGAGGATGTCTCCTTTTTTCCGTCAAACCCGGCACTCTGTTCTTCTTCCGCCGCAGCCTGTTCTTTTTCTGCCATTTTGAAGAGCTTTTCCTGATGCTCCTCACGCATATTGTCGATCTTCATATTCGTCAGCGCACCATAGGTGAGCGCTTTCTGAATCGCCAGTCCCGGATCATTCGTATGCACATGTACCTTAACGATATCATCATCGGCAACACAGACGATAGAGTCGCCGATCGATTCCAGATAGGTCTTAAAATCCTGCTCGTTTTTTGCGTTGAACACATTGCTTACCATAATGATAAACTCCGTACAGTAGCCGAATTTAATTTCCATTTCAGCCTGCGCATCTATTTTTCCGACACTCGTCTTAACACCGGTATCCGTAATTGTTAAATCCAATTCTTTACCAAGGAAAGCGTCGTATCCGCCCTTTAATACCTCTACGAGACCTTGCCCGCCGGAATCTACGACACCCGCCTGTTTCAACACCGGCAGCATTTCCGGCGTCTGACTTAACACATACTCCGCATGTTTGATAATTTCCTCGATGAATACGGACAAATCCTCTGTCGTAGCCACAAGTTCAAGTGCCTTATCTGCCGCCCCCTTCGCAACCGTCAGAATTGTACCTTCCTTTGGTTTCATGACAGCCTTATAGGCTGTTTCTGCAGCCTTCTGCATCGCGTTGGCCAAAATCGTTGTATCGATTTCCTCATGCTCCCTGATTACCTTGGTAAAGCCGCGAAGGAGCTGGGAAAGGATTACTCCGGAATTTCCTCTGGCGCCTCTCAGCGAGCCTGATGAAATTGCTTTCGCAAGCGTCTCCATCGTCAAATTTTCGATCGCAGTTACTTCCCTTGCCGCCGACATAATCGTCAAAGTCATATTCGTACCGGTATCACCATCCGGCACCGGAAATACGTTTAATTCATTAATCCATTCCTTCTTTGACTCAAGCATCTTTGCTCCGGCCAAAAACATCTTAGAAAACGTTTTGGCATCGATTGTGTTCCTACTCACTTCTGTTTCCTCCTTAATCGATCACTCTAACACCTTCTACATAGATGTTTATTTTTTCAATGGTAAGCCCCGTAAACTCTTCCACTTTATATTTGACATTACTGATCAGGTTTTCAGACACCGCCTGAATGCTGACACCATATGCCACAATGACATGAAAGTCCAGAATTAACTGATTATCGTCTATCTCCACATTAATACCATGAGTAATACTTTCCCGCTTCAAAAGCTTCACAAAGCCATCCTTCATATTGACGGAAGCCATCCCCACGATACCAAAGCATTCCACTGCCACAGAACCGGCGTACTGCGCAATAACTTCCGTATCGATACTGATGTTTCCTACCCGTGTATTCACATGACCCTTCATAGATATTCCTCCGTTCTCTTTTCTTTTCATTTATGTTAACTGCTTCGTTCCTTTTCAGTTACCAATTGCGCTATTATTTAGATTACAATATTGCATGAAAAAAGTAAATAACAAAATAGCCGTTGTCCGATCGTTTCATAAAAGGCATAATAATTATATCCTTTTTCAGTTGAAAAAGAAACCTGAAAATATATTTTTTGCATTTTTTCATCTTTTACTTGCAAATGTATGGAAGTTCTGATAGAATACATTTGTTGCGATTTAGATAAGCAATTTCTTATTATGAATATAATTATGTAATTCGGAGGAGGTGCAATCAATGGCTAAATGTGATGTTTGTGGAAAAGGCGTTCATTTTGGTAATGCTGTCAGTCATTCTCATAGAAGATCCAACAGAATTTTTCATTCTAATGTAAAACGTGTTAAATGCAAGGTGAACGGCATTCCGAAGAGGCTTCATGTTTGTACACAATGTTTAAAATCAAACAAGGTGGAACGCGCCTAATAAAAAAGCAATCCTGTAAGGGTTGCTTTTTTTGCATACACATTTCTCGTTAGAGACAATACAGGTTATATCCCAATATCAAAAGAATAATAATTATGATCGACTCTATAAATACATTTGGAATGAATAATGAAATGAACATGCCAAGTGCAACCATAAATATTAAAAGTCCCCAAGAATTTTTTTTTGGCATGCCTACTGCTCCTTCATACAGTTATTATTGTTTATTATATGCATCAAAGCCAAAACAGACACCGCTTTTCAAAAAGTGGTGTCTGTTTCTATGCAAAAAGTTCATATTCATTGATAATTTTTCATTCTTCGTCAAAAGCGGCCGTTACTGCCTTTTCGTCGGAAACTGTTTCCTCCTTTTTAGAAGCGAATTTATTGACAAGGTCCGGAACCATATCCAGGATTTTCGTCATACTGTCTTGGTTTTTAATATTGACAAGTCTCGTCGTCCCCTTCTGGATGACAAGTACGGCACTCGGTGCCATCCTGCCAGTCAAGCCGCCCGCACCATTATCCTTTTTATCATTTTTAAACTCGCCGGCCCCGACACCGAAGGACACATCAACAAAAGGAACGATGATCGTATCATCGATTCGCGTAGCCTCTCCAACCACCGTTTTTGTCGAAAGGAATCCATTCATTCCTTTAATCAGCGACTCCACTACTTCATTAAAATTGTTTTCCGCCATCTACACAGCCTCCTTTTTTAATATACGCATCAATCGTCTGAAATTCTTATTAAAATAAATCTTCCATGCCGCCCGAAGGAACACAAACGAGGTAACCCTTCCTTTCAAAAACAGGGTTCCTTCCAACAGCACTTCTTCATACTCCGGTATTACCCGCAGCCCGCCTTCAAATAACGGATAGATCATACCAAGGATCACCAGCATTTGGCCTGTAGATGCCGGATCCCCCAGCCCTACATGCAAAACCGCACGAAATTTTCTCGGTTTGATTGTTTTAAAAATTTTACCAAGCTGGAAAAGACATAGCTTAATTACCCGTTGGTTACGCTCATCTTCAAAAGCTTCTATATAATAATCAAGATTATTCTTAACACCCGCCAGCTTTTTAAACAGCGCGGTCAGCCTTTCTTTAAAATTAAATAACAGATCCATCAGCTTCTTTATAAATTCCCTGCATTTTGAAAAAAATGATTGTTTTTCTTTTTGCGAAATTTTCCGGGGATTGCTCTCATCTTGAGATACAATCCGATTTTTATTGGACTGTACCGGATTATTTTCTACCTGTTTAACAGCTTCCGTGCTTTCCGGTAATTCATACTCCGGTTCTTTCAGCCGTTTTTTTGATTTCTCCGTATCAGTCTTTTTTTTATCCAAATTCAGACGAATCCCAAAAATTCGGACTGACCGTTCAAATTTTCCCTCTTCATAAGAAAATACCACACTGACAATATGCAAAAGCCATGTGATTTTAGCCTGCGCAGCCATATTTTCCGGCTCTGCCGTCCGTTCTGCCCAAATCCGGTATCTGATCGGCACAAACAGAATCATACATAGCAGGAATAAGAATAACCCAAGCAGGCAAAGCAGCACAATACCTATTATTTTTAAAATCAGCAAAATTAATTGCAGCATCATTGCCTCTATTCTATATAAAATATGAACGCAGCTGTTCATAGCTGCCGGACTGCTCCAGACATTCCTCAATCATCTGCCGGACAAGCTGCATGGCGGCCTCCTTGCTTTCCGCGATGCCGATGACGGTATAATCACGCTTTCTGAAATAATGTTGCTTAAACAAAGCCGCCGGATAAATATCAAACACATCCGCCTCATTTTCCGCCAAGGTAATCAGATGCACCTGTACCATACCTGCGCCAGCCGCAAGCTTCCACTTAATTGTATCTATTTTCTTTTCCGTCTTTTCTGTTAAGTACAGTCTGGGATGGTATGTGATCATAAACAGGACCTCTGCTTCTGCCTTTCCGATTAGTATAACATAATCCTTCCCAATTTTGTACTTTTTTTATTTTTTTGTACAGTGCTTGTCCTTACACAGTTTAACAGCAAGTGTTAAGCTATTGTATGAACAGAAATATTTTAATAGATTGACAATTTTCGTCTATATTTTTATACTGGGTATAGATGGATATCGAATGGAAGGGGGTGTTTTTATGGAAATGGTTGCTACAGTTGCATTGAAGCCGGGTATGGAGCTTGGAGAAGATGTTACGGACTATAAAGGCAGGGTTATTATTAAAAAAAATACGGTTCTGGATAAGTTTCTAATAAAGAAGCTTACGGTCAATTCCATTAACTGTGTAACGGTCAAGGAGGCAGAGGATTATATTTCCACTTATTTTCATAAAATCAAGGTCAGCAAGACTTTTAAACAGTTTGAAGAACTGTACTTTACATACTTTGCCGCATATAAGAATTCCTTGGAGTCATTTATTTATAAACAACATCCGATGGATAACGATGCACTTTTGGAAATTATTACAAATATCACTACTCCATTTCAAAAAAGCAAAACAACAATTCTGGACATGCTCTCCGTACTCCAGACGGAAGAAAAAGATTTTCTCATCGCACATGGCTTAAATGTTGCCTTGATCTGCCATTATACAGGCAAATGGTTCAAGCTCTCCGCTGAAGAAATCAGCACATTAATTCTCTGCGGCTTTTATTACGATATCGGAAAATTCAAAATTCCGATCGAGATTATCAGGAAACCGGACAAGCTGACCGATAAAGAATTCGAACTGATGAAGGCGCATCCTCTTTATGGCTATCAGCTGCTTCAGGATCTTTCCATCAACGACAATATTAAGCTCGCGGCGCTGATGCATCACGAGCGATGCGACGGAAGCGGTTATCCGCAGAGACTTTTAAATGAACGCATTAATCCCTTTGCAAAAATCATTTCCATTTTGGACGCTTATGAGGCAATGACTTCGTTCCGTTCTTACAGACCGCCGCTATGTCCATTTAAGGTGATCGATATTTTTGAACAGAGCGGTCTTTCAAAATACGATGTTGCATATTATTTAATTTTCTTAGAGCGGATGGTCGAGGAATATATCGGAAAAGAGGTTATGCTAAACGACGGCACGGAATGCACCGTTGTTTTGATCAACAAGCATGCACTCTCCCGCCCGATGGTCAAAGCCGGAAATACTTATATTGATCTCTCCCAAAATAAGTATCTTTCCATTGAGACTCTGATTTGATTCATAAGACAAATGATAGTACACAAGCTGCGGCAGATAAGAAACAACTTATCTGCCGCAGCTTTCTTAATAACATTTTTTACTTCCCCATAAATTATTTTTTTTCATTTCCAGATATTCCTCATAACCTTTCTCCAATATCTGCCGCTCATTTGAAAATTTAAGCAGATGATAGGCCTCATGGTACTTATAATAACCGGAATCAATAAAAAATTCTTCACGCTGTGGCTTGCTGTAATAGCTGTCCGCCATCATCAGATACCAATGCACATCCTTTTCAACGGTATCCTCCGGTACGGTAAAGGAATACTTGCTTTTTCCTATATATTTGATGATCGATGCCTGTACTCCTGCCTCTTCCAGAACCTCTCTTAAAGCAGTATCCCTATATTCCTCTTGTTCTTCTACAGTTCCCTTCGGCAATACCCATCCTTCATATTTATTCTTGAAATTTTTATATAAAAGTAAAATCTTGCCTCGAAAAATCACCACACCGCCACAGCTCGTTGCCTCAATCATTGCAATGCCTCCGTTCTGGTGTCTTTGAAATCACTGGAAACAGTATAGCATTAATTGAAATACGCGTCAAATACACGTTTTGCCATAGGGACAGCATAATCACCCCCGGAACCGGCACCCTCTAAGATGACCGTCACCGCAATTTCCGGATCCGATACGGGTGCAAAGCCGGAAAACCATGCATGGCTCTCCGTTTTCACCGAGCTATATTCCGCAGAACCGGTTTTACCGGCAGCTACATAACCGGTGGTCTCCCGTACTTTTGTCGCCGTACCGCTCTGTACAACTTCAGCCATAAGCTCCTGCAGCGCAAGAGCATCCGCTTCTTCTACCAGACGTCCGTATTCCTGGGGATGATAGGCTTTCATTACATCTTTATTTTCATTTTCCACACTGGAAATGACATACGGTTTCATCAGGATTCCGTCATTGGCAATCGCAGCCGTGATCAATGTCATATGAATCGGAGTGATCTGTGTTTTTCCCTGTCCGATACCCGTCTGCATGACTTCGTCCGTATCGGAGGAGGCAGAAACCGGCACATAGCTTTCCCGATAAGTATACGGAACCGGAAGCGCACCATTAAATAAAAGTTCTCTGCATGTTTTTTGGAATGCCTTTTTATTTAACATCGTGCTGATATTGGCAAAGGAAGAATTACAGGACTTTGCAAAGGAGGTCGTAAAATCCACATGCCCATGGCTCTGGCCGTGATAACAGTTAATGATGGAATCTCCTCTTTCGAAACTTCCCGTACAGTCAAATGAATAATTGGAGACATCGCTGTTCTCTTTGATATATTCTAGTGCTGTCACGATTTTAAAGGTGGAACCGGGTGGATAAAGCCCCTGTGTTGCCCTATTTAACAGCACGCTGTTTTGAGAATCTTCATTTACATCTTCCCAAATAGTATTGATTTGATTCGGATCAAAATCCGGCTTGGAAACAAGAGCCAGAATTTCGCCGGTCTTGACATTCATAACGACAATGGCACCTTTATAAACCCCCATTGCATCATCCGCTGCTTTTTGAATGTCAACATCCAGTGTCGTCACAACACTGTCCCCGGGATTTTTAATTTCATCGATATCATTTTTTACGCGCTCCCCAATGAACGCATTAGAGGTCAGCAGTGTAAAATTGGCGATCGACTCCACACCGGTCTTTCCATGAGTGGAGTAGCCGACTGCGTGTGCGAAAAGATTTTCATAAGGATAGTTTCTCGTCTCACTTCCGTCCGAAGCGGTTTCTGTCTTTGCAAGCACCTGTCTGTCACGGGATAAAATGCTCCCGCGCACGACCTTTTCCGCAAGCAGCTCCTGCCTGGTATTATATGAATTATTAATGAGCTCGCTGCTCTTAAATTGTGTAAAGTACATTAAATAACCGATGAGCGCAAGAAACAGACCTACAAAAATGTAAGTGATATGACCGATTTCCCGATTTTCCCTGTTGTCCCGGGGCGGTTTCTTTTTGCCTTCCTGTATAAACGGCTGCTTTTTCTTTTTTAAGAACATGATCTGTTTTCCATTCCTTTATACCGGCATCCTATCTTGCCGCTTTGTCTTATTTGATCCGGCTATTCTTTCTTCTTTGGGGGACGAATTTCATCTCTGACAGAAATATAAAGTCCCTGGATAACCGCAAACATAATAAGCGATACGATTACTGAGCTGCCTCCGTAGCTGACAAGCGGAAGTGTAACTCCGGTCAGCGGTATAAATTTCGTCACTCCGCCGATTGTCAAAAATACCTGAAAGCCATAAATGACTGCAAGTCCAACCGCCACAAGCTTATAAAATTTATTTTTAAAGCGCATTGAAATATTCATAAACATAACAAAACAACTAACGCAGACGAGAATCAGGCACATGCCGAAAATCACACCAAACTCCTCCGTAATTGCCGAAAAAACAAAGTCTGCTTCTACAACGGGTATTTTGTTTGGTGCACCCTGTCCAAGTCCCATACCAAACCAGCCCCCCGTTCCGATTGCAAACAGTGACTGGGAAATTTGATACCCTGCCTCTTCGATCGTGCCGATCGGGTCCTTCCATGCCTGTACACGGACGCGCACATGAGAAAACAGCCGGTAACCGATAACAGCAGCAACTGATCCGCCTGCAAAACCGAGCAGATAATAGCCTATTTTTTTTGTCGCCACATAGAGCATTGCAAAATAAACAACAAAGAAAATGACTGCGCTTCCCAAATCCTTGGACAGCACAAGAATAATAACATGCAGACCGGCCGCTGCCGCACTCAGTACAACCTGTTTAAACTCCGTTGATTTTGTAAGCATTCCTGCTATCGCAAAAACAAAAATAATTTTTACAAACTCTGATGGCTGAAATGTATGATTGGCGATTGTAACATTCAGCTTGGAACCGTTGACGACGCCCGAAAACAGCATGACAACCGCAAGAGATACGATACCAACTGCCGCATACAACCAGTAAAACTTATCAAAATACTTAAATTTCTTCAGCGCAAACGGAATCAGCATCGTAACCGCAAGGGATACGATCGCGATTTCAAACTGTCTGACCGCTTTGTCATAAGAAAGCCTCGTCAGAATAATAAAGCCGATCGTCAGCAGCAAACACATATTATTGACAATCAGACGATTCGCATTCGGATAAATGACACGGTAAAGTACAATCACACCGAACAGCGTAATCTGCTGGAGAGCATAAAACAAAATCAGCCTCCCATCCTTCATTTCTATGCATAGAGCCGCAAAAGATACAAAATGGATCAGAAACATAAAAATATTCTGACGAATATAAATGCCATTTCTGCTTTCCTCATCC
This sequence comes from Bacillota bacterium, assembly GCA_023402845.1. GTDB lineage: Bacteria > Bacillota > Clostridia > Lachnospirales > Lachnospiraceae > JAEYFP01. The sequence continues at coordinate 70,134 of JAEYFP010000058.1, forward strand.
GAATAACGAAATACGCTGAAACACGCAAAGGTATATACCGCTATAAATAATATGATCAAATATTTAGATAATTCAACAATCAGATTTGCCATGAATTATTCAACTCCTCTGTTCAGATGCCCCCTTGTAAACTCAGTAAACGGCGGCTGTGGATTATTTGTTTCTCCATCCTTATGGTACAGCACCTTATTATAAAATTGCAGAATCCTGCTTGTCTGTTCTTTTGTTTCCGTCGTAAACTGCATCCTGACCGAATCGGTGCCCAGCCGTTCTATCAACATGCGTTCCCCGTGCAGGGAAACAGGCACACTGTTCCAAATGACATTATAGCATTCTTCGCACAAATTATTACATGGAAATTTTGTCCCATATCGATCAGTAATTTCCAAAACTCCCTGTGCCGCATCACACCCCTGTGTTGTATTTCTGATGCACTGCGCGGAAACCATCATAGGAAGGCGGCCATATAAAAACAGCTCTTCCCCTGCAATCCCTCTTCTTAACAATTCCTTTTTATTCAGTTCAACAGGAACTGTTGTTTTTGTGCATCCAAGGGCCTTAAGCATTTTCTGCGCTTCCTCATTCCATGCATACAAATGAAAATCCGCAATAATTTCCCCTGAATAATGAATTTCTTGTAAATAAAACAGGCTTTCATAGTTGGATATCAGCACTCCGTCAACTCCGCACTGAAGCAGCAGACGTTCAAGAAGCTCCCGATTTCTATCAAAATACCGCTTTCTGATGATATACGGCAAAACGAGAATGAGCCGTTTTCCCGCTTTATGAATACTTTTTAATAATACCTCGGCCGCATCTGTTTTGCTATAATTTTCTTTATTTCCTTCAGATCGTTCCTCAAACAGCGAAACCGGAACAGAGATAAGATCCACATAGGGCTCGCTGAGCCCTGCCTGAAGCTGTTCCTTCGTCATTACACTGCAATGGACTGCAAACGAAGTCGGAAAAGTCCGGTTACTCTTTGAAAATACCGGTTCAGAGGCACCCGTTGTCTCCTCGGTCTGTGAAAGAGTCCTTTGATATCCCCTAAGCAGCTTGTCCGTCAAACCGGCAATCGCCATTCTGCGCAGTTCGTTCAGTTGTCCGATCGGAATAAAAACATCCGGCTCCATTTCAATTTCTAATGCTGTAATCGCAAAAGGGGTTCCGCCGGTTTTCTCCAGCTGCTTTCTTACCGCATCCTCTGTCAAAGGCTGATTATTTGCTCCCTCTGTCAAGCCGCCGCTCACAATTACCTCACCGGAAGCACTGGTCAGAGTCAGCATCGCCGACTCACCCTTTTTCAAACGGGCAAACGCCTTTAACGGGATTTGACTGTCGGCGGCGGCATAGCGCTCGGAAACCTCTTTTCGCTTCTTTTCATCCGCAGCCTGATACCCTGGTTTCTCAATTGTAATCATATCCCTGCCATTTTTAGTATAAAAATAGCCTTTGCTGTTTCCGCTCCTTGTATATAAAAGCAGAAGATTTTTTAAATCTTCCTGCTCAACACGGTAGCTTTCTGCAGGAGCTTGCAGAAAAGCATCAATGTATTTACGATAGATTCCGGTCACTCCCGCTACATAATCCGGATTTTTCATCCTGCCTTCTATTTTAAAGGAAGCAATTCCCGACTCAATAAGCTGCGGAAGCAGCTCTAATGTACAGATATCCTTGGTACTTAACGGATATTGTCCGTTATATGGCAATCGGCATGGCTGCGCACAGCGTCCCCTGTTTCCGCTTCTTCCTCCGATCAGACTTGAGAACAGACATTTTCCCGAATAGCTATAACACAGCGCTCCATGAATAAAGCATTCCAATTCGATTCCGGTCTCCTGATAGATGCGGGTAATTTCTTTAAGCGAAAGCTCTCTCGCCAGAACAACCCGTTCTGCACCAAGCTTTTTTAGGAGTTTGACACCCTCACTATCCGTAATGGCCATCTGTGTGCTGGCATGCACAGGCAGCATCGGGAAATCATGCCGGATAAGAGAAATCACACCTAAGTCCTGCACGATAACACCATCTACACCTGCCAAATAAAACGATCGTAAATAAGAACTTAATTCAAAAAGTTCCTCATTTTTCAAAAGTGTATTGATCGTCAGATAAACTTTCTTTCCAAACAGGTGCGCCTCGTCGATTGCCTTTAGAATTTCTTCCTCTGTGAAATTTTTCGCGTATGCCCGGGCACCGTATTTATCGCCGCCCAAATATACCGCATCGGCTCCGGCCCGCAGAGCTGCCTGAAAACATTCATAATCACCTGCCGGTGAGAGCAGTTCAATTTTTTTCTTCATCATAAGTCCTTATTTCCTTTTTAAGAACAAAATTGCACATCCTGCACGAAGTACTTTTATTTCATAGGAAACAATAAAAGACTGTCAATAATGACAGCCTTTTATTTATTTCTTACCATCGCTGATTTCGCTCTGATAGTTTCTGATCATCTTCTCCTTGCTTTCCAGTTTGATCTGGGATGCAATCAGTTCATGCTTCAAGTCGTATAATTCTTTGTCCTTTGCTTCAATCTCTTCTTCCAGCGCTTCAATCTGCTTCTTTGCCTTAAAATAATCATCGGCTACATTCAATTGTAATAAAACATTCTGCATATCAAGCGGCTGTCTTCTGAAAGAATCCACCTTGCTGTATTCAGCAAGCTTATTATTGATGTAGGACGCTACCTTCTGTAAATACTCCTCACTCTCATAACCACACAAGGTAATTACTTTTCCGCCGATAATCACCTCGGCATCATTTTTTGAAGCCATATGACATTTCCCCCATTAAATGATAATATCCAAATTCATTTCCGTATCTAACCAGCCTTCCCCTGCTCCCATTACTGATTATAACAAAAATTAGAAATAAAACAACCTTTTTCTATGATCAGCAGCTGCCTTCCGTTCGGGGGAATATAATTTTGAAGTGTTGATAGGCCGTTTCTGTTGCAACACGGCCTCTGGGCGTTCTGTTTAAAAATCCGTTTTGGATTAAATAAGGTTCGTATACATCCTCGATTGTACCGGAATCCTCTCCAATCGCAGCCGCAATCGTATCCAACCCGACCGGTCCTCCGGCAAATTTGTTAATCATCGTCAAAATTAGGTTTCTGTCCACATGATCCAACCCCATCTTGTCCACATCCATTAGATCCAATGCCTTGACTGCCACCTCATTTGTAATAACACCATCATAGCGCACCTGCGCATAATCACGAACACGCTTTAACAAACGATTGGCAAGGCGCGGCGTTCCCCTGCTCCTTTTTGCAAGCTCCATCGCTCCTCGTTCCTCAATTTCCACATCCAAAATTTTGGAAGAATGCAAAATAATCGTTTGAAGCTCCTCATTCGTATAAAACTCCAACCTGTGGATGACACCGAAACGATCCCTGAGCGGTGCAGTCAAAAGTCCTGCCCGCGTCGTTGCACCCACAAGTGTAAATTTCGGCAGATCCAGTCGAATGGAACGGGCGGATGCCCCTTTTCCGATCATAATATCAATCGCATAATCCTCCATTGCCGGATACAAAACCTCCTCTACCTGCCGGTTCAGCCGATGGATCTCATCCACAAAAAGAAGATCTCCCTCCTGCAGATTATTTAATATTGCCGCCATTTCACCCGGCTTTTCGATCGCAGGACCGGACGTCGTCTTCATATTAACGCCCATTTCATTGGCAATGATACCGGCCAGCGTTGTCTTGCCAAGTCCGGGGGGACCGTAAAACAGCACATGGTCAAGCGGGTCGTTTCTTTTTTTGGCTGCTTCAATATAAACCTTTAAATTCTGCTTTGCCTTCTCCTGCCCGATATAATCTGTCAGATATTGCGGACGCAAGCTTCCTTCAATTTTGATATCCTCTTCTGTTACATTTGTTTCAATCATTCTTTTCGGCATGAAAGCTCTCCTCTATAAATTCGCTGCGTTTGCACGGAGAATTTATCTTATTGTCATTTTCTTCAGTGCTTTTTTCAGAACAGCTTCCACATCATCCTCCTCTGTGACCTCTGCCTGCTTTACGGCACGCAGTGCGTCGGAAGCAGAATAACCAAGTGTCGTAAGAGCCTCCGCAGCCTCATCACAGATACTGGAGATACCGCCGTCATCCTGCTGCTTCGTATGTCCAAGCTTCTGTTCAAAAGCATCCTCTAAAGAAACCTTGTCCTTTAAGTCAATAATCAGCCGCTGTGCCGTCTTTGCACCGATTCCGGGCGCCTTTGAGATCATCTTGGCATCCGCGGATAAAATCGCAAAACGCAGATCGTCCGTCGTCATCACCGAAAGAATCGCCAGAGCACCCTTGGGGCCGATACCGTTCGTCTGAATGAGGAGTTTAAAAAAATCCAAATCATCCTTTGTCAAAAATCCATATAAAATCATCGCATCTTCACGTACATTCAAGTAGGTATAAATTTTAACCTCGCTGCCAAGGCCGTTTAAACAATCAATCGTACTTGCCGACATTTTAATATTATAACCGACCTGATTGACCTCCAGAACAATCTGATCCTCGTAAATTCCTGCAATTTCCCCTTTTAAATATCCTATCATATTGCTTCCCCTTATCTGCCTTTATAAAATGGTTCCATGCAAAAATCCAGCAGCCTGAATTCTTGAATAAACAAGATTTGCCGCGACTCCGATCAAAAATCCGGTCAGCGTACCTGCAATGATCAGCACGGGCGCATAATAGACAATCCGAAGAGCTTTTACAACAAACGCCGCTGCTAAAAGCTGTCCCATATTGTGTAAAACACCACCCAAAATACTGACACCCACCATACTGATTCTCTTGCATTTTTTTAACAGACCCATCCCGGCCAGACTGAGTATTCCTCCGGCCAGACTGTATAAAATCCCATAAGCATTTCCAAATAAAAACCCTGCGGTAAAAATCCGTACAAGCATGATCGCTGCTGCTGCGGCAGGTCCGCACAAATACAGCACAAATACGGTCACAATGTTGGCAAGACCGAGTTTCATACCGGGAATACCAAAATGAAACGGAATCAGCATCTCAATATATCCGAATAAAATTGCCAACCCCGCAAATAAGCCAAGATAAGCAATTCTTTTTCCATAGGTTTCTCTTTTCATGTCAAATAAACCTCTTGCACATAAACGTGGCTTTATCAATCCGTCACGGCATCATAAATGCTCATCTCCCCGCCGGAAACCTGAAACACCACTTTATTTGGAAGACAGACGATGGTCTCGTTTGCCTTCCGAATTGCCTTTTGGTAACTACAGAGCCGGTCCGGGCAGGAAGCCTCCTTCACAAAAGCACTCCCATCCCTGATTACAAGCAGATTCGTCCCGCCTCCCACACCCGTAATCAGTATCTCTCGATCCTCTTTCAATGAATAAGAAGCCGTTTGGTTTCCATCAACCAGCACCTCAATCCGGCTGCCGTCACGCTTTCCAAACTGCAGCGCCAAAAGCCATACCATGGCAATAAAAAGCGCCGCACCGGCTATGATCCAATCAGTTCGTTTCATATATCTGATCCTTTTAAAACTTCAATTAACAATAAAAGCAATTATCTCAAAAACTCTGGGCAACTACAGTCTACCACATTCGAACATATGTTTCAAGTAATCTTTCCTATGATTGATTATTAATATAGTTAACCAGTCCCTCCGCGGCAATGATCTTCTGCATAAATTCAGGAAATGGCTGCCCTTGATACTGCGTACCTTTTGTCCGGTTGTAAATCGTGCCGCTGTCAAAATCAACTTCAATCTCATCCCCCTCTTGAATTCCCTCGGATGCTTCCTTGCACTCAATGATCGGGAGTCCGATATTAATCGCATTTCTGTAAAAAATACGAGCAAATGTCTCCGCAATAACACAACTTACACCGGCCACCTTGATGACAAGCGGAGCATGCTCCCTGGATGAACCGCAGCCAAAATTTTTTCCGGCAACAATTAAATCACCTTTTTTCACTTTTTTCACAAAATCTTTGTCTATGTCTTCCATGCAATGCTCCGCAAGCTCTTTCTCTTCTTGAATTGCCAAATATCTTGCGGGAATGATCACATCCGTATCAATATTATCACCATATATAAAAGCAGTTCCTTTTGCGTTCATATTCTCTCTCCTTTTCCTAACCATTCCGTCAGTTATTAATCGGTTCCGCAATATAGCCCGCGATCGCGCTTGCTGCCGCTACTGCCGGGCTTGCAAGATATACTTCCGATTCCACATGTCCCATTCTGCCCACAAAGTTCCGGTTCGTCGTGGAAATACAGCGCTCTCCTGCCGCCAGAATGCCCATATAGCCGCCAAGGCATGGCCCGCAGGTCGGCGTCGATACGACTGCTCCCGCCTCGATAAAAATTTTCAGCAGTCCCTCTTCCATCGCCTGCAAATAAATTGTCTGTGTTGCCGGAATTACAATGCAGCGAACACCCTTTGCAACTTTTTTGCCTTCAAGAATTTTTGCCGCAATCCGCAGATCGTTTAATCTGCCGTTTGTACAGGAGCCAATAACGGACTGATCAATTTTTACAGGTTCTTCGATTTCATCGACAGTCTTCGTATTTTCCGGAAGATGAGGAAATGCGACCGTTGGTTTCAGCATTGATAAATCAATTGTATATTCTTCATCATACACCGCATCTGTATCCGCTTCATAAATCCGATAAGGCCGCTTGCCATGCTCCTTCATATAAACTTCTGTCAGCGCGTCCACTGGGAATATTCCATTCTTTCCGCCCGCCTCGATTGCCATATTTGCAATTGTAAAGCGGTCATCCATCGTCAGATTGGCAATTCCCTCTCCGACAAATTCCATCGACTTATATAAGGCTCCGTCCACACCGATCATACCGATAATATGCAGAATGACATCCTTTCCGCTCACCCATTCGGAAGGCTTTCCAACGATATTGAACTTAATTGCCCCAGGCACCTTGAACCATGCCCTTCCCGTCGCCATGCCGGCCGCCATATCCGTACTGCCCACGCCCGTTGAAAATGCGCCGAGTGCACCATAGGTGCATGTATGGGAATCCGCACCGATAATTGCATCTCCCGCGACCGTCAGACCTTTTTCCGGAAGAAGCGCATGCTCGATACCCATGTCTCCGACATCAAAATAGTTGCTGATTTCGTGCCTGCACGCAAATTCTCTCACGCACTTACAGTTTTCCGCTGATTTAATATCCTTATTTGGAATAAAATGATCCATTACCAATGCAATTTTGTCCTTATGAAACACACCGCTGTTGTTCATTTTTTCCATTTCACGGATAGCAACCGGTGTCGTAATGTCGTTTCCGAGCACAAGATCCAAATCCGCCTCGATGAGCTGTCCGGCTTCCACATACGGCAATCCGGCATGTGCGGCTAAAATCTTTTGTGTCATTGTCATACCCTTCTGCATGTCTAACATCCTCCTGATCTTCGTGAATCCAACGCTTCACATTCTATACCAGTTAGTATAACATCTTTCTATCTATAAATAAAATATATATTTTTCATGTTTATTATAACTATATATTATGTTATAATCAAGTGGTCAGACAGGTCCTGCAGACATCGTGCAAAGCGGCATTGATCAGAGTCCAGCGGTGTGATGTCAAGTGAGAAATGAAATAAAAATCATATATTTTTATACTATTTCTTAAAAAACAAAAAACGACTACCTAAGCCCTGTCGACCAGGTTTTTAAAAAATGAGCAGGGCA
>JAEYFP010000023.1 GCA_023402845.1 Bacillota bacterium
CTCCCCGTGATTTGTAGTGTACCGAGTATCCCTATGTAACAATTATAAAAAAGAACTCGCCAAGAGCCAACGTTTTTCATAACGTTTTGTGCCTTGAGCGAAGCGAAAGGAATGGATATAACAATGAAAGAAATCATAAGAAAATTTACATGCGGACATCCGGAGCATATGATCGGCCCTGTTTTATGGATTTTTTTTGAGAACTTTTTTATGAGCTTTCCTGCAATAGCCATCTACTTTGCGATTAATCTGATCGTAACCGCATATGACCATCCCGCAGCGGTCAATCTAAAGGGCCTATGGGTCATCGCAGCCTTTATGGCGGGAATTCTGCTGATTCAGTTTTTACTGAGCACCGGCTCTTTTTTGGGTACTTTTCTCCCCGCTACCGTTCATTCTGCGGAAAACAAAAAGGCCTTTATTAAAAAACTCCGCAGCCTGCCCCTTGGATACTTTCAGACAAAGGAATCCGGAGAACTAATCAACACCTTTACCGGAGATTTCCTGGCTGTTGAGCAAAGCATGGTCGGAATGTTCACCGGAATTTTCAGCGTGGTGCTTTCCTGCATGCTTACCTCTGTGTTCTTCTTTTTCTTCAATCCTCCCATGGCACTTGCACTCTATATCAGCATACCGGTCACAGCCCTTGTCATCGGCCTTTCCATGAATCTGACCGCAAGGCTTTCCCTGCGCAATATCGAAGCAAGAGATCAAACGGCTACTTATCTCAACGAATATCTGCTTGGCATGAAAACCCTCAAATCTTACAACCAGACCGGCGAGGGCTTCGGCAAGCTGAAAGATGCTTATCAGAAGCTTATGCGAGTGAATCTGCATGCCGAAACAGTGGGCGGCTCTCTCATGAGTCTGGCAAATACGCTCGTGAAACTGGGACTTCCGCTCATGTGCTTTACGGGGGCATATCTTCTGCTTGGCGGACGTCTTTCTGTAGTGGAATACCTCGGTATTATCATTATCGGTACGAAAATCCTCTCCCCTCTTGTTACATGGGTACAGTATATGGTCATGCTGCGCACCCACTACGTATCGGCAGCCCGTATTGACGACGTCATGCAGGCTTCTGCTATGACAGGAGCCGAGTCCGCCGATTCCGGATCAGACATTGTATTTGATCAGGTGAGTTTTTCCTATTCCGGCCGCAAGGATGGAAACGAAGTACTCAAAGACACCTCCTTTACAATTCCGGCCGGCAAGCTGACCGCAATTGCCGGTCCCAGCGGAGGCGGGAAAACCACGATTCTGCGTCTGATTGCCCGTTTCTGGGACGTAAACAGCGGAACGATATCCTGCGGCGGCAAATCTCTGAAAACGCTGGACGCCGACCGCTGGATCTCCGGTATTTCCATGGTACTGCAGGAGGTTTATCTGTTTCACGATACGATCCGGGAGAATATTCTGTTCGGACGCAAAGATGCTTCAGAAGAGGAACTGATCGACGCAGCCAGGCGGGCATGCTGTCATGACTTCATCATGGCACTGCCAAACGGTTACGACACTGTCGTAGGCGAGGGCGGCAATACACTGTCCGGCGGTGAAAAGCAGCGGATTTCCATCGCACGGGCAATTTTAAAAAATGCGCCCCTCCTGCTCCTGGACGAACCGACCGCCAGCCTTGATGCCCGCAACGAGGTATTGATCCAGCAGGCGATCGGCGAGCTTGTCAAAGGACGCACTGTTGTTATGATTGCTCACCGGCTGAAAACGATCCGGAATGCCCATCAAATTTTAGTGGTAGAAAACGGCCGTATCAAGGAAAGCGGAACACATGATACTTTGATGCAAAAAGCGGGAATTTACCATCGGCTCTGGACACTGCAAAATCAGGCAGCCGACTGGAATATTTAATACTGGTTTTTCCACGCATATTATTCAAAAATTCTCTCATACTAAATAAAAACTCAAGGAGGCAGTATCCTATGAAAGAACCTGACAAAAATGAACCCATTAAGTCGATGCCCGAAGGCGTATGGGAAAGCAGCCGGCCCCAAAAACCCCCTGGCAAAGACACAAACACCGACCTGCAGGGCAACGGATATCCCACTAAGCATCCTCAGTAAAATCACACCGGCATCCTGATTCTAATATTTAATTACTTTATATTTTGCCATACGTCTTCTATTGAATACCGCTGATCAGATCACTGATCACAGCCGAATCAATGCCCGTTTCATCAAAGCCGGCCAAAATTGCATAAGTATAGTCTCCGTCTGTCCAGGTCGCAACATTTACTTTGCCGTCATTCCCTCTAGTCGTCACTTGTAAATCTCCGACATTTATGACATTGCGTTCAGCATACTCATTATAGTCGCCGCTGATGTCATCACTGCCTTTCGCCTGACGGAAGATAATCTGATCCTTGCCGTTTTCATAAAAAATCTGTACCATCTCATTTTCAACAGCTTCAATAGAGGTCTGTGAATAACCCTCCGGAATATACTGCAAAGAGATCACCGGAAACCCTGCCAGCTTTTCGGCGTCCGCTATTGTTTCACAGACTATAAAAGGATTTGGAATTTCTTCACTGTTGGATTGTTGATTAGGCGTTTCCTTAACTTCCGCATAATCATCGCCGCAGGCATTCAGCGAAAGTGCCATAACGGCACATAATACAATAGCAATCATTTTTTTCATAATTCTTATCATTCCTTTCGTCATTCAGTTTGATGCAGGATCCATTTTTATGGTTCTATATTATATACAAATGAGAGCTGTATTATCCGAGCTTTTCAGCCAACGCGAGTGATTCTTTGTTATGCGCATCCCAGCTTGGATATAAGCCTCTTTCCAAACATTCCAATATCAATTTTGCAGCGCAAACTAAAGCCAGACCCTTGCGACGCTCCTCTTCTTTGGTGTCAATTTCCACCTCAATTCCGCCTTTATAAAAAGCATAGGAAGACGCCCCTGCAACAAGCTCCCCGTTTTTCAAAATAGCAGCACCCAATCCATTTGTATGATAGTCCTCATAACAGGGATAATTCCCGCATAAATCCTTCGACCAGAAAAAAGTCCGCGAATGCGCATACGGCGAAAAGCTTTTTTCTGAAACATAAGTTCTATCGCCTTTTCCCATTCCTTGTTCTGCGGAATCATAATAATAAATTCAGAATAATGATTAGCGGGCTTATTACACAGTAACTCGTGATTGACATTACCGGCAAGGAAACAAAAATCCCCAAGCATAATTTCGGCGGATTGGGGATTTTTCAAGTTATCGGTATAAGCCTCACCCATGCAATTCTGCAAGCATGACCAAATAAATGTTTCTTGCCACCCGGCGAACAACGGCACAATAGTCTCCTTCTCTTTCACATGATAAACAGCCATATAAAATCCTCCTGAAAATGCTATCTACAAAGGTAATGCTAAAACGCATTCCAGAAAAACACAAAGAGAACTACGCAGCCCCATGCATTCCCGGTAAATTCTTTTACCATCAGCATACCATACACAATGATAACTATGGTAAGCATTTCAACTATTCCTTCGGCGGTCACTCCGATTGCACCATGAATAAGGATGCAAAGTACAGCACAGACAATAGCGCCCCAATTAAGCCATCTATTCTTGCTGGGATACCTCCGGTTTATTTTATCGCTGATTACAACATAATTGAAGCCTTCAAAGAAACCCCACGCAACAGCGGTTATCAGCATTCCGATAACATTTACCGGAAAGCCGCTTAATAATACAGCTTGAGTCGTCCAAACAGATTGAAAAGGTAAGTAGCTTGTTATTTGCCCTGTCAGCAGCATAAAAACAAGATAGGGAACAAAGCATAAAGAACACAGAAAAACGGATAGAACTGCCCTTTTTTTATTCAGACCATAAGACAGAAGATTTTCCTTTCTGAAAATCGCTACAACAACAATACCAAATCCTGCCAGACCAAATTGAAATACGGCACCTAAAAGTACACGCAGGAGGATATGAATGCCGCTATCCTTTATAACCGCAGCAACCTGATTTTGAAAAAATAAATAGACTCCAAGAATCCCTAAAGAAATAAGAGCAATCGCCCACAGATCCGCTTCTAACTTTCGCTGCTCCTCCGATAATTGTTTTTTTGCCATAGTCTCCTCCGCCGATTTCATGATAGTAATCTTATTAATCTGACATCATATTTTTTAAGATTCAATTACAATTTCTTTCTAACGAAAGCAAATACTTTTTAACCCCCAGCCAGAAGATTCCAACCTTTAAATCTTTAACAGGCACCTGTAGGTTTTCCGGAAGATTTTCTGCAATATCCCGTAAACAGTATCCTTCTTGTATCATGACAAATTTAAAGATTCCCGGCTGCAACGCCTTACTTGGACAACCATAAATACATTTCAAACAGAAATGGCATTGATTACCAAACATTGGTCTTCCATTCATCATCGTAATATTACCGGCGGGACAGTGACTTGCGCACCAGCCGCATTTGGTGCAGTGCTCCATTACCTTTATCCGGCGTCCCCAGTAGTGTCCTCCTAAAGTTTCCAGCCTTCCCATCACAGAAAAAAATCTGTCAATCCATAACGGCTTGCTGCGTTTACAGACACCCGACAGCAGCTCACACGAGATTCTCTCAACCGCGGCCGGCAATGCCCGTACCAGCAGATAGGGCAATGGATTTGGCGCGGGAACAACCCAATTGGACGGCATCACAATCATTTTTTCATAGACAACAAGGTAGCCCTTCTTTGTTAACCGCTTGATGCTGCTGACCCGGCACGCTGTGTTGGGGCAAATATCCCCGGCTCCCGAAACAGAAATTACTGCTGCGCGAGTGCACTTTACCGTATTCAGACTGTCAATCCACTGATAAACTGCCTCCGGTGCGTTAAAAGCATGAACCGGAAACAGTAAAAGAAGCAGGTCACAGTCACTTTGATCTACACGCATCCCGCCGGTAATCTTTTCAATAGTGCATACACAACCTGCCGTTTCCAAATGTCGTTGGAAGCTCTGTGCCGCCAGTTCGGTGCCGCCGGTACCGGAATAATAGGCAAGCCTTACATTGGAATATATGTTCATCCTATATTTCCCTTATCCTTTTAAAGTAACTGACCGAACCAGCCGGTCTGCATCCATGTTCTCATAAAGTTACTCATCCTGCAAATGGGTCATTATTCGGATCAGAACTCCAAATATATTCGATATGTTTGGCAATTTTCTCTGCCTTATTCCTGCCAAATCTTTCGGCCACAAAACCCAATGCCATATCTATTCCGGCAGACACGCCCGAAGATGTGTAATATTTTTGGTCTGCAACCCACCTGGCCTTTTCAATCCACAAAACATCCGTGTTGATTGATTTCACCCATTCAAAAGCATTTTTATTTGATGTTGCCTTTCTATTATTCAAAAGTCCCGTTTTTGCAAGCAGCGCAGAACCCGTGCAGACGGTAAGACAATACCTTGATTTCAGAGCCAGGTCCGACAGCTTTTCAATAAACTTCCTATCATTCACTAAAGGTCGTGTTCCCTGCCCGCCCGGAATCAACAGGATTCCATAAGGGTCGGTCTCTTCAGCATTCTCCGTTAATATCCTCATTCCTTGTCTGCTTGTAACCGTTCCGCCTTGAACTGAAATATAGCGCAGCTTATATTCCTCTATACTTCCCAGCACCTCGACCGGGCCAAAAGCATCCAATGTCTCAAAATCAGGAAACAATAAGATATTTACGTCCATGGGAATTCTCCTCCTTCTCATATTTATAAATAATCTTACTACATCGCCTTAAGTTTCTTATTTAATCGCCCGACCATATACGATTAACGCGGCCGGCATCCGTTTTCGCATCATAGTATGCTCTTCTACTCCAACTACGAATTACTCATCATTCTTTTATTCTTTTGCTAACTAAACTTTACCATAGTAAGGGCATACAGTCTATAATAGATGCAAGAAAAATGTTCTCCGAAAATTGACTATTGACACGCTAGTAATTACTAGCTATAATAATGGCTAGTAAACGCTAGCTTTTATTATTGGAGGCACCCCTATGGAACGAAAGAATACAAAGCAGATAATCTTGGAGGAATCGCTTAACCTGTTCTCGACAAACGGTTATGACGGAGTAACCGTCAAAGACATTGCAAAGGCAGTAGGGATTAAAGACAGTTCGCTCTACAAGCACTTTAAGAGCAAGCAGGAGATCTATGATTCTTTGCTGAAAGAAATAAATGAGCGCTTTGATGAAACGGCCGCTTTGTATCGGCTGCCCCAAGGTGAAATAAAGAAGGTCGCTGAAGATTATGGACGAAATGACTTGATATGGTTAAAGCAAGCCTGCAAAGCGGTTTTTATGTTTTTTTTGAAAGATCCTAAGGCTTCCAAATTTCGCAAAATGCTGATGATCGAGCAATATAAAAACAGTGCCGCCGCCAATACTCTTCGCAATTGGTTTACAGACTCAGCCATACAGTTTCAAACCGAACTTTTCACAGAAATGATTGCCCGGGGATATTTTCGGTCCGGCCCGGCTGATATTATTGCTTTACAGTTTTACGGGCCCTTTTATTTTCTTATTTGTCAATATGACACCATGCCGGAAAAAGAGGAAGAGGCATTGGAACTATTGATGCGGCACATCGAGCAGTTTGCGGCCGTATATCAAGTTAGGAATGGTGATGAAAAATGAATTTAACCGCATTTATGAATCATGGAATCAAAAATCTTCTGAAAACAATAACACGCTATTACATAAATGACCGGGAAGGACGCGCCTTTTTATCGCATACCCTGCCATGCATCCAAAAAAGCGCCGCTATCAGGAACAGTTATGAAAAAAAGGGCACCCATATTCCTCCGTTTTTAATTGCCAGCATTGCCTCGCAGTGTAATTTACATTGTTCCGGATGCTATGCGAGGGCTAACGGAGCCTGCGGCAGCGATCTGACAAAATCTGATCTCAGCGCCGCAAGATGGAAAGCAATCTTTGAGGAAGCCGCACAGCTCGGTATCCCCTTTATCCTGCTCGCCGGCGGAGAACCCTTTATGCGCCGTGATGTCATTGAAGCCGCTGCGCAGTCCCGGAATATCGTTTTCCCAGTCTTTACGAACGGAACGATGATTGACGATGGCAACTTGACATTGCTTACTAAAAACCGCAATGTGATTCCGGTTTTCAGTATAGAGGGCACTGCCGTGGAAACAGACCGCCGCCGAGGCGAAGGCACTTACACAATGGCATATGAAGCGATGAGGCGCTTGTTGGAAAGAGGGGTTTTGTTTGGCGTATCCATTACGGTTACAAAAGAAAACTTACACCTTGTTACGGAGTCATCTTTCGTCTTCGAACTGCGAAACAGGGGCTGCGGATTACTATTCTTTGTTGAATATGTGCCAGTCAGCGAGGGAACGGAACAGCTTTCATTAAGCCGTGATGACATCAATACACTGGCAGACAGCGTATCGGAGCTAAAAGAAAGCATGAATGACATGATTATTCTCTCTTTTCCCGGAGACGAAGCTGCTATGGGTGGTTGTCTGGCCTCAGGGCGAGGCTTTTTCCATATCAATGCTGCCGGTGGGGCAGAACCATGTCCGTTTTCACCCTATGCAAAATATAATTTAAAAACTTCGTCCATTCTGGATGTGCTGAAATCAGATTATTTTGTTGAGTTAAGAGAGATTGCAAAACAAGCGGGTGCCCATACGGGCGGCTGCACGCTTTTTGAACAGCAGGATAAGGTACGGGCCTTAAATCAACTGAGTGATTAAAAAACAGAAATCTTACTATTTCTTTGTTGAAAGTAAATCCCGTATTTCACGCAGCAAAATAACCTCTTCAGATGGTTCTGCCGGTGTGGGTTCTTCTTGCAGCTTTTCCTCTTTTTTATAAAATTTGTTAATTCCCTTAACAACTATAAAAATCACAAAAGCGATTAAGAGAAAATTAATAATGCTTTGAATAAAGTTTCCATAATAAATAGCTGCTTCTGCAACATTTTCGGACGCCGGTGTGATAATATATTTCAGATTAGTGAAGTTCACGCCACCAAATATAAAACCAATCGCAGGCATAAAAACATCATTTACAAGTGATGACACGATGGCAGTAAATGCACTGCCAATGATAACACCTACTGCGAGATCTATTACATTTCCACGGGATATAAATTCTTTAAATTCTGTAAGAAAGCCTTTTTTCACTGTTTTATTTCCTCCTTATTTTCCTTCTCATCAGCTGCTTCATTGTTTCCAGAACAATGTTGCTCTATTACCAGACACAGGCGGAAAAGCCTTTGTGCTTAGCCCTTTGCTAATCCATCCCACAAGCAAACAAAACCAATACCCGTACAGCAATGAAAAGGGGCGTGCTGCCTATGAACTAATACGTTGCTCATCAAGGATTTTCTGGTGAAATATAATATTTTATTCTATACTATACCAATCTTCTGGTTTAAGCAACCCCAAAGCTTCCATAGATTTTCCGCATAGGACAGTTCGGTAAATTCCCTTTTATCCGGAGAATACCGCAACTTTCAGCCCATACTAGCATATTTCTACAAAAAAAGAAAGACAGCACTTTCCTTTAGCGGAAAACGATGTCTTTTTGACGTAATTATAAAAAAAGACTTTTGCTGTCAGGTTACATTACAGAACCGTACAAGTGGCAAATTGGAGCTTATTTAATATTTCTATTCCAAAATGCCGTGATGATATCCGCTAATTTTTCAGGAGCTTCTAAATTCACTTCATGACCTGCTTTCGTTATCATCTGTAGCTCGGCTTTAGGTATGTTGTCAGCTAATTCCTGTGCCGCCTTTTTGTTCGTAGTATCCTTTTCTCCACAAAGAATTAAAGCAGCACACCGAATGCCCGTCAAACGGTTGCTGAAATCCAGTGCCATCATAGATTTTGATAATTGGATAAAACTATTTTTATTTATTCCAAGATTATCAAAAAAGAGATTAGGCATAAACCGAAATATGGCACTTTGAACTTTAAGCAAAAATTTGGGCATTTTATACTGTGCTCCTATTAAAATAAGGGAATTTACCTTCTCTGGGCAGTCCAAGGCATAATTAAGTGCAAGAACAGCACCCAAAGAAAGGCCGCATAGGTTGACTGGTCCATTGAGTTTCTGACAATATTCAGTAAAGGCACGGTATAAATTGTTGTAGACCGGCTCCCTATCGCTAAGAAGATGGAACAAGTCAGGACAAAACACATGGAAATCATCTTCTAAGCAGGCAATCGTCTTCTCCCAACTGGAAATATCTTGCCCAAGCCCATGGATTAAAATATAGTTCATAGCTTTTTCCTCACACAAATTCTCCTTGTTTATGGTGTATTCCTACCCGATCTCTTTCTGATTTTCTGAAGGAATATCAGAACCCACAAAAATCCATGTAAAAATGGAAATTATAACTTGTAGACACGATGGAAAAAGGATTTATTAATCTGGGAGAGATTATTTATATTCTACTACCAAATAGGGAATTTACAAACCTAGGAAATAAACAAACTGAGAATATCTATAAACTGAAATAAGTCACGTGGCCACCTTAATCATCAAAGTATCTTTTTAATGTTGAATATTCTGTTTTATCAAACAAATCCAATTCATTTTCTGTCCCCAATTTAATTAAATCGCGGCATTTTTTTAGGCGTTCTAGCATTGGCATTATGATTGTTGTTCCATGATTGATAAAATCAAAAAGTTCCGATTCCTTTGCAGGAATTTTATAACCTCGTTTGGCACTTGATCCAGAAATAATTACTCCTTTATCTCTCAGTTTTCCTATAATTCTTGTTCTAAATGTCTGTGTTGATATGCCAGCATAGCTTGTATATAAAAGCTGACTCTTTAATTCTTCTGTAGAGATATACGATCTAAGATCATTATTCATAAACCTAAATAAGAGATATTTTAGGACGATTATCTGTGCCTGAGTTTCTTCATCATCACTATCATCATTTTGATTTAGAAATTCAATAGCCTGCTTCAAACAAAGTGTAGCAATTCTTTTGTCATAGTCCTGAGCAAGGGCAGAATCATCAACTCTATATGTTTTAGAAGTTTTAGGATAAAGCTCAATTCTGATGATTTTTTGCTCAAGCATTTTTCTAAAGTTCGCTATATTTCCTGTTTTTCGATGTTTATCATATTCTCGAGCAAGTGTACCACTAATTAAATCAGCAAGTTGAATTAACACATCAGCTTGACTGTTTTTAAAAAAGAATTGCGCTTCACCGAATAAATCGGGAATATCTTGTTGTGCCGCTACATACTTGGAAAAGCTCTGCATATACTCACTTCCGCCAACTTCATCTGCAACAATAGTGAGCATCGGAAATGCACGCCGCAACTCTTTATGTACAATGTTATTCATGAATTTGTAAAACGAAGGTTTATACCTCAACCCCTTTGCCTCAGTAAGTTGTTCTTTATCAAAGATAATCGCAAAAATTGAAAATGGTAAAGGAAGCAAATCTGCAAGAATTCTCTTTCTTCTTTCATCTTTATTTCCAATGTGTGAGGATTTCATTTCTCCAGTCTGAAAGTGCTTTTTCCTAATATGCTCGACGGATGCTTGTACTGTAGAAAGATTGTTTTCATTGACAATTATTGCGGAAATAACAAAATGAGTTGACACATTTTGGTTATTTAAATCCCACCCAAATGCTCCCGATTCATCCGTAAATGCATATACTCTCTCCAAATTATCTCCGCCTCCTAAACATATACAGTCGATTACAGTTTTGAAATATCAATATAGTATCCATTCTTGTTCATTTCTTTTGCCAGATCCACTGTTACTTCTTTTACATCCGAAGTAAAAGGAATATAGATTAGACCGTGAATATCTGATGGCTTTTCCATGTCCTCAGTATTTTTTAATAGGATTGCAACTTTTGAACGTCCCATACTCGACAAAAGCATTCCCATTTCAAGAACAACATTTTGCCGGACACGATATCTTTTTGACTTTTCCGATCCCTTTGGATAACCAATGTCGTCAGGCGTAGCAAGAACAATACCAAAATCTGCTTGAGGTATGTATCCTTCAAGCTTTTCAATAATAGTATTACCCGATGATTCAAGTTGGTCAATAATAAGTGGTTCTAAATCCCATCGACGAAGCATTGCTTCAAGTTGCGTTCGCGCAACTTGGTCATGCCCATACACAACAAACACTTTTCTATTGGCGGCAGTAGTATCAGGCACTCTCTCAAGAATTGCCTTGATATGGTCTGAATTTTTGCCCTGATAGACAACTTTACCGGTATCATAAAGATTCAAAATGCATCCATTAGATAAGCGCAGTGTATCACCATAACCATTCTTCATTCTTTCCTCAGACACCATATCATATCCGTGAATCTTAAGAATAGCCTTAATATCATCTTTGCTCATTATAATCCTCCTAATTGACCACTATGGTTTGTATTTTCTACTAATTTTGATTCGTTGCAAAAATGCCTATTTTATTTGCTGAGTTACGTATTATTGCTATACTGAGAATGTATAAAATATAAATTTCTGTTTCTACATATTTTAACTGCAACTCTGCGCACTAGGATTCAGCCTTGTTCACATGATCTGGTGATTCATCCCAATTCAAACTGACAGTTCCTACATCTTTTTACTATCTCCAGCATGATCTCTGGAAACAGCCAAGCCTGAAAAGCTTCTCCTATTTCCGAATGAGCTATTGCCCTGCCATACTTACCTGCTCTTGATTCAATGCCTACTGCTTTGGTTGCGCTAATCCACATCTTTAGTGTTGGGTAGCATTCGTTGTCCGGATGGTTTCAATAAGCTTTCACATTCGTCATCAAGGAAGTTTGGATTAAATTTTTTCTTCCATAATCTTAAATCCTCAATAGTATTGTTGTTTCGCAGCCAACTTTGAACAAGATATTCTGGAGATTCATTATTCTTTTTACGTGCGATATCCATAAGTAAAACATAAGGACTGCGCCTACAATTGTCATTGATTATCTTTTCCCAATAGAGGATAGCAGTGAACCAAGAACATCCAACACATTATGTCATTTAAAAAAGTTGATCAAACATATAGTCAGCGTGCGCTTGTGTAAAGATTTCTTTAGTGCCAAGGCAGTTTAGTACCTTTTCCAGCGATATCTCATATGTTCCAACTACTCCAGCACGCCGTTTTTCAGCTTCGATCATACAGCCCACCTCAATTCTATTTATATGGATATTATATCAAGATGAGAGTAGCTTGCATAGCCTTAATATTCCAAATTATGTCTCATTTCGTATTTATAATCTATTTCTACACTCTTATCGCGTTGAATAAGGATTCCCTCAATAGCGCTTTTGATAGCTTCTTCATCAAATTTTTCGATACTAAACGTTGTACAAAGATATTCCCTAATTGCATCCTCGCTGATATACGGTGCGTTTTTACAAATCTTCTTTTTATGCTCAACTTTATTGGTGCAACGTCAGATCACCTTGCCGGAAGAACTGGTAATACGCCAATAATTAGCACCACATTCTGCACAAACCAAAAGGCCACTCAGTACATTCTGTAAACTGTACTGGGTGCCCTTCCTTTAGTTGGTTTCTTCATCTATGTTGCTGCGTTTTCCCTTATCTACTTGATCGGAGAAGTAATCCTCGAAGATGATGATATAGTCAATACTTGGCGTTGGACAAAATTTACTGATTGCCAATTGTATCCATCTTTCTTGTCCGGTTGGCGAGGAGACTCCGTGTTCAAAAAAAAAATTAGAGATACCTCCAAGACTATCACTATTTAAATGCAGTTGAAAAATTTCTTTTACTACCTCTGCCAGTCAGAGTTTTACAAAGATACCATCCTGTTTATGATTAAACTATAAAAGTCACGTATATTAACATATAAATTAAATAAAGCACCAAAAGTCAAATATACGTGACTTTTGGTGCTTATATTTTAGTTTGAAACTGACTCCACTCCTGAGTTCCATGCTATTTTCTTATATTAAATAGCAACAAACCTGTTTTTACTTCTGCAAAAAAGTAGGTCTGTTCACTTGGTCAGAGTGAAATTATAGGACCTAGGGAAACGCAGTAATATGAATGGTTTGCAGGCAGTCAGCAAGTAGTGTTTGTAAAAATATGTTATCGTGGATATACAGTAAATGTCAGACGTAACCAATCATCACAATCGCCCTTTTTATGCCAGTCTTTATTAGAGGTGACTTCACATATTAGAGACCAACTTTCGGAAACATCAGCATTTGAGAATATTACTGTACAAGATGCATTATCTGCATATTCTGGAATTGGTATACAATCATTTTTCAGCCATCTAATTGCATACTCTGATTGTGCAAAGGACGGATCAACCTCGATATAGACAGTATAGATGTCACCTACATAAAAATGCGAATAGATTTTTGCAACCCCATCTGAATTAGTGTAAAGGACATTTCCATCAGAATCAGTGGCCCTAAGTACTGTAGGAACATTCCACATCTTTTCTTTCCCTTCATTAAAATAATATGTCTTTACGCCATCTATAAAATCATTTGAATAACATATAGCTATTTCGGCATCCCTAACTGATATAGGATTTGAATGGGATAAAGCATTTCGAATAGGGATAAGTCTACCTAAAAATTCTCTTACCTCTTCAACTCCTTGAGGATATTTAATATCAAGCATTTTCTTAAAATGTTGCAAATACAATGTTGGTTTGCACAAAAAGTAGATTATTTCATCTAGAAATAAGGTGTCTACATACCGCAAAAAGCGATGAGGTTCTTTTTGCTGCATATGTTTTGCTTTTTCTCGAATATCATTTTTGACAAGATATTCACCATTTCCAAATTGATAATTAAAATAATCCGTCCCATAGTTATGGCATAGTTCTTCATGGATAATACGCCTTGCCCATATTTCTAAAGACTCTATATTCTGTCTACATGCAGAACGCAATTTTTCCTGTGTAAAATCATGAAACATAGCTATTCCTCTTTACCTTTGGATTCAATTAATTATATCATTTGGAATAAATTCTGTCACTCGATTTTGTTTTCGAGGCAATACTTACAAACAAATCGAATACCTTTCTCCACTCAATCAACACATTCCCAAACAATCTCACCATTCGATCGAGTAATATGGCCATAATTGTCTCAGACATGGTCGCCCTTTACTTTGATATAATCAATCATACTACGCTTTTTCATAAAAGAAAAAGATATGCTTTGTGTGAAGGTAGAGAAACGATGGCGCTTGTAGGTGGTAACACCTTGTTTGTTAGTGGAAGCGATGCAAGCAACGACAAAAGTTTTGTGAACATCAATCCCACAACAAATTTGATACACAATTTTTAAAGCCATAGGGGCTCCTTTCAGAACCGTAAGGTTCAATAGAATGATAGGGAGTAGACGGCATTGACTGAATGCTTAGGATTAAAACGAGAGTTGTTTTAACAAAGATA
>JAEYFP010000042.1 GCA_023402845.1 Bacillota bacterium
ATACGTATCCATGTCTGACTATTATCTGAAAATCTGTGAAAACTAAAGAACCGCCGTATACCGAACGGTACGTACGTGCGGTGTGGGAGGTCGGCTAATCAATTAATGGTTAGACCCCTACCCGATAATAAAAAAAATATGTTATACTATTCAAAAGGGAAGGAGGGAAAGATAGCAATGGCATTTACGCATCTTCATACTCATACGGAGTACAGTCTTTTGGATGGCTCCAATAAAATTAAAGAATATATTCAGCGCGTGAAGGAACTTGGTATGGATTCGGCCGCGATTACCGATCACGGTGTCATGTACGGAGTGGTTGATTTTTATCGCGCTGCGAAAGAGGCCGGTATCAGGCCGATCATCGGATGCGAGGTCTATGTTGCGCCTAACTCCCGTTTTGATAAAGAAATCACAGGCGGTGAGGATCGGTATTATCACCTCGTGCTGCTCGCAGAAAATAATACGGGCTACGGCAACTTGATGAAAATAGTCAGCAAGGGCTTTACGGAGGGTTATTATTACCGGCCTCGTGTAGATATGGAAATACTGAAGGAATATCATGAGGGAATTATTGCACTTTCCGCCTGTCTTGCGGGGGAGGTACAGCGCTATATTCAAAAGGGGCTTTATGAGGAGGCAAAGAAAACAGCGCTGAAATACGAATCCTGCTTTGGTGTGGGCAACTATTTTTTGGAGCTGCAGGATCATGGCATTCCCGAGCAAAAGACCGTGAATGCCGCACTGCTGCGCATGAGTCAGGAGCTGGAAATTCCGCTTGTTGCTACAAATGATATCCATTATACCTATGCGGAAGATGCTGCGCCGCATGACATCCTGCTCTGTATCCAGACAGGGAAGAAGCTGCAGGATGAGAACCGTATGCGCTATGAGGGGGGACAGTATTATGTAAAGTCCGAGGAGGACATGAAGGCACTGTTTCCGTATGCGGTGGAGGCGTTGGAGAATACACATAAAATTGCGGAGCGCTGCAATGTCGAAATTGAATTCGGCGTGACGAAGCTGCCGCATTTTGAGGTGCCTGAGGGCTATACCTCATGGGAATATTTAAATAAAATATGTTTTGAGGGGCTTGCAAAGCGATATCCGGATTATGGGGAGGAGTTAGAGAAGCGGCTTAATTACGAGTTGGATACCATTCACAGCATGGGGTTTGTCGATTACTTTTTGATCGTCTGGGATTTCATCCGGTTTGCGAAATCAAACGGTATTGCGGTCGGCCCGGGACGAGGTTCCGCTGCGGGCAGTGTCGTTTCTTATTGTCTGGAAATCACGAATATCGATCCGATCAAGTACAACCTGCTGTTTGAGCGTTTTTTGAATCCGGAGCGTATTTCTATGCCGGATATCGATATTGACTTCTGCTTTGAGAGAAGACAGGAGGTCATTGATTATGTTGTGGAAAAATACGGAAAAGAGAAGGTAGTACAGATCGTAACGTTTGGGACACTTGCCGCTAAGGGCGTAATCCGTGATGTCGGACGAGTTATGGATCTGCCGTATGCCTATGTGGACTCAATCGCCAAAATGGTTCCGAATGAGCAGAATATAACGATGACGCTGGAGCGGGCATTGGAATCAAACCGGGATTTTAAAAATTTGTACGAGTCGGATGAGCAGGTGAAAAAATTAATTGACATGTGCAGACGTCTCGAAGGGCTTCCCCGTCATTCGTCCATGCACGCGGCGGGTGTTGTGATCTGTCCGAGGTCTGCGGATGAATTCGTGCCGCTCTCAAGAGGGTCCGACGGTTCTGTCACAACGCAGTTCGTCATGACCACGATCGAAGAGCTGGGGCTTTTGAAAATGGATTTTCTCGGTCTTCGTACGCTGACCGTGATCCAGAACGCCGTGCGCTTTGTGGAGGAAAATACGGGAACGGTTATTGATATAGACAATGTTAATTTTAACGATAAGGCGGTTTTGGATTCGATCGGCACGGGGCGTACCGACGGTGTGTTCCAGCTGGAAAGTGCCGGAATGAAAAGCTTCATGAAAGAGCTGAAGCCGGAAAGTCTTGAAGATATCATCGCGGGTATTTCACTCTATCGTCCGGGGCCGATGGATTTTATCCCGCAGTACATCAAAGGGAAAAATCATACGGGACCGATCCATTATGATTGCCCGCAGCTTGAACCGATCCTTGCACCGACATACGGCTGTATTGTCTATCAGGAGCAGGTTATGCGGATCGTGCGGGAGCTTGGCGGTTATACGCTTGGCCGAAGCGATCTCGTACGCCGTGCCATGTCAAAGAAAAAGCAGTCGGTTATGATCAAGGAACGCCATAATTTTATTTACGGCAATGAAGAAGAGGGGGTGCCGGGCTGCGTAAAAAACGGGATCAGTGAAGAGGTTGCGAGCAGGATCTATGACAGCATGATGGATTTTGCCAAATATGCCTTCAATAAATCCCACGCGGCAGCCTATGCGGTTGTTGCGTACCAGACCGCTTATTTGAAACACTATTATCCGATCGAATTCATGGCGGCACTCATGACGTCGGTCATCGACAATTCCGGAAAGGTCGCGGAATACATTTATACGTGCAAGACGATGGGCATCAAGATTCTGCCGCCTGATATCAACGAAGGAATGGCCGGCTTTTCTGTCACAAACGGCTGCATCCGGTATGGACTCGCATCAATCAAAAGCATCGGATGGCCCGTGATCGAAGCGATTGTGGCGGAACGAAGAGAGCGCGGGAAATTTACGAATTTAAAAGATTTCATTGTCCGGCTTTCGGGAAAAGAAGTCAACAAGAGGACGATCGAAAGCTTTATCAAATCAGGGGCGCTGGACAGCCTTGGCGGCACGAGAAAGCAGTTTATGAGCGTTTATATTCAGATCATGGACAGCATCAACCAGGATAAGAAGAATAACATGGCCGGACAGCTGTCGCTGTTTGATATTGCGGATGAGGATCAAAAGGAGGAGTTTGAAGTCAGGCTGCCCGAGGTAGGAGAATACAGCAGGGAGCTGCTGCTCAGCTTTGAAAAAGAAGTGCTCGGCATTTATGTAAGCGGACATCCTCTGCAGGCAGATGAAGTGATGTGGAAAAAGAAAATCACGGCGTATACATCCGATTTTGCGCTGGAGGAGGAAACACAGTCCGTCAAAGTGCAGGATGGAGACAGGGTGACGATCGGCGGGCTGATCGAGCACAAGA
The DNA here is from genome assembly GCA_023402845.1 of Bacillota bacterium. GTDB lineage: Bacteria > Bacillota > Clostridia > Lachnospirales > Lachnospiraceae > JAEYFP01. Next base: position 3,191 of record JAEYFP010000042.1, read on the forward strand.
CGATCAAGCATACGAAAACAGGGAAGACGATGGCATTTTTGAATATTGAAGACCTTGTCGGTACGGTAGAGGTGATTGTCTGGCCTGGTGATTACGAGAAAAATGCGAGGTGGCTTGCGGAGGATTCCAAGGTGTTTATTCAAGGCCGTGTCAATGCCGAAGAAGAAAAGGATGCAAAGCTTATCTGTGAGAAGGTCATCCCATTTGAGAGTATTCCGAAAAAGCTATGGATTAAGTTCAAGACGCGCGAAGAATACCGGGCACGGGAAGAGGAGCTGCTGCGTACGATCAGCGATTCCGACGGAAACGATGCGGTTGTCGTCTATGTCGAGGCAACGAAGGAAATCAAAAATCTGCCGAGAAGCAGAAGTGTGCTTGCCGGTCAGGAGCTGCTTGCGCAGCTCGGTCAATTATTCGGTGCAGAGAATGTAAAAATCGTGTAATATCGGCGGTTCCGCAATCAAGCATTATAATTTTTATTATATAGGAAATTGCTTCGAATTTCCTATACAATAAAATTATATGCGCAGCTACGCGCGCAGAACAAAAGCTGTGCTGCCGGAATATTTGGCCGTGGGAGCGTGCGGAGCACACTTTTGTTCTTGAAATGCGGCAACAAAAAGGGTAGAATATAAAAGATTAATGATTTGCCGGCCGAACGGCCGGAACAGGAGGTCTTGATATGACTAAAGAAGTTAATACAATCGGCGTACTGACGAGCGGTGGAGACGCGCCCGGCATGAATGCTGCTATTAGGGCAGTCGTCAGAAGAGCGCTGACAAAGGGGAAAAAGGTAAAGGGTATTCAAAAGGGTTATCAGGGACTTCTAAATGAGGAAATTGTGGATATGGCTCGTCACGACGTATCCGATATTATTCAAAAGGGAGGTACGATTCTGCGTACGGCCCGCTGTGAAGAATTCAAAACACAGGAGGGGCAGATAAGAGGAGCGGAAGTCTGCAGAAAGCACGGAATAGAAGGACTGGTTGTTATCGGCGGAGATGGCTCCTACAAGGGTGCGCAGGCACTTGCTATGCACGGAATTAATACAATCGGCCTGCCGGGTACAATCGATTTGGATATTGCCTGTACGGATTATACGATTGGATTTGACACGGCAGTCAATACGGCGATGCAGGCGATCGACAAGGTGCGCGACACTTCTTCTTCTCACGAACGCTGCAGCATCATCGAGGTAATGGGAAGAAACGCAGGCTATATTGCGCTATGGTGCGGTGTGGCAAACGGCGCGGAGGATATTCTTCTTCCAGAAAAATATGAATTTAACGAACAGGAAATTATTAATAATATCATCAATAATAAAAAGAAGGGCAAAACGCATCACATCATCATCAATGCCGAAGGCATCGGACATTCGACTTCAATGGCAAAACGGATTGAAGCGGCAACCGGTGTTGAGACGAGGGCCACGATTTTAGGTTATATGCAGCGCGGGGGTTCGCCGACCTGCAAGGATCGGTTTTATGCTTCGATGATGGGTGCTTATGCTGTGGATTTGCTGTGCGCAGGCAAAACAAACAGAGTCGTCGGTGTGAAGCACGGTGACTATGTGGACTTTGACATTGATGAAGCGCTTGCGATGCAGAAGGATATTCCGGAGTATGAATATGAAGTCAGCAGGATGCTATCGATTTGACACCTTTTGTCACGGAGTATGGAAGGTTGAAAAAGAATAGTAAAGATTATCCATTCCCATAAGGGCATAGCAAACAAGCCATCATACGGTGGAAAATTGAAAATTGAATATGTAGCAAAGTTAAGGTTTATTAAGTAGCTGACTTGATTTTATATCCTTGAAACTGTGCCATTAAGATAGCCTGTTCAACCGTAATTTCGCGTTGAACAGGAAGAACATCACTTTTTTGGTAGAGTTCTGCATTATAGGGTTCCTTATTTTTCAGCATGTTGTATAATGCTGTTAGAAGCATTCTCGCAATAGCGATGATTGCCTTCTTGTGACCGCGACATCTTCTTAACCGAAGATAGCGGTTGCGAATTTCAGGATGCTTTTCGCTCTTCACCACGGAATTAGCACATTGAACCAGTAGTGGCTTGATATAGCATCCGGCTTTGGATACCCGGACAGATTTTTTCTTCCCTGCACTTTCATTGTTGGTTGGAGTAAGACCAGCCCAAGAGCATAGGTGTTTCGCCGAAGGAAAAGCCTCCATGTTAGAGCCGATTTCGGAGATGATTCCGATTGCAGTAAAAGTGTTCTTAAAGGATGGAGCGGTTAGGATTAGGTCGAGTTCTTGCTGATAGGGACTGGCGAGCGCAAGAATCAGTTCTTCTAACTCTGCTTTCCGGGATTCAAGGTTCTCAAAGTGTTTTTTGATGATCTTTAATTTACCAGCCTGTTCAGGTGAAATAAAACCGTCAACGGCGAGCTCCAAATCAGGAAGTTTTTTCTTCATGGAGCCATGAATTAAAGGTTCAATGTCAAAAGACGTGTCTTCGGGATTTTCAAGAATCATATCCAGAATCTTCATAGAACTTTTGCCAAAAGTGTCCGAGACAACGGAAGCCAGTTGAATGTTGGAGACCGTGAGGCAGTTTTGAAGACGGTTCTTCTCGCTGGACATAAAGCAGGTCAGTTTGTGACGATAGCGCATTAAGTCGCGAAGTTGTCTGATATCAGCAGGGGGCATAAAGCTGCCGGCAACAAGATCATGCTTAAACAGGTCAGCAATCCATTTGGCATCTTTCTTGTCAGTTTTTTTACCACGAATAGCCTTAACATACTTTGGATGAGCAAGGACGATAGAGCAGTTAGATTCCAGCACGTTATAAACGGGAATCCAATACTTTCCAGTACTCTCCATGCAGACATCCTGACAGTGATTGTCAAGCAGCCACTGTAACAATTCCTTTAACCCTTGTGTGAAGGTAGAGAAACGATGGCGCTTGTAGGTGGTAACACCTTGTTTGTTAGTGGAAGCGATGCAAGCAACGACAAAAGTTTTGTGAACATCAATCCCACAACAGATTTGATACACAATTTTTAAAGCCATAGGGGCTCCTTTCAGAACCGTAAGGTTCAATAGAATGATAGGGAGTAGACGGCATTGACTGAATGCTTAGGATTAAAACGAGAGTTGTTTTAACAAAGATA
>JAEYFP010000063.1 GCA_023402845.1 Bacillota bacterium
AGAGGTATATGGCATGGATCCAGCAAAAGCAAGATAAGAGTAAGAGCTTTGACGGGGTGGCTCCGTCAGTCCGGACAGGTGGCTCTCGCCACACCGGACAGGCGGCTCCGCCGCACCGTAATATTCATCTAAACCATACTTTAATACTACTGGCTTGTTTATTTCTGAGATACTATCAAAAATAAAGTATTGATCAAAAACTTCATAAATTTCTTTTCCTATATGAAATTCCTCTATGATATCGCCTTGAAGCAATAAATCATCCTCAAATCTTTTTCTCTTTTCTTCCTCACGCTTCCAACCACATCTAGGAAACTGTTCTATCTGCGTTCTTAGTCCCAAATGTGTCAGACCTAACAGACTTTCTTTAGTATCAAAATAATTACAGATTCTACCTTTTTGAGCTTCTTTCAAAAATCCTCTATATGATTCTATTCTACTTTCTTCTCTCTCCTCGCAGAATAAATCCTTTTCATTTTTCTTAATAAATACTAATATTGGAATCCCTTTTTTTTAGCATATTCATATTCCATGTATGTATAGCTTTTCTTTGTTTCTGAATTTATCGTTCCGACATTTCCACCTAAAATCAGTATTAAGTAATCACTACTTTCTATCTGGCTCTTGATATATTCAAATTGATTTAAATCTAAAGCTGGAAATTCCTCCATGCCTGCTGGGAAACACTCCATTTCTAATAAAGCTTTTTTTACCATTGCCCTTTCTTCTATAGAAAAGTCCTTCAGCTCGTTGTACAAAACATGTTCAAGATTACATGAATTAAAATACAAGTTATATCTTTTATTATGAATCTTTCCTGTAGAATACAATTTGAACATAATAACTGCTTTATGTATATTCCTTCTTTCTGTTGCCACCACATTAGATGATTCCATATGATCTTCATAATACTGGATCGTCTCAGTTTCTGTTTCCTGCACACATCCCTTTGTAAATGCTCCATCTGTATCTGCTATATGAATAATCTGTATAAAATCATCCCAATGATAGCCGTATTTATCTCTCATTCCATCTATGAGATCATCAATCTTGCGTACAACATTATCTACAGTTGTATAATCACTAGAAGTAATATCCCCGTGTACAACAGCGAATTGGACTTCATCTGAAGAAAAATATTCCTTCATAATTCCTCCAATTGCATTTTCATCACTAGGTCCTTCAACAATGACTGCAACTACTCTTTTCTCACCCATTATTTAAACTCCTTCCTGCCTTACGGAAGGCTCTGGCTATCTTTATGCTATCTGTTTCTTCATAAAGCTGCTCATCCTGTCCACCAAGTGTAATACTTCTTATATACATACTTCGAAGATTATTGGTATCCTTTACCTTTTTCATATGGATATAGCGGTTATTAGGATTAACTGTGGAGAACATAATACTTTCCTTATCAAGCATTTCTAATGCTCTTAGATTGTGTGAAGTAAAGATTAGTTGTCCCTTTGCGCTCTTTTCAAAGATATCCAATAGTTCACCCAGCATATACTCAAAAATACCTGCATCTAATTCATCTATTACTAAGCAAATAGATGGATTACCAAATGCCTGAATCAAGGCATTCAGAATTGAAACAATCTTAATTATTCCCTCAGATTCCATACGGATAGGAATAGGTTTCTTGTTTTCTCTAATAGACATTAATTCAACTTTCCAGCCTTCATCCCCAGAGTCTAAAGATTGCTTTCCATTATCCTTAACATCAATTTTCATACCTGGGATAATTGCATATAACACTGAATTAATTTGATCTACGATTGCATGAAGAAGTGCTTTTCTTTCTGCATCCAGTACAACTGGCTCCATAAGTGGAATTGCAAAATCTCCTTTAACGCCCATTTTATCCTTTTCAACACGAAACGCCATAGGAAGTATAAAGTTTGCAGAAATCATACCAGAATGTGTATTTCTTATTACAAATAAATCCTTAAGTGCAAAGTTAAATAAAGCATTGATTACAGTTGCATAATTACTAAATTCATTATCATATTTCTTTCCAAATATTTCTCTACTGCTTTCTCCAAAAATATATGAACAATTACTCTTCTCAGCCATTTTCCTGGCAACAATAAGATCAGTCTTTATTTCTTTATCTTGGCCAATTAATTCATCCAGTCTTTTCTGTGGTTTAAATATCGAATCAGTTTCTGATTTTTGGTAGTCCATAAAAATATTCTTGTTCGTTCTTGTGCCATTTTTATTAATAGCGCAGTTTAAATATTCTCTTTCAATGCTTACCATACCTTCTGTTTTGGTTAAACAAATATGATAGCCAACTTCATAAAGTACTCCATTTCCTATAATCTTGAATTCAGCAGTAAACTCTGCAGATGAATCATCAACATCAATATAATCAATCAAACTTTCATCAATCTCATTTCCAATCATTATCTGCTGTAAGAAATAAAGTGTATCAACAATGGCGGTCTTTCCAGAACCATTCTGTCCATAAATACCTAATATCTCTGCAGCTCTAACATTCAGATCTTTCTTGTTTGCCATAGGCATATATATTGTTCCATTCTTAACATTCTTTATTCTTTCAAGTGTTAGTGATGATAACCGTACAACATAGTCTTTCATAATCTACCTCCATTTATGTGAACAGATAATGATATAATATCATAAAGCTCTGAATTTTTCAATTATAATTATTATTTTGGCATTTTTTATACTTTTTTCAATTTTATAATTATATATTAGCATATTCATTTTTAGTTCTCTTATTCAGAATCTCATTCAACATTCTTCTGATATGCCGTTAACCTCTACTACCATATTCTTTAAAACTGATTTTTCCTGTTTTTCCTCTATTTTTAATAAAAAACAATCCACCCGGTCGCGAATTGTTTTTTCATATCAACACTTTTTTAAAAATGGTAAATGAGTGGTAAATTGTCTCCTAACATTCTTCAAATGCGCTAAATACGAGCTTTTCAGCGATTTTGCAGAATGCTGCCGTGGCAGACAAATAACACGTTGATCACCTTTATCACACCTCATATCGTTAATGGATTCTTCCCTTAATGGAAATTTCCCCTTTTCAGAGGATCACTATATTTTATCATAATCCCCGCTGATTCGCCATTATAAATATGCGGATATTGTAAATGTACTGATGAAGGTACCGGAGGCGGCGCATAAACCGTCGATTTGTCTCTTGTCAATGATTGGTGCAGGTGATAGACTTTTACAGGGAAAGGGGTTCAAATACGGATAGGGAGGCTTGTTTTATGAATCTAAAAATAAAAGATGTGGTGCTGCATGTCTGGTCTCGTATGGAGGTCCTGCTGAAGTGGATTCTATTTTCCATTTTGTCAGGGCTTCTTATTGGACTTGTCGGTACTATATTTTCTTACTGTATGCAATATGTCACAGGGAAAAGGGCAGAATATCCATGGCTTTTATTTTTTCTTCCGCTTGGTGGGATTTTTATTGTAGCGGTTTATCGTTTGTTACATGACGAGCATGATATCGGTACGAATCTCGTATTGTCTGCCATTCACTCAGGAGAAAGTCTTCCTTTAAAAATGGCACCGCTTATTTTTGTTTCTACGATCCTGACTCATCTATTCGGCGGTTCTGCAGGGCGCGAGGGTGCTGCACTGCAATTGGGAGGGAGTATCGGCCATGCTCTGGGCCGTCAATTTCGTTTTGATGAGAACGACCAGCATATTATGATCATGTGCGGGATGAGTGCTGCATTTTCTGCCCTCTTTGGCACTCCTCTGGCAGCGGCTATTTTTTCCATGGAGGTCGTCAGTGTGGGGATTATGCATTATTCCGCACTTGTACCCTGCGTGCTTTCTTCACTGATAGCCAGCAGCGTTGCTGCTTATTTTGGAATTGTGCCTGACAAGTTTAATTTAACGATGATTCCCCGGTTTTCCATAGGGGCAGCTGTGCAGATAGCGCTGCTGGCTGTTCTTTGTGCCGGAGTCAGTGTATTATTCTGTATGACGCTGCGCACATCCGAAACATGGTATAAAAAATATTTAAAAAATCCGTATCTGCGCATTGCGGCAGGCGGATGTATGGTTATAATTATGACACTTCTGGTCGGTTCGCAGGACTATAACGGCGCAGGAATGGATGTCATCGCACGTTGTTTTCAAAATGACTATAGCTCTTATGCGTTTCTGCTGAAGATTCTGTTCACATCATTGACTCTTGGTGCCGGGTTTAAAGGCGGTGAGATCGTGCCGTCCCTGTTTATCGGTGCAACCTTTGGGTGTTTGTTTGGAAATCTGGTGGGAATTTCTCCGGCACTCTGCACGGCGGCTATGGCCGCCGTATTCTGCGGCGTAACCAACTGTCCGATTACCTCGCTTCTTCTCTGCTTTGAATTATTTGGTTTTGCAGGGATGCCCTATTTTCTGCTTTCCATCGCCATCAGCTATATGCTTTCGGGATACTACGGCCTGTATCACAGCCAGAAAATCGTATATTCTAAATACAAAACCGAATTTATTAACCGGCAGACGCATTGATCTGTTATGGTTTACTAAGTTCTCAGGAAGGCATGATTTTTGTATATAAATTCGATCCGCTTTTTTGTCCGAAAATTGCTTGACTTAGCGTGTTCATTATGGTAATATTAGTAACGTCGCAAAGAAAATTGTGACAAAATGTGCGTGTAGCTCAGCTGGATAGAGCGTCTGGCTACGGACCAGAAGGTCGCGTGTTCGAATCATGTCACGCACAGCACAATTAATGTCAGGTTTGAGGATTTTAACTCATACCTGACATTTTTTATTCTATGACGATTTTGTATTTAGGTTGTATTTATCCTAAAAACGGCATATAATAATAGTAAAAGAACAGAATAGAGGAATCACTCATGCAGATAAACACCAATAATCTGGTTTCTATCACGGAAGCAAATCAAAACTTTTCGCGGATTGCCAGGCTTGTTGATAAAAATGGCGCAGTTGTTATTTTAAAAAACAACACGCCTCGGTATGCACTCTTGGAATACAGCCAATTTCAAAATGATGAGTTTGCTGATGATGCTACGATACATGAAATCGGAGAAAGTATTGTCAAGCGACACTTAGAGGCATTTAAGGAACTTGCGAAATGAAAAGGCTCACGAAACAGCAAATAATCATTTTGCATGAAATACTGATAAAATATAGTGGACGGCGTTCGAGATATGGGCTTGCTTGATTCGGCTCTTGAAGCTCCATTTATTACTTTTAGCTGCTTTTCAAGCTACCCTACGATTCAAAGCAAAGCTGCAAGACTGGCATTTGGGTTAATAAAAAATCACCCTTTTGTTGATGGAAATAAAAGAATCGGCATTCTTGCCATGGTTTCATTTTTGGAAGTGAACGGAATTAAACTGATTTGCATAGACGCTGAACTTATTGATCTTGGACTACGCCTTGCTGACGGTTCAATAGGGGAGCAAGCACTGCTTGATTTCATAATTGAGCATAGCTGATGGTAGCGTCATAGAAGTTGAAATGTTCCAAACGAGATAGTTCGAATCCACATCTAAAAATTGGGAGAGACGCGTTGTTATGGGGAATTTATCATTTAGATATGCCGTAAAAGAAGATATCGCAATCATTTTATTTTTTATTAAGGAGCTGGCCTCCTATGAAAAAATGCTTGATGAAGTAATTGCGACTGAAGAAACGTTAGACGAATGGCTATTTACAAAAAAGAAAGCAGAAGTGATATTTGCCGTGAAAGATGGCAAAGAGATTGGGTTTGCGCTGTTTTTTCACAATTTTTCAACTTTCCTTGGACGCTCTGGCATATATCTCGAAGATTTGTATGTACTACCGGAGTACCGGGGCGAAGGATATGGAAAAGCAATATTAAGGGAACTCGCTCGGATCGCAATTGAAAGAGGCTGCGGACGATTGGAGTGGTGGTGTTTGGATTGGAATAAACCAAGTATAGATTTCTATGTATCCCTTGGTGCAGAACCCATGGAAGACTGGACGGTATATAGAATTGCCGGAAACATTCTAAAAGAGTTAGCTGAGTAAGCTCGCTTTTCGAGAAGCTTGGGTACATTAGTCTCATCAATAATAGTTCAAATCCCTATATGAAAATAGGATGATATCCAGATTTGACGTAGCTCGCAAGTTAAAGTCATGTATGAGGATTTGAACTCATATATGACTTTTCATTATCCATAATAAAATCAAGGAAAATACATGTTATTTATATTTATTACGATAGGTAGAGGGTAGATGGGATGCACGACTTAGCGGCGGAATTTAAAACAACATATAAGTTAAACGGAAATCAATTGAAATTGATAGCAATTATTGCTATGACGATAGACCATTTGGCTTGGACATTTTTTCCGGGTTATCAAACTGGCACAACCCTAATTATTATGCATCTCATAGGCCGTCTTACGGCTCCAATTATGTGGTATTTCGTTGCAGAGGGCTTCTTTTATACGAAGGATCTTAAAAAATATATTTCGAGGATGTTTCTGTTTGCAATTGTTTCTCATTTTGCTTACGCAGTGATGTTTCAAAAAAACCTGATCCCTTTTCAAAATGATATATTTGATCAAACAAGTGTCATGTGGGCATTGGCATGGGGACTGGTTGCACTCTCTATTGAAAAAAGTGAAAATTTGAAATTGAAGCCGTGGGTGAAAAACCTTGCCATGCTATTCATATGGATCATCACTTTTTGTGCGGATTGGAGTTCCATTGCTGTTTTGGCAATTGTACATATTGGCAAAAATCGTGGGAATTTTAAAAAGCAGATGATTGGAATGGTTCTGTATGTTGCCATATATGCTACTGTCTATGCTCTATTTCTTAACCTCGTCTATGGACTTATGCAAATGGCAGTTGTCCTCGCGATTCCAGTTCTATATCTTTACAATGGCGAGAAAGGTAAATGGAAAGGTATGAAATGGTTTTTTTATATTTACTATCCCGCTCATCTTACCATTTTAGGATTAGTCAAGATTTTTATGTTATCTTCAAACTGAAAGCTTGTGAGAAAAACCAAAAATTCAGCCTATTTAATGAGAATGGTCTGATGAGCATAATCGCAAGGACCATAATTATTTTAAGGTTTGTTTCTATTATTTGAAGGTGTGATAGTTCAAATCCTCATTTGAAAATACTATGACATCCGCCCTTTCCTTTGCGGTAGCCAAGCCAAAAGGAAAGCGGCGCTCTTTTATATTTCCAATAATAAAACAAGAGAACAACCACAGAAGCCGGAGAATCAGAGTGCAAGAATGCATTTTCATTCTCCGGCTTTTTTGTTTTCTGGGAAGGAAAAATGATGCTGGTAAGATTCAAGCGAAATAAACAAACAGCCTGCTACGACTCAGAGAATCTCGTGACTGTCGGCAAATTATAGGTGGAGGAACGCCCTCGCGGTCCCTTCCCCGGCAGCTGCGATTGCCCATATCCCTCGCACGGATTTGTCTGCTACAGTGCGGAGGGCGATTGCCTGCGAACCGATATGCAGAGGATTCACAATAAAAGTAAGCAGAAAAAGGAGGCACATACATGAAGAATCAAGCAGAGCTATCATTATGAACGCCTGTACCGGAATCTGTATAATGAGGAATTTTTCCTGCTGGCTTATCAAAATATTTATGCCGGTGAGGGGAACATGACCGCCGGAGCAGACGGAAAAACCATAGATGGTATGGGCATGGACAGGATACAAACGCTGATAGAGAGCCTGAAAATCACAGCGATCAGCCAAACCGGAGCTGTCACACCACCCTGCAACAAATCCAAGGTACTTTTACAGGGGTAAAATGGTTCATAGAGGGCGACATCTGCGTTATCGCCAGTTAATGGTTATCACCAGTTGCGACTTCAAATGTGACCACAACTGGCAAATACGGTGATTTAACTAGTGATAATGATATTTGTGATTGTTCGTCATTACTTTTGTCAAGCATGATTTCTTCTTAAGTATGCGATTTATCTGTAAAGAACAACCCGGAATATTTACAATGTTGCTCTTAATCGCGCTGGTCAGCTTTTGGATTCCTTTGTTAATGTAGATTGTTTATAATTGTTGAGATTATAATTTATTTTTATTGACACAGGGAAAGGTGTGAGATAATATTAACTCATAGTTAATTAACTACGAGTTAATATTATTGTAAGATATTCCCGTCAGCAATCATCGGAACTCCCTAGGGAGCAGCTAACGATTACCAGGCTTGTTACGTTCACCGAAGCCGAGCATGATAAGCTCTCTGTCACCGGTATTATAGAAATTGTGTTGAATTCCTGAATAAATATACACGCTGTCACCTTCGCCAAGGGTTATGGTATCCTCCTCAATACGAGCAATTGCTGCCCCCTGAATGATAAAAACTGTAAAATCAGTTTCTAAGGTCACTAATTTTTCGCAGGACCATTTTCCAGGCATCAGAGTGGAACACATACCCACGACACGGGAGTGGTCACTTCCATCCGCAGCATATGGTGTGATAAATTCGTACTCGGTTAATATTTCCGGCAGAGTGATCTTTTTTCTGCCTTCCTGCCGGATGATCGTATATTTGTTATCGGAAGTATCCCTTATATATGCACTTTGGGCTGTCTCTTCCGAGAGAAGATCAAAGATCGGAACATCAAGACAATTACAGATACGCCGAAGCATTTCCAAAGAAGGCTGCTTGAGACCTCTTTCCAGTTGGGACAGATAACTGGACGTGCAGCCGACCATACTGCTTAGGTCTGATAAGGTATAACCCTTAGATTTTCTGATTTGTTTTAATTTCATCATTTTCATGCTCTTTCCTCCGAATGTGCTTCAAAAAGCTATGTATTATACTATCCTTGAAAACAAAAGAAGTCAATAGAGGCTTATATAGGTTATGCATTGTAATAAAATATAAATGGAAGGGGACATTATTATGTCTAAGTACGCATTCACCAATTGCCGTATCATTGATGGCATTCATTCCGGTATTCAGGAGGACAGCACCATACTGGTAAACGGCGGTAAAATCGAACAAATCGGAAGGACTTCTGAAATCAAGACACCGGAAGGGTATTCCAGTCTGGATATTGGCGGAAAATACCTGATGCCTGGACTGATAAATGCTCATGTGCATTTATTTGGAAGCGGAAAGCCAATGAAGGCCATGAGCGGTGGCAAAGCACAAAAAAAGCTTGTCCGTATCCTTCATACAAAACTGGGACGTAAAATGCTTGACAGTATGGTAAAAGACCATGCTATTTCAGCGCTGAATTCCGGGGTAACAACGATACGGGCGGTTGGTGATCTGCTGTATTCTGATATTAAACTCAGAAACCTGATTGATTTCGGCAAGATTCAGGGACCCAGACTGCTTGTTTCCGGTCCGGCTATTTCGGTTACCGGCGGACATGGTGCCGGAAGCTTTGCCAATATCTCGGATTCTCCATGGGAAGCCAGAAGGCTGGTTCGGCAGAATGTCCGGGAACAGGTTGATTTGATTAAAATATGTGTCACCGGCGGGGTGACGGACAGCAGGAAAGTGGGTGAAGCCGGCCGCCTGGAAATGACTCTTGAGGAAATCAACGCCGTTTGCGAAGAAGCCCATAAAATAGGCTTTATGGTAGCCGCCCACGCGGAAAGCACCGAAGGAGTACGGCTTGCCTTACAAGGAGGTGTTGATACCATTGAACATGGCAGTGTATTTGATGATGAAATAATTGAGCTTTTTCTGAAAAATCCCAAATCTTTGCGGGGATATTCCTGCCTCATCCCCACGCTTTATCCTGCGGTTACAATATGTAAGCTAAGGCCTGAGGATACCCTTATGAATCCGGTCAGCATTGAAAATGCCCGGATTGTATTTGAAGGGATGGTCAGGGGGCTGGTCCAGGCGACAGAGGCAGGTGTATTGACAGGACTTGGTACAGATGCTTCCTGTCCCTTTGTTACGCAGTACAATACATGGCGAGAACTGGAGTATATTGTAAAATACGGAGGACTGTCTCCGGAAGCGGCCATACAGAATGCCACCCGGGGAAATGCCAAAATACTCGGGATTGATCATTTGACTGGTACCCTGGAGCAGGGTAAAGCCTCTGACCTTATCGTATTAAAGGAAAATCCATTCATTGATATTACTACTCTTTCCGAGGTTGCAATGGTAATGAGGGGAGAGCTGTTAATAAAAGCGCCGAAGGTAACAAAGCTGACCCATTTGGAGGAATTACTTGACACAATGAAGTAAAGGAGGAATCGTATGACTGTCAAATTATTAAAATTAATATGCCGGATCAACTGGCTGATTCATAAAGAAAAATTCAAATATTCACAGGAATCGGAAGGAAATGCGGAGTTCATGAATTTCGGAGAAAAACTGTGGTGGGGGTATAAATATTTTTATAATCCGGTAGAAAACGCGGAAAAAGGAAGGAATATTGAAGAATACTTTGGCAGACAGGAGTTTGGGTTTGATTTGCCCCAGGGATTTAATGAAACTGCCCGGCTCCGCCTAACTGCGGGAGGCGATATTCTGGCTTCCCATCATATACGGACGGATAATACGGAAAACTTGTGGGACGAGGCAGAGGATTTTCTCTTTGATGCCGATATTTGCTGTGCCAACCTGGAAACCCCGGTGGTTCCGTCGGTATCTGCCAGCTTTGTTCCCAAGAATATACTCAAAGCGCCGGCCCTTAACAATACTCCGGAGGTCTTTGATTTGTTTTATCGAGGAGGAAGAGGAATCAATTTCTTTTCCACTGCAAATAATCACTGTCTGGATATGGGGGAAGCCGGACTGCTGGAGACCCTTGAATTTTTAGAGAAGAAGGGTTGTGCCCATGTGGGAACGGCAGGTTCCGAAAAGGAAAGGGAGGAGTTTCCCGTTATTGAGAAAAACGGAATCCGGACAGCATTCCTTTCCTATACCTTCTCAACAAACGGAAAAAAGGTTCCGGAAGGGAAGGCCTACCTTGCAAATTATATAAGACTTAACTGTCCGGATTGCGACATATCCATGATAAAAGAGCAGGTCCGGGGGGCAAAAACCAGGCGGCAGGCAGATGTTGTTATTGCGTGTGTTCATTGGAGTCTGGAATTTGAATCCTACCCCATTCAGAACATTATTGATATGGGACATAAGTTAATGTCTCTGGGGATTGATCTTATCATCGGAAACCATCCCCATGGAATTCAGCCTATGGAGAAGTATCCCTTTCTTGATCCCTTTTCCGGAATTCAAAAACAGGGGCTGATTCTTTATGCGCTGGGTGATCTTATTTCCTGCCATGAGCATATTCCAAATTCCCGGCTGAATAATCTGGTGCGCCTGGATATCGTAAAGGGAAGAATTGAGGAAAAACAGATTGCATTGATTTCCGGTGTAAAAATAAGGCCCATGTATATCTATTCCAAAATGGAAGGAGATCAATGTGTGGACTTCAGGCTTTTGAATTTTAATGGATTAATGGATGGGCTTAAGAAAAATGACAGACATAGGAATCTTGACGAGGAGACGATTAAGGAACTGAAACGGCTTGAGCTGTTAATGCACAGGCTTCTGCCTGAAAAGATTATGGAATAGGAAAGGAGGCGGTACCTATATGAGTTTTGAATTTGATTCAAAAAAGATTGATCAGATTATACAGGAAGAAATGGAAGAGATGAAAATTCCCGGACTTGCCGTTGCTATTGTCTCGGGAACGGATACGGTATATCTGAAAGGGTTTGGGAAGGCCAATGAGTCCGGAAAAAAGATAACGGATAAAACCCCGTTTTTTATCGGTTCCTCCAGTAAATCCTTTACGGCCCTGGCAATTATGCAGCTGGCCGAAGCAGGGCATTTGGAGATAGACGAACCGGTTATTAAGTATCTGGCGGAGTTTCGTCATGTAAAAAATGCGGAGGGTATAACGATTCGCCAGCTGCTGAATCATACCAGCGGTTTTTCAACCTATGAAGGAATGAAACTATTTGATTGGAAGGCCGGAGGAAGTTTATCTCAGCTTTCAGAAAATTTAAAGCAGGTCGGTGTGAGCAGAAAGCCGGGGGTCTCCTATGAGTATTCCAATCTGAATTATGTAATTCTCGGAGCAATCATTGAAACCGTATCCGGCATGACTTATGAAGCGTATCTGGAAAATAAGATATTTCACCCATTGGGCATGAAGCATTCTTTTACTGACTGCCGGAAGGCGCAAACCTATGGACTGGAAAAGGGATATCAGCCGCTTTTGGGGAGGATTCGGCAGACAGAATATGAATTTCATCCGGAAATCGTACCGGCAGGATACATAGCGTCTACGGCGGAGGATATGTCACATTATCTTATTGCAAACCTGAACAAAGGATGTTATCAGGATGAGAAGATTCTGTCTGGGGACGGAATAACCATGCTTCACACAAAATCCTCCGAGACAAGTGAGCATTACGGCCTTGGCTGGTTTGATTACGGCGAGCTTGTCCATCACGGCGGAAGTGCGGAAAATTACCATGCCAATATGATGCTCCTTCCCTCCAGGGGACTTGGCATTGCCATTCTGTATAATATTAATGATAACATATCCGGTGCTTTTATAAAAGGAAGCTTTGGGAGCGGAGAAACCGTCTCCTATGACCGGATTCAGTCCAGAATAATAAATGCTTTGACGGAAAAAGAGATTGTATCTCCGGTTATAGCCAGCGGAAAGGGATTTCATAAGAAAGCCAACATCGTCTTCGGAAGTTTATTTACTCTGTTTACCTTGTATGGCTGGGCTGTTTTAAGCAATTCCTCCTTTCCGGTTCCGGTGGTACTGATTATGGATGCTCTGCTTCCGGTATGTTTATTGTTTGCTCTTCCCCGGTTATTTAAGGCAGGCTGGATAGCCATGTTCCGGTTTGCGGCAGGTTTTGCCCATGCTTTGTGTGCTCTCCAGATATATCTGGTTATTATAGGGGTTTTAAAGGTTATTACGGCAATCCTTTAGAAACTACTGTTTTTTCGGAAGATTGAAATTGGTATTTTATATTTTTATGAAAGAGGGTGAATTGAGATGTTAATTAAAAAATCAAAGGTAGCTGTAATTGGCTGCGGTCTGGTAGGCTCGTCTACCGCTTTCAGCCTGTTGACACAAGGAGTATGCGATGAAATATTGATGATAGATATGAATGAGGAAAGAGCATTGGGAGAGGTTTTGGATTTACGTGATACCATCAAATATCTGGACCGGAATGTGAAAGTGAAAAAAGGGTCCTATGAGGAGTGTGCAGATGCGGATATTATTATAATAACTGCTGGTGCTCCACCAAAAGCTGGGCAATCCAGACTTGATACCCTGGAAATCAGCGCCGGAATAGTGGAATCGATTGTAGAAGCGGTTATGTACAGCGGGTTTGACGGTATATTTATCGTAGTATCCAATCCGGTCGATATGATTGCAAATCATGTTTATAAATTATCAGGGCTGCCTAAAAACCAGGTGATAGGAACAGGAACAGCATTGGATACTGCGAGACTGCAGAATTTCATAGCGGAATTGGTTCATGTCGATCCAAGAAGCGTTTATGCCTATTCCATGGGTGAACATGGGGATTCTCAGATGGTTCCATGGTCGATGGTAACAATTGCCGGAAAACCATTTTATGATGTCATTAAGGATAATAAGGAAATGGTTGGGGAAGTTAATTTTGATGAGATTGTTAATATGACAGTTAAGGAAGGATGGGAAATTTATAATAGGAAGGGAACCACCTATTATGGCATAGCTTCCGCCTGTGTAGGAATTATTAAGGCAATCCTGTATGATGAAAATAGAATAATTCCGGTTTCCACATTATTGGAAGGGGAATATGGTGAAAATGATGTATTTGCAGGAGTACCGACTATTTTAAACAGACATGGAGCAGCGGATGTTCTTGAAATTCACATGACTGAGGAAGAATTAAAAAGGTTCCACAGCTCAGCGAAGATGATAAGAGATTACTACGGAAAAATAAATTCCGCGTCCTTAAGACAAAAATTCAACGGAAACTCGATTTGATTTTTGGTACTAGCTCATAGGTAGCTGTTATATATTTTCTAGTTCACTTGCTTATGAATAAGACTTATTCCTAAAATTCAATATTGTAGTTAGATAGAATATGCTCAATCATTACTGATCAAAAAACCTGCATCTATTTTGACCTGATTATTTATATAATCCAGTAGATTGACAAACTGAAATTCTTGGGTGACGGAAATGATAGGGATATATGATTGCTTTGGCTATGGTGCAAGTTATGACGTACCTTTTGAAGAAAGATATAAATTGATAAAAAAAGCCGGTTTTGATTGCGTAATGCTGTGGTGGAGTGACAAATTCGGCAGAGGCACTGGTTATCAGAAAGATGTTTCATTTGCAAGAAATGCAGGAAACTATACGGAAATCGATTAATGGTCCTACATTTACACGATAATGGTGGAAAGTATAATCAACATCAGTTGCCATTTGATGGTGGTATAGATTGGGTTAGTGTCATGAAGAAAATAGCGATTACTGGATACCAAGGCGCTACATCCTTGGAGCCCATGAATTGGGACTATGAATATCTATCGATTCAGCAGTTTCTAAATTTGGCATATAAAAAAGCAAAAAAATTAGATGAGATGAGAAAAATATAAACTCCGATTTGTCGGAGAGATTATGGGCATAACATAAAATGGATGGCTACTTGTATATCAAAACGTAGGAAACTTGTGATGCATTCATTTTGACCTAATGACACAGATTAAACTCATACATGACTTTTTGTTTTATCCATGCTAAAATCAAGTGAAATACACGTTATGAGCATTATGTGAAGTTTAAAAAATAAGTTATGTTTTGATAACCAATGACAGAATTGGATTGTTGGAGGATAATAATATGATGGAAACATTAATAATCAAGAGCAAAGCTTTTGAGGAAGGCGGCTGGATACCTGAAAAGTATACAGCTCGTGGGGAAGATATCTCTCCTGATTTTGAAATAAGCAATATTTCTCCTAATGCAAAATCAATTGCAATTACGCTAGATGATGCTTCACATCCTATTTTTCCAAACTTTAACCATTGGGTGATATGGAATATAGCCATACAGTCTGCTATTCCGGAAGCCATAGCTCATGGTAAATCTGTGCCTGGTCTAGGTGCAACCCAAGGAATTGCTTACGGCAGAAATAAATATAAAGGGCCAAAACCACCGCTCAAATCCATACACGCCTATGTGTTTACTATTTATACACTGGATTGTAACATAGATTTAGATGCAAGTAGCAAAAAACAGGATTTTACAAATAATGCTGCTGGCCATATCCTGCAGCAGGCAATTTTATCCGGAAAATTTCAAAGCAGAAGAGAATAGATGCTGCATCTATTTTAGCCTGAATTTTTATGTTATACTTTCGAAAGAGATATTTTAACTTTATATTTATATAATTTGATTTAGTTAAGCGAAACAACAAACAATAAAGGAAAACATTCACATGGCCAGAAACGCACGAAAATGGTTTGCCCTAATCTGCTCCATTATTTTATATTACATCATTCATGAGGGAGCGCACGTTGTTGCGGCTCTATTACTGGGAACCTTCCAGCGCATCCGCATCGTCGGCTTTGGGCTGGGAGTGCAGGTCGTGGCGAATACCACGGCTATGTCAAATGTGCAACTGTTTATCTTCTGCATTGTTGGGGCAATCGCTACCTTGGTTGTTGGATATGTTTTGGTGCTGAGGCGGCAAAATCTTTTGAAAAATAAAAACAAGGTAGTTCGTGCGGTTGGATATTATGCCACGCTGGTATTTTTGATGGTTGATCCTATTTATCTGTCTGTTCTGCATAATTTTGTGGGCGGCGGGGATATGAACAGAATTACGCAGATGGGTATTTCCCCGCTGCTTCTTGGGGTGTGGGCGGAACGGGCGGCCCTGTCAGATAGGGTTCAAACGGAACCGCGTGAGGCTCATGCATAAGCGGAGGCGTTCCGTTTAGCTCCTGCCACTTCGTTTGATATGCACCCGCGTCGATCGGCTACCGCGAAATAATCTGAAACGGCACGAGATGCAGATGAATTGGATGGGCACCGCCCAATACATTAATGATAAACCAGTCTTCGGTAGAACCAACGCGCGGTGTTTCGGTGGCGTGGGCCATCCACGGAAGTCCGTTGAGGGTCATCATTAAAACCGCGTTTTCATTTCTTTCGGCATTGAGAACAAGCAGCCGGGACCGTCCGTCCCGCCGCAGGCGCGGAATCTGTTGCAGACATTGGGGAACGGGGGCACAGGGAATCGGCCGGCATGGCTCTGCGGCGACATCAAATCTCATAACCCGTGCCGTTGTGGTTTCATCTACCGGATCGCCCGCGGGTCAAGGTGTGTTTTGGGGCATTCATCTATGATCTCCTCATGCATTGAGGAAATAAGCGTGTCAAGCTTCTTTGCGAGAAGCTCTGCTACGCGGCTTTCAATATTGGACAAAGATATCCCTCCTAAAGGAATGGTTTGTTTTTTTTGGGAACGCTTCATAGTTCCTCTTATTTATTGTATTCTTGTAATAGGTGGTGCGTGAAATTACAAATCGAAGTAGTCATTTATTACATCTGGGCGATACTAATGCTGCAAGTTATTTATCGAATACGAAAGGAGAACAAGCGATGGAAATCAGAGAATGCATGATTACAGATTTTGAAAGATTACATTACTTAAATACAACTGCATTCGGATATGAGTATGATCTAGAGAAAACCAAAAGAAAGCTTTCCTTAATTCTTGGCAGGAAAACTGATAAAATTTATGTTGCCTTTATGGATGACATGGTTGTGGGCTATGTTCACGGAAGTGATTACGAATGCACCTATTCAGATTCGTTAAAAAACATTATGGCCATTGCAGTAGATGAAAAGTATCGAGGTCTTGGAATTGGAAAAGCATTATTATCTGGTGTTGAAGATTGGGCAATTGCATGTAACTGCAGCGGGGTACGCCTTGTATCGGGCTTTGACAGGACAGGTGCACATGAGTTTTATTTAAGGTGCGGCTATTTTAACAGGAAACAGCAAAAGAATTTTATTAAGTTATTTTAACATAGATGTGCATTAAATCTGAATTTTCCCTAAATATAGGCGGACATATTGTGTCCCATTATAGAATTGCAGGGGAATGCCCTCTTCGTGTCCTGTAATATTGGCTGGACTGATGGTATTCTGTTCTTAGAAGGGAGGTTGCATGAACTATGGATCAAGTTAAAATCGGAAATTTTATTAAAGAGCTTCGCAAGGAGAAAAATTTTACACAGGAGCAGCTTGCGGAAAAATTCAATGTTTCCAGAAGAACTGTTTCAAGATGGGAAACCGGAAGTAATATGCCGGATTTGGATATTCTTATAGGAATATCGTAATATTATGATGTTGATCTTCGGGAATTATTAGATGGGGAGAGGAAAAGCGAGAAAATGAATCTGGAGTTGGAAGAAACCGTATGCATTTATTATTCCTTGGAGGACTGGCTGCAGCTATAATATATATGGTACTATTATACACTGACCGTGCGGATAACTTTATTGCAGGCTTGTGCTTGGGGATCACATTTGGAATGATGCTCGTAGGTATCATTATGACAAGCCGATTTGCCTCAAAAATCAGGGCATTTAAAATGAAAGTTCTTCATAGGTGGTAACGTATACATTTTTCAAGGAGGTTCAAATGAAATATCAAGGCGTTTGTATTGCAGTAAAGGATGTAGGTCTTTCCCGAAAATTTTATCAGGATTTATTTGGGCTTGAGGTATTTCAAGACTATGGAAGAAATGTTTCCTTTGGAGGCTTGTCTTTGCAGCAGGACTTTGACTGGTTGTTAGATATTCCCTCAGAAAGTATCTTGAAAAAATCTCATAATATGGAATTATATTTTGAGGAAAATAATTTTGACAGCTTTATTGCACAATTAGAGCAGCGAAGCGACATTAGGTATATAGGGGGTGGCGTTAAGGAGGCTGAATGGGGACAGCGTGCGATCCGTTTTTATGATTTGGATGGCCACATTATTGAAGTTGGAGAGAACATGAAGATGGTTATAAAACGGTTCATGGAATCCGGGCTATCCATGAAGGATACTTCCAAACGTATGGGAGTGTCCGTATCGGATTTAGAAACGCTTTTGAATAGTTAATACCATTCCTGTGTATTGTCAAAGGCAAGGAGCTTTGTTATAATTGAGTTAGTGTATACTAACTCAATTTTGTTCTAATTATATTACATTCAAGGAGGTTATTAATGAGCACATTAAAATTTACACTCACTAATGATCGTGTTATGTCTTATATGGAATACGGTAATCCGGACGGTAAGGCGGTGATCGTTTTGCACGGATTGGTGGGAAGCGTTGCGGAAGAAAATTTGGCGGAACAACTGAAGGATATTCCCTTGCGGTTGATTTATCTTGCCCGTCCCGGATATGGGGAATCTGATTATTTTCCGATGGAGTGCGTGGCGGATTGGGGGCGTCAGCTGGAGCCTTTTCTAGATGCTCTGCATCTGGAATCCTTTGATGTTGTAGGGATCTCTGCAGGAGCTCCCTATGCATATAGTATGGCGGTGCTCTATGCCGGCCGTGTCAGAACCGTATATATAAACAGCGGGGTAACCGCTGTTTATGATCCTGATATCATAAGCTGTTATACACAACAAAGTATAGAGGCATATCGGCAGCTGTTAAAGATCACCAGAGAAGAGGCCGGAAAGGCAATATATAATATATACCTGCCCCTATTTACAGAAGAGGTTAAAAAGAGCAGAAATTTTCAGGATTCCATGGGCGGAAACTTGATGAATATAGGGCAGGAATCGATCTTACAGGTTACCCCTTGGGGATTTAGCCTCGGGGATATTCCTCGTCCTGTGGTTCTTCTGCACGGAACCTTGGATACAGTGGTGCCCTATTCCGGAGCGAAAGCAATGGCATCCCGTATTCCCGGCGCTCAATTAATCACACTTGATTCGGAGGAGCATTCTTCAGAGCGCACGATGCAGAAGCTGCTTGAGCTGCTGACCAGATAAGAAGCCGTAAAATCTTCTTTTTCGTTGATTACGCCGGGCCGATTTTTTGGCCCGGCGGATAGAGATCATAGATCATTTCCCTGAATGCCAGATCTTCCTAAATACGGCAGGCGTCATTCCTTCTGTCTTTTTGAAGGTATTTACGAAATAGCTTGCATCGGGAATGCCGGTCATTTCCCCTATCTGATGGATGCTGCAAACGGTAGTTCGAAGCAGCTGTTTTGCCTGTGTAATCCTTACACGTGTCAGATAATCGGCAGGCGAGAGACCGGTATATTTTTTAAATTGTTTTTGCAGATAGGATTTGCTCAAAAAATATTTTTTTGAAAGCAGATCCAGATCTATGTGCTCTGCGTAATACTGCTCCAGGTACAAGCGCATATCCGTAACAAAGTCAGGAATAGAATTTTTTTCCTGATTGCAGGCAGAATCGATCATAGAGGAACAAAGAGCAGCCAAAAGGGAAGAGGCATGGAAATCCGTCTGTAGATCCCGGATATCTTTGTTAAATAATTCGATCAGCTTATTCAGATTTTCCGGAACATCACTTCCGGGAAGCAGGCTCAGGCAGCCGCTTGTACAAATATTGTGATAAAATTTATAATATTCTTTGACACTGTCTCCAAAGAAATGGACAAACATGCATGCAAAGCGTTTTCTGTTTTTGGCCGTATAATATGCATGAGGCCGCATACAGTCAATCCAGAATGCCATTCCGGGAACGAGTCTGGTAGTATGTCCGTTATATTCTACAATCCCTTCCCCACCGTAAAAATATCCGATAAAAAAAGATTCAAGTCCTTCTCTGTAAACATAATAGTCTGAATTTGCAATAGTATTCCCAAGCTCCTGTGTATAAAAGGGCAGCGCATTGTGCGGCATATTGACTGCCGGTGTAAGCCAGACCGAGCTTGGAGAATAATCTAAATTACATGTCAGCTTCATCTCCTGATGACTTTTCTGCCATATAAGCTGTGAAGAAAACTGTTTCATACAAATCCTCCTTAAACAGAACAAGATTTTTATATATTACTAGTTAACTCAACAAGATATTGTCATGACTAACTCATAAAACATGATTAGAATATACAATATAAATCGAAATATAAAGATTTATCATAGTAATAATCGACAAATAGAGTATTGCATAGCAAGATAAAAATTGCAATGATGGATTCTCGGATTTTTATATTTCGGTAAATTAAAAACATAAGAATGTATGGAGGAAAAAAGTATGAAAAGAGCAATCGGTATTTTTTTAGTGATGGCAATGACGATGGGGATGGTCGGCTGCGGGTCCCAGGCAGAAGGAACAGCCGCACCCGGTGCAGCGGAGGCCGCGGCGGAAACCACAGCAGAAACAGCAGAAGCAGCGGCTGGGGACACAGCAAAAGCTGACGATGATCAGATTATTATCGGCTTTGCCAATATTGCGGAGCAGGTAGAGCTGCAGATTCAGGTAAGGGAGAGTATCGAAAAGGCAGCGGAGGAAGCAGGCGTAAAGCTGATAACCGCAGATAATAACTATGATGGGGCAAAGGCTGTTGAAATTGCGGACAATATGATTAGCCAGGGGATTGACGGTTTTATCGAGTTCAATTTGGACGAAAGTGTAGGACCTGTAATCATGGAAAAAATGAATGATGCGGGGATTCCGGTAATTGCAGTGGATATTGCCATGGACGGAGCCACCTTTTTTGGTGCGGATAATGTGACAGCCGGAAAAGTGGCAGGAGCGCGTTTGGGTGAAGTGGCAAAGGAAAGATGGGGCGAAGAGCCGGATTGCCTGCTGCTTGTGGAAGATTCCACATCAGGAGAAACGGCACTGCAGAGGACGGAATGCACACCGGATGGATTAAAGGAGGTATTTCCTGATTTTTCCGAGGATAAAATCATACGTCTTGATTCAGGCACAGATGCCTCTTCCGCACAGAAAACGGTATCCGACTTTTTGTCGGCACATCCGACTTATAACAAAATTGCAATTAATACCTTTAACGATGTAATTGCAACATCGACACTGGCAGCCATTGAGACAGCCGGCAGGGAAGCAGATTGTATTATGGTTTCCGAAAATGAATATGGTTATCTGGATTATATCAAAACAACCCCGCAAGCGCCTGAAAATGAAGTATGGGTAGGCGGTGTCGCGTTCTTCTTTAACCGCTACGGAGAATATACGGTTCCTGCAATTATCAGCTTAATTAAGGGAGAGACGGTTGATGACAGCATTTATGTAGATCATGCCGTTATTACGAGAGATAATGCCGAAGAATGGTTTGCTGATTATCTGGCCGAATAACAGGTTTGATGTTACTGTTCACAGAACTGCTGCTCTTGCGGGACTGTGGGCAGTAACATGCTGTAGGGACATAATAATGGAAGGAGGAAGCGTTTATATGGAAAAAAAGGTTATTTTGAAGGCACAGGGTATTATGAAGCATTTTCCGGGTGTAAAAGCGCTTGATGGTGTAGATCTTGAAGTCCGGGAATGCGAGGTGCTGGCTTTACTGGGAGAAAATGGAGCAGGAAAGTCAACACTGATCAAGATTCTGGCCGGAGTGCAGCCGCCCGATTCCGGGAGGATCAGTATAGAAGGGAAACAGGTACAATTCAATAATCCGGTGGATGCAAAGGAGGCAGGAATCGCAGTTGTATATCAGGAACTGGCAAATGTGTCGGAATTAACGGTAGCGGAAAACCTGTTTATTAATGAGTACGGATGCGGGGACAAGAAACTGTTAAACTGGAAGCAGATTTATGAGGAAGCCGAAAAGGCAGTGGCAAATATTGATTTAAAAATAGATGTACATAAATTAATGGGACGCTGTACAGTCGCCGAGAAGCAGCAGATTGAAATTGCACGCGCAATCTATGAAAATGCAAAAATACTTATTTTGGACGAGCCCACCTCCGCATTAAATACAACGGAAATAGAGCACCTTCTTAAAAATATTAAAAAACTGAAAGAACGCGGAGTCGGTGTGATTCTGATTACACATAAGATGGATGAAATCTTTGCTGTCTCGGACCATGTAACGGTTCTTAGGGATGGGGTATCGGTAGCTGATATGCAGATTTCGGATATTACCGAAAAAGAACTGATTAATTTAATGGTAGGGCGGGAAATCAAAAACTTATATCCTGAGAAAAGCAGTACCCCCGGTGAAGTAATTCTGGATGTTCAGGATCTGGAAAATGCGCATGTGCATCAGGTGAGTTTTCAATTGAAAAAAGGTGAGATATTGGGTGTTTACGGCTTGATGGGATCAGGGCATTTAGAGCTTGGAAAAACACTGTTTGGTTGCTTTAAAACGATAAAAGGAAGGGTGCTGTTGAAGGGAGAGGAGCTGAAGCTCTCAACGCCCAAAGACTGTCTGAAGAATGGGATTGCTTTTCTGCCGAGTGAAAGAAAGGCAGAGGGTTTGGTTCAGATCCAATCGGTGGCAGAAAATATCATGACAGCCTATTACGAAAACGGTAAAAACGGCTGGAAAATTAACAATAAAGCAGCAGAACGGATTGTGGCAAAGTGGATTAAGGAGCTGTCAATCAAAACGCAGAGTCCAAAATCAAAGGCAGCAACACTGTCGGGAGGAAATCAGCAAAAGGTGGTTTTGGCAAAATGGCTGGAAATATCGCCGGATATCATCATCATGAATGAACCGACAAGAGGAATTGATGTCGGAAGCAAATCGGAAATATATGAACTGCTTGACCAATTATGCAGGAGGGGTGTATCCATTATTATGATAACTTCAGAAATGCCTGAGCTTCTGGCAATGTCGGACCGCTGCATCGTTATGCATGAAAATAAGATACAGGCTGCATTTACCAGAGAACAGCTGACTGAGGCAGCGATTATGACGGCAGCCATAGGAGGAAAATAAAATGCAAAAATTAAAAGAGAGTGTAAAAAAAATTTCATCCATAGATTTTATTCCATTAATCATTTCATATATCATTTTAATTGCTTTTTTTGCAATTAAATCTCCGCATTTCTTTAATGTAACGAATTTTCTGAATATTGCATTATATGCTGCCAACATCGGTATTCTGGCGTGTACAATGACACTGATCATTATTTCGGGACATATTGATTTGTCCATTGGTTCTGTCATTGCGTTGTCAGGCATCGTTATGGGAACCCTGCTGCAAAGAGGAGTTCCTACGGGGATTGCAATACTGGCATGTCTTGGAATCGGGGTATTGGCCGGTATTTTCAACGGCCTTTTAATTACAAAGGTAGGAGTAAATGCATTTATTACGACACTGGCAGGAATGGAAATTTTCCGTGGAACTACCTATCTTGTAACGAATGGGAAAGCGGTCACTATAACCAATGATATGATTAAAAAAATCGGCAGAGGGTATACGTTTTCCGTTCCTAATGCAGTGATTATCATGCTCGTTATCGTGGTGATCTTCTCTTTGGTTGCAAAACATACGGTTTTTGGAAGAAGAATTTTTGTGATCGGCGGTAACGGACAGGTGGCATATCTTTCGGGGATCAATGTGAGCGGAAACCTGATGGGACTATTTATACTGAACGGTATGATGTGCGGAGTTGCTTCCGTAATTTACTGCTCACAGCTTGGCGCAGCCATGCCGACCAACGCGACAGGAATGGAATTTGATGTTATTTCCGCGGTCATACTGGGAGGTGCCAGTCTGTCAGGCGGAAAAGGTTCTATAATAGGCGCCTTATTTGGTGCGCTGCTGCTTGGTACGCTTTCAAACGGTATGGTTATGCTGAATATCCACACCTATTGGCAGCAGATTATTTCAGGAATTGTTTTGGTGCTGGCTGTTGTTCTTGACATTATAAAAAATAAGCGTGCGCAGCGCACACTCGGCTGATAGGAGGCATTTATGTTTAGTAAAGCAGGACAGGAATTTGCAGACTTATCAGAAGAAAAGGTCTTATTGAATAGTAAGTTTACAGAAAAGAAGAAGCTGTATGGGGAGAAGATAAAACTATCGTGCAGAAGCGGTCTTCGGGATGCAGTCATATATAAAAGTAAAAAAAGAAATCCCGCGCCGGTAATTTTTGAAATATATGGAGGGTGCTTTTCACAGGGCTGCGTCGAAAATGATGACAGGATGAGATGCCGGATGCACACAGTAACAGATTATACAATTATTGGCCTGGACTATCGGAAAAGTCCCAGGTATCCCTATCCATGCGGTATAGAGGATGTATTTGATGCGATTTGCTACGTTCATGCACATGCGGAGGAATTTGGAATTGACACGGATAAAATGGCCGTATGGGGACATAGTGCAGGTGGTAATTTTGCTTGTGTACTGGCAATGCTGGCAAAAGAAACAGGAAAATTTTCTCTGAAGGCACAGCTGCTTGATTATCCGTATCTGGACGCATATATTGACGGAAAAGAGAAAACCACAAGCAAGACAGGACTGACTGCGGAAACACTGGATTGTATGAATGAAATCTATGCCGACAAGGAAACAAGGCATACCAGATACTTATCTCCGATCTATGCCACACAGGAGGAGCTGGCAGGAATTGCGCCGGCAGCCATCGTAATTTGCGGAGTGGATCCTCTGGGAGCTGAAGCGGAGAAGATGGCCGGAAATCTGATCAGGGCAGGTGTTCCCGTTCTGGCTAAAAAGTTTTTGGGCGCAAGTCACGGATTTTTGGAGCATTGGTTTTTTAAAGAATGGTATATGGATAATCTTTCTCCTGAGGAAAGTGCCGGAATACCTGAAAATATTGAAGAACTGGCGGAAGAAGGGATACAGTTTCTTATTTCCGCGGCAAAATATTTTCTGGAAGAATAAGCTGTTACACAACGATCAAAAATGTAAGACAAAATAGTCCGAAGATAGGAGATGGCTATTTTGTCTTTTTTCTTGTGAATAATGAATGATAATCTATATTGTATTTGTATATATTTACTAAATAAATGAAAAGAATAAAAAAGATTATTGACAAATAGAATAATAAAAATTATAATTTAAAACATAAAATTAAAACGTTTTAATAAATTGCTGAGTGAAAAGATCACAATCAGAAGACAGATCGTGCAGATTGATGAATTTAACAATAAATAGCGGATTGAGAGTCAATTTTATGGATAAAAAGAATTACAGTGAAAAAATAACAATACGGAATGTGGCGGAACGTGCGGGGGTTACAATCGGAACAGTTTCTAATTTTATTAACGGAACCGCCTCGGTTTCTGAAAGGACCGCGATAAAGGTAGAAGCAGCAATCAAGGAACTGAATTATGTGCCGAATGCGATGGCAAAAACACTCCGCAGTAAGAAAAGTAAAATTATTGGGGTTCTGATTCCGAATATGAATAATAGTTTTTATTCAATGACCACGAGCGTTTTTGCGGATAAAGCATATCAGCATGGCTATACGGTTCTTTTGTCTACCTATGAGTACTCTTTAAAGCGGGAGATAGAGGAGCTGAAGCGGTTGGAGAGCAACCAAATTGATACGCTCGTACTTTTTAACGGCTCAAAGGATGAAGCCGTGATTTCCGGATTTATGAAAAAGGGAATTTCATTTGTCTTGGCAGATCGCAGTACGGATATTAAGGACGTATCCTATGTACAGTTTGATAATAAAAATGTAATGTCAGAAATTGTGGCTATGCTCAAAGAAAAGGGATATGGAAGAATCGGGCTTTTTTTTGAGCCTCTCAGCCTGGTGAATATTGAAGATCGTTATCTGGGGTTTGTCGAGGCATTAAAAGAGAACGGATATCCGTTCCGCAGTGAAGATATTTATATCAAAGCTGATTTCTGCCTGAATAATCTGAAAAATGGCTATGTGCATATGAAAGAAATATTGACTATGCACAAGAAAGAGGAGCTGCCCAGCGCATGGATTGCTTCTTCCGATTTATTGGCAATCGGTATGATCAGAGCAATGAAGGAGTGCGGATATAGAGTTCCTGAAGATTTTGGTATTATTGGATTTGATAATATTGAGATTTCCGGGTATGTTCACCCGCGATTGACAACTGTAAAGCAGGATCAGTTTTTATTGGGTGAGAAGCTTTGGGAGGTTGTGGAAAATCTGATTACCGGAAAACAAAAAGTAATGAATATAACATTAGAGCAGCAGCTTCTGAAAAGAGAATCCTGTTAAAATTTTTAACAAAAATTAAAACGTTTTAATTTTTGAATTCTATCTCCATAGCGGGGATTGAAGAATACATTATTTTAATATAAGGAGGAATTTGGTAATGAAGAGCATGAAAAAAGTATTGGTAGCGTTATTAGGTGCAGCTATGGTTATGAGCCTGGTCGGCTGCGGCAGCAGTACGGCTGAAACAACAGGAAGCGCTGCTGTTCCTGAGGCCGCAGAGGAAGAAGCGGCAAAGGATGCCGCACCGGCAGAAGCTGCAGCAGAAGAGACTGCATCCGAAGAAGCTGCGGCGGATCCGATTGCCAAGGCTGTTGAAGAGGAGTGGGAAATTGCAGTTGTGCCGAAAGATTCCACAAATCCCTGGTTTGTAAGAATGGACACGGGTGTAAAAGAATATGCAGAAGCAACAGGAGTTGGCTGTTATCAGATTGATACCGGTGTGATAGATGCGACAGTTCAGGCACAGCTGGTTGAAGATCTGATTGCACAGGGTGTTGATGCTATTTGTGTGGTACCCGTAGACATTAAATCCATGGATGCAATTTTAGCAAAAGCGAAAGCGGCGGGTATTGTTGTGATAACACATGAAGGTGCTGATCTTGAAAATGTAGATTATGATATCGAGGCTTTTTCAAACAGCGGATATGGTGCATTTATTATGGACAACCTTGCCGAAGCAATGGGTGAGGAAGGCGTGTATACAACAATGGTAGCCTCTTTGACAAACGGTTCTCATAATGAATGGGCAGATGCGGCAGTTGCTCATCAGAAGGAACAGTATCCCAACATGACATTGCTGGAAGATTGTCCCCGTGTAGAATCAGAAGATAATGGAGATACGGCTTATAATGTGGCAAAGGAATTAATTAAGACCTATCCGGATTTAAAAGGAATTATGGGAACCTCATCCTTTGATGCGCCGGGTGTTGCACGGGCAATCGAAGAACTTGGTCTTACAGATAAATTTTTCACCTCCGGAACCGGAATGCCGGCTGACAATGCGGAACTGCTGAAATCAGGAATCTTAAAATCGCTTACTTTATGGGATCCCGCAAAGGCAGGCCAGGCAATGGTTTCTTTGGCTTGCAAGGTATTAGCAGGCGAAGAGATTGCAGATCAGTCTGACCTTGGTGTTGAGGGCTACACAGAAATGACTTATCGTGAGGGCTCTTCAACTGTTCTGGAGGGAAAAGGCTGGGTTACAATTGATGCTGAAAATGTAGACAGCTTTGGATTCTGATCGTACAGCATAAATGGATTTGCCGGCGCTGTTTGCGGCCGGCAGATCCATATAAAAAGGATAGAAGGGCAAGTGTAAAAGGAGGGTTTTATGGCAGAACGATTATTAAGAGTCCAAAATATTCAAAAATCCTTTGGTAATGTACAAGCATTAAAGAATGTTTCCTTAGAAATTTTGAAAGGAGAAATACATTGTTTGGCAGGGGAGAATGGATGCGGAAAATCTACAATTATCAAGATTATATCCGGTGTATATGAAAAGGATGGTGGTACGATCGAGTTTGATGGAAAGCAGCTGGATAAAATCACTCCTATCGACACAATCAATCTTGGAATTCAGGTGATTTATCAGGACTTTTCACTTTTTCCGAATTTAACAGTTATGGAAAATTTAGCAATTAATACCGAGCTTGCATCAAAAAGCAAAATAGTAAATTGGAAAAACGTAAGAAAAATAGCAGAAGAGGCTGTATTAAAAATAGATTTTCAGGTTGATCTGGATAAAAAAGTAGAATCATTGTCTGTTGCGGAAAAGCAGATGGTAGCAATCAGCAGAGCGCTTATGTTTAATGCGAAGCTGATTATTATGGACGAGCCGACGACAGCATTAACGAAAAAAGAAGTAAGGGCACTATTCAAAATTATTTTACAGCTGAAGGCGCAGGGAATTGCAATCTTGTTTATCAGTCATAAGCTGAATGAGGTATTTGAAATTTCTGAGAGGTTTACGATATTCAGAAGCGGTGAGATGGTAGCTGCCGGAAACACAAAGGAGCTGGATGATCAAAAATTCACATTCTATATGACTGGAAGAGAATTCAGCAACCAAACCTTTGTACCCGGCAGAATTTCAAAAAAACCATTGCTGGAATTAGATAATTTATCGCTGGACGGCGCATTTGAAAGGGTCAGTTTTCAATTGCATGGCGGAGAGATTATTGGCATTACAGGGCTGCTGGATTCGGGACGTACCGAATTAGGGCTGTCTATGTTTGGAGTCATACCGGCAACGTCAGGAAAGATGTTGCGAGATGGCAGAGAAGTTACAATCTCTTCCCCGAGAGAGGCAATCAGTAAGAAAATAGGCTATGTTCCGGAGGACAGATTGTCAGAAGGATTGTTCTTACAACAATCGATCGGTGATAATATCATTATTTCAGAGATTGATCGTTTGAACAGCAAGGGGTTTTATAACAGAAAGAAGAGAAACGCCGAGGTGGAGCGCTGGATAAAGGAACTGGAAATCAAAACAAAAAATCCGGATAATCCCGCAACTACATTATCGGGCGGTAATCAGCAGCGAATTGTTCTTGCAAAGTGGCTGGCATGTGATTTAGATGTGTTAATCCTGAACGGACCGACGGTCGGCGTAGATATCGGTTCCAAGCATGATATCCATGCTATTTTACGAAAGCTGGCAGAAAACGGAATGGGTATTATTATTATTTCTGATGATCTTCCTGAAATAATCATGAATTGCTCCCGGGCTTTGGTTATTAAAAATGGCAGCATTGTTGCTGAGTACAGTACACAGGATGTCGATGAGAAGATGATCATCGATGCAATGATGTAGGAGGATGAAGAGATGAACGAGAAAATGAAAAAGATGCTTCATTCGAATGAACCATATATATTTCTTATTATTATGGCATTGGCGATCGTTATTCAAAGCAGATCGGGACAGTTTTTTACGGGTAATAATATCGTAGATATTATGAGTGCGATGATTGTTCCGGGCTTGTTTGCAATTTGTGAATTTATGGTAATTATTTCCGGCGGAATTGACGTTTCTTTTCCGGCACTGGCGTCTCTATCCGTATATGCCACAACAAAATTACTTCTGGATATCAATTATGAGGGGAATGTGCTGCTTGCATTTGTGATCGCTATGGCGATTGGAGCTGTTCTTGGCGCATTCAATGGTTTCTTTATCGGATATCTGAATTTAAATGCAATGATAGTTACGCTGGCCACCTCGAGTATTTTTAAAGGCATTATGCAGGGAACCCTGCGGGCGAATCAGCTGGCCGTCATTCCCTCCGGTATGAAGGCATTCGGAACGGATGCTCTTTTGGTGGCGAATAATGCCGAAAATGGCCTGACCTCCAAATTGCCGTATCCTTTCCTGGTATTGGTGATTGTGTGTGTCCTTGCATTTTTTATGCTGCGTAATACCTTATTCGGACGGGGGATTTATGCAATCGGCGGAAATCCTGTCAGTGCACACTGTGCAGGTTTTCATGTGAAGCGTACAAAGCTTTTGATGTATATTATTGTGGGTATGATAGCCGCTGCCGGTGGTGTATGCAGAGTATGCATGATGCAGCAGTGCCATCCGACTAACATGCTTGGAATGGAAATGAATATCATCGCGGGTGTCGTGCTGGGAGGCGTAGCAATCACCGGCGGCGCGGGAACATTGACCGGATGTATTCTTGGTACACTGTTAATTATTATTGTCGAAAACTCTATGATTTTATTAGGAATTCCCACGACCTGGAAGGCTGTTTTTGTTGGAGCAATTATTGTAATTGGTGTTGGAATCAGTGCTTATCAATCAACCTACATAAGGAAACGTGTTTCTAAGAAGGCAAAGGGGGCGGTAAAGTGAATAAAATAAAAAACATTTACAGTCAAAATCGAGAATTATATCGTTTGCTTCTTATTATGGCAGTATGGCTGATTTTTATGGCATTGACCCAGTCAAAGAAATTTTATACGGGGGCAAATTTTCTGACAATTGCGGGGCAGTTTCCGGAGTATGGATTGATGGCATTGGGCTGTATGCTCTGTATGATTACCGGTGGTATTGATTTATCTACTGTCGGGGTGGCAAACCTGACGTCTATTTTGTCTGTTTTTATCATGGTGCGCATCTTTGGAGAAGAAGGTGTAATGCCGACGGGATTTATAGTGGTATTATTCATAATCGCGGGAGTTACGGGAGCTATTGCAGGAGCGGTGAATGCATTTCTGATTTCTAAAATCAATGTGCCGCCGATTCTTGCCACCCTCGGAGTGAATGAACTATTGACAGGCATTTGTATTGTACTAACCGGCGGCTCGGCTGTTTCCACATTTCCAAAGCAGTTCAGTGAATATTTTTCTCTAAATACATTCGGATGGATTCCCCGAAGACTGATTGTCTTTATTTTGGCGGCAATTATAATCTGGATATTGCTGGAAAAAACAACTTACGGAACAAAGCTGAGGTTATTTGGAACGAGCAGCCATGTAGCAATGTTTTCAGGAATATATACAAAAGCGCTTTTATTTAAAACTTATATGATCTCTGCCATTCTCTCGGCATTTGGGGGATTGATGATGCTGGCTACTTATTCCTCAGCCCGTGCGGATTATGGCACAAACTATACGATGCAGGCGATTCTGATTGTAGTCCTTGGAGGGGTAAGTCCGAACGGAGGAAAGGGAAAAATTTCCGGGGTGATAGCGGGTATTATATTATTGAAGCTGATTGAATCGGGTATCAATAGATTTAAAAGTGTTTCTACCTATTATGTAACCCTGATTTGGGGAGCCGTTCTTATTTTGGCGTTAGTAATAGATTATATGAGTGCCAGACCTAAAAAAATAAAGGCGTGAGGTGTAAAATGGCAAGTAGGCTTTTTATACCGATATGCAGCAGATCTTCTTTTTTGAAGGATCACAACATAAATAAATTTTTAAAATAAGGAAAGAGGTAAGGATTATGAAAACAATCAAGGATAAACAAATTTTAGTTGCGGCAGATTTTGCGGGATTTCCATTGAAGGAGTCAGTCGTTGCCCATTTAAAGAGCAAGGGCTGGACAGTAACTGACATCGGTGTCAAATCGGCGGATGAGAAGGAGCCTGAAATGTTTCACAGAGTAGGATTAAAGGTAGGCGCAAAAATTGCGGAAAAAGAATTCGAAAGAGCCTTGATTTTCTGTGGTACGGGAATGGGAATCCATATTGCTGCCAGTAAATGTCCGGGTGTAAATGCCGGTGTTGTCGAGAGCGTTCCGGCAGCACTCAGAGCGATCACAGGGAATAATGTAAATGTTCTTGCGATGGGCGCATTTTATGTGGCACCTCAGACGGGAAAGGACATTGCGGATGCATTTCTTGAGCATAACTTAGGAGACGGCTATGAATGGTGGCCGAATTTCTATGAGTTCCATAAGTTGGCCTGCGATGAGCTGGAGGCTTTCGATTATGAAGAATTTAAGGCAAATAATTTTGAAGTAAAGCGTCTGGGAGACTATGATCTTTCCTTAATGGATAAACCCTGCACATGCTGCTGAATTTGAAAATAATCTTATAAATGGAATATAAGTCAGATCACGCCCGGAGAGTGTGCCAAACGCCGCTGTTTGGGCGTGATTCCTTTTATTTTTTTATAGGTTTTAATAAAGTGCGAGCAGTCTGTAAAACCGATCTCCTGACTGATATAGCTCAAAGAAAACTCTGTAAAGAGCAGCATATCGTCAGCCTTGCAGATTTTTATGAATTCAATATATTCTTTGCAGGATTTTCCATAAAGCTGTTTAAAATTTTTGGCAAAATAGGAATAGCTCATGTGGCACATTTCGGCAAGCTCCTCCACGCGCAGTGCTTCACTTGAGTGAGAATCGATATATTCCGTAATCGTATCAATTCCAGTCCCCAGCGTCGCGGCGGGCGGAATAATCCATGGCTGAAAACCGTTTTTCTGCCAGAGTCTGAGCAAATAGACCATCAGCGTACAAAGATGGGAATGCACCTGGATATCATAGCCATAATGCTTGTCCTTCAGCTCACGGATACAGTCTTGAAAAAGGTCTTCCATCGGAAAGTCCTGAATATCCGCAGCGGAAAAATACAGGTTGGCGAGCGGATTTTGCTTGACGATTTCTAAAATGGACTGAATTTTCGGTGTATAGCTGTTGGAAATTGTCAGACTGCTTGCGTCAAACTTGATGACGGCATAGCGAAGAGCGGCCCATTTTGTAGAATAGATGGAATGCACCGTTTTTGGAGGAAATAAAATTAAATCGCCGGCCT
The DNA here is from genome assembly GCA_023402845.1 of Bacillota bacterium. Classification (GTDB taxonomy): domain Bacteria; phylum Bacillota; class Clostridia; order Lachnospirales; family Lachnospiraceae; genus JAEYFP01. Next base: position 32,408 of record JAEYFP010000063.1, read on the forward strand.
CCAGAATATAGGAGGTATTGTCTAAGTCCACCATCGTGGAACCTTCCAGAATGTAAACAATCTCCACAAAATAATGCCAGTGCGGCTTGACCGGAAAGTTATTCGTCTGCACATCCTGTAAAAACGCTTCATAGGGAGTTGTAAATGCATCACTGTATTCGAATAAATATTGCATAAATTTCACCTGAAATAGATTTTTACTATTTTTTCACACGATCATTATAGCATGGAGCGGCAGTAAATGGTATGGTAATATAGAATTATCATATTAGGAGGCAATTATGGAATTTATAAAGGGAATGACTTTCGGGGCATTTGCGCCGCGCGGCAGTTTGAAGAAAAAAGAGGCAAAGATCAGTCTTGATCGTATGAAGGAGCGCACAGGTGCGGACACAATTGTGCTTGTGCCGAACGGATTACAGGAAAATGCACATACGGAGACGGTTTTTTATGGTACGAAGGCGACTCTTTCGGATGAGGAGCTGACGGAATTTATTGCGTATGCTCACGAAATCGGGCTGAAGGTGATTTTAAAGCCGACAGTAAACTGTATGGATGGCACTTGGAGGGCGCATATCAATTTTTTTGATAAGGACGTGCATTGTGAGCCGAAATGGAGTAATTGGTTTGCTTCCTATACGGCTTTTCAGACCCATTATGCAAGACTTGCGAGAAAGACGGACTGTGAAATGTTCCTGATCGGGTGTGAGATGGTACAGACGGAACGGCGGGAGGAGGAGTGGAGAAAGCTGATCCTTGATGTCAGAAACGAATACGAAGGTCTTGTTTCCTATAATACGGATAAGTATCAGGAGGAAAATGTCAGCTGGTGGGATGCTTTAGACATCATTTCTTCAAGCGGATATTATCCGTTGGGCGACTGGGAGAAGGAGCTTAACCGAATTGAAAAGGTAGTGGTAAAGTATCAGAAGCCGTTTTTCTTTGCGGAGGCCGGCTGCATGTCGACGAAGGGGTCCTCGGCGGTTCCGAACAACTGGGGAATGGAAGGCACACTGGCCCTCGAGGAGCAGGCGAATTGGTACCGCGGAATGTTTGCGGCGATCAAAAAACGGGACTGGGTGGACGGCACCTGCCTGTGGGACTGGTCATGCAGGCAGTATGCACTCAGCGCAGGCGTTTCTGATAAAAGGTACGAGCTGTATGGGAAGCCGGCGGAGCAGGTTGTGAGGGAAAACTATCTGCGGCGATAAGAAATCATACTCTTTTCTTCATTTATTCACATAGATTTCACATTTTTTATGTATGATATCTTGGTAAATCGGTTTAGGTAAGAGTCTGAAATTCATAGGCGAATATATAAATAATCACAGTACCAAAAAGAAATTGAGAACGGAGGAAGCGCGTGGAAGAGAAAAAAACGGAGCCAGTTTCGTCGATTGATGAGTTGGCAGAGACAAAGGAGCGGATTGAGAAGGAACAGAACGACGGGATGGAGAGGGTGATCCTGAGCGAGCAAGGACCTGAGACAAAGCCGCACAAAGGTGTGAAGGCTCAGAAGGTGTTTCGGAAAATAGGATACATCTTGAATAAATTCAAAATACTCATTATTTTAATTATTATTGCGGTGATTGCATTTTTTGTGTATAGAAATTATCAAACCAAGCAGGAGCTTGCTCAGGCAATGGCACTGAGTTCGCAGATTGAGACAGCAACGATAGAAAAAAGAGATTTGACGAGCAGCATTACAACGACCGGTACAGTTGAGAGTTTGGAAATGCGTACACTATCCTCATCCATTCAGGATACTAAAATCACCTCGGTCAATGTTGAGGTGGGCGATGCGGTAACAGAAGGAGAAATTCTTGTTACGTTCTCCGATGAAGACATTAATAGGACAATTGCAGACTTGCAGGAGGATATCAGTGTCAGTGAGCAGAAGGATGCGATTGAGTCGGAAGCACAGGATCGGGAATATCTTTATACATATGGAACGGAGGCGTCCAACCTAAGCTCCGCCGCGGAAAAGGTTGAGGACGCATTGACTGATCTGCAGCAGGCCTGTGATGCGTACGGTACGGCCAAGACAAAGCGGGACGAGGCGAAATCAGCGATGGAATCTGCTTATTCGGCTTATGCGCCGTATGAAGGGCAGACACTTTCCTCAAATTCTACGGGTGCCTCATTAAAAACGACGTATGAAAGTGCAAAGAGTGCCTATGAGACGGCGGAAAACACAGTGACAAGTACTTATAATGCACAGGTTAGTGCACAGAAGGCATATGATTCTGCAGTGGAGGGGCAGGCTAGTACGGCGAGAAGTACCACGAATTCTTTAACGAGTGCGGATGAAAGCTATCAAAAGAATACATTGACCAAGGGCGACTCTACCGAGGAATTGAGGAGACAGCTTGAAGATTATCAGGAAAGTCTGTCAGACTATGTCGTTACGGCTCCGATTAGCGGTATTGTGACGTCTTTGGCTGTTGAGAATGGAAATGGTTTTTCCGGCGGAGAAATTATGACAATCCAGAACTGCGACAGCTATACGATTTCCACCGAAATTGACGAATATGACATTCCGGATATTGTACTTGGTCAGGAGGTTGTTATTAAGACAGACGCGACAAGAGATGATGAGCTGGAGGGCGTCGTTTCCTTCATCTCTCCTACCGCCACATCCAGCTCAAGTTCTTCGGGTGTGACATACAACATTACGATTGATATTTTGACAATGGATGACAGATTAAAAATCGGCATGTCGGCTAAGCTGAATATTATTGTAGCTGAAACGACTGATGTATTAACAGTACCGTATGATGCGGTGACGGAAAACGAAGCGGGAGAGAGCGTGATTTATGTGCTGGATGGAAGTAATAGCGGCGAACCGACGGCAGATGACGCCGGAGTATCGGGTGACGTGATTACGGCAGAGGGTGCGGCAGGTGCTCTGGAAGGAGATTCATCAACGAATTCCGGGAAAGCTGCTTTGGAGGATACTACTGCAGGGGAAGCGGCCGATCAAGGCGGCAAAGGCGGTAATTCAGGTCAGGATATGCCAACGAGCACACAGCGTGAAATTATTGTGGAGATTGGCATGGAGAGCGATTACTATACGGAAATTACATCTGACGAAATCAAGGAGGGCATGCAGGTAATTATTCAGAGTGCCACTACAAACGGAAGCGGCACGCAGACAGAGACTACGATGTTCAATTTAGGCGGCGGAGGCAGCGGCGGAGGCGGCGGCGCCCCGAGCGGCGGCGGTCCCGGCGGCGGATTCTAGGAGGCGGCATGGGAGATAAAGTAATTATTGATATGAAAAATATCGTAAAGCGCTTTTTTATTGGGCAGCCAAATGAACTTGAAGTACTGCATGGAATCGATTTAAAGGTGTATGAGGGTGAATTTGTTTCGATTGTAGGGCAGTCCGGTTCCGGAAAGTCTACGCTGATGAATGTGATCGGCGCACTGGACAGACCGACTGAGGGCGAATACATGCTGGATGATGTGGATATGTTCCGCGCAAAGGATAAGGATTTGTCCGGCATCCGGTGCAAAAAGATCGGGTTTGTATTTCAGACATATAATCTTGTCTCCCGAACGAGCGCACTGAAAAATATAGAGCTTCCGATGCTGTATTCCAACACGCCACGGAGTGCCCGGACAAAGCGCGCAAAGGAGCTTCTGCGGATGGTGGATATGGAAGAACGTATGAAGCATTCGCCCGACGAGCTTTCGGGCGGACAGAAGCAGAGAGTAGCGATTGCCCGGGCGATGGCGAACGATCCGGCAATTATTCTTGCGGATGAGCCGACGGGTGCGTTGGATTCCGGTACAGGAAGGTTAATCATGGATATTTTCCATCGGTTAAGCAGAGAGCAGGGCAAGACGATCGTACTGATTACGCACTCTAATGAATTGGCTGAGGAAACAGGGAGAATTCTCACCCTGAAGGATGGTTTGATTACCGGATGCAGGAAGGGAAGTGGTGCGAATGCTGTTCATTGAAAATGTGCTTTTGGCGCTTAGTTCCTTGCTTGCTAATAAAATGCGTGCGCTTTTGACCATGCTTGGTATTATTATAGGTATTGGTTCTGTTATTGCAATTGTGACGGTCGGAAACTCACTTACAAATTCGCTGACTGCCTCAATGGAGTCGATGGGTGCGAATAATATTACTGTAGGTTTGCAGCAGAAGTCGACTGAGGAGGAGACTACGGATAGTGGTATGACGTTTCGCGGTCCCTCGTGGCAAAAGCAGGCGACGGAGGATGATTACTTTACGGATGAAATGCTGGAGGAATTCGTATTGGAGTTTGCTGATAAAGTCAGCGACCTGTCAATCAGTGAGTCGCTTGGCAGCGGTCAGGTGACAATCGGAACGGATTACGCAAATGTTACCGTGTCGGGGGTGAATGAGGGATATTTTACGGCGAATGAGCTGACGATCCTGCAAGGAAATAATTTATCCACAAAGGCATTGGATGGCGGTAAGGGGGTTGCGGTTGTGTCTGACTATCTGGTCAATAACCTTTATGATGGGGACATGAGTGCAGCAATCGGCCAGACGATAGAGGTGACGATCGGTCAGAAATATTATAATTATACGATAACCGGGGTTTATGAGTACAGCTCGTCGGGAATTGAATCGGAATCAACGGAAGATGTTTCTACAACGATGTATGTACCGTTAAAATCCGTACAGCAGAAAACACATAATACATCAGGTTATTCAACATTTACGGTGATTACCAAGACGAATGTGGATGGCGAAACCTTCATGGATGAAATTACCAGTTTTTTTGATAAATATTATAGAAACAACGAAGATTTCCAAGTGAGTACATACAGCATGGAATCTCTCGTTTCTACTATGACAGAAATGCTAACGACAGTATCTCTTGCTATATCTGTTATTGCGGGTATTTCCCTGCTCGTCGGCGGCATTGGCGTCATGAATATTATGCTCGTGTCAATTTCCGAGAGAACAAAGGAAATCGGTACGCGAAAGGCACTCGGCGCGACAAATGGGTCTATTCGTGTCCAGTTTATTGTGGAGGCTATGGTCATTTGTTTGGTTGGCGGCATGATTGGCATTTTTGTTGGGGTTGCAGGCGGCATGATCGGTGCGTCGGCACTTGGCTATTCGGCAAGTCCGTCCGTGGCCAGCATTGTCATATCACTAGCGTTTTCACTTGCAATCGGGGTGTTCTTTGGCTATTATCCGGCTAATAAAGCGGCAAAAATGAACCCAATTGATGCATTGCGGTATGAATAAAATAAGTTTTCTTTTATTTTATTGTTGAAGGAACTAAATACAGGATCTATAATAAAATCATCGGGCAGAAACCGATGATTTTATTATTTAATAGGAAATTCCTATGAATTTCCCTATTAAATAAAATAATATGCGCAGCTACGCGCGCGGAACAAAAGCTGTGCTGCCAAAGTATTTGGCCGTGAGAGTGGCGAAGCACATTTTTGTTCATATTACAGAGAGGAAACAACATGAATCAGAAAAAACTTGCATATTTGAATCCACTTTTTGAAAATGAGGTGAAAGCCGAGCGTTTGAAGGAGGCCTCTATTCGGATTTACCGGCATGGGAAGCCGGTATTTGAAAATCATTATTTCGGCGATAAGGAGGATGCCATTTATCGGATATTCTCAATGACAAAACCGATTACGAGCACTGCGGTTATGCTGCTGTATGAACGGGGACTCCTTGATCTGCTGGATCCCGTGTCAAAATATATTCCGGCGTTTAAAAATATGATGGTCACGACAGAAAACGGACTCGTTCCTGCGCAGACTGAGATAACGCTGCAGCAATGCCTGAACATGACCTCCGGCATGGTATACCCCTCGCCGGAAACGGCCGCGGGACGCTATCTGACGGAGGTGTCGGACGATATTAAGAAGCGTGTGGCGGCAGGAGAGCAGATTTCCACACTGGAATGGTGCAAAGCGATTGCATCCTCTCCGCTGATGTTTCATCCTGGCGAGCGCTGGAGATACAGCATATCGGCGGACGTGCTGGGCGGTGTCGTTGAGGCGGTTGCGGGAATGCGCTATGGCGAATTCCTTAAAAAAGAAATTTTTGAGCCGCTGAATATGAAGGATACCGGCTATTACGCGCAGATACCGGATAAAATCGGACGCCTTTCCACGATGTATTGCCGGAAAAATGAAAAACAGGAGTTAAAGCCGGCAGACAGCGAGATGATGACTTCGTTTGACTGCTTCACGGCAACCGGATACACGCCGTTTGAGGGTGGCGGTTCGGGACTTTGTTCAACACTTGAGGATTATTCACACTTCGCGCTGATGCTTGCCGGTAGGGGAGAATACAACGGGGTGAGAATTGTCGGACGCAAGACTGTCGATTACATGACGACAAGCCAGTTGAACGAGGTACAGCGCAAAGGGATTTATTTTGACAGCTGCTATGGCTATACATACAGCAATCTGATGCGGATTTTGGATGATAAAGGTGCCGGTGTTTCCAACGGCAGCTACGGGGAATTTGGCTGGGACGGTCTGCCCGGCAACTATTTTATGGTTGATCCCAAAGAGGATCTCGTTTTACTTTACTTCCAGCAGATTCGGGAAGGCGCCGATGTAAGCCTGCGCCGGCGTATGCGCCAGATTGTTTATGGCGCACTGGAATAGAAAATCCGTAGGAATTTCCTATTAAATGAAAAAAACGTGCCTGTTCCTCATTCCTGAGGGAAAGGCACGTTTCTTTTGATGAATTATCCCATTGTAATTTCTACATGGTACTCGGTCTTGCCCTTTTCATAAGGGATGATACAGCCGTCTACGTCTTGGCCGTCCACCTTCATGCTTGCAATACCTTTTTCCACATTCTTCGGGTTTGTGACCGTAATGTGGTAAATCCCCTCACGGTACTGGCGGGTCAATTCGAAGTCGCCGAAGTCCTTCGGTACGCAAGGGTTAATGGAAAGACCGCTTAACGTCGGATAAACGCCGAGAATATATTGAGAGATATTGACAAATGTCCATGCTGCAGTGCCTGTCAGCCAGCTGTTCTTTGCTTCTCCGTGGTATTTTGCATCACGTCCGGCAACCATCTGAGAATAGACATACGGTTCCGTGCGGTGAATTTCGCTGATTTCCTCCACATAGGCGGGGCAGGTTTTCTGATAGATATCAAAAGCACGGTCACCGCGGCCGATGATGGTCTCGGCAATGGATACCCATGGATTATTATGGCAGAAAATACCGGCATTTTCTTTATATCCGGGCGGATAAGAACTGACTTCCCCAAGTTCTAAATGGTATTTTGTATAAGCGGGCTGAAAAATCATGATGCCGTATGTCGTATCGAGCTTTTCTTTTACGGAGTCGAGTGCCTTTTGCGCAAGCCCTTCCTCTACACCGATGCCGGCAAGAGAGCAGAAGCCCTGCGGTTCGATGAAAATCTGACCTTCCGCACATTCTTTGGAACCGATCTTGTTGCCGTAAGCGTCATAGGCGCGAATGAACCAATCACCGTCCCAGCCTGCTTTGAGTACTGCTTCATAGATGGCATCTACTTCCTTTATGGCTCTTTCAGCCTCGTCATCTCTGCCGATCAGTCTGCAGAGATCAGCATATTCCCTGCCGTATTTCACAAACATTCCGGCGATAAATATGGATTCTGCGACAGGTCCCTCGGAAGGACCGAAGGTCTGGAAGGATTCGCCGGGATGCTCGGAAAAACAGTTTAAGTTCAAGCAGTCATTCCAGTCGGCACGTCCGATCAAAGGCAGACTGTGCGGCCCCTTATGATTTACAATGTAGTCAAAGGAGCGTGTTAAGTGATCAAATAATGGCGCTGCTTTAGATTCATCATTATCAAACGGTGTCAGGATATCCAGAATGGAAGTATCACCGGTTTCCCTTATGTATGCGCCGGTTCCTGCAATCAGCCATAGCGGGTCATCGTTGAAACCGCTTCCGATATCTGAATTTCCTTTTTTTGTGAGCGGCTGATACTGATGATAAGCACTGCCGTCTTCAAACTGTGTGGATGCAATATCGATGATACGCTCCTTTGCACGATCAGGGATCAAATGCACGAAGCCCAGCAGATCCTGACAGGAATCACGGAAGCCCATGCCGCGGCCGATGCCCGATTCATAATAAGAGGCGGAGCGGGACATATTGAATGTCACCATGCACTGATACTGATTCCAGATATTTACCATCCGGTCTACCTTTTCGTTGGAAGACTTTACCGTATATTTTTTTAAGAGTATGTTCCAATAGTTTTTTAATTCGCAGAATGCGCAGTCAACATCAAGATCCGTCTGGTAACGGGATAGCAGTTCTTGTGCCGGCTTCTTATTGATGATCCCCGGCTTCTCCCACTTTTCTTCATTTGGATTTTCTATATAGCCGAGTACGAAAACAAACGATTTGGATTCTCCCGGGGCGAGAACGATATCGATCTGCTGGGAGGCGATCGGTGCCCAGCCGCTTGCCATTGAGTTTGTGGCCTGGCCCCGTTCTACGACGATCGGCTTATCTGCACCCCGATAGTCACCGAGAAACGTATCACGAATTGTATCAAAGCCTGAAATCGGACTGTTCACAGAGAAAACAGCGTAATGGTTTCTGCGCTCACGATACTCCGTTTTGTGATAGATTGCCGAGCCGATGACCTCTACCTCGCCGATGCTGTAGTTTCTCTGAAAGTTCGTCATGTCATCCATCGCATTCCAAAGGCAGAATTCCACATAGGAGAATAAGGAAATCGTCTTGACAGAAGCAGAGGTATTTTTCAAAACCACCTGATTAATTTCGCAGGTGTCATCCATCGGAACAAATGCGAGGCAGGAGGCTTCGAGACCGCCTTTGGAGGAAGTAAAACGGCTGTAGCCAAGACCATGGCGGCATTCATATGAATCCAGCTCGGTCTTTGAAGGCTGCCATCCGATGTTCCAAATGGAAGAGCCATCCTTGATATAATAATATTTGCCGTTCGTATCTGCAGGAACATTATTATAGCGGTAACGAGTGAGCCTTAACAGCTTTGCATCCTTATAGAAGGAATAACCGCCGCTTGTGTTGGATATCAGGGAAAAGAAATCCTTGCAGCCAAGGTAGTTGATCCACGGCAAAGGAGTTTTAGGGGTAGTGATGACATATTCAGCATTTGCATCATCAAAATAACCATACTTCATACTGTTCTCTCCATTCTTAAAAGTCTGATTTTTTATTAAATTTTTCAGGAAGCTCAAGTAAACGATTAAGTGAAAAGAGCAAAGTACTCCCTGTGTAACAAGAGTATACATGATTTATTTTACAAAATCAATACTTAAATAGGAAAAACAAATGGAAATAAAACAGCGCATTTTCGCCGTATTATAAAAACTAAGCGAAAAACTAAAAAAAAGCTTGAAAAAATACCCAAATGTGTTATATACTAAAGAAGCGAAAACGTTTAAGGCGTCGTAGGATTATTTGAGGAGGCAGAAAACATGGTATCTATGAAAGACATAGCGGCCAAGTGCGGTGTGTCTGTAGCAACAGTCAGCAAAGCCTTAAATAATCACAGCGACATCGGCGATGAGACGAAAAAATATATCAAGCGGGTTTCCAAGGAAATGGGCTATTTCCCCAATTCCTCCGCAAGGGCATTAAAGACGAAGCGCACCTATAATCTGGGCGTGCTGTTTGTAGACGAGGCGCAGAGCGGTCTGACGCATGATTATTTTGCGCATGTGCTCGACAGCTTCAAAAGTTATGCCGAGAAGAGCGGATATGATATTACATTTATCAACTGCCAGGTCAGAAAGAATATGACTTATCTGGAGCACAGTTTTTACAGGGGCGTTGACGGGGTTGTGATTGCGTGCGTTGATTTTTATGATCCGGATGTAGTGGAGCTGATTCACAGTGACTTGCCGGTCGTGACGATTGACCATGTTTTTGATTATAGAATTGCTATTGTATCGGATAACATCAGGGGGATGCATGATCTGATCGATTATGTGCACGGATGCGGACACAGGAAAATTGCTTATATTCACGGAGATGATACCTCCGTTACGCAGAATCGTGTCGGCAGCTATTACAGAAAGCTTGAGGAAATGGGGATTACGCCGCCTGACAATTACGTGAAGGCGGGAACCTACCGCAATCCTGGGATGGCAGCCAAGCTCACAAGAGAGCTTTTGGATTTAAAAGACCGTCCAACCTGTATCCTTTATCCCGATGATTATTCGTGTATTGGCGGGATCAATGCCATAAAAGAACGGGGACTTCGTATTCCGGAGGACATTTCCGTGGCAGGCTACGATGGTATTTATGTTTCACAGATTATGGAGCCCAAACTGACAACGATCGAACAGGATACAAAGGAAATCGGAAAAATTGCGGCAGAGAAGCTGATCAGACTGATCGATTATCCCAAAACGACACTCATTGAGAAAATTGTCATTCCAGGTCATGTTCTGGAAGGCAAATCCGTTGGACGCATCGAGCAACAGTAGTAGCAGTACCCATACATACTATTGATATTTCATTTTGAAATATACTCCTTCATGATGTCTCCTGCCGGTTCACGTGACCCCAGGAGGCGTCAACTTTCAATTTCCGTGCATTCTGGCATTCTTCCGCCAGGCAGACGGTGTCATTCCCACTTCCTTCTTAAACAAATAAATAAAATGATTAATATTATCAACTCCAACTGCAGCGGCAACCCGATTAACCGCCAATTCCGTACTTCCCAGCAGGTCTTTTGCGGCATCAATTCGTCTTCTGATCAAATAGCCGACCGGCGAGATTCCAAAATACTTCGTAAAGTCATGAACAATACTAAATTTACTCACTTGATACCTTTCTTCCATTAGAGTAAGCCTCCAGGGTTCCGGATAGCTCTCATCCAAATCCTTTTTCAGTGCATACAGGTAAGAAGGAATTTCGGAACATTTTGTGTAAAATGCATTCTTTTCCACGATCAATTCTGTGAGCAGCTCAGTCAGAAGCAATGATACCATAAGCGGCCGTATTGCAGCACCATCAGCCGGCTCCGTACTATCCGAAGAATACAGCCCATCGCCCGCTCCCTCGGTTAGGATTTCCAAGCGCTTAAAAATCGATGGAATTTTACTTGCGGGCGTAGCAAACAATAAATGATCATCCAGTGATGCCGCTGTTTTTACAGCGGATGTTTTTTGCATCGAGACCGCGACATTCATAAACATCTCATAATAAAACGGCAATTCACCGCCTTTTATATGCAACACAACATACTTCCATTCCTTTGCATCGCGCAGCCCGATCGAATGGGCCTGTCCGCAGTAAAAAAAGAGAACGGAATTTTCGACCAGCACTGCAGTTCTTTCTTTGACCGTTAACATACCGGAGCCGGAAATTGTGTAAATCATCAGCCAGGAGTCGGATTCCTTGAGTTCATAATAATGAGGAAATGCTGCATCGATCTTTCCATATAAAGAAAGATAAAGCAAATGATTTTTTACGGTGCCGGACGTTTGATATTGATATACAGGATAAAGTTTTAAGCCGCGCGAAGAAATAATTACGTCGCCGCCAAGTTCGCTAAATGATTTTGATTTTCCGCTCTGTTCCATCATAATACCTATTCCCTCCCTATCACTTTTATTTTAGCGCAGATTAAACCCATCATCAACTAAATTGACTTTGCTTTTATAAAATTTTTATTGTTTAGGAAATTAAAACAATTAATTCAATTAACTTAAATTAATAATATAAAAGTTAAAATATAAAAAAGAGGATAGCAAATTAAACAAAAAAGAAGTGGAAAATTTAGTGAATCATACAAAAAGAACAATAATAACAAGATATATGTAAAATGCACAAAAAAGGGTGATGATTAATGATTGATTTTCGTGTATAACTAAATTAAGTTAATTAGATAAAATAATTAACTTAATTAACAAACAAATTTAATGGAGGGAAAAAGATGAAAAAGAAGTTATTGAGTGTACTGTTATCCGTAGCGATGATTTCCACATTATTTACGGGATGCGGGTCGGCAGCGGAGGCACCGGCATCAGAGGAGGCTGCAACAGAGGCACCGGCATCAGAAGAAGAGGGTACGGAGGCTCCGGCAGAGGATGCGGCGAGCGGCCAGAATATGGCGGATGCAGACGTGGATATATCCAAGCTTGCAGGAACAAAAATTACTGTTTACACACATGGCGGAAATAGAGTTCTCGGCGAAGAGAAGAAAGATGAAGACGGAAACACGTATCGTGACGAATCCTCCGCATATCTGACACAGCTTGCAGAGAAGTTTACAAAGGAAACAGGGATTGAGGTAGAATTAAATGTTGTAACTAATGAAGAAGAAATTGAGCCGCTGTTCAAGGTTGAGGACAGCAGCGTCGATGTATTTACTCCTCCTAACTGGAGCCTTGCTCAGTGGGAAGCGTATTCCGAACCATATTGTACGGTGGCAGAGGCCTCAGAGGTTTATGGCGCCGACTATGCAGGCTCTATGCCGAACAATGGAACGGATGTTTTCAGCATCATGCCGGCTAAGGCATACAACCAGTGTGTCGTTTATAATGAAGAAGTGATTAAGGCAGCAGGCTACGATGAGATTCCTGCAACACTTGAGGAGTTTAATGAAATGTGTGCGGCAATCAGGGATATGGGTGTTACGCCGATTTCCATGCACAGAGTGGAAAACTGGCCGCTTGCGACCGTACAGGATTTCGCAGGCTATGTAGTAGGCAATCCGAATGTACTCGCAGAATGCCTGAAGGAAGAGAACCCGTTCTCAGAGGATGCTCCTTTCGGAAAGACAATTAAGATTTATACACAGTGGAAGGCTGACGGCTTCTTTGAACCGGAAGTTTATACGGACTTCGGTGTGGCAATGGACAGCGTTGCTTACGGCAAAGCAGCGATGATGCTGTTTGGTTCCTGGGTAGTTCCTCAGATTCAAGGACGTGTTCCTGAGGGGACAGATCCTTCCATCATTAAGTTTGCTCCGGCTCCGGATTTTGGCGCGGGCAGATATGTACTTGCAGCACCGGCTGATAACTGGGCAATCTCCAAGTTCTCGGAGAATAAAGACGCTGCAAGAGCATTTATTGAATACGTTTCAGAAGATGCACAGTTCCTTGCAGACAGTGGATTTATTGCAAATAAGAAGGGTGTGGATCCGGTTGTGCCTGCACTTTACCAGATTGTTGATGACGCAGTGGCAGCAGGCGAGGTGACACCGCTGTTTGTTCCGGCAACGGACGACAATACGCTGCATAATCAAGAAATTCTGGAAGAAGCAGGATTATGGGCAGATTATAAATATGTAGGTCTCCTGTTTGACTCACTCGATGTAACAAAGCCGGATGACTGGTCTGCTTATGAGAAGCAGGTAAAAGAACAGAATAAGATTTACAACGATTACAGAGACGAGCTTGGCTATACTTGGGAAGATTAATGAATTAAGAGGATGAGAGTCCTACAAAATAGTGCCTCTTCTACGTTGTTAGGAGAGGCACTTTATTAAGGAAAGGAAATCGTATGAGAAAAACGAAGAGCAGTAGAGCAATTATCATTCTATTTTTAATACTGCCCGTGATCCATTTGCTGATTTTTTCTTATATCCCAATTATACTGAACGTCTACTTAAGCTTCACGAACTATAAGGGATTGGGAACACCAAACTGGATTGGGCTGAAAAACTATCAGAGGATTTTTACGGATACAAGGTATATCGCCGTATTTAAAAATTGTCTCTGGTACATGCTTGTTGCAATTCCGCAGCTGGTATTTGCATTTTTCCTAGCGGTATTTGTAAACGGAAAGTTTAAAGGGTTGAACCTGTTTAAGAGTGTTCTGATCATTCCTTATCTTTTGAACGGTGTAATTGTTTCCACCATATTTATTATTTTCTTTAACAATTCGGGAACATTGAATACGATATTGAATGCGATTGGTCTTGGGGGAATTGCGCAGCAGTGGCTGCAGAATCTGAAGCTTGTCAATCCCGCCATTGCCTCCATCAGTATTTGGCGTTATTATGGCATGAACTTTATCATGTTCTTCGGCGCACTCCAGACAATTCCCGCGGAGCTGTTTGAGGCGGCTGCGGTAGACGGAGCAACAAAATGGCAGGAAATCAAATGGATTTCCATTCCTTCAATAAAAAATGTGCTGTATATTAATATTTTATTAAGCATTTCGGGTTCGATTCAGGTATTTGAAATTCCGTATATTATGCTGAACGGCTCTAACGGAACGATTACACCGGTTATCCAGATCCAGCAGAGTGCATTTCAGGAGGACAAATACGGCTTCGGTGCAGCGCTGTCCATCGTTGTGTTTGCCATTGTCGTCATTGCGGTGCAGCTTCAAAATGTATTGAAGAAGAGAGGAGATAATTAAAATGGATAGAGAAAGCAAGGGATATAAAATATTCAGATATGTTTTTTTGATCCTTTCCTGTGCGTTTGTGATCATTCCGATGATTCCGCTCATCTTTATGGCATTCAAAACAGGTACGGAATATTCTGCCACACCTGTGCTGACACCTCCGAAAAACTGGTTGAATTTTTATAACTTCGCTTATGCGATCCGGGTAGGAGAACTCGGGGCGGCGCTGATCAACACGGCAATCATTCTGACAATTTCGCTTGGAATTCAATTGATTTTTACGACGATGGTCTCCTATGTGCTGCATCGCTTTACTTTCAAGGGGAAAAAGCTCATTACGATTCTGTTTACACTGACAATGTTCATTCCCGCTGTTACGACGCAGACCGTTGTGTTCCAGATGATTTACAGAATGGGACTTGTTAATACACGTGCAAGTGTGATTCTACTGTATGCGGGTGTCGGTATTGTGGGCATTTATATCATGTTCAACCTGCTCGATTCCATTTCCAAGGAATTGGATGAATCTGCGCTGATCGATGGCGCAAGCTATTTTGTAATTTACCGCAGAATCGTGCTGCCGCTGTTAAAGCCTGCCTGCACGACCTTGCTGATCTTAAACGGTATCGGCTATTACAATGACTTTTATATCCCGAACCTTTATTTGCGCAGTAATGTGAGGACGTTTACGATCGCGCTGTACAAATTTTTCGGAAATATGGCAACTCCGTTTGAAATTGTGGCAGCCGCCATTTTGATCGGCATTGTACCGATCGGTATTGTGTATTTGCTGTTGCAAAAATATATCTTTTACGGTTTGGCCGGAGCGATTAAATCATGATCAGAGAAAATCTGCTGTACAAAGTTATGAGCTATCTTCATATCACCCTATTCGTAAGTCTTTGCTGCGCACTGACGATTGTGCTCTCAGGGACGCTGCTTCTCCTGCCCGCTGTCGCGGCTGTGTTCCGGATTGGCAGGGAGATCCTGTATAAAAAGGAAGATGTGAATGAAAGTATTGTAAAGACCTATTTACTTTATTTAAAGGATTCCCTGTATCTGATGAAATTTGTCGGCGTAGAACTGATTTTTTTGCTCAATCTGGCAAGTCTTTATCTGTTTGCGGGGCAGCAGGGAGTCATATTGAGCGTAGCGGCGCTTGCAGCTGCGGCTTTTCTGCTGATTTTTCAGCTCTACATCGCGGGTTATTTTGTCTTTGTCGCTGAAAAGTTCACCATGGAGGAAGCTGCCTTTGCAATGATATTGCGTCCTGCATTTCTGATTCCGTTGTTTGCGGCGATGGTGCTGCTTCTGTTTTTCTTTAACTTAACGATTGCCGTTATCTTGTTGTTTACGGGCGCATTCTTCTTGTTTGCGCTACAGGTTCCGGTTTTTATCCAGATGCTCTTCTATAGAAAAATGCGCGGAACGCTGGATGAAACGGATGCGTTTTATTATTTAGTAAAAAAAATGTAATAGAGTCCAGCGGTGTGATGTCAAGTGAGAAATGAAATAAAAATCATATATTTTTATACTATTTCTTAAAAAACAAAAAACGACTACCTAAGCCCTGTCGACCAGGTTTTTAAAAAATGAGCAGGGCA
>JAEYFP010000004.1 GCA_023402845.1 Bacillota bacterium
ATCAAGTCAGCTACTTAATAAACCTTAACTTTGCTACATATTCAATTTTCAATTTTCCACCGTATGATGGCTTGTTTGCTATGCCCTTATGGGAATGGATAATCTTTACTATTCTTTTTCAACCTTACCTCCTTCTAAATACAATCTCCTCCACATGATCCTCAAGCGGCATTGTCACTTCTTGATAGCTTCCCTCTTTCATTCTCCGAAAGCATGCCGGAAGTGTATAGAATTCTGTATCTGCAACCAGCCCCTGCACCCGGAATACACAGGTATCCGCACTGCCGTCATAGGGCAGCATTTCCACTTTAAATCCCTTGAAGGAAAGAAAAAAGCTTCCGCTCTTCTCAGAAATAACCACCTCTCCGTAAGCATCATTTTCATATCTGCCGCAGAATGCTTCCGCAGACCGAACAGCCGGCGCAGTTCGTACCTTCTCCATCTTATTAACATCATGGGAAGACAAAATTCCCTGTACATCATGATACCTTTCTCTCCAGATATTCACAGTGTCCTCTCCAAAGATCACCCTGTCTATCACACCAAAGAGAATCGCATCTGCAAATACGGTACCTGTTCCATGTCCATTTTCCAGAACTGACATGCACAGACCTGCTTCAGGGATACATGCCTGTAACGAGCAAAAGCCAAGCGTTGCGCCATGGTGATAAACAATTTTTTTCCCCCGATATTCCCGGATATACCAGCCGTATCCATAACAAATAGGGAGACTGTCCTTCTCAAAGGAATACTGCTTTTTTTCAAAAATCACTCTGGGTTCATGCAGAAAAGCCAATTCCTCAGGAGTAAAAATACAGCTCCCGTACTGATCCTTTCCGCTGATTTGAAACTCCATCCACTTCAAATGATCCCTGCTGCTCATGACAATAGAGCCGGAGGCTCTTTCCTTAGGAGCAATCGAATGTGTATTTTGAATCCCACCCCTCAGATACCGGTAGCCTTCCGCCAAGTTTTCCTCCCGATGATCCGCCGCTTCTTCCAAACTGACATAGCTCTCCGTCAGTCCAAGCGGCTCAAAAAGATATTCCTTCACCAGATGCCCCCATGTTTTTCCGCTGACACGTTCCTCAACGAGCCCTGCAAGGATATACATGATGTTATTATACTGTGCTTTCATACGAAACGGACAACTCGGTTCCAGATAACCAACTCTTTTGATAAATTCCGTATCACTGATCTCATAATAAGGCCACATAAAATCATGTCCCGGCAAACCGGAGATATGTGTGAACATATCATGCAGGCAAAGATTTGCTCCGGCCGCCTCATCCATCAATGTAAATTCCGGAAGGTACTTTTTCACAGGCACTAACAGATTCAGCTTGCCCTGCTTTTGGAGAAGCAAAGCTATCGCCGTAGTAAATGCTTTGGTACAGGACGCAATACAAAATCTTGTATGAATATCAACCGGAAGCTCTTTTTTCAAATCCCTGCAGCCCTCGGCAGCACAAAGAATTTCCTTTCCTTCAAGGGAAATTGACACAGCTGCTCCCGGAATTGACCAATACTCCATATCTTCGGCTAATCTTAACTCTGATATTTCCATATTCCCTTTTATTGCCCTGATAATGGATAATGGCAGGCAACCTTCCTCCCCTTCTCGATTTCTTCAATCTGCGGTTCCTTTTCACGGCATAGGTCTGTCGCATAAGGACACCTTGGATGGAATCTGCATCCCTTAGGAATTTCAATCGGGCTTGGTGTCTCTCCCTCTATTACATATTCGCGTGACGTATCGTCAGGATTCATAACCGGTGCAGCCTTGATCAGAATTTCGGTGTATGGATGCATCGGTGATTCAAACAGCGGTGCTGTAGGACCTTCTTCCACAATCTTGCCAAGATACATCACGATAACTCTGTCTGAGATATATTCTACAACGCGCAGGTCGTGGGATATAAAAAGCATCGTCAGATTTAATTTTTCCCGCAGTTCCTGCAACAGGTTAATAACCTGTGCCTGAATTGACATATCCAATGCCGAGACAGGCTCATCGGCAATCAAAAATCCCGGACTCATAGCCAGTGCCCTTGCGATGCCGATTCTCTGTCTCTGCCCGCCTGAAAATTCGTCCGGATATCTGTCCAGCGCATATTCCGGCATACCCACCATATTAAGAAGATCCACTGTCTTTTCCTCTAATTTGTTTTTACTGCAAATCTTATGTACTGATAGGATTTCATAGAAAACCTGTCTGACTGTCATCTTGGGATTCAAAGAGCTGTATGGATCCTGAAATACCATCTGCATTTGGAAACGCAGCTGTTTCATCTGCTTGCTGCTTTGCTTGGAAATATCCCCGGCATCCATAAAATTAACACTGCCGCCGGTAGGTTTATATAGGCGGATCAGTGTTTTTGAAAGCGTACTTTTTCCGCAGCCGCTCTCACCGACCAGCCCCACCGACTCACCCCGATTGACAAAAAAGCTGACGTGATCTACAGCTTTTATGAACTTTGCCTCTTTTCTTGTCAGTATCTCAATCAGATTCTGACGAACAGGAAAGTACATACAAAGATCATTTACCTGAAGTATGGTCTCTTGGCTCTCCATCTTTCAACTCTCTCCTTTCCGTTCTGACGTACGTTCCTCTACAATGCCCTTGACTTCCGTCATCTGCTCAATGTAATGACAGCGCGACACATGTCCTTTGGCAATCTCTGAAAGCGGAGGAAAACTCTTCCTGCAAAGGTCCTGACAAAACCGGCATCTAGGATGGAACGGACAGCCCTGCGGCATATCATACAGATTCGGGGGGGCTCCCTGTATGGAATTTAATTTTGCCCCCTTTTTTCCTCTCACCGGAAGAGAAGACATCAATCCATACGTATATGGATGGCGAGGGCGTAAGAATATTTCATGAATATCCGACATTTCCATAATATAGCCCGCATACATGACTGCAATTCTGTCGCACATCTGACTGGCCACACCCATATCGTGAGTAACCAGAATCATGCTCATGTTGAATTCCCTCTTAAGCTGCATGAGCAGCTTGATAATCTGATCCTGAATGGTCACATCTAAAGCGGTAGTCGGCTCATCAGCCAACAAAAGCCTGGGGCTGGAAGCCAAAGCGATGGCAATCATGACTCTCTGCCTCATACCGCCGCTTAATTCATGGGGATAGCAATTGATCCTTGTCTCCGGAGAGGAAATACCCACCATGCGCAGCAGTTCGACAGCTCTTTTTTCCTTTTCATTTCTATTTAAAGCTCCCTCTTTCATGTTCTCAGTTAGCTGCGTCTTAATTTTTACCACAGGATTCAGCGTAGTCATAGGCTCCTGAAAAATCATACTGATTTCCTTCCCGCGTACTGACTGAAATCGTTTGCTGCCACCGGCAAGCAATTCGCTTCCTTTATACCGGATACTGCCGTTAATAATACGCCCCGGCGGCTGAATCAGCCCAATCAGGGATCTGCAGGTGACACTCTTGCCGCAGCCGCTCTCTCCGATTAATCCGAAGACCTCTCCCTCTCTTACCTCAAAGCTGACATCACCCACCGCATTGACTACATGCTTTCCCTTGCCAAAAACAGTTTGCAGATTTTCTACCTTTAATAATTCTTTACTTTCCATACTACATTCTCCCTTGGCGCCGGTCAGCGGCCTTTCACTCCGAGTTTTTTTGCCAGTCCATTTCCGATCAGGCTGATGGCAATACCTGTCACCGCAAGTGCCAGTCCGGGGAAGGAGGCAATCCACCATGCGTAGGTCAGGAATGGCCTTCCCTCCGATATCATAGCGCCCCACTCCGACGCAGGAGGCTGAACGCCCAAACCGAGAAAGCTCAAAGAAGCAGCCATCAGCATACAAAGCATAATATCCGATATTCCATAAATGAATGCAGAACCAATCACGTTAGGCAGTATATGCCGGAACATGATTCTTTTTTTTGAAAAGCCAAGCACCTGCGCCGCCTGCACATATTCCGCATTCTTCTCAACAAGTACCTCGCTGCGTACCAGCTTTGCATATTCCCTCCAGCCCACCAGCCAAATAGCAATATAAAGATTCCTGATACTGGCTCCCAATATGGTTACAATCAGAATAACCAATACAATAAAAGGAAATGCAGTCATAACATCCAGCACCCGCATAATCAAGGCATCCACCCTGCCTCCAAAGTAACCTGCGGCAAGCCCCACCAGAGAACCAAACAGAAAAGGAATTAAGGTTGCAATGAATCCGATCAAGAGATCAATCCGCACTCCGTAAATAACTCTGGTAAAGATGTCTCTTCCGAAGTTGTCTGTACCAAAAATATGTTCTGCACATGGTTCCAGCATTAATGCGCTCATATCCTGGGCATAGGGGTCATAGCCGGTAAATACACCCGGGAAAACAGCCGCAAGTAAAATAACTCCCATTACTGCTAATGCTAAGTAATACAACAAGTTTAATTTATTATCTATTCTCTTTCTCATCTCATCACCCTCCTCATTATTGCAGCTTAACTCTCGGATCCAGGAAGGAATATAATACATCTGTAATCAGGTTAATTACGAGTACCATCACTGCAAAAAGAAATACAAGTCCCTGAACCAACGGGTAATCACGTTTAAGTACTGCCGTTAACAGCAGTGCTCCAAGTCCCGGTAATGCAAATACAGTTTCTATTACAATACTTCCGCTCAGCATGTTCGTCACCCGGATCAATAACAAGGTCATAGTAGATACCATAACATTTTTCATAACATATCTGCTTGTAATGATGTGATTGCTCAATCCCTTGCTTCGTGCAAAATTGACATAATCCTTTTTCAGAATATTGGAAACACTGGATTGTATATTTCTGGTCAGCAGGGAGGTTGTTGCCACACAGGCTGTCAAGGCAGGCAGAATGATTGCATGTATCTGTTCTAAAAAATGATCTCCCCAGCCGCCAACCGGAAAATAGGAGCGTTTCAGAGCAAACTGTGTCAGAAGAATAATACCCAGCCAAAAATCCGGGACAGACAGAACCGCAAGAGATAATGCTGTAACAGCCTTCCCAAATGCAGAGTTTTCATATTTACCCGCATAATATCCTAACGGAAAGCTAATGAGTACCGCAAAAAATGCGGTAGCAAACGTCAGCGTTAATGTTATGACTGACTTCTGCGTGAACAACTCCCAAACTGTGGTGTTCATTGTAAGAGAGGTTCCGAAATTGAGGTGTATCAGCTGTCCCAGAAAAATAAAATACTGTATCAGGAATGGCTTGTCCAATCCCATAGAAATGCGCATGGCTTCAATATTTTTGGGAGTTGCCTCCGCACCAAGCATCAGAGTAGCCGGATCTCCCGGAATCAGTCTTATACCGGCAAACGTAATAAAGGAAACGACAATCAGGACCGGGATCATTTGTAATACTCGTTTTATTATGTAGCTAATCTGCTGCATTCTTCTGTCCTCTCCATTGTTTCTTCACTTATTTATTTAATTCTTTGAAATCATATACACCCAGCGGTGACTGTACAAAGCCCGAGATATCTGATCTTGTAGCTACGCGAAAGGGTACGTAATAAAGCGGCAGAATCGGATTCTCCTCTGCGGCGATTTTTTGTAATTCATCATACATCTCGGCGCGCTTTTCGGTATCCATTTCTTTTCCAGCTAAGACCGCAAGCTCCTCTGCTTGTTTCTGTTTATCGCCCGTCCACAGGGTATGATAACAATCTTTTAAATCTGCGATGCAAAGACCTGTTGCAAACTGGTTCGTATCGGCTGTATCGCTCGTAAGCGACGTAAACATCATTTCAAATCCCATCGAGTACCAGTTATCTGATACGGTAGAGGCATCCAGCTGTTCGATATTAACATTGACACCCAGCTTTGCCCACTGCTCCTTGAGCATAGTCGCTTCTTGCAGTTCATTGGTATTACCGGAACGAATTTGCAATGATATATCAAATCCCTCTGCATAATCTGTTCCCGCGAGCAGCTCCTTTGCACCTTCCAGATCATAAGCCACTGCCTCAAGGCTATCATTATAGTATGGCTGTGCCGGTCCGATCAGGCCGGTGGAAATGGTTGCGTTTCCATAATATACTGCCTGAATTATGGATTCTCTGTCCGTCGCCATGAGAAGTGCCATTCTGACATTAGGATCTGATAATGCGGGAACGGAGTTATTCATTGTAATATGCCTTGATTCCGTAGAATCAAAAGATAATACGGTAATCGCCTCCATCCCGTTTAATTCCGAAAGCCGGTTAGCCGGAACCTCTGTAATAGCATCCACCTCGCCGGACTGCAGCTGCATGATTCTCGTATTATCATCTGCAACTACGTTAAATATAATGCTGTCGGCAATCGGAAGCCCCGCCTCCCAGTAGTACGGGTTCTTGGCAAAAGTCATGCTCTCGCCGACCTTCCATTCTTTCAGGTAGTATGGACCTGTTCCTACGGGACATTTAGAAATCCCTTCATCGCCAACCTTCTCACAATATGCCTTTGGCATGACTGACATGCAGAATAATGCGGAAGACGCAAGGAAATTAGGAGATATCGTATTTAATTTAATCTCAACTGTTGTATCATCTACTGCCGTCGCTGAATCAATCATGGAAATCATACCTCTCCAAGGGCTTTCTTCTGATAATATATAGCGATCCAGACTATACTGCCAGTCTTCGGCCGTTACATCTGCCCCATCCGAAAATTTCAGGCCTTTCCTGATATGAAAGGTATAGGTTAACTGATCCTCGCTGATATCCCAGCTCTCAGCCAGACAAGGCTCAATGCTCTTGCCGTCATTACTGCTTTTTGTCAGACCCTGGAGCATTAGATTGATCACCCAAATATCTTCATTTAAACCCGTTACAATTGGGTCGAGATTAGATGAGTCAACCGGCCGGGCGATCGTGATAATTGTTTCACCATCAGCAGAAGCTGTCTCCGCCTCGGCTTCCGCAGCCGGTTCTGACGATTCTTCCACCGCCTCAGGTTCTGCCGTTGCTTCAGTCCGGCTTCCGCAGCCAAATAATGTACCTGCAATCACTGCAGCTGAAATAAATAAGGTTACCATCTTTTTTCTCATACACTTTCCTCCTTCTTAAGCCAAAAAGGCGACGTTACCTTCAATTGCAACGTCGCCTTTACCTGTGTTGTGAACAGGTTCACAATTCTCATGTGACCTGTTATTTCTTTGTCTCCAAGTATAAAAAATCTATTCTCTGTCGTCAACTTCTGATTTAAAATTATAAATAAAACTTTTTTACGGCTCTTCATTTCAACTTTTCTATTTTTTCATTAATTTTAAATTATTACATGTGTAAAATATACAATAAACGACTTCTTTTCTTTTTTTGAAGCTGTCCATGCGTTGTATCATTTTACAATTTTGCTATCATTTTTTGTATTAATAGACTAATCAGATACCCTTTGAATTTCACTCGAAGCATTATGGATCCCGTTCAAATGCTCATAAATATCGGAGGCCACCTTTAATTCATATAAATTGCGAAACTCCTTCAAGGATACTCCAAGAAGGCTCTCAGCCTTATCCAGCCTGTAACGAAGCGTATTCACATGAACAAACAGAACATCTGCTGTCTTCTTCAAATCACAGTCATTTTTCAAATATTCTCTGAGAGAATCAAATAACACTTTCTCCTTCTCCTGTACTTGAAGCCTGCCATAAATCCGGCCCATAATCTCTCTCAGCAGGTTTTTATCCTTCACCTCGTAAAGAATAGTCTGTACCTTCAAATCTCTATAGTAAATGACAGGTTCTTCAGATTGCCCGGAAACCTTCATCGTATAGAAGGCTCTCTGACAGCTTTCCGCCAGATGTTCCAGACCGGAGAAGCGAAGTCCTACCGAAATCTTCACATCTATCAGATCTTGCTGCAGATACTGATGCAATTTTGCAAGAAGCTCTCTGTTATCAAGATTCCCTGCCGGAAGCAGCAGCATAATAAAGGAATTCAGTACTATTGTCAAGCTGCCTTTTAGCCTTGCACCGGTAAACATATTGATGGAATTCTCCACACGTTCCATATAATCATACTCACAGACTGTTTCTACCTCCTTCTTCACGTCCAGCATCTCCACATGATATTCCAGCACTTGAATGATTGCGGGTTCATAGAGTTCTCCCGTACGGAAGCCATACTGCTCTGCCTTCTGGATTTTTTTTGGACTAATGGACATCTTCTCCTCAATTACCTCTCTGAAAAAGTGATCTCGCCCCTCCTGCATATCCGCTTCCTGAAACATTGCCTGATAGATGCTGTGAATCACATTGGAAATTCTGATTTCACGCCGAAGCTCAAATAACGGGAATTCCAGATTATCGCAAAGCTCTATCAGTTCCTTGGGTGTACTCTTAAGGCAGATGCCAAGGCAAATAACAAAACCAGCCGCCTTGCTGTTATAAGTGCTCTCAATCAGTTTGATCCAATCTTCCGTTTGATCTGTCAGTGTGCATCCCATACACATGATCAGTTCCCCCTCATCCACAAACTCCAGCAAACTCATCTCTTCTACAACATGAACATTCTTTATGATATTGTATTTTCCGCTCTCTCCTGCCACCATATTCAGCTGATTCACATAAGGCAGGGAAAGGATGTTTTTGCAGTTAATAATCATGAAAGATTCCCCCTATTCTTCTCTTATTTTCAGGTATTTGCAAATAACAAATCAGGGGTACCTTCTGCGACGGTGCCCCTGATTTGTTCTCTGCTACATATTATTTTATTTTACACCTAATGCGTTCAGTTCCTGAATCGCCTCTTCTCTCGTCACAAAGACAATTCCCTGCATTCCCGCGCGCTTTGCTCCGTCAATGTTCTCCTGTTTATCATCAAGAAACACGCATTCCTCCGGAATCAGTTCATATCGGTCAAGCAGTAATTCATAGATTTCCCGATCAGGCTTGATCAGTTTTTCTCTATAGGAAATAACCGCACCATCCGTTTCCTCGACAAAATTTAATTTTTCACCGCACTCGCGATAGGCCTTTTCAGAAAAATTAGATAAAATTAAGACGCGGTAGCCTTTATCCTTTAATTCTCTGATCCAGTCCTGTGTATAATCAAATGTTTCAATCGTATCACCGACATTTTCAAACATATGGCGAATCAACTCTTCCAAATCTGGAGCATTATCAATAAAAATCGCCAGCAACTCTTCTTCGCTTAACGCGCCCTTATCAAACTGGTTCCACGCATCATCAAGCACCGTCGCCCTTGCAAGCCGCGAAAACTGTTCCTCCGAATCACAGATATTTCTGAAATGCTTTTCCCAGCAAAAGTCTGCCAGGACATTTCCGATGTCAAATACAATGGTTGTAATTTTCATTGCTTCCTCCAAATAATATCATCTCTGCCAGGTCCGTTGCTGATCATCGTGATGGGGAAGCCGATCTGTTTCTCTATAAACTCAATATATCTTCTGCAATTTTCCGGCAGTTCATCATAGTTCCGGATACCTCTTGTCTCACACTTCCAGCCCGGCAATACCGTAAGTACCGGCTTTGCTTTTTCAAGAAGCATCGTTGTCGGAAACTCTGTCGTCACCTTTCCGTCAATTTCATAACCGGTACATACAGGAATTTCATCAAGATAACCAAGCACATCAAGCACCGTGAAGGCAACGTCTGTTGTTCCCTGAATTCTGCAGCCATATTTGGAAGCGACACAATCAAACCAGCCCATTCTTCTTGGTCTTCCGGTCGTGGCACCGTATTCACCGCCGTCTCCGCCCCTGCGTCTCAGCTCATCGGCCTCGTCCCCAAAAATCTCAGACACGAAAGCACCCGCACCGACCGCCGAAGAATAGGCCTTGCATACCGTGATGATTTTCCCTATCTCATAAGGCGGAATTCCCGCGCCGATCGCACCGTAAGCCGCAAGTGTCGAAGAAGAGGTAACCATCGGATAAATACCGTGATCCGGATCCTTTAAGGAGCCGAGCTGTCCTTCCAAAAGCACCTGCTTGCCTTCCTTAATCGCATTCCATAAATAAAGGGAGGTGTCACACACATAAGGCTCGACCATTCTTTTATATTCTATCAGAGTTTCGTACAATTCGTCGGCAGCAATCGGCTCTTGATGATAAAGATTAACCAGCATTACATTCTTAAGCTCTAAGACGCGCGCGATTTTTTCCTTTAAATCCTGTTCGTCACCAAACAGCTCACTCACCTGAAAACCAATTTTTGCATATTTATCGGAATAAAACGGAGCAATTCCAGATTTTGTAGAACCAAACGATTTTCCCGCCAGTCTTGCTTCCTCATAGGTATCAAATGCAATATGATACGGCATGACGATCTGCGCCCGGTCAGAAATTAACAGCTTCGGTGCCGGCACTCCCTTTGAAGTAATATCCGCAAGCTCCTTGAACAGCACCGGAATATTCAGTGCAACTCCGTTTCCTATAATACTTGTCGTATGATCATAAAAAACGCCTGACGGAAGTGTGTGCAAGGCAAACTTTCCGTAATTGTTTACAATCGTATGTCCCGCATTTGCCCCGCCCTGGAAACGAACAATAATATCCGCATCCTTCGCAAGCATATCCGTAATCTTTCCTTTGCCTTCATCTCCCCAGTTCGCTCCGACAATCGCTTTTACCATAACTGCATTCCTCCTGTTATCATGACGCATCATAAGCATCGTTTCTTTCTTACGCTGTTACTATAGCACAGCTTATTTCATAAGTAAAATTAATATTATTTATATCCGACATTAGCATTGTTTATATTGCAAATTTATTATATAATAAATAAAAACAGCATATGGAGATATACATGACAAACAACCTTGAACTCTACAAAGTGTTTTACTATGCCGCCAGAACTGGCAGCATCACCGGAGCTGCCGCTGAGCTCTCCATCACACAGCCCGCCGTCAGTCAGTCAATGAAGCAGTTAGAGAACCTTCTTGGCGTTAAGCTGTTCACAAGAACCGCCAAGGGCATCCGCTTGACGCACGAAGGTGCCGCTCTTTTTTCATATGTCGCAAAGGGTTATGAAAGCATCGGTCAGGGAGAGCAGAAGATCCGGGAGCTTCTCGACCTTGATCTTGGAGAAATCCGCATCGGAGCAAGCGATATGACACTTAAATATTATCTGCTGCCTTATCTGGAAAAATTCCATGAGCAGTACCCAAAAATTAAAGTGACTGTTTACAACTCGCCTACACCGGAAACACTCTCGGCCATGACAGAAGGAAAAATTGATTTCGGCATTGTCAGCTCTCCGCTCCCCGGCAATCTTGAGCTGACAGTTAAAAAAGTACGCGAAATCCATGATATTTTCATAGCAGGAAGCCGGTTTCTACATTTAAAAGGCCGGCAGCTGCCCTACCGTATCTTAGAACAGCTACCGGTCATCTGTCTTGAAAAAAATACAAGTACACGCCGTTATATCGACTCCTTTTTAAAAGAAAACAACGTCTCTCTTTCACCGGAATTTGAACTTGCCACAAGCGATATGATCGTTCAATTCGCACTTCGCAATCTTGGCATCGGCTGCGTCATGGAGGATTTTGCGGAAGAAGCGCTTGCAAACGGTTCCCTGTTTGCACTCACCTTTTCAAAAGAAATCCCTGTCCGCAATTTTTACGTCGTAAACCGCAAGGATGATTCGCTCTCTTCGGCGGCAAAGGCGCTTCTCGCCCTGTTTCACTGACTGTTATACATTAATTTCAGCCGTCACACCAAGCAGCTCTCTGTTTTCCGCAAGCAGCGGCTCAACGATCTCCTTAAGGAACGCTTCAACCTGTTCCTTCGCCCGTCCTGTATACTTGGCGGGATCCATCGTCTCCTCAAGCTGTGCAAGCGTCATGGGAAATACGGGATCGGCCGCAATCAGCTCCAGCAGATTGTTTTCAAGTCCCTTCTGCTTCACATTTGCACCTGCCTCCATTGAAAGCTCACGAATACGCTCATGCAGTTCCTGTCTGTCACCGCCTGCCTTGACTGCGTCCATCATAATATTTTCTGTTGCCATAAACGGCAGTTCGCTTCTCAATCGCTTTTCAATTACCTTTTCATAGACAACAAGGCCATCCACAACATTCAGGCACAAATCCAAAACACCGTCGATTGCTAAAAATCCCTCCGGAATACTCAACCGCTTATTTGCAGAATCATCCAGTGTCCGCTCAAACCACTGCGAAGCCGAGGTAATGGCCGGATTCAGTGCATCGATCATCACATACCTTGAGAGCGATGCAATTCGTTCCGAGCGCATCGGATTCCTTTTATATGCCATCGCCGAAGAACCGATCTGGCTCTTCTCGAACGGCTCCTCCACCTCTTTCAAGTGCTGTAAAAGACGAATATCATTGGAAAATTTGTGTGCGCTCGCCGCAATGCCTGCAAGCACATTCGCAACGCGTGTATCCACCTTACGTGAGTAGGTCTGACCTGATACGGGATAGCACTGTGTAAAACCCATCTTTTTTGCAATCATCGGATCGATTTTGTCTATTGTTTCCTGATTCCCGTCAAAGAGCTCCAAAAAACTCGCCTGTGTTCCCGTCGTTCCTTTGGAACCAAGCAGTTTCATCGTTCCAAGCACAAAATCCAGCTCTTCAAGATCCAGCAGAAACTCCTGCATCCAAAGCGTCGCACGCTTTCCTACAGTCGTCGGCTGAGCCGGCTGAAAATGCGTGAATGCGAGCGTCGGCAGTGCTTTATACTGATCAGAAAATTTTGCCAGCTCTGCAATGACGTTAATCAACTTCTTCCTGACAAGCTTTAATGCTTCGGTCATCACAATGATATCCGTATTATCCCCCACATAACAGGATGTCGCACCAAGATGAATGATTCCCTTTGCTTTGGGGCATTGCACGCCGTAAGCATACACATGGCTCATAACATCATGCCTTACTTCCTTTTCACGTGCCTTCGCCACATCGTAGTTAATGTCCTCCGCATGCGCCTTCAATTCGTCAATCTGCTCCTGCGTGATATGCAGACCCAACTCCTTTTCCGTCTCCGCAAGCGCGATCCAAAGTCTTCTCCATGTCCTGAATTTCATATCCGGGGAAAAAATATACTGCATTTCCCTGCTGGCATACCGTTCTGACAACGGACTTTCGTATCTGTCTGTCATAGTCCCAACCTTCTGAACACTTCCTGATAAGCCTCCTCGACATTCCCCATATCTCTTCTGAAACGGTCCTTGTCAAGCTTCTCATGCGTATGCACATCCCAAAGGCGGCACGTATCCGGTGATGTTTCATCGGCAAGCAGGATCTGACCATGATATCTGCCAAACTCAATTTTAAAATCAATAAGCTCAATGTCGGCCTGTAAAAAATATGCCTTTAATACATCATTAACCTTAAACGCATACTTTTTGATTATGTCAATCTCTTCTTGTGTTGCAAGCTCCAGCGCAAGTGCAAAATAGTCATTAATCAGCGGGTCGCCGAGCGCGTCATTTTTATAGCTGAATTCAATCGTCGGCTGCTTAAAAGGCGTTCCCTCTTCCACACCGAGACGCTTGGAAAAGCTGCCTGCTGCGACATTTCTGATAATGACCTCAAGCGGAACAATTTCAACCCTTTTTACTGCCGTCTCACGATCGCTTAACTCCTCGATCAAGTGTGTCGGCACGCCCTCCTTCTCAAGCAGCTTGAACACATGATTCGTCATTCGGTTATTAATCACACCTTTTCCGACGATTGTCCCTTTCTTTTCTCCGTTAAAGGCTGTCGCATCATCCTTGTAATCCACGATCAACACATCCGGATCCTCCGTTGTAAAAACCTTTTTTGCCTTTCCTTCATAGAGCAGTTCCATTTTTTTCATAATTGTATATTCTCCTTTCGTGCTTCCTCACACGTTGTTTCTCAAAATCCATATAAAGTATAGACGATGAAAACTCAAATAGCAAATAAATTAACAAAAAATAGTTGTTTTTTACCAGAAATGTATTATAATCAAAGGAAACCCGCTTTAATAATTTCACCGCTTTCAGCATGATCCACGGAGCAGAGGTATTTAATATGGAAGAAAAAAGAGCCGACCGGCGTTTGGAGCTTGGTATCAAGCTTTCTATCTCAGATTTGTATAAAGAAAATACGAACACGATCATGGACATTTCCTCACCAATAGAGGTCACCGACATTTCCGCAAAAGGCATCGGCTTTATTTCCGAGTGCATTCTTCCGATTGGATATTATTTCATTGCAAATCTGGAGTTGGACCGCGAACTTCCTCAAATTATCACTGACGTCAGGATCATCCGAAGTTCCGCTATTGATAAGACCCGCTACCAGTACGGCTGTGAATTCGTGGCAATTTCTCCGCGTATCAAGCAAATGCTGATCGATTTTGAGGAGAAGCTGAAATATGCGGAGAGCCGGACTGATTGCTAAACCGTCATCTTTCCTACAAAAGCTTTTACACGCTCATTTTCCGACATAAAGATTTCATCCGGCGTCCCCTGTATCTGAATGACACCGTTTTCCATAAAGATAATTCTATCTGAAAGCTCCCTCGCAAACTGCATTTCATGCGTCACGATGATCATTGTCATATGCTTTTTCGCAAGCTCCTTGATTACTCGCAACACTTCTCCGGTAAGCTCCGGATCAAGCGCCGAAGTTGGTTCATCAAAAAAAAGCACCTTTGGCTTTAGGGCAAGCGCTCTTGCAATTGATACTCTTTGCTGCTGTCCGCCTGACAACTGGTGTGGATAAGCATTTGCCTTATCAGGAAGTCCGAGCTGATCAAGCAGCTTAATCGCCTGCTCTTTTGCTTCGTCCTTTGGCATCCCCAGCACGGAAACCGGCGCGTCCATAATATTTTTTAATACTGTATAATGGGGAAATAAGTTAAAATTCTGAAACACCAGTCCGAAATATTGTCTGATTCTTTTTAACTCTGCATTTGATGCGTAAACACTCTTGCCATCCCCGTCGTTCCATACCGCTTTCTCCCCGAGATATGACAACTCTCCCGATTCCATTTTCTCAAGCATCGTCGCACAACGAAGAAGCGTCGACTTTCCCGAACCGGAAGGGCCGATAATTGAAACGACTTCTCCCTCCGCAACAGATAAAGAAATATCCTTTATAACCTCCAATTCATCAAAGCATTTCTGCATATGATTGATTTCCAGCAGATTCACAGCTATATCCTCCTCACCTGTAATAAGAAAGCTTCTTTTCCAGCTTTTCCATTGAGAATGCAACGATAAGATTAAACAAATAATAGAATACCGCAGCGATTACAAACGGCATCATCGTCGCTTGTGCCGCCACGATCGCCTTGGCAACCGTAAACATTTCCGAGACTGCGATTACAAACGCGAGAGAGGTATCCTTTACAAGCGTAATCACCTCATTCGTCACCGGCGGCAGAATCCGCTTGATTACCTGCGGCAGGATAATCTTGACAAAGGTCTGCCTTCTGCCGTAGCCAAGCACCTTTGCCGCCTCATACTGTCCTATTGGCATCGATTCAATCCCACTGCGGTAAATTTCCGCAAAATAGGCGGCATAATTCAGCACAAAGCCAATAATGACCGCAATAAAACGATACGCGGTCGTAATCCGGATACCAAACAAAAAGAAGGGTCCGAAGAAAACGACCATGAGCTGCAGCATCAAAGGGGTTCCTCTCATAATAGAGATATATACCTTTGTCACATTTCGGACAAGCGCATGCTTGGACATCCTGCCAAACGCAAGCACAAGCCCGAGCGGAAGCGAAAAAACAAGTGTCAGCACAAAAATCTCCACCGAAGTCAGCATCCCGCTCAAAAGCTGTAACAACATTGCTCCAATGCCCATGATCTATCCTCCAAACCCTTATGTATGAATTATTTTCCCAATACTACAGAATCCGTCAGATCCCATTTTTCTGCAATTGTTGCGAATGTACCGTCCGCAGCCATCTCATCGAGTGTCTTCTGTACCGTATCGCGAAGCTCGGTATTTCCCTTTAAGAAGCCAACACCATACAGCTCTGAAACAAGCTCATCATCCAAAATCACATAAGCATTATCACGCGCTTCGATCTGGTACTTTGCAACGCCGATATCCAACGCGACCGCATCAACTGCGCCCGCTTCCAAATTTAAAAATGCCGTATTATAATCAGGTACAACGGTCAATTCCTTGAATGAAGCCAACAGTTCCTGACTGTCCTCGGAGTTCAACGCTTCGAGTGCTGATGAATCCGCCTGTGTAGCGACAGTCTTTCCGGCCAAATCCGCCTGACCGGCAATACCTGAGTCCTTGCCCACAACAAAAACCTGACTGTTGTCAACATAAGGGGACGACCATTCATACTTGTCAAGTCTGTCATCGCTCATCGTAAAACCGTTCCAGATACAATCAATCGAGCCGGATGACAGCTCCATGTCTTTGGAATCCCAATCGATCGGCTGAAGCTTGATCTCCCAGCCGTTTCTGCTTGCGACCTCTGCAGCAAGATCCAAATCAAAGCCCACATAAGCACCCGTTTCATCCTGATAGCCATAGGGTGGGAAATTAGCATCAAAGCCTACCGTAAATGTCCCGTCATCCTTCTTTGAGCCGCACGCACTCAACACGCTAAGTGCCATCGTAAGTGCAAGCACCAACGTAATTTTCTTTTTCATAATAAATTCCTCCTCTGAGATAATCTGGGCTCTTTCCTGTGATCTGTTGATTTATCACAGTAAATTGCTACCTCGCCATAGTATCACGATTTTCTCGATAAATCAACCATTTATTCGTACAGACTCACGATTGCCAGTATTTCACGGGCATATTCAGGATAGTCTTTTACGATCTGTTCGATTTCTTTTTTGGAATCTTCCAAATTATACAAATTGAAATCAATGCCCTTGCGAAGACGCTGGCGCTGAACAATCAGACTGTGCCGCATTTCCTTCAGTTCATCCTCATAAATCAGCACTCCCGGCTGGTAGATCCATAGGGCCGGCTCCTTTATATGATAACGTCCGAGAAGCAGAAGCAGTTCCTTGCGCGCCTGCTCCATTTTCTGTGCGACTTTCTCCGTATGAGAACGAGCTTCCTTTTCCTCCAGATATTTTTCCCATATGTAATTCAGCTCGTAGGAATTGTTGACTTTATATTTCGTATAGGTATAGTCGATCAGGTTCGTGATGTTTACATACTTCACCTTAACAGTATTTTGCAGTGTAATAATCCTGTTCAGTTTTTTTTCCGCCCTCGTCTGGTTGTCCTGTGCACTGCGGTATAAAACGCTGACAACAGTCAATGCGGCTGCCGCGACTGCGGCCATAATAAAATACGCGAGCTTGACATCCATACGCGGCAGGGAAGCTTTTAATACAATAAGCAGGCAGACAACGAGAACCGCCGCAAATACGATAATTATTGCAAAGGTCTTTGCTCCTGCGGCTTTTTCATTCTCCTCCTTGTGCTGAAAAGCAAGCGCTCCCTTCTCTCCTTCCAGCAAATTCAAGTCGCGGCGCACTGCCATCTGGTACTCCTCATTCTTTTTGAGCCGTTCCAAAATCTGCGGAATTTCGTCCTCCATCCGTTCTATTTCACGGTACTGTGCCTCTGTGATCTTGCTCACCGGGCGTTCATAGGCAGCCTCATCCGTTTCTATCTGTACAATTTTCATTGCAAGCTTTTTGATTTCATTCCGGTTGGATGCCGGAAGCGCAGACAGTTCCTCTAAATCAGTCAGCCGTTCCGTTACAAGCTGATACTCCGTCTTTTGTGATTCGACCTCTTTGGAAGAAGACGTCATCTGCTCACAGCAACCGCGAATATAGCTTTCGCGTTCCCTGTAATCCAGAACATTCAAGTCTCTCCTGCGCTTTGTAGAACGCTGCAGCACATCAGGAACGGAACTTGCGTCCTCTCCCTCTTTAAGGTCCAGAGAAAAATCATCTTCCTCTTCTTCTGTAAATCCAAGTTTTTCTTTTATAAAACGGAATAAATGAAATTGAAACGGTTTCATAGTTCCCCTTTCTTCTGTTTGATACTTATTTGCCCCGCATAATCATATTTTTTCTGTATTCCTGCTTCCAGTCATTGAGGGTGTCTTCAATGCTCTTGTAATATTCGCTGATTTTCCCTGCGTTCTGCAATGCTTTTGTCTCCGCAAGCTCCTTTGCGTAGGCAGAATCAGGAGAATGCTGGCGGCTTTGATTCATACGGGCCTCCGCCTCCTTCACGAGCTCCGGATCATAGCCGTATTGAAGCAGCATACGGTCATATTTCTCCCTGCGCATCGAAAGCCTCATCGCCTCCAGATACTGGATTAGGCTCTCTCTGTTTTCACAGGTCTCATTTGCCGCTCTATAACAGCCCGCAGCCTTTTCAAATAAAAAAAGCTGTGCATAAGCCGTTCCCGTATTATGTAAAATGGCCGCATAAAGCTCCGGCTCGTCCTCCCATTTGAGACACTGTAATGCATACTGGTATTCTTCAATCGCAAGCGTATACTTTTTCGTCCTCAGCAGATTATCTCCCCGCGCTTTGCGCCGCTGAGCAAAGCCTAACCCCTCATTGTTCGTAAGCACCTGCCGAACCTGTTCGATCTCCTCCTCATCACAGTAAAAAGTTTCCTCTAAAATCATCGTAACAAATTCGCCCAGACTCTTTTCTTCCTCAATGAGCGTCCGAAGCTTTGCGGAAAGTTCCTTCTGCTTCAGTTGCTTTTCGAGAAACACACACAGCCTTTCATCCATCAGATCACGGTCAAGCACATATGCACTCTGTACAACACAAAAGCAAAGCTCCTCGATGGAATAAATATTCGTCCCAAGTCCTGCAATATAATATGGCGTTGTGGATAGTTCTCCCTTACATAAAATCAAATCCGTCACTTCTGCCACCCCTCAATGATGTGATTGCACCGGTCACACAAGCTCCACTTCCTTGTCCCAAATCCTGCCGGAAGCAGGGTACAGCTCCCCGAAGCCCAAATCATAAATCCTTGCAAATATTTTCGTTTCTGACTGAAAACTCACCTTAAGCTGCAGCCTGGAAGCCTTCGGCGGTCTTTCAGGAAGTCCTGCCAGCTCAATAAACACCTCCTGCGGCTCCCTGCCGTCCAACGGTGTGATTACAAGCGGCACAACGTTTTTCCCGTTCAGCAGAAAGTCGATCTGCGCTGTTGCATCATACCAGTTTTCGCCGGCGTCGGCCAGCGCGAGATATTCCTCTTTTCCCAGATGCCGCATCTGAACCCCCAGATTAAATTTCAATTTATCCTTACCAAGAAACACATAATTTTTATTTAAATCACACGGTATCATCCTATCCTTTGCACAATAGCAGGCACCCTTGGAATATAGGTTTTTTCCCTGAAATACCCGTTTTCCCATGCAGAGATATTTCAAGGTCTTATCACACCACGCTTCTTCAAAACCTTCTCCCAGTAAAAATACCGTTCCTACCGTTTTCCCCGAAAACATCTCATGCATCGTCCGCAGTACATATTCGTCCAATCGCTCCTCTTTCTCCCTGGAAGGTTCTCCTTCCATCATGAGCTGAGGCATTCTGATTTCGGTAAAGTCCGTCCGGTCCACAAACGAAACGACCGGCACGGTCCTGCGGTTCATCCAAAGTCCGTAGGAACGCATATACTGATCCGAATAATCAAAAATGAACACCTCATTCTGCCAAAGTTCTTTTGGCTGATGCAGGATATAATAGTAAGAACTTTCCTCATACGTCTGGAAAGCTATTTTTTCCCGATCGACCGGAATCGCATTCGCAATCCGTTCAAGCACCTCAATCGTTCGGCCCTCCAGCGTATCGACTGTAAAAATCATCGCCTCAACCTGATCTGGCGAGGTCAACGCTGACAGGAGATTAAGCGTCCGCCTGACAAACAGAATCAACAGTTCCACACTGTCATAGGCTTCACCCTCCAACTCAATTTTGGCGCCTGCACGAGCGAAGCTTAACAACTTTCCGACAAGCGTTCCCTCCCCGTGAGCTACGACCCGCTCCGCCTCCTTGCCATAATACCACTGGCTGACATCCTTGCGCTTGCACAGCACGGTAGGGATGCCGAGTCTTTCTTCTTCGGAATCAGAAATCAGCGTCTCAGGCACATTTCTATTCAATTCATAATAGCTGATCTGCGACATTCTGTCATTCAAATCATATCCGATTACAAATCCGTCCTTTTTGTTCTCTGTCTCTGCCGACACAATATCCCCCCTTCTTTCTTGTGCATTATCTAAGGGTAAACAGCTGTTCCGTAAAAAAATCCGCCTCCACATATTCTTCCATCAGCTTAATCAGCGTGCTGTCATCCTGCAGCGTCTTTGAAACGACCATGTCATTCAAAAGGCTGTAACGCGAATCGCCTCCCTGAGGTGCCGTATCGGAGATCTGTACGGTGTCGCTGACAGTCAGCTGTTCCTGACCGCCTTTTTCCTCGGTAATATAATACTGCAGATTTTCCCCGAAAAACAGAATAAATTCCTTGGAAAATACGCCTCCAAACATATTACGCATCTCCTCTGTGTGATACACATCCCCTGCGGCATCCTGTCCTTCCAGAATATAGTGCATCACAACACGGCTGCCCGGATTCGTACGGTATTCAATAATAGTTTTGTCGGAAAAGGAAGCCAACTCGGGAACAATCGGAATAAAAATACTGAAAAAGTTAAAATAAATATTCCGGTGCAGAAAATCTTTTAAAAAAACGGTGAGCATTTCCCGAACCCGCTCGCTGCAGGTTTTTTCCTCCTCCGCATAATATTTTAAAAGTGCCAGCCGGCAGGCATCATTTAACTGCTCGCCAAGCCGGTAATTCTTGACGAGATATTGAAACACGAGGCTGTCCGTTATACGCTCCTTTGCGAAATAATCATAAGCACAGTAGGACAGATAGGCCAGTTCCACCTTTGTACTCGCACCGCGTCGTAAATAATCTTCGAAAATTTCCTCTTTTTCACCTACTGTCGTACGCGTATACAGTATTTGAACAATCAGCTTTTCCATCAGGGTATAACACTCGACATCAAATTGTCTCGCAGCTTTCCACAAATCCCGCAGTTCCTTCGTCAGGCCGTTAAAATTTTCAACAAGGTATTTTAGTGTCAGACTGTCATGCTTCCCGTGTTTAAACGCATAATAAGATACCTTGACAAGCATCGCATCCGGTATCTGTTCCTTTTTGTCAATCATCTGACTGCAAATTTTTACACAGGTTTTTGAAGACACCTGCTCCGCGCCGTAAATCGTAATCAACCCGTATGCTTCTTCATACATGCCTCTTCGTACGAAAAAATTAATGACACCCGCCCTGTCTCTGGCATTCAGCACCTTCGCATCGATATTCATCAGAAATTCATCGAGCGTTGTGAACTGATCCTTATCATAGTAATAATGCAGCAGCCCCATGCGGATATCCCGTTTAAAGCTTTCCCGCACTTCCTTTGCTTCCACAAGCTCTCTGCACCGGTCGGCATTATCTTCCTCTACAACAACATAATGCCGTTTGCCTTCGCAAAGATAAAGCGAAAAATGCAAATTATTAGTTACATAATGTTTAATAGCCGGAAGAAAGGGGATTTCATTAATCAGTCTGCGAATCTGGGTTCCCTCCGCAAGCATCCGCCTTCCCTTCTCATCTTCAAACAGCACGGTACTGCTGTCACTGTACAGACATGGGTAGGCACGGAGATTTACTACAGGATATGCCTGTTCGCCACCAAACTGCTCCTGAATAACAATCACGCGCTTTATGCTGCTGTCTTGCGCCGTGACTTCACAGGCAAACAATAATTTAGCCAGATGGTTTGCCATATCCGGTTTTATCATTTCTACAAACAGCACATCCTCATAAACGATGGCCAGATTCGCATCAATGTGCTCCTTCTCAATTTGCTCCACGGCAAATACCAGCATTTGATCTCTGTAAGATTCATACAGCTCGGGAACCTTCCGTTTATGTCTGATCACGTTTGCATAAAGAAATGCAAGATGCATATCATCGAGCTGATTATGAAATCCAAAGTACAGCAGCACGGATTTTGGAAGCAGCTCCTGATAGCTGAACGGAATGGAAAGCATGTAAAACTCATAGAGCTTTGTTATGCGCAGATCACACTCGACACCTTTGCTGTACCATTTGAAATATTTGATATCAGTCTTACCTCCCTTAATCAAAAGGGAGCAGATGACATGCACAAGTTCCTCATCTTGCATAATTTTATATGCCTGCATCAAAAGTTTTAACAGCATGTCCGAATAAGTCTTTTGATGACCTGCCAGATAAACGAGCTGCTTTAAAAGCTCCTTGTCCAGCTTGCCGTTTTTAACCGCAAGAAGCAGCACCTGCATTTCAAAATCGGTCAGCTTGTTCAGCGTGGCAGGATTGGCCGTATAATAATTATAGGCTTCGATATACAGGATCGGGCTGAAACACCGTCCTTCGAACTGCCGCTCCAGCAGCGCAATTTTTTTAGGCGAATTCCTGCTCAGTTCTTCATCCAGATAAAGCAATGTCCATAAAATAGGGAAGCTGTTTTTATTCCTGTCAAAAATCTCGGACACGATATCCGTCACCTGATTAATGTATTCCTCATTCCGCTCGCACAATGTCGTCAAATATAAATAATAGCAATAATATGCCGGCGGCGCCTGATCAATATGCATTTCATTTCCGACATGCTCAAGAATCCACTTTGCTTCATGATAGCGTTCCTCCACAAGCAGAAGCTGCGCCTGAAAAAGCCTTGATATCGGATTTTTATCATCCAGTGTATTCATGCGCTCCACAATTTTCATCGACTCCCTCACCCAGGAGGCGACGCTGATCTGTTTTGTCCGGAACACAATATACCGGCGCAGCAGGCGACACAGCAGCTTATTCTTTTCCCTGCGTCCAAAACGGGCCGCATCATTTCTCTTTCTCCGCCCCGCCGTGATCGTAACCGAAAGAGTCTGGGTATCATTGAACAACAGAATTCTTCCGAAATTCTTACCTTCATGAAGATGTTCCTCTTCAATATAAAAAATAAGCTTATGCTCGTTTCCCAGAAAATCATCATCGCACAGGCTTGTCTTTTCCAGACGTAAAAAATCATTGTCAACGGATAAATTAAGATGGATATCACCCCACGTAGACTTATGCAGGATCACTTCACAGCGCAGTTCTTCCGTCACATCAATAAACTCATAAGCCGAACGATCCAGACTGTATACAACCGGCTGCTTTTTGTTGACGGCAACTAAAAATTCGTCCACACTTTGCCCGTTTATGCCAAGCTTACTAAGCCCGCGATATTTGTCAAGGTGAACCCTGTCATTACCTTCGAAAACCTGCATGAATTCCGGTGAATAGAAAAGCCGCACCGCCTCATTCCAATTAGACTGTGCTTGATTTGTAAAGTGGAACAGATTTCTGACATTGCCGAGAGAGCTTTTGATCACGCTGTGAACAATCGAAAATACAAATGGGATATAATATTCTCCGGCACTAGAAACGATCTGGATATCTCCCTTGATGATATCGCCCGGCTCTAAACCTGTCGGGTCAAAAATAAACTTGACTTCCTTTTCCACCTCTTCAAAATAATCCATCCGGCACACAAGACGCATGTTAGACGTATAAATATTCCCTTTTACAAGTGTTCCGTCCTGACTGCACATCGTAAAAGAGCCCTCATAGAGCTCACTCACGGGCAGGCTTGACTCAATTTTAGATATAGAAAAACCGAGCTTTCCGCTATCATACTCGAAAAACCCGTTTAACAATTTGTCTACAATCTCACGCAAGCTACTCACCACACTTTTGAAATGCTTCTTCCCGCACTTGATTTTTCAAGAAAATTCACTATAATAAAGTATAACATAATCACGACAGCATTCGCAATGGAAAGATCGCATGCTTTCGTGAATAAAGGAAAAAAGAGGGATTTTATGTTATATCATGTTGACCATTTTCATGGAAGTGATTTAGAAAAGATAGAACAGATCTACGGCATCAAAAAAGAAAATATCACAAGCTTTTCGGCAAACGTCAATCCGCTCGGTCTCTCCGGGCAGCTTAAGACTTCCCTCGCGGAGCATCTGGATGTGATCACAAGCTACCCCGACCGGGAATACACCGCACTCAGAAAAACAATCGCGTCTTACTGCGGCGCGGAGCATGAACATATCCTTGTCGGAAACGGCTCGACAGAGCTGATATCCCTGTTCATCCAAATGGAGCACCCAAAGAAAGCGCTGATTATCGGACCGACCTATTCCGAATATGAACGCGAGGTTTCCTTAGGCGGCGGAACAAGTCTTTATTTCCCGCTCAAGGAATCTGCGGATTTTAAGCTCAACCTTGAGAAGCTAGAGGCGCAGCTGAATGAGAATATCGATCTGCTCATCCTCTGCAATCCGAACAATCCCACGTCCACTGCGATCACTCGTTCTACAATGCGATCCATCCTGGATATGTGCAAGCAGCACGGCATTTTTGTCATGGTTGATGAGACTTATGTCGAATTTACGGACAACTATAACGCAATTAACGCGGTGCCGCTGACATCCTCCTACAACAATCTCATCATCCTGCGCGGCATCTCCAAATTTTTTGCGGCACCGGGGCTGCGACTTGGCTATGCGATTACCGGAAACACAGATTTAATTAAAACAATCAATTCCCATAAAAACCCGTGGACAATCAATTCGCTTGCCGAAACCGCCGGAAAGCTCATGTTTACGGATGCAGACTATATCGAACGGACAAAATCCCTCATTTCCTCAGAGCGCAGGCGAATTGTCACGCGTCTAAAGGAAATGAAGGATTTCAAGGTTTATGAACCGACCGCAAATTTTGTGCTTGTGCGCATTCTGCGGGAGGGGCTCAATGCAGACATTCTTTTTGATCAAGCGATTCGTCAGAATATGATGATCAGAAACTGTGCTTCGTTTCCGTTTCTGAACAACAAATATTTCCGTTTCTGCTTTATGCTGCCCGAAATGAACGAGCAGCTGTTAAAGTGTATCGAGGATGCTTAAGCTTCTTACGAATTTGCCTCATATACCTCAGAGCCTTCCAGCAAACGGAAGCCATTTTCAGAAAGCACCCTCTCCGCTCCCCCGATGTCACGGATTTTCATGATCATAGAGGCGTATTCATTCGTGGAAAGGACATACATGTACTCGATGTTAAAATCCTTGACCGCTGTCAAAAGCTCATGCAGGGAACCCGGCTGATTGGAAATCCGCACCGCCAGCACATCTGTTGTCTTGGCGGAAAGCCCTTCCGCCTTTAATGCCTCTTTTGCACGCTCCGGCTCCGAAACAATAAGGCGCAGCAGCCCGAAGTCCACCGATTCCGCAAGACTCAAAGACGTAATATTAATACTGTTTTTCTTTAAAACCTCAGTTACCTTCTCGATACGTCCTTCTTTATTCGCAATAAATACCGTAACCTGTTTTACCGACATCACATCACCCTCCTATACAAGCTTTCTGTTATCAATCACTCTCTTTGCTTTTCCTTCACTTCTTGCAAGTGTCCTTGGCTCCACAAGCGTTACCTTTACTGCCAGGCCGAGCGCCTGCCTTAACCCATGTGTGATTTTTTTCGTCAGTGCCTCCAGGCCCTTCATGTCATCATCAAAATAACGTTCCTGAACCTCCACCTGTACCTCCAGTGTATCCTGATGGTTAACCCTGTCCACGATCATCAGATAATTCGGTGTCGTCTCGTCCGCCTCTAACAATGCCGCCTCTACCTGTGACGGGAATACATTGACCCCGCGGATAATCAGCATATCGTCGGAACGACCCTTGAATCTTGAAATTCTTGCAAGACTTCTGCCGCATTCACAACGGCTGTAATCAATACTTGTCAAATCCTTTGTGCGGTATCTGATGAGCGGCAGCCCTTCCTTCGTCAGCGTCGTAAATACAAGCTCACCTACTTCTCCTTCACCGATCGGCTGCAATGTTTCCGGACTGATGATTTCCGGCAGGAAATGATCCTCATAAACGTGCAGTCCCTTATGGAAGCTGCAGTCACATGCGACACCCGGTCCCATGACCTCCGAAAGCCCATAAATATCAAATGCATTGATATGCAGACGATCTTCAATCTGGATACGCATATTCTCCGTCCACGGCTCCGCACCGCAGATTGCAGCCTTCAGCTTGATCTTATCAATCGCGCCCTCTGCTTCCAGTGTCTCCGCAATGTGCAGCAAGTAGCTCGGTGTGCATGCAATGGCTGTCGCACCAAAATCCTGCATCATATCAATGAGCTTTTTTGTATTGCCCGTAGACATCGGGACAACCGTCGCTCCAAGATGCTCCGCACCGTAGTGCGCACCAAGACCGCCCGTAAACAAACCGTAACCGTAAGCTACCTGGATAATGTCCGTTTTTGTAACGCCGGCCTGAGAAAATGCGCGTGCTACACATTCTGCCCACACCTCGATATCCCTTCTCGTATAACCGACAACTGTCGCTTTTCCGGTCGTTCCTGAGGAAGCATGCACTCTGACAATTTCCGTCATCGGCACCGCAAACAACCCGAATGGATAATTATCGCGCAGGTCGTTCTTAGTCGTATATGGAAGTCTGCTGATATCCTCAGCTGTGCGGATATCTCCCGGCTCCAAACCGATCTCCTGCATTTTCTTACGGTAAAACTCCACATTATGATAAACGCGGTCTACCAGCTTCACCAGTCTTGTGCCCTGCAGATGGTTCATTTCATCTCTGCTCATGCACTCCTTTGTCTCGTTCCAAATCATCGTAACCCTCCTGCCTGTTTTATAGTACGCAATCTGTTTTATAATGCATATCCCGTTTCAAACGCTTTTCTGTTAATTTCTATCGTCTTTGGCTTTACCGTATTTCCGATCACGGTCAGCCAGTCTTCTTTCTTGAAGTCCATATGCTTTGCGGCAAGGCCCAGCACAACAACATTAAATACCTTGGAATTCCCAAGTTTCTTCGCCTCCGCCATGGCATCGACCGAAATCACCCGATGCTTCTTTGACAGATCTTCGATAATATTGTCCGGATACTGTGCCACGCCCGTAACAACCGGCATCGGATCAATCCGCTGGTCATTCACGACAAGAACACCCTCCTTCTTCAGGAAATGTGCATAACGCATCGCCTCCAGCCGTTCAAACGCAATCAGCACATCTGCCTGTCCTTCCTCCACGATCGGCTCCGCAACTTGATCTCCATATCTGACAAACGTTACGACAGAGCCGCCGCGCTGTGCCATCCCATGTACCTCCGAAAGCTTTACCTCATAACCGGCATGCAGCATAATTCCGCCCAGAATACGACTTGTAAGAAGGGTTCCCTGTCCGCCGACACCGACAATCATGATATTCTTCGTCTCCATCTCTTTTCCCTCCTGCTAAACCGATACATCGGAAATAGCGCCAAATTTACACATTTGCATACAAAGGCCGCAGCCATTGCACATCGTTTCATCAATAAAAGGAATTCCATCCGGTTTTTTCGTAATAGCCGGGCAGCCCGGCTTCAAGCACATGCCGCACTTTTTGCATGCATCGCTGAACACCGCACATTTCACTGTGACCGGTGCCTTGTTTAAGAGTACACACGGCGATTTCGTGATAATTACAGAAATCTCATCCTTTGCGGTGGACTCCTTCACAAGCTTTTCAAGACCGGTCATATCAAACGCATTAATTTCCGTAACATTTTTAATGCCGATAGCTTTACACAGCTCCATGATATTGATTGCCGGAACCGTGTCTCCCTGCAGTGTCCTGCCTGTTGCTGCGTGATCCTGATGTCCGGTCATACCCGTTGTGGAATTATCGAGAATCATGACAGTTCCGGTTCCCTGATTATATACCATATTCATCAGGGAGTTGATGCCTGTGTGCATAAACGTGGAATCTCCGATGACCGCAACCCAGTTTTTAATGAATTCCTTGCCCTTCGCCTTCTCCATGCCGTGCAGTGTGGAAATACTCGCTCCCATACACACCGTCGTATCGATGACATTCAATGGCGGTACGGCGCCCAGCGTATAGCAGCCGATATCTCCCGCTGCATGGATCTTTAATTTATTTAATACAGTATAAACACTCCTGTGCGGGCAGCCGGGACACAAGATGGGCGGTCTGTTCGGAACCTGCGCCGCCTCCATAATTTCCGGCTCCTGCTGTAAAATTGCTTTTTTCAGCAGATTTGCACTGTATTCTCCCTGTACTGTCAATAATTCCTTACCGATCGCCCGAATACCCCAGGATTTTACCTGCAGCTCAATAACCGGATCCAGCTCTTCAACAATATACAGTGTTTCCACCTTGGAGGCAAACTCCTCGATCAGTCTCCTCGGCAGCGGATTGACTATGCCAAGCTTTAATACGGAAGCACTCGGCAGCACTTCCTTTACATATTGATACGGAATACCGCTCGTGATAACGCCGATTTTCCTATCGTTCAATTCGACCTTGTTGATCGGAAACAGGTTGGAATCCTCGATTAGCTTCCTTTCCCGTGCTTCCACGACTAGATGGCGCCCCTTTGCATTTGCCGGCATCATGACATTTTTTGCGACATTCCTCTCGTAAGGCTTGTCCGCAATGTCCGCCCGCTCCTCAAGCG
Organism: Bacillota bacterium; assembly: GCA_023402845.1. Taxonomy (GTDB): domain Bacteria; phylum Bacillota; class Clostridia; order Lachnospirales; family Lachnospiraceae; genus JAEYFP01. Next base: position 28,542 of record JAEYFP010000004.1, read on the forward strand.
TCACCATTCCCTGAGAATGGGAAAGTCTTGTTGTCGTACGCAGAATGACCGGTGTGTCATACTGCTCGCTCATTTCAAAAGCAAACTTCATGAAATCCTTTGCTTCCTGAGAATCCGACGGCTCTACGACCGGCACCTGCGCCGCTCTTGCGACCATTCTGGAATCCTGCTCGTTCTGGGAACTGTAAAGTCCTGGATCATCTGCCGCCACGAGCACCAGTCCGCCATTAGCGCCTATGTAGGAAACCGTATAAAGAGGATCTGCCGCCACATTTACACCGACATGCTTCATGGATGCCATAGCACGCACCCCACTGATTGAAGCGCCGATTGCGACCTCCATCGCCACCTTTTCATTCGGTGACCATTCACAGTAAATATCCTCCTTGTACTTTACGATATTCTCGCTGATTTCTGTACTCGGCGTACCCGGATATGCGGCAGACACCTTCACGCCGGCCTCATAAGCGCCGCGCGCGATCGCCTCGTTTCCGAGCATCATCGCTTTTTTTCCGCTCATAAAAATCTCCTTCCAAAATCATTAGTTTTTCTAACTACCAATACAACCAGCCCTCTATCTTTGTTTAATTAATTTGATATTTTCAAAAGAAAGCCTCGTCCCAAAGGAACGAGGTAAGCCTTCTTTTTCTACTTAATATATTATGCAAAGCGCACCCAATTGTCAAGGGCGGGAAGATGAATCACAATACCCTTGACAATCATTTTTTGTTTTGTTACTATTGCTTTAACGCGTTGCGCTTTAATGCGTTGCGCTTTAACGTGTTGGCGCAATTCACAACCGGACTATACTATTTGAAATGAGAGGGAATCATCATGGTCTTCAAAGTATCAATGCTAATCATATTTTTTGCAGTTATGATCATCATCGGCTTCTACGCAAGAAAGCATGCGACAAATGTCAACGACTACGTGCTCGGAGGACGTAATGTCGGTCCTTGGCTGACTGCCTTCGCCTATGGCACCTCCTATTTTTCCTCCGTCGTCTTTGTCGGCTATGCGGGACAATTCGGCTGGAAATATGGCCTTTCCGCCACATGGATCGGCATCGGGAATGCATTTATCGGCAGCCTGCTCGCATGGGTTGTTCTCGGCAGGCGCACACGCGTCATGACAAAGGAACTTTCCTCCGCCACGATGCCCGATTTTTTTGGAAAGCGCTTTGAAAGCAACTCTATTAAGCTTGCTGCTTCTGTTATTATTTTCGTATTTCTTGTGCCCTATACCGCTTCCGTTTATAACGGTCTTTCGAGACTGTTCGCAATGGCGTTCCATGTCCCATATGCGGTCTGTATCATCGCTATGGCGCTATTGACCGGCGTCTATGTTATCGCCGGCGGCTATATGGCGACTGCCATTACCGATTTTGTTCAGGGAATTATTATGCTTGGCGGCATCATCGCGGTCATTGCCGCTGTTTTGAATGGTCACGGCGGCTTTATCGAAGCGGTCGGAAAGCTCGCACAATTTGAAAGTGACCTCGAACCGACGCTCGGCCAGCCCGGCGCTTTTGCCTCGTTTTTCGGCACGGACCCAGCCAATCTCATCAGTATCGTCATCCTGACCTCGCTCGGTACATGGGGACTTCCCCAAATGGTACATAAATTCTATGCGATCAAGGACGAGGCTTCCGTTCGGACCGGCACGATCATCTCCACGATTTTTGCGATCGTGATTGCAGGCGGCTCCTACTTTATCGGCGGCTTCAGCCGATTATATGATGATCCGTCTCTGTACAAGGCCGACGGCAGTATGATTTATGATGCGATTATACCGTATATGCTGTCCAACTTTTCCGACATTTTGATCGGTATTGTGGTTGTACTCGTGCTTTCTGCTTCAATGTCCACACTTTCCGCACTGGTTCTGACCTCTTCTTCTACGCTGACTCTTGATTTTATCAAGGACTCACTTGTGAAGAATATGAGTGAGAAAAAACAGGTTCTGACAATGCGCATTCTAGTGGCTTTCTTTATCGTCGTTTCCGTTGTACTGGCACTCAATCCGCCCACCTTTATCGCCCAGCTCATGGGCATTTCCTGGGGTGCGCTGGCAGGCGCGTTTTTAGGACCATTCATCTATGCACTCTACTGGAAAGGGACGACGAAAGCTGCCGTATGGGTCAGCTTCCTCTTCGGTGTCGGTATTACCGTACTCAACCTGTTTGTAAAACTCTTTTCTTCTTCGATCACGGCAGGTGCGTTTGCAATGGTTGCTTCACTCATTATCGTTCCGGTTGTCAGCCTGTTTACGCCGAAGCTTTCCCGGAATTCCGTAGACGCGATTTTTGAATGCTACACGGAAACAGTTACTGTTTCTCAAAAGAAATCACTGGATGAATAAATAACTTCTGGTTTCATTAAACTTGGGCTACAATTGGATCAATCGATATAAATTCTAACTTTTTCTTATACACAGTTCCAATTTTACAGAAAAAGTAATCATTGATGCTGCTATACCGACACTCAATCCGAGTGCAAATAATATACTTGTATTTATCAGCAGCCACAGTACAATTGTAGCCACAGAAACAATCATATTTGTCAAAAAACCTGCCTTTGCGGCTAACAGCAAGCTATTTTTAAATTTCTCATCCGGCAGCAAAAAGAAATATCGCAAGAAATACAGGAAAGCAAAAAATCCAAGACAGGCAATATGATCCGTGAAGATTCCGGCAAATCCCAGTACTGAGAGCAAACTTAAAAAGCCGATTTTATTTTCTACAGAAAACTCTTCCAATACTAAAAATTTATTTTTTTTACATATGACATTATTTGTATCATCGATTTCTATATTGTCTCTGGTTTCTATTTCATCCTCAATTCCCGATATTTCTTCTGTTTTCATTGAATCCAAGGTTTTTTTCACTTCATTAAGCGTGTCATTTTCCTCTGTTACTTTTGACACACTTTCATTATTCGTTGTATAATCCACTGCCGCAGCAATAATACTGGAGCTAACGAACTTATTTATATCAAATTCCGAGAAATACTTTGAAATCTCCAGAAATTGACTGTAATCTATCGTTATTTGTTCTGCTGCAGTTTCTTCTATCTGGTTATCGGATATGTCAACTGAAGCACGGCTTGTCAAAGCCAAATCGTCATTTACAATTTCATCTATGCCTTTCACTTCCGTCTTTTCTTCATCTACATAGTATCCAATGCTGGCAAGAGACTTTCTGCAATCTACTTCATTTACTGTGCAGTTTTCTTCCTGATCAGTATTGGTACTGCTACCTGATAACACCTTTTCTGTGCTATCTGCTTCCATATGATTTGTAACCACACTTTTATCCACTATTTCTATTTCGTTTTTATCTGTCATATCCTGATAAGCTAATTCCGGATCCCCATACCTAATTGTGTTTATTGTATTTTGGCAATCTACCTCCTCAATGAGACACATTATTCCTTCTTTCTTATTATCAATAATTATCACCTCATATAATTTTTGTAATGGGATTTAATTATAATGTATGCCGACAAATTCTAAAAGATGATTGTTCTATTAACTTTTTAGTATTTGGAACCCGCTATTAATGGGGATTATCCATAAGAAAATAGATACCGGACAGGAAAGCAGCGTAATGGAAATCCGACAGGACCGGTTATTCATCATTTACTTTGAGAACGAAAGGATCTGTAGCAAACTCCACGGTTTGACATAAAATAGATTAACCATAGAAACTTATAGGGAAAGGTTATGATTACATGCTGCCTCCACTTTTAAGTTATGTCACTTTTAACCGCTTAGGTTTAACTGTTAAAAATCTTAAATCCATTCTTAATTCCAGTGATGATTTTGAAATGCACATCATTGATAATGGTTCAACTGATGGCACCTGGAAATACCTGCAAAGTTTAAATGATAGCCGTATTTTATCCAAAGCAAGATTAAATTTGAATTTCGGGCAGATATATGCATTGAATTTAAATCTTCTAAAAAGAAGACCTGACCAATATTTTATAACTGTTGATAATGATGTATATATTGAAACAAAGGATTGGATATCACGATTTTCAAAGGTGTTTGAAACATTCCCGGAAGTAGGTATGCTTGGAATACAAAAAAACCCACCTGATCCGGAATTTCTGCCTCCTGTACTCCCCAAGGTAGAAGGTGGCGTATTTTATCTTGAAGTTGATAACAGTCATCCTGACATCAATAAAAATTATGTCCCTGGATACTGTGTTTGTCTAAGGCCGGAGCTTATTAATGAAATAGGTTATTGGTCCGAAGAAAATTGTTTTGGTGATGTTGAGCTCTCTAATAGAATTAATAATTACACTTCCTTTAAGACCGGCTTTGTAACTAATATCAGCATTCAAATGCCACAAACACTTGAATGCAGTTCCTGTGAATATAGAGCACAGTGCACGCTAAACAAATATAAGGAAACCTGCTTTACTAATTATCCAAAATTGAATTGTTATGAAACATTCAAAAAAATGTATCAATGGAAATTCGACGAAACCGTAAACGACTTGAAAAGCGGTGTACGACCAGTTTATTGTGCTTCCGGAAATGATATAAACTCTATATCAAATCATATTTATAACCAGGAATGGGCACAGGATAACTTGTCATATTTTATAAAAAATGCAAATTAACACGCACTCAACAAGCGGTCGCCTGCTTGGTTAGGCTATTGTTCTTCTCGCTTGTAAACCTGATATATTGTAATTTATTAATTGTATTGTACATGCTTTTCAGGTTGCTTTATTAATAATAATTAAATAATAAATCTTATTTCTTAGGAAGGTGAGGCTATTTATGATAGAATCTTTTGAAAAACCTCTCTTTATCACACAACCTTTACTGCCTGATATTGATAAACTTAGTGAAATGATTAAAGTAATTTGGGAAAGTAAACAGTTGAGTAATAATGGAAACATGGTAAAACAACTAGAAAAAAATTTATCAGCTTATTTGAATTCCAATTATCTCTCGGTCTTTTCTAATGGAACAGTCGCATTACAATTAGCATGTAAGGTTTTGCGGCTGTCAGGAGAAGTAATTACCACACCCTTTACATTTGCCGCAACAACTAATTCTTTAGTCTGGAACAATATTAAACCAGTCTTTTGTGATATTGAAGAGGATACTTTTAATATGAATCCGGATTTAATTGAATCTTTAATAACAGAACAAACCACAGCGATTTTACCTGTACATGTATTTGGTTATCCGTGCAATGTCGATAAAATCCAAAAAATTGCAGACAAATACGGCCTTAAGGTATTGTACGACGCCGCTCATGCATTTGGGGTAAAGATCGGTGACACACCAATTTCAAATTTTGGTGATCTGTCCATGTTTAGTTTTCATGCGACTAAAATCTACCATACAATTGAAGGCGGAGCACTGATTTATAAAGATCCGTATTCCAAGGAAAGAGCAGATCGTTTAAGGAATTTTGGCTTAACCGATACCGGCAATGTAATGGAACCTGGAACAAATGGAAAGTTAAATGAAATCCAGGCTGCAGTAGGTATCCTACTGCTTGAACAAGTCAATGAAGAAATAGAACGAAGAAAAGAAATCACAAACCTATACCGGGATTTACTTGAAGATATTCCCGGCATCACTGCCAGCAAAGATATAGAAGGGGTTTCACATAACTATGCTTATTTTGTAATAAAAATAAATAAAGAAGAGTATGGCCTCTCTCGTGATGAAGTTCTTAGCAAATTAGCCGAATATAATGTAATAGCAAAAAAATACTTTTCTCCCTTGTGCAGTAATTTCCAATGTTATAAAAATTTTCCTTCTGCCTCTAAACAACAGCTTCCGATCGCTAATATAGTTGCCGATAAAGTTCTCTCACTTCCATTGCATGGAAGAATGGAAAATAGTGATGTGGAAAAAATCTGCTCAATTTTAAAAGCAATACGTGTCGGTTGATTTTATGAAGGATATTATAATTATTGGTGCCGGCGGTTTAGGAAAAGAAGTGGCTCAGCTTATAAAAGATATAAATAAAGAGAAAAAAATCTGGAATATATTGGGCTATATTGATGATACCCCGGAAAAACATGGCACTCTCATAAATGATACTGTTGTTCTTGGAGATTTTAACTGGATTGAGAAGGAAAACAGAAAAAACCTCTGGGCAGTTTGTGCACTCGGAAATCCCAGAGATAAATTTAATCTTATAAAAAAAGCATCGGCAGAAAATATCCATTATGCTACTTTAATACACCCAAATGCAAAAATAAGTAAATATAGTCAAATAGGCTTTGACTGTATCATTTGCGGTAATACATTTATATCCGTAAATACCAAAATAGGAAATCATATCTGCATAAATCCGGGTTGTGGAATCGGTCATGATACAGTAATCGAAGATTATTCCTCCCTGTATTGGAATGTTTCCCTCTCCGGAAATGTAATAATCCGCAAAGGATGTGAAATAGGCTCAAAAGCCACAGTGATACAAAAAAAGACAGTTGGAAAGTGGAGTATTTTAGGTGCCGGATCAGTTGTCATAAGAGATATTCCTTCTTTTTGTACCGCCGTCGGTGTACCCGCAAAACCAATCAAATTCTCTAGATTTTAAATAAAAAGGAAAGGACTGCTTCTATTGAAACAATTATTTTCAGGTAATAATATGAATCACTTTACCGAAATGGAAAAGAAAATAAATAATGGGACGAAAATACCCCCGTTTATCAATTATGTTACCTTTAACCGAATGGGACTGACTATTAAGAACTTGAATAATATTCTAGATTCAGATGAAGACTTTGAATTACACATCATCGATTGCAATTCCAAAGACAATACTTGGGATTATATCAATAGTTTAACCGACAGCCGCATTAAATCAAAAACACGGTTTAGTTTGAATCTGGGACCTATCTATCCGCTCAACTACAGCCTGACAAAGAGAAAACCCGGACAGTATTTTATAACTATAGACAGCGATACCTATATAAAGACCAAGAACTGGATCGCACGTTTTATGGAAGTTTTTGATACGTTCCCCGAAGTGGGAGTTTTGGGAGTTATGAGAGATCATCCATATCCAAGATATATGCCGCCGATAATACCTAAAGAATCCGGAGGTGTCAATTACCTACAGTTAAAAAATGCTACTGTAGGCGTAGATTTAGACTTTGTTCCGGGACAATTGCAATGCCTAAGACCTGAGCTCATTGAAAAAATAGGCTACTGGAGTGAAGAATGCGGCTACGGCGATGCAGAACTATCCCCAAGGGTAGTTCATTATACTCCCTATACTGTAGGATACGTGACTACGATTGAGATTGATATGACCCAATATATCGGCTGCGATTTATGTATGGGCAAAGATCTATGTAAACTCGGCAGAAGTATCAATACCTGCTTTTCCATAAGCAAATCGTCAAACTATAACGAGTCTTTTGTTCGAAAATATGGTTGGAAGTACAAGGAAGTTTTTAAAGAGCTGGAAGAAGGAAAAAGGACTGCTTACTGTGCATCTGTGCATGACCCGGAGTCAATTAAAAACCATGTATATAATCAATTATGGGCATTCGAAAATTTTGATTATTATATTAAAAATTCCAACTAAACATTATAATCGGAGCAACTTCCTATATAACAAAAAGAAACGCCGTGAATCATCATTTGGTTCCCGGCATTTCTTATTCATTCTTCTATATCATAACTATTTTCAGGCCATTCAAATAGCTTACTTTATTTTACTTCTACAACCCAGCCTTCCGGGCCTTTCAGTCTTCCAAGCTGAATGCCTGTCACCGTATCGTAGAGCTTCTGGCTGACAGCACCGATTCCGCCGTCCTGAATCTGAAATACCTGATCCTCACACCGAAGGTGACCAACCGGTGAAACAACTGCTGCCGTGCCGGTTCCCCATACTTCCTCAAGTGTACCGTCCTTTGCGGCGGCAAAAATCTCATCCGCCAAAACTTTTCTCTCCTCAACAGGCAGTCCCCATGATTTACAGAGTGTAATGCAGGAATCACGTGTGACACCCGGCAGAATGCTTCCATTCAGAATCGGTGTTACAACTGTTCCGTTAATTTTGAAAAAGATATTCATTGCACCTACTTCTTCAATATATTTTCTCTCGACACCATCCAGCCAAAGCACCTGCGAATAGCCCTCCTCGTGCGCCTTTACCTGTGCCGCGAGACTCGCCACATAGTTTGCACCCGTCTTAGCCTCCCCGACTCCTCCTCTGACAGCTCTGACATACTCATCTTCAATCCAAATCTTCACCGGATTTAACCCTTCCGGATAATAAGCTCCGACAGGTGACAGAATAATAATAAATTGATAAGTATCCGACGGTCTGACACCCAGGAACGGATCCGTTGCAATAACGAACGGTCTGATATAAAGGGCAGTTCCCGGCTTCGTTGGAATCCATGCCTCCTCAATCTTTACAACCGCTTTCAGTGCCTGCAAAAAATCCTCCTCCGGAATCTCCGGAATGCAGATTCTCCTATTTGTATTATTTGCTCTTTCAATATTCTTATCGGGACGGAATAAAAGAATCCTTCCATCGTCCGCTTTATAGGCTTTCAAGCCCTCAAACATCTCCTGACCGTAGTGAAATACCATGGCAGATGGAGCCAGCGACAGATTTTGATAAGGGACGATTCGCGCATCAATCCATCCCTTCCCCGTCTCGTAATCCATCACAAACATATGATCCGTAAATATAGTACCAAATGTAAGCGGATTTTCTGCACTCGGCAACGGTTTGGGTGATGTTGTTTTTTCAATTCTGATGTCTAACATAAATCTCTCCCTTTCTCTCTGTTTATTCAAGTTCCTGTAAAATAACCATAGGTTCATTATTATACTTTTCATTTACAATGTCAAGTATTTGTGATACACTGAGCTATAGGTATTTTGTTCAATTTAGACAGTAAATGCGGGACTTTCTTGTCTATTTTTATATCATAGGAAGGACCTTGTTATGTTGTTGCAGTAAAGTTTTGGCTTCCTATTTGTTCTGGCAGCCAGAAGATTTGGAATATGACAGCTTGTTTCTGCCATTTGAATTGTTTTTTCGTTTCGGCGTATCAATAACAGTGATTTTAGGGGAAACGGCATGAATTTACTTATAAAAGCAAAGGACTTATTAAACAAAGATGTTACTGCCGAAAATGAATTAAAAGATATGGCCGTATTGCTGCGCATCCTCTGTATTGCGGATGCCCTTTTCCATTTTATCCATTCTATTATTTTTTTTCTGAGTTTTGGCGTTCACATGGGAGCACTTGCATTCGTTTACTGTCTTGGCATGATCGCTGTCCTGTGTGTAACCTATCAGGACAAAACCCGCCTTTCCCTGCTTCTGTATTCAGGTATTCTCATAATCAGCATGGTTTCCTACTGTGCTTATTTGGGGACACCGCTCGGTTACCAATTCGGGTTGTTTACGATTGTTCTTCTTTTTTACTTCAAAACGAATGAACCGCTGATTTTAAAAACGCTCGCTTCCTTGGTCTGTGCTTCCCTTTACATTGCCGTCGCTGTTTATGTCGAGCAGAAGGGGACTTCCTTTTCTCTCTCATACGGATTGAAAACATTATTATTTCTCTTAAATTCGATCAGCCTGTTTATAAAATTCACGATCATCTCCCGCTTTTACTGTTCAAAATTTTCCTCCTCCGAGGAGAAAATCATCCAGTATGCAAAAAAGCTTGAGCACCTTGCCACAATCGACATGCTGACCCAGCTTCAGAACCGCCGGGGCATGATGAAGCACCTCATTAAGCTGGCCGACGGTTATTCCTCTACAAACCAGCCGTTTTCTCTTGTATTGAGCGATGTGGACTTTTTCAAAAAAGTAAACGATACCTATGGACATGATACCGGTGATTATGTCCTTGTAAATCTGGCAGCGTTGTTTGAGGATTTCATGAAGGACAAGGGACGTGTCGCACGTTGGGGAGGCGAAGAATTCCTATTCGTGTTTGAAGGTACAAATGGAGATTTTGTATTTGAGGAGCTGAATAAACTAAAATTCCTCGTGGAAAAAACGATTTTTTCCTATAAAGACTTTCATTTCAGCATCACGATGACCTTCGGCCTTGAGGAATACGATTCCAACGTCGGCATCGAGAAAACAATAGAAAAAGCGGACGAGAAGCTTTATCAAGGCAAAGAACACGGCCGAAACTGCGTAATCTATTAAAATTCCAGACATGCGGCTCGGGAAAAGCAGGCCGCGATGAATGGCAAAGCAGCCTGCCCTGTTTTTTTATACCCGCTCATATTTTTGAAAAGTATATTCTAAATCAAAATATGTCTGTTCCTCACTCTCCGCAGTTCTTTTCCATTCCTTCGACTGTTCAAGATCGGGAAAATAAGCATCCGCATCATAAGCATGTTCGATTTTTGTTACATGCGCTGTGCTGCAGTACGGAAGCAGTTGACGGTAAACGCTGTCTCCGCCTATAATATAGATACTTTCAGACGGATATTTTTTCAGTTCGTCAAGAAGCTCCTCAATCGAATGAACAATGACCGCATCTTTCACCTGATAGTCCTTATCTCCCGACAAGATAATATTCGTTCTGTTTTTTAACGGAAGTCCGCCGGGAAATGTCTCTAATGTCTTTCTTCCGAGCACAACAACCTTTCCCGTTGTCTCCTCCCGAAACATCTTATGGTCATTCGGTATGCTGACAAGCAGCTTGCCCTTGTTGCCGATTGCCCAGTTCTTATCCACTGCTACGATCAAATTCATAAAATGGTCTCCTTGCCTGCAATTCTTATTATACTGCCACCGGTATATTTTCCACCTGCGGCCCTGTCACATAATTTTCCACCCTGACATCGTCCTTCGTAAATGCATAAAAATCTTTGATTTCCGGATTAATCCAGAATGTCGGCGCTTCAAATGAAGGCCTTTTAATCAATTCTTTCACAATAGGGATATGACGGTCATAAATATGTGCATCCGCAATAACATGCACAAATTCTCCAACCTGCATCTCGCAGACCTGTGCAAGCATATGGACAAGCACCGCATACTGCACGACATTCCAGTTATTAGCCGTCAGAATGTCCTGAGAACGCTGATTTAATATCGCATTCAGTGTCAGCTTCATTTCCCCCGGACGCTGTGTCACATTAAATGTCATGCTGTACGCACATGGATAAAGATTCATCTCATAAAGATCCTGATGCACGTAAATATTGGTCATGATCCGGCGGCTGAACGGATTATTTTTCAAGTCGTAAATTACCCGGTCCACCTGATCCATCATACCTTCCTTATACCGATGCTTTACGCTCATCTGATAGCCGTATGCTTTTCCGATGGAGCCATCCTTGTCCGCCCATGCATCCCATATATGACTGCTCAGTTCGCCGACATTATTGGACTTTTTCTGCCAAATCCACAAAAGCTCATCGGTCGCGCTCTTCAGTGCAGTCTTTCTCAGCGTGATAATCGGGAATTCCTTTCTTAAATCATAGCGGTTCACAACACCGAATCTCTTGATTGTATAGGCACTCGTGCCATCCTCCCATTTCGGGCGCACTTTCTCACCTTCCGTGCTGACGCCGTTTATAAGAATATCCTCACACATCTCTATAAAAATGTTATCTGCAATGCTCATCGTTTTCTCCTTTATCTGTCCCACTTATCGCACAGGGAATTGATTTGATCCGCAAATCTTGCGAGATCCTTATTCGTGCCTCCCTCATTATTCCGAATGACAGCGAGCAGCCTCTGTCCGGCGGTAAGCAAACGATCAAATACTGCAGCGGCCTGCCGTTTTTTCTTCGATGCAACGCGAACACCTGCTGCCTCATACTCACATGTATTCGTCAGAAGATCAAACGTCGTACCTGAATACGGCGCATATGCATCAAAGCTGTATTCCTCCTGCAGATAAGATGCAAACTCATCACAGACTGTATCATCGCCGTGCACAATGAACACACGCTCCGGTGCAGTTTGAAAACCAAGCAGCCAGTTTGTCAGACCCGCCTTGTCGGCATGGCCGCTGATTCCCTTCAACCGCAATATTTTCGCACGCACTTCGATCGCCTCGCCGAAAAGCTTTACTTCCTGCGCACCGTCCGCGATCGACCTCCCAAGCGTGCCTACTGCCTGATAGCCAACGAACAGAACCGTACATTCCTGTCTCCATAGGTTATGCTTCAGATGGTGCCGGATGCGTCCTGCTTCACACATTCCGGAGGCCGATAAAATCACCTTTGGGGCACTGTCAAAATTAATTGCTTTGGACTCGTCACTCGTGATGGAAAGATTCAGTCCGGCAAACGTAATCGGATTGATTCCCTTATTCACAAGCGCCAACGCTTCCTCATCAAAACAGTCATAAATATTTTTATTGAAGATACCGGTAGCCTCAACAGCCAGAGGACTGTCTACATAAACCGGAAAATCTTCATGTCCCTTTACAAGGCCTTCCTCCTTGATCTGCCGTAAAAAATACAGCATTTCCTGCGTCCTGCCGACCGCAAAAGAAGGAATGACAACATTGCCGCCTTTATCGAACGTCTCCTGCAAAATTGCAGTCAGCTCTGTAATATAATCAAGACGCTCCTTCTCGTGCATACGATCACCGTAAGTAGATTCCACAACAACATAATCCGCATCGCTGATCCTTGCCGGATCCTTGATCAGGGGCTGGTTCAGATTACCTACATCACCGGAGAATACAATTTTCTTCTTCCCTTCTGATTCCTGTATCCAGACCTCAATCGCTGCCGAGCCGAGCAGATGTCCAACATCTGTAAAACGGATGGTGATGCCGTCACACACATGGATTTCCTTCCCATACCGGCACGGCACGAGACATCTGATCGCACCGTCCGCATCCTTCATTTCATAAAGCGGTACATATTCCTCTATCTGCGCCGATCGCTTTGCCTTCCTGTTTCTCCACTCTGCCTCGGCCATCTGGATATGAGCACTGTCACGAAGCATAATACTGCACAGATCCGCCGTCGCTTCCGTTGTGAAAATCTGCCCGCGAAAGCCCTTTGCATACAAAAGGGGAAGCATACCCGAATGATCAATATGCGCATGTGTCAGCAGCACAAAATCAATCATTGATTCCTCGACCGGCAGCTGCGCCCTCTCATACAAATCCTCTCCCTGCTCCATACCGTAATCAACCAGTATGTGCTTTCCGCATGCGTTCAGGTAATGGCAGCTTCCAGTCACCTCATGCGCGGCTCCAATAAACGTTAGTTTCATCCGTAAACCCCCTTTTCGGTTATTCATATTTTATATAAAATTTCAGCATCTTGAACAGATACACACTACACTTCCATCTTGCCACGGGCAGAGACTCCATCTCTCCACGGGCAGAGACTCAAAAAACCTGCGGTTTTTTTCGTTCGCTTCGCTCGTCAGACAACGGTTGATGCGTCTGCGCGTGCAAGCACGCCATCCGTATCAACCGTTGTCTGACTCTGCCCTATACGCATTATACCATCTTTCCTGGTTTGAGGAAAGGGGGCTGAAGAAGCAGCTTCATCGCTGCCGGGTAGCACGTTACTGTTCACAGAAAAACGGAGAATTGCAGCGCCAAAACGCTATCTTTGCATTTTGTGTGCATCGCATAGCGTGTTGCTGGTCGCGAAACTGCTGTATTTTGCAGTGGAGTGAACAGTAACGATAGCACGTGTGAGCATGCACATATCATTTTGTCTAATAGGAGATTCGTAGAAATTTCCTATGTAATAAAAAACCTTCCGTTCAGGATGCGCGCGGACTACCAACTTGTCATATTATAATAATAATACTACTACTAAAGGGGATTATTATGGATTATCAAGATCTTATCATTTCACTTTGTTCCGTTGTCGCAGCTTCGCTGCTTCTATATTTTTTCATACGCGTTTATCGTATCAGGCACTTTAAGCCTACGGAAGACAAAACGGTACAGCATGCAAATTTAAACAAACTGACCGAACCGTTCGGATTTCTGTATCAGGAGGATGGTGACTTTTTCTATTCAACCCGCCAAAATTGGCAACGCAGCTTTGGCTACTGCCGGCTTTACGACGAAACGGCACCGCTCATCAATCTGATCACTGACAGCGAGCCGATTCCCTTTGATTACAACGGTAAGCACTGGCTCATTGAATTCTGTAAGGGACAATACGGCATGTGTACCGGCGCCGAAGTCGGTATTTACAATACGGCTCTTAAACCTCTGCACACTGCCTCCTTCCATGGCTATTTTTATGAAAGCATCACCGACGCGGAAATGCTGCAAATATCTTTTACTTTAAAAAAGGGTTCACAAGTGCTCCTCAAGCGCTCGGGTGTCCATTGGGGACTGACCGGCTTTTTGCTCGGATCATTTGCTTCCCCAAAAGATCTGACGATGGAAATCCGCATTACCTTCCCGAATCACGATATGATGCAGTCTTTTGTATATGGATTGAAAACCGCAGGTTATTCTCCCTACGATTTCAATTTTTACCGCTGCTCGGTCTATCTCACCTTCGCAAAACCGCATGCGGCAAGGCCCTACACTCTAACCTCCCATCAGGAACAAATCTCACAGGCGAGCAATGAAGCTTACTGCACGCTCTATCAGAATGTGACAAAACAGTTCCAGACAAGCGCCGACAAGCTTGAATACCTGCAAACTGATTATCCCGAGCTGTTCAGTCTTGCCTGGAACTCCTTATACCGCGGTCGGCAGTATGACAGCTATCGACTGATTGAGCAGGCAAAGAAGGAGACATACTATGACCCCAGTTACTGATCAAAATCCTTTTACGAGAAGAGCGGTGCATCGCTTAAAGGGCGTGTTAAATGCATCAAAAACAATAGTAATCAGTCCCGATGCCAGCATTGTCTTTATGAGTGACTGTCACCGCGGGCAAAATACGCCTAATGATAATTTTACCGTCAATGCCGAATTATACAATAAAATACTCCTCCATTATTATGAAGCGGGATTCACTTATATCGAGCTTGGCGATGGGGAGGAACTGTGGGAAAACAGAGATTTTTCCAGGATCCTCTCCGCTCATCGGGATACCTATACTATATTAGATAATTTTTACAAAGACGAACGCCTTTTCATGCTGTGCGGAAACCATGATCTCATAAAATGTAAAAAGCAGCTATATTCCACCGTAATGCCACATTTAAAAATTCAGGAGGGCTTGCTGTTAAAGCTCACCCCATCCGGGAAACGGCTGTTTCTAATCCACGGACATCAGGCTGATTTTTTTAATGATGTGATGGCACCCCTTGTTTGTTTCCTTGTACGCTATGTTTGGAAACCGCTTGAAATTCTCGGCTTACGGGCACCCTATAAAACCGGCTGCTCAATCAGCAAGAGCAGTGTCATTGAACAGTCTTTGTGCGAATTTTCCACAAGGGAGCAGCTTTCCGTTATTGCCGGTCATACCCATCATACCGTATTTCCGAAAACCTCCGGCTGCCGCTATTATAACGATGGCTGCTGTGTCTGGGAAAACCTCATTACGGCAATTGAGCTGTCTCACAATACAATTTCCCTTGTCTGCTATTCATCTGCTGACGGACAGCTTCATAAAACCGTGACCGCCAGTCATGCAATAACATGAAAGCAGCTTAAAACCGAATCTGCAGCAGATCCAGCGGATCTGCGATTGTATAATCAGGATACTCCACGTTTCCAAAGCCATAAGATGCAAAAATCATTTTAATGCCAGCCTTTTTGCAGGCATCCGCATCCATCTGTGTGTCCCCGACGTAAACAGGTGTCTTCAATCCGTTTCTCTCGGCAATAATGCCGATGTTTTCTGCTTTGAATACACCTGTGTCGCCCGGGCACGTAAAATCTTTAAAAAAGCGCTGAAAGCCGGTCTTTCTTAAAAATAACTCGATATACCCAGCCTGACAGTTACTAACGATAAACAGAGGATACCTTTGGGCGAGTTCTGAAAGCGTCTCTTCTAAATGCGGATACAATATCCCCGCATTTTTTTCTAAAAATGCATGTTCATAGGAAAAACACAGCGGCATAAATTTCTCTTTTATTTCTTCCGGTTCCGCCGGCAAAATCCGGTCGATAATATCCTTCATGGGCAGGCCAAATAGACCTTTTAACTGATCGGCCGTAACAGCCGCATTTTGAATTCCCATATCGGCCATTGCCCTGTTCCATGCCTTCTCTACAATCGGAGTCGAATCCCAAAGCGTTCCATCCACATCAAAAATCAATCCATCTATCATCGTCTGTGATTCCTTTTCTCTTTCTTTTGTTTTATCATCCTTTTATTATCTTCTGATTCTTTTATTTTTATGAATAACATCGTTACATAACGTTGTTTCGTAACTTTGTTACATAACGCTGTTGTATAACACCGTTTCATAACACCGCTATTTATTGCAGTTTAATCCGGAAACTTCATGCCTGTAAAAAAGCTGCCAAGGGAGGTGGTCGCTTTACCCTCCTCGTGATATTCAAATGTTTCGGTGCCATCCGGCTCGGCTCCGAGAATTTCCTCAAACTCCTTCATTGAAAGACTCAGCTTGCCGTCTTTGATATCCAGAAGCTTTACCTTGACCTTCTCGCCCTCTTTTAATACCTCCGCAGGAGATTTGATCCGCCGCTGACAAATGCGTGAAACATGCACAAGGCCTGAGAGACCATCTCCCAAATTAACAAATGCGCCGTACGGCATAATTGATTCTACGGTTCCTTCAAACACGGTTCCCGGAACAAGGCGCGCCTTTTTAGACGCAAGCTCTTCTTCCTTTTTCTTCTGCTCGACCGCTTTTGCGGAAAGAACAAGCTTGCCCCTCTCTCCATCCGCCGTAATTACAACCGCGTCTACCACTCTTCCGTTCCATTCCTCCAGGTTTTCCACATAACTTAAGGAAAGCTGGGAAGCCGGAATAAAAGCGCGGATTCCCTCGAGATAAGCCGTTACGCCGGCATTCACAATCCCACTGATCTTTACGGACAGTATACGTTCCTCCTGCTTGTATGCTTCAAGCTTTTCCCACGCCAGCACCTGATTTGCTTCCTTCATTGAAAGGAGAAGATTTCCTTGTCCGTCATCCATTCTGACGATCGTGCCCTGCACCTCATCACCCTGATGAAAGCTCTCGCCGGCAATAAAAGACGGATCATCCGTAATTTCTGTAATCGGAATCACACCCTGCGCATAATATTTCAAATCAACATACAACGCCTCCTCCGTTACATCAATAATTGTGCCCGCGATGATATCGCCGACCGCAAGTCTCCGAAAGGATTTTTCCAGTTCGTCCTTATACGTATCCATGGATTCTGTCATTTGTTCACTCATAATTTTCCGGTGCCTCTTTTGCACCCGCTCCTTACTATAAATTTAGGTTTAAGAAGGGAACCTATCTCCCTATCTGCGACGGTGTTTCCCCCGTCGTCTTTTCGCGTTTGCTCCGACTGCAATCGCAATCGCCCCAATCAACGCCAGCACCGCCACCGCTGTGGCCGCAATCAGCCCGGCAAGTGCTTTGCTTCTTCTGCTTCCGGTTTTTGTCATAACTGCATTTGCGGAATCATCACTTTCATTTTGCACCAGGGTCTCCTCGCCGGCACTCATTGTTTTCTGACCGTCATCCTCCGCATTGTCTTCTCTTTCTGCATTCTCCGCCTGCTTTACATCCGGTGCGGATACACTGTCTGTTTCGGCAGACTCCCCATCCGCCGGCGGCAAGACATCCGAAACCGGCTTCTCTGCTTTAGGCCGGTTGACCGCCATATCCAGTGAAAGACTGACCGGTTCACTGTCCATATACAGCTCGTAATTATTATATATCCTGACAATAAGAGTTCCTTCATATCCATCCGGCACGGTACAGGTTCCTGACATATGCTTTTGTCCGCTGTCCCAAAGACGCAACTCCATAAAGGATGTATCCGCATCGGCGGCCTCCTGCTCTGTGGCAATACCATAATACATCAGTCTGCTCTCCGCTTCCGTCCCGGAAAGTGTAAACGAAACCTCATTTTTGGAAATATCATAGTTATCAATAGAAAGCTTCACATTAGACGGCGGGGTCAGATCCGGCGACATTGTTTCCGAAGGAACTGAAACAGAAACTGTCGGAGTCACGGATGCCTGTACAACATTTTTCTTGAGCCCATAATAATCAGCAATTCCTGCGGCATCTGCCATTCCCAGCTGTTTCCATACCGTCTCGTTTCCAATGCGTTCCCAGTCCGTATCATTATCAATATAGCCGTGTTCCAAAATGATTGTCGGAATATTGGCCGCAGTACCGTGGCGAATCAACCCGTAATAGTCGGCACCGCTGTTGCCGATCCTCGTTTTGATTCCTTTATCTGCCGCTCCGTCCTGAGTCCAACGACTCATCACGCATTGGGCCAAACCATAACCTGTCGCATAACTTTGCCCGAACGCCGATGTGAATACCTCCGCACCATAAAACCGATGTGATGCCGAAGCATTGTAATGGACACTGACGAGCACATCCGCATCAAGGGCAGCCGCATAATCCACACGCTCCTTGAGGCTCATCTTTTTATCCTCAGCCCTTGTCAAATAAACAGTCACATTGCCGTACTGTTCCAACTCCGCTTTCAAAGCCAACGCCGTTGTTAAAGTCAAGTCCTTCTCCAGCACATTGTTATACTTGGCACCAAGATCCGAATCATCGGCTGTTCCCGATCCTCCGTGTCCCGGGTCAATAACAACCGTCACATTTTCATATGCCTGAACCAGACGAGCATCAGCCCCCAAAAAAAGGAAGATCCCCATAAATAGCACTGCCATTTTTCCGATTCGGTTAAAAAACTTCCTGTAAGTCTTCACACCTGCTCCCATCCAGATCACATGTTCCTTATTTATTATACCCCAATCTTTTTCCAATTCATCCAATATCCTGCCAGATCCAATAAAAGTATAACAAATTACTCCATAAAATACAAAATATTTTAATGCAGAGTTCTTTTTGCGTTATCGCATGCGGTTTTTATAACACATGAAAGCGGATGCTGATTTTAATCATCTGCATCCGCTCTCATACTACATTTTCACTTTCCAATGGATCATACCTCTCAATTCTTTCGTACATCTTAGTTTTCAGGTACATTACCTGATCTTTTTACTCAGGTACAAATTCCGTTTTACCATTTTCGCTATTTAATTGTAAGTTTATCTTTCGTACCTCAGATATTCTCACTCGTACATTTACGTTCTTATGTACCTCGCTTTCCATCGCTTATATTCTATCTCTCGTACGTTTACTGCTCAGCCTTCTTTTGTATCCTGATTTGGCTGTCGTCTGTATTATGCTGATTCTTCTTTCGTACAGCTTGAAACTTCTTCTGTACCGCTTTATTTTATCTCTTGTACCCTACAAACTATTATAACTGATGTACTGGATAATTGTCACCTAGTAATTTAAGGATATTTATCGAATTATGTTTTCGGTGGACTGTACCTCCTTTGCTAAAATTAGAAGTAATTCTTCTTTTTTTTCCTTTTTTCTCTCTTCTTTTTATATTTTGATTATAATACAGGCTTTTTAAATTGTCAACGCTTTTTTATATTTATTTTTATATTTTCAAAATACAATTTAATTATGTACTTTTTATTTGTTATTAAAGCATATATGACTTTAATTTTTCCTTTTTTAGGCACAATTTAGCATTTAACTATTATCTGGAATTTTATGTATATTTCTAGGGTTTAACAATCCTATATCTGCAATATTTGTGCATTGAAAAATCATGAAATATCTGTTAAATTAAAAGAACAAAAGTGTGCTTTGCCCGCGCGCAGCTGCGCATAAAATTTTATTGTATAGGAAATTCGAAGGAATTTCCTATACAATAAAAAGAGCCGCGGCTATGATGCTGCGCGGCAAACAAGGAGGTATTTTCATGAATCCCAAACAGGAAGCAATGCAAAGACAGGCACAAACCATTATTAAGAATCTTGAAAAAAGAAACATGGAGGGACACTATTTTCCTGCCGCAAAAGAATGTGTGGAATATATCCTGCACATGATACCGGAAGGAAGCGTTGTGACAGACGGTGGTTCTATGACAATCAGCGATATTGGCCTTCTCAATGAAATTAAAAAAGGTAATTATGAGTATATTGACAGGCTTGCATCAAAGACACCTCAGGAAAGCAGGATAACCTATTCAAAAATCGTGGCGGCCGATTATTATTTAATGAGCACGAATGCCATCACGATCGACGGTGAGCTTGTCAACGTGGACGGAGCAGGCAATCGCGTCGCCTGTCTCATTCACGGACCGCAAAATGTCCTTGTCATAGCGGGCATGAATAAAGTAGCCACAGACATTACGGACGCCCATCACCGGGCGCGAAATCTTGCGGCACCGGCAAACGTATCCCGGCTTGACAGAAATACCCCCTGCGCCGTAACCGGTGTCTGCGGCAACTGTTTTTCTCCCGACTGCATCTGCAGCCAGATCGTCATCACAAGACGCAGCGGCATCAAAAATCGAATTAAAGTATTTCTGATCGGGGAAGAACTCGGATATTAACTTATTTCTTATAATCCTCAATAATTTCCATTGCTTTGTCCGGCTCATCTGAGACGGAAAGAATAGCATAATTGCCGTTCTCTACAATAACTGCCTTATCAAGCTTAACCAGCTCCTGCGGCACATAGTCTGTGAAGGATTCTTTCTGGTCCGCAATTCTTGCCTCCAATGCTGCTTTCGCCGCATCCGCATCCTTCGCGGTTGCGCACTCAAGTACGACAATTTCCTCTGCGGTTGCACCACTGCTTTCAAAAACCGCACCATTTGTAATACTCACTTCGGAAAAATTAAATATCATTGCTGCCGTGTCCAAATCAATCGATGACAATTCATCCTGATAAGTAATTTCCTCCAGCAGTCTATTGGAAACCTCAGTCACGTCCAGCGTCACTTCCTTTTTACCGCAGCCTGTCAGCCCCAACACCGCTATAAGCGCCAACCCGCTCATCACCACATTTTTGTAAGTTCTTTTTTTCATAACAGATTCCTCCTTAATTATTTATCATATATTGTTCTATATCTCCCTACTGCAGCAGCTCTACGGCATGTGTACGCAAATATTCCCTCCAAAGATCCATGTACTGTGCCTTCAAATGAATGCCGTCCGTCGTCATTTCCGGCTTCAGGCTGCCATCCTCCGCAGAAACGACGGAATTGATTCCGATATAGTATGCCTGCTGCTCCTGCGCAAGCTGCTTTAACTGTTCATTTCTCGTAGCAATATTTTCGTTGGAATGAACACTGTCCTCCGCAGATTTTTCTGCGGTGACCGGAAGCAGTGCATGAATATAAATAATTGCGCGCGGCTCACATTCCCTAAGTCTTGCAATCAACTCCGCATATTTTTCGAGGAACATCTGGTCTGTGCCCCAGCCCATCTCATTCAAACCAACTTTGATATAAATTTTTGTAAAAGCATCCTGCGGAATCACATCGAAGATAGGCGCTTTTCCCGCTTCCGTCTGCGCCACCTTCATCGTTTCATATTTATGAAGCTGGAAGCCCTTTGTTGCATAAAAAGTAGCGTTTGTGCCGGAATGCATGCCGAAGCCTTCCATTCTGGAATCCCCGATAAACAATGCATCATCAAAGTAGCTTAGGTCAACTGTTGTAAACGCGCGCGGATATCCTTCATTCGGATCCGTCACCTCATTGTCCGAAACGGAATTGCCGGATACAGAGCCGCCTGACAACGAACCTTTCGAAGCGATTACATCCTCATCTCCGGCACGTACGACCGCCGCGATATTCGCAGTTTCATCCGTCTGCACGAGCGGTTCGGCCTGCGCCGGCACCTGTTCCTCCTGTACCGGTTCGGGCTCCGCATTTTTGGAAACGGATTCTACCACTTCTTCCGCTTCCGCCATCGCAGGCTCTGCATCTTCCTTTCGAATCGTATCTATGACATCGGACGGTGTCTTACCCAAATCCCACAGCGCAAGACCAAATCCCGCAATAACTGCCAGCAAAATCGTACACAGAAACACCAGAAGCACGGAAGCAATGCGCCCTTTTCCATTGTTTTTTCTCCTTGTTTCCTCTATTTCCTCATCCTTAAACTCTATTACCTCTATTTCTTTAGCGTCGCCGCTATGGTTTATCTGCGCCGGATTTACTTCCTCCCGATCCGTTTCCTCTTGCCTCACTTTGTCACGGTTAATTTTTTCTACCCGGATTCCCCCACGAACCACCGATTCACCGGTTTTCTCCGAAGTCTTTGACGTATCCGTTTCCTTATTTTCATGATTCATCGGTTTTTTCATTCGCTTTGTCATTTTCCTTATCCCTTATCCTATCCTCATCCTGTTGCGGCAGCTCCCGTGCAGTTCTTCTGTTCGCGTTTCCCCTTTTCGCTTTTCACCCTAGCACGGCAGTTTCAAGTTGTCAATCGGTAAAAATGCCTGTCTTCATTTAAATATGAAAAATTATACAGAAACAGGATCTCGGCAGACTCATTATTATCTAACAGTTCCGATACACTGCCCCCGTAGTAACGCAGGTCTACAATCGTAATCGTATCATAATTATACGTCAGAAACGGAATCAGACAGTTTGCGTAGGAGTCCTTGAAAATCACAAGGCTTTTACCGTTTCCTGCATTCTCCGCCTTAATTTCACACAGTCCGTCATTTCCATATAAAAACATCGCATATTTATCATAGACAGCTGTTTTCTCCATATCATACAGTGTATCCTTAACCCCCGTCGTCAAAGTCAGCGAACTAATCGGGATATCATAATAGGTAATCGTATCAGGTTCCACCCCGTATCCCTTATACTTTGCATAATAGGTTCCGTAAAAATCCGACACCTGAAACTCTGTGAGTTTTACAAGGTCCACCGGGCTGTTTCCGGTACTTTTACAAAACGCCTCATAGCTGTAATACGCTCCGCGCGTTGTCCAGTGGTGATCTGTCCTGTAATAGACCTGTTCGCCGGTCCTGTCTTTAAGTGCTTCCTGCAAATTCACGACTGTACAATTTTCATAGCCTGAAAGCCGTTCATAAAATCGGTCGATTTCCCCGCCCTGGTCAATATTCGGAAATCCAGCGGGCGTCAGTTCCTTTAACACCTCATAGGAATTAGGCGCAATCGCCACAGAAACCGCCTTGTCCGTGCTCTTTATAAACGACTCAACAATCGTCTCGTTTTTCAATAATTGTGCGTCTGTGTGCAGCACCTTTTCAAACAGATAACCATCTTTGCCGGCAGCAATCCCATTATTTTCACATTTGAGCGCGAATCGCTCAACAACCGCCTTCGCCCTGATCATTACATTTCGAAACGGAACTTGCTCCTCCGTATAAGTCTCAAACTCCTGCATAAACGTCCCTTCCTCAATGCCGGAAAGGGAAATAACCGGCCGTGCTGCCAGATAACGGTTCTCCATATCAGAGAACAACGTATCCTGTTTGAACAGATAGCCCAAAAACATGCCCGCAAGCATTATACACGCTGCGATCAAAAGAGGATATTCTTTTATTCTTTTTATTTGAGTTACCATCTCTTTATCTCTTTTCTTCTTTAACTGCACATTAAATTCAATCTTCAGAACTTAAAGTATAAAAACGGATGATACGCTGCGTCTGTTAAATATGCCACCGACAGAAGCAAAATCAGCACACTGACAAGGATGCCAAAGACATGCCGTTTTTCTTTCTCATACAGCCTATTCAAAGCCGGTGTAGACAGCACGCAGCCAAGAATTAAAACAACAGCATAATTTCGCACATAATAAACAACATCCGTTCCTGCCGTGAAACTGAACAGACGGCTGAAATAAACGAATAGCTGTGATAGATCACTAATTGCAAAAATCATCCAGCTCATCCCAATCAGGATCAGTGCATAAATGTGGGAAATAATCCTGTGTCTTTCGAGAAAAGCGCCCAGACCTAGTTTTTCTATAGACAAAATAATAAAGAAAAACAATCCCCAAAGGATGAAATTCCAATCCGCACCGTGCCAAAAGCCTGTAGCACACCATACGATCAGTAAGTTTACATAAGTTCTTTTCTTCCCTTTCCGGTTTCCGCCGAGAGGGATATAAACATAATCTCTGAACCAACTGCTCAGCGTGATATGCCATCTGCGCCAAAACTCCGTGATAGAGCGGGATATATAAGGAAAATTGAAGTTCTTCGGCAAATCAAACCCCAGCATCCTGCCAAGCCCCACCGCCATCATTGAATATCCGTTAAAATCAAAATAAATCTGCAGTGTATAGGCGAGCATGCCCAGCCAAGCAAGCGGCATCGACAGTTTTTCAAACCCGATTGCCGTAATGTCGCTCCAAAGCGCACCCGCATGATTTGCAATCAAAACCTTGGAGCCAAGCCCAAGGATAAAGATGCGGAGCCCTTCCTCAAACCCTGACAGACTGTAGGTCCTGTCTTGAAGTTCCCTTTCAATCCGGCTGTAGGAAACAAGCGGACCGGAAAGGAGCTGGGGAAACATGCAAAGATAAGTTCCAAGCTTAAACAGGGATTTCTCAGCTTTTATTTTTCCACAATATAAATCAGCTATGTAGGATACGATCTGAAACGTATAAAAACTAATTCCGAGCGGCAGCGTAACGTTGATTAATGAAAGGGAAGATCCGGTCAGTCTGTTATAATTTTCTATAAAGAAATTACTGTATTTAAAGAAAAACAGCATTCCAAAATTAAAAATGACTGCCAGAATCAGACAAAGCCTCTGCAGCAGACGGCTTCCGTCAAAATGTGCAAAAAGTCTTCCTGCCGCATAATTGACGAAAACAGACAAAAACAGAAGAACCAGATATTTTGGTTCTCCCCATGCATAGAAAACAATACTGCCCAAAAACAGCACCAAATTTCTAAAGCGCTTCGGTGCGATATAATAAACCGCAAAAAACACCGGTATAAACCAAAATAGAAATAACAAACTGCTAAATATCATGCAATCACTCTCTCATCCGTCCCTATTCATTTCGTATCGCCGCAAGCGGACTTAAACGCATTGCTCGAAGCGCCGGGAAAAAGCCCGACACAATACCGACAAGCGTTGCAAAACCGATGGCTACCAAAGTCAGCCACACCGGGATATAAGAAATTCCGGTGTAATAGGAGTCCATACTCTGCGCCACCGAATTAATGATCGCAGAAACAGCATAGCTTAACAGTGCCCCCAAAATTCCGCCAAGCAGACCAATATAAGCAGCCTCAAGCAAAAATAAACTTCTGATATTGGAAAGCGAACAACCAAGTACCTTAATGACCCCTATTTCTTTTGTCCGCTCATAGATCGACATCATCATTGTATTTGCAATGCCGATTGCCGCAACAAAAAGTGAAACCGCACCGATTCCGGCAAGCACTGCCTGAATGGATTTGTACTGGTTCTGCATGGATTCCACCCATTCTACATTGCTCTCGGCAATATATCCCATATCGGATATCGCCGTTTGAACCGCGGAAACATCATCCATCGAATCCACATCAACATGAATACTCGTATAGTAAATCTGTTTATACGGCTTTCCGTTTTTATTCGTCGGCTGCCCCGGAATTGCTTTGTTTTTGAATACTTTCTTTAATTGCGCCTCAAGCGATTCAATTTCACAGTAAATGTTCCAGGAATACTGGTTGTAGCCCGAATCGGATGCAGCGATCGTACCTGCCGCCTCAACAAAATATTTCTTGGGCGGTTGTTTCGCCGCGGAATCCCCTCCTTCGCTGCCGGAAGTCTGACCCGAGGAGCCCGAACGGAACGAATAATATGCATCCGTATCAAAGATAACAAAAATGTCATCGTTCATCATGTCAATATCCGGAAGCACACCCGTTTCCCAGTAACTTGCATTTGTCTTGGAATTGGAGAAATTTTCAAGTATGGCGCTGCCATATAAAAATTTCAGACCCTCACCGGATTTTGGAAGCTCGCCCTCGGCCAGCTCAATTTTCATGTTTTCCAAGCCTTCCTGCGTCATACCGGTGACACTCATGTTAGCCTCATACACACCATGGCGCAGAATTACACTTGTATCCAGCACCGGAGAAACCACCTTGACATGAGGAAGCTGCCGGATCGTTTCCACAACAGTGTCATCCAGATGCTTGACTTCTGCGGCGGCGGACGATGAAGAAGACGCCTCCGCACTACCGGAAGAGCTGCCCGCATAATACATGCTGCCGCTTCCTCCTTCTCGTACAGTAACTGTCGTCAACCCGCCATATTCTTCAATTTGCTCAAGTGATGTCTTATTCAAGCCAAGCCCGAGTGAAATCATGACCACAATAGAAGCCGTACCGATTACCACTCCGAGTATTGTAAGGAGCGTCCTTACCTTTCTCTTAAACAGACTGCTGCTGCTCATCCTCAGTAAATCTATCAGCTTCATTGAATCATCCTCTTATCAATCCTCGTCTTCCAAATCCTCAATCATAAGCTCCATGTGCTTTTTCTTTTTATTCCTTTTTCGAAGGATCAAAAGAACTGCTCCGGCAATGACAAGTACAGCTACGGCCGGAATTACAATCTTCGCCCACAGCGGAAGTCCCGCCGGCTCCATTTCGCCTTCATTCATATCAATCATATCATCCGGCATCTCCTCTACAAACGGTTCACTGACATACAGCGTTGTTTCATATTCCTCGCTTTGCACCTCACCCGCCTCATTCTCATAGGATACCGTCACGGTAATGATGCCGTCATCCATCGTGGCTGCCGCACCTGTTACCATTGTATCAACATTGCCCGTCGCACCGGAATCCAAGTTTCCGACAAACGTATCGCCGCCTGTAATAGAATCACCTGCAAAAGATGCCTTTACATTATACAGCTTAGTTTTTCCTGTATTATAAATGCTGAACATGATGTTGGACTCTCCGCCTACTTCAATGCTGCTTGGCATCACCTCAAATGTACTGATATCAAAACGGGATTCTTGCTGCACCGGAATGGATACACTTCCCTCTGCGGTATAAGGATTATTTTTTTCATCCTCATACAGCATCGCCAGCTTCATCACATAGGGTTTCTGCGCTAAATCGGCTTTGGCCGTAAACTGCATTTCAATGTCGGCGACACCGTTTTTAGGTATCGAGGAAAAATACGCAGTATTGGAGCCGGAGGTTGGCAGGAATGACGAATACGAAGAGTCCGTATCCTTCCCCTCCACCGTCGCCGTCAGATTGATCTCCACGTTGCTGACGGAAGTTTCCGCCGATGTATTTTTCAGATGTACAATCAAATCAAAGTCCTGACCGGCCTTTACCTCCTCCGGATTCGTTTCAAATCCGGTAACAATAATTCTCGGCGTGGATGCCGCCAGCTTCTCATCCGTATTTCTATTTGCTGCGCCCTCTTTGCCTACGCACTTTACAAAAGTAGAGATCGTACACGTTCCCTGATTGCACACTTCATCTGTATATAAGATTTCGAACTTCAAGTCATAATAGCCGTTTAGTACGTCGTCTCTTGTCTGGAATGTCCAAAAAAGGGTCTTTGTACGGTTTTTGACATCCGGATCCTGATTGGAGCCGACAAGATAATCCAGTGTCAGCGTATAGTTGGACTGCGTGATTTCAAACGGATAATCCGCCGTCTTACCGCTGATGACCGGCGTGATAATTACATCCTTGATATTATACGGTGTCATATTCACGATCGGCAGGGCAACAATAACCGTCTCTCCATGTGTAGCTACCGGCGTCAGCCAAGTGTTTCCCGGCTTGACATATTCAGAGGAGGAATAGATGCCGCTGTAATTTGTGGAGCCGGAGCCGGAACTGGTATTCTCTGTTGAATCCCCGGAAACTGTCTCGGCCGACACCTGCTGCGGAGAAATCCTGACTGTTGAAAAGCTCACAACCAACATTGCGGATACCGCAGCTAACACTACTCTTCTAATCCCGTTCCTCATTTTTATGCTCCTCCCGAATCTGATTACCTGATTGCACATCTGTTTCCAGATGTCTGTTTTCTTCTATACTCACTATTTTCCCGTCAATAATCCGAAATATGCGGTCTGCATAAGAGGCGAGATGATTGTCATGCGTAACCATAACAAGCGTCTGATTCTGCTCCCTGACAACCTGCTGCATCAGATGCAGCACTTCTACAGACGTGTTGGAATCGAGGTTACCCGTAGGCTCGTCCGCAAAGATAATTTCCGGCTTTACGACAAGTGCCCGTGCTACTCCAACCCTTTGCTGCTGCCCGCCCGACATCTGCGTCGGCTTATGAAGGGCATGTTTTTTCAATCCGACAAGCTTTAACGTATCCATCGCAAGCTTATTGCGCTCTTTTTTCCGCATTCCCCGGAATGTGAGCGGCAGTGCCACATTTTCCACTGCATTCATCGTACCTAATAAATTAAAAGACTGGAAAATAAAACCGACATGCTCCCTTCGGAATCTTACAAGTTGGGATTCATTCATAAGCTCTATATGATTTCCGGCTATGACAACCTCACCTCTTGTTGGCTTTTCCAAACCGGCCAGCATATTCAAAAGTGTCGACTTTCCCGAACCGGAAGTACCCACGATCGCACAAAACTCACCCTTATAGATCGTAAAATCAACGCCGTTTAATGCCTTGACCTTTGTCTCCCCGACAAGGTATATTTTTTTTAAGCTTTTCACCTGTATGACAGGTATTTTTTTCTGCCCCACTGATTTCTCCCGCTCATCATGTCTTTCGCCATTACCTTGAATGACTTCGTAATTCAACTGCCTTAGCGATATAATGTCTTACGCCATTATATCATGAAATACCAAATTTTGAACAGCCTGGCCTCAAAACAATTCTTAATAATTTATGAAGCAAGGTTACTGTTCACACAGCAGCTTAATATTTGCTGTTAAGCTGTGTAAGTAAGAATTTCCTCTACGAAAAGCCTGCCCTTTTCGACATTTTCTATAGCAGGGAAATGCAGGGAGGAACTTGTCCGCAGTCATTGCAGGATACAGTGTGATGATAGCTGCTGAAAAGAGACACATTTATTTTCTTTTTCCAAATCCTTTTTCGGGCGCCCATTCGCAAACACCACCGATTGTATATCTGCAGTTGCAGCATTCGTCGCCGTCTCCTAATGTTTTTGTACGTTCAAATCCGGAATGGAGATATGCACCGATCATATAATCCACACGGCAAACTGCCGGAAAAATTCCGAGAGCATCAAAATCCGCGGCAAGAGTCCTCATGCCGCAGCGTTCAATATTTATACCGAAATGTGTGTTGTCCTCCGGCAAAAATTTGATCAAATAATCGTAGGGGTGAACCGCTCCGGCTTCCATACATTTTTCATGAAGCGGAGCTTTTTTCCTGAAGGCATCCAGATATTGCTTTCCGTAAGCACTGCGTGCAAATCCAGGTATCACTGTGATAATCTTCTCATTCATCAGCCACAGGATTTTTTCAATATCCTCTTTACTTAAACCCAAGTCACAAGCGGCTTTATACCAGGCAATATACGCCGGTCCAAAAGCATAATTAAATGCAAACAGCGACTTTCCAATATCCGGCGTTTTCCCTGCAATCGCCTTAAAATACTTCCTCGATGCGGCATAAAAACTCCTTTGAAATTCCTTGCTGTACCGTTTTTTGACAGTACCTTTTGAACGCGCCATGCCAACTTTAAAAATCAACCTATGTACATTCATTTTCTGTTCCCCCTTCATTTGAATGATTCAATTCATGGGCCGGCACGTTTGGGAGCTTTAGGAAAAACCAGTTCTGCAATCGCTTTCATTTATCTTCCCCATCTAATAAAAATAATAACAAATTTTATATTTTTTTACTACCATTTTTTGATCCATATAAAATTCCTGTGAAGAACTGTATCATGCGTTTGGAGTCAAAAACTTCACATTATAAATAGAAAGAAAAAAGCCTTCAAATCTTTTGACTTGAAGGCTTTATTCCATCCATTTATTCTCACATTTTCCCCTGCGTTAATTAAAGCAGAGGATATTTTTTTGTCAGTTCCCCGACAATCGACCTTGCCTGAGGCACCGCTTCCTCTCCGCCCTTCACGACAAGCGCGATCGCTTCTGCGATCCGGTCCATATCAGCTGTGTTCATACCACGTGAGGTAACAGCCGGTGTGCCAAGCCTGATGCCGCTCGTCACAAACGGAGACTGCGGATCATTCGGAACCGTATTTTTGTTTGCGGTAATATACGCCTCATCAAGCAGCTTTTCGACTGACTTGCCGGTCAGGTTCAGGGATCTTAAATCGAGCAGCATCAAATGATTGTCCGTACCTCCCGAAACGATGTCCAGACCTCTGCTCAAAAGTCCCTTCGCAAGCGCCTGCGCATTATCCACTACATTTTTACCGTACTCTTTAAACTCCGGAGAAAGCGCTTCCTTAAAGCAAACGGCCTTTGCCGCGATAACGTGCATCAGCGGGCCGCCCTGAATACCGGGAAAAATTGCTTTGTTGAAATTAAACTTATCCGCAGCCTCCTGATTACAGAGAATCAGGCCGCCACGCGGTCCGCGCAGCGTCTTGTGCGTTGTCGTTGTAACGACATCCGCATATGGGAACGGACTTTCATGATAACCCGAAGCAACCAGTCCCGCAATATGTGCGATATCCACCATCAAATAAGCCCCGACTTCGTCGCAAATTTCACGGAATTTCTTGAAATCCAGCTTTCTCGCATATGCACTTGCACCTGCAAGAATCATCTTAGGCCTGCATTCCAATGCGATTTCGCGCACCTTGTCATAATCAATAAAGCCCGCGTCATTCACACCGTAATGAACGCAATGGAAATACTTCCCTGACATATTGACCGGTGAGCCGTGAGAAAGATGTCCGCCGTGATCAAGATTCATGCCCATAAATGTATCCCCCGGCTCAAGCATCGCAAAGAATACCGCCATGTTTGCCTGTGCGCCCGAATGAGGCTGTACATTTGCATAATCGCAATGGAATAATTCCTTTGCACGTTCTCTTGCAAGCTCTTCCACGATGTCCACACATTCACAGCCGCCATAATAACGCTTTCCTGGATAGCCCTCCGCATATTTATTTGTCAGCGGACTTCCCATCGCTGCCATGACTGCCTTGCTCACCCAGTTTTCCGATGCGATCAGCTCGATATGGCTGTTCTGTCTTTCCTGCTCCTTTACGATCGCTTCCGCGACCTCGGGATCGACCGTTTTCACTTCCTCCAATGAATACATCTCGTACCTCCGTCTGTCTTTTATGATTTTATAATACCGCAGCCATTCACTTTCACGACTCTGAATAGCTGCTTTTGCTAAGCGTTTTATCAATTATATAGTAAAATTAAGAAAAACTCAATAAACTTTAAAAAACTTCATAAATCTTTCTTGTTATTCTTATTCTTGTGTAGTAAACTTACTTTGTGAATATCGGGGTATTTTTACAAATGCCAAAATACCGGCCATGATATGTAGTTTTCGTGTCAGGCGGTGAAACGGATGGGAGATTTACTGCATGCTGCATTTTATTGTAAATCCGGCTTCAAGCACCGGATATGGGAAGAAAATCTGGAAAGAAACGGAAGTCAAGCTTACAGAAACGAATACGGCCTATAAGCTTTATCTGACGACAGGAGCCGGTTCTGCCAAACAGTATGCAGCAGAAATCACCGCCTCAGACGAGCCGGTCATTCTTGTTGTGCTGGGCGGTGACGGCACAATCAATGAAGTGCTGACCGGCATCCGCGATTTCAGCCTAGTGACACTCGGCTACATACCCGCCGGCTCCAGCAATGATTTGGCAAGAGATCTGATGCTCACCACTGATCCCAAAAGTGCTTTGTCATACATCCTGCATCCGAAGGAATATGCTTATATGGACATCGGAATCATCAAATATCAGGATGGGGAGAAAAATTTCGGTGTCAGTACCGGAATTGGCTTTGATGCCGCCATCTGTCATGAGGCTCTGCATTCAAATATCAAGAATTTTTTAAATAGACTGCATCTCGGTAAGCTGACCTATGTCGGCATCGCCCTCAAGCAGCTGGCCAGAACGAAAAAACAGGGCTGCACGATTATTTTAGATGATACTAGAAAAATACGCCTGGACCGTTTTTATTTTGTCACGTGTATGATACATAAGTACGAGGGCGGCGGCTTTATGTTCTGTCCCGATGCGGATTATAAGGACGGCATACTAAATGTTTGTGCCGCCGGTAATTTTTCCAAACTGAAAGCACTGCGTATCCTTCCTACTGCTTACAAAGGAAAGCATACCCGCTTTCAGGGCATCACAACCTATCAGGCAAAAAAAGTAACAATTATCACGGATATTCCCCGTCCGGTTCATGCAGACGGAGAATCCTGCGGAATCCAGTCGTTTATTACGATGACACAGGAACTAAAACAGCTTCGCGTCATTATTAGATAAACAGCTATTTATGAGGGGAATCATAATTAAGAGGTGAACTATTATGAAAAATGATTTGAGGAAAGCATGGCTTAAGCTGAAAGGGTTTTCGCCTAAGAGCTTTTTTATGGCATACCGGTATGGGTTGATCATTCCGCTATACGCTGCCATCTATCTTCCCTGGTTTTTCTATCTGGAGGAAAAGGTCACAAGACGCTATCACATCATTCATATGGCAATTGACGATTACATTCCGTTTTGCGAAGCATTCGTCATCCCATACTATATGTGGTTTGTGTATATGCTCATAGCAGTCTTTCTATGCATGCTGACAAGTAAGGCATCGTTTCTGCGAACTTTTTTCTTTTTGTCGTGCGGCATGACGATCTTCCTCATCGTCTCCACAATTTTTCCTAACGGACATCACCTGCGGCCGGCTGTATTTGCGCGTGACAATTTCCTGACGGATATGGTGAAGGGACTGTATGCCATTGATACGCCGACAAACCTGTTTCCGAGCATTCATGTATATAATTCCATCGGCTCCCACCTTGCGATTGCAACCAATGAAACTCTCCGCAAAAGAAAATGGCTGAAAAACAGTTCTCTCGTTTTATGTATTTCCATCATTTTATCGACAGTATTTCTAAAACAGCATTCCATGTTTGATGTCATTACCGCACTTGGCCTCGCCGTTGTAATGTATCCTGTGGCCTATCGGATTGATTATGCTGCCTGGGCAGATCGCAGACGCCGGGAAAAGGAACATGCAGGAGCGTAACAGGCGCATCCAGATATAAAAAGATATAAAACAAAAGGGTATCCGGTTGATTTCGGAATACCCTTTTACTATTTGCAGCAACATTTTCTTTACCGGCCAAAACACCCCTGCCGGATATCGTTTCATTTTGCAGTATGCCTGCTCATCATTTTTACATAGCCGTACAGCAATACGGCACATACGGCTACGCCTGCCGTTTCAGCTCCCAACACCTGTAGGGTCTCTTCCAAAAACAGTACCACGTTCATTGTCCGTTTCCTCCTTTTTATGACCATGTTCAAACTTTTGCAATTCGGGATCTGCTGTATCTTTACTATTTAAACAATATCAAAAAAGAGTATTGCACGGAAATATAAATAAAAAACGGTGCCATATAAGTTTTTATATGACACCGTAACCACTTTCCCTATTGATACCTTTCAGATGAGACCTCAACCTTGGATTCATACAGTTTTTTCTGGAAAAGCTTATCATCCTTGCCGAGCTCATAATCTCTTCTATAAATGAGCACGTCCCTATATAGGTTATTCTCAATCTTGCAGGCCCGCTGTACAAGACAGTTCTTCTTCAAATAAGAATCCGGGATCGGAGATACCCACATATAAGTTGAGGGAACATTGGCAAGCAGGTCAAACTGACTGCCGCGCTCATAAACATAAATCGTTTTACTCTGAATATCCCGACTCGCACGCATACTGTTTTCCATTACATTCGCGTGTGGTATCTCGATGTCTCCGTGTGTTATTTTCACAAAGCCTGCCAAATCTTCTCTCGTAATGATCTTTTTTTTCGCAAGCGAATGATCCTGCGACATCACGAGCACATATTCAAATTCCCAGATCATCTCATGCTCAAGCTTGTTGTTTTTCAGGCACATCCCAAAAAAGTCCTCATCTTTTTTCTGATAGCGAATGATACCCATGTTATAGCCTCTATTTACAACATTGTCGATAGTCTTTAAGGCATTTGTTTCATTAATTGTGATTTCCATGCCACCAGTCATCGGAAGCTCAGCGACAAACGCTGCAAATCCATCCGCGATATAGCTGCCGCGCGGAATCGAAACCTTAAAGCGGCATCCGGTCCCGTTCTCTCTACTGGATATTTTCTCCATTTCCCCGAGCTGATCGAGCATTTTGCGCGCGTGATAGAGAAACTCACCGCCTTTTTCCGTCACGCTGATACCACCCGAAGTGCGTTTAAAAATCGCATAGCCCAGCTCACTCTCCAAATCCTTAACCGCCTTGCTCAAGTTCGGCTGCGCCATATAAAGGTTCTGGGCAGCTTGTGTGATGGAGCCCGCCTCCTCTACCTCGACCGCATATTTCAAATAAATCGTATTCATCCTGTCTCCTTTGCATCTGATTACTCGAGTTCTACGATCCTGCCGTCTCCGTAAGGATCGGCATAATTCTTTCCGATATGCCCGTTCAGCCCATTCGTAATATATTCAATGACAACTTCGCTGTCCAGAATAAAAGATTCGTTGATCATTTTTGCATCCTTAAACATAGTAAAGCCATCACCGCCATCCTTAAGAAGATAATCGACTGCCGCCAGGACATAATTTCTTTCCGCGTCCAACGGTTTTCCGTCAATCTTTACATTCCTGACACGGTATTCACCTGAAACACCGATAAAAGAACCATTTTTATCAGATTTTACAGAAGAGGACACGTTCATATCAATCTCATACGTCATTCCCGACACCTGCAGAAAACCGCCGTTCTCCTCCGGCAAATAGCGGGCACCGTTTTCAAGCGCATCCAGAATCTGCTGTCCGCTCACCTCAACGACACTGACCATATTCCCAAATGGGTGAAGGCTTATAATATCGCCATAAGTCAGATCCCCTTTCGGCACATCGCTGCGCACACCGCCGCTGTTTACAATTGCAATCTCAGCTCCTGTTACAAAACGACAGGCATCCGCACAAAAATCCCCGGCATTCGTTTCCATGTTTCTGACAATGCGCTCTCCCGTATCGGGATCCTTGATGACAAGCGTCACCTCACTTGTTCCGATCTTTCTGCCCATTTCTTCTTCATAGTCCGCCTCAATTCCGTCAATATAGGACTTAACCGCTTCATCCTCATCTCCATAGTCTTCATGCAGCGCTGCCGTCATGCGGCCTTCCTTTGAAATTGTCAGCGAACCGATATTGGCAAACTGAGTTCCTGTCTGTGTCAAAAGAACACTTTTCCCGTCCTGATTCTTTACCTGCTCTGACTCCACCACACTGTGAGAATGTCCGTCGATTACCGCATCGATGCCTTTCGTATTGGCAATGACCTCTGTGGACATCCACGGGGAGGATTCTGCGCCGATTCCCAGATGCGCCAGAAGGATGACATAATCAGCCCCCTCCGCCCTCGCGGCATCAACAGAATCCTGCACCCTCAAATATAAAGCTTCCCCTGTTTCATCCTGGCAGAAGCCATACTTATAATTTCCGGTGATATCTTTAAAGCTCGACGGATTGCTGACCGCCATCGTCTCCGGCGTAGTAACACCGACAAAAGCAACCTTTCTGCCTGTGAACGCAAACATCTGATAAGCGGGCAGCAACGGCGTTCCTGATTCTTCATCAATCAGGTTACAGCAGACAACCGGGAAGTTTGCCCTTTCGATCAGTTTATCAAACTGATCCATCCCATAATCAAATTCGTGGTTTCCGACTGCAGCTACATCATAGGGAACTTGATTCATAATATCAACGATATAAGCACCTTTAGAAATCATCCCAATCGGAGCGCCCTGTACATAATCTCCGGCATCTGCGACGAGAACATTTTTCCCATCGGCCTTGAGCTGCTTTTTATATGCGGCAAGCTTTGCATAGCCAAGCTGCTCCTCTTCAACAGCACAATGTATGTCATTTGTATAGAGAATCACGAGATCCCTGTCCGCTTCTCCCAACTTATCCGTTGGCCTCTTTGCTTCACCTTGTGCTGCATTTGCGACAGCTTCAGCCTTTACGGCTTCGGCAGTCCCGCTTTCCAAGGGAGCTTCTGCCCCTCTTGCAATCACATCGACCGTTTCTTCGGGCACTGCGGCATCATTTATCCCGCAGCCCATAAGTCCGATACAAAGCACAGTCACAATTGTCAGAAGCAGCCGGACCGGCTGACCTTTTAACGACCTATTCATAGTTCCAGTTCCTCCCAAAGCTGTTTCTATTTATTACCATATCATACTGTAAACTTCGTGAAAATGCAAGAAAAGAGAGCATATGCACTCTGATTTTCATTGCCATGCTCTCTATCTTTATTTCCTCTTATACAGTTGACAATTAAATTAATTAAATCCGACAAACCGCCGTGCTATCTTATATTCCGCAACGGAAATCTTTCTTCCGCTGCGTCCCGGTATATTCATCGACGTCCCAAGCAAACCGAAGCGCAGCCGGAAATAATCACGGCTATCCTTTTCCTTTAAATATTCCCACAGCATCTTTTTCTTAAGCAAAGCCTCGGTTGAGCCTTCCTTGATCAGCAGGATCGAGGAAATTGTCATAATAATATCAAGATAATTCAACATATATTTATGCTGCTTCGGATGCAGATTTTTTGTTGCCGCCATGTAATCGATCATCAGCTTATTCACAAGAAGCTGCTGGTCGATTCGTTTGATCATAATTTGCTCATTGACGGATTGGTCAGCCCTGCCAATATAGTAGCGGTAAAGATTTACATCCATGTAATACATCGCCTTTACGTAAGGAAGCGGCTGAAATACAAAAATATTATCAACATAAAATGTATGCTTTGGCAGCTCCAGACCACAGTCCTTTAAAAGCTGTGTCCGATAAATAACCGAATGCATCAGAATATACTGACCCGGCTTGAAAAACTTAACATCACTCCATGTGAAAATCATATCCTGCGGGAGCGCAGAACGATAGGTCATAACCTTTTTATGCCTTTTTTCTTCTTTTTCATAGACAAAATTGCAGATAAACAAATCAAGAGCTTTCTGACCGCCTACAATCTCATGCAGTTTGTCAAGCACCTTTAAATAGGCTTCCTCCTGAAACCAGTCATCGCTGTCCAATACTTTGAAGAAAATACCGGTCGCCGCCCGAAGCCCCGCATTGACCGCTTCCCCATGCCCGCCGTTCTCCTGATGAATTGCCTTGACGATCGTCGGATAAGCCGCCGCATACTCATCCGCGATACGGGCTGTTCCATCCTTGGAGCCGTCGTCAACAACAATAATTTCAACATCCTCTCCGCCCGGAAGCAGGCATTCGATCGCTTTTCTCATATAAGCCTCAGAATTATAACAGGGTATTGCAACGGATAATAATTTCATATGGTTTTCTCCCTTTTTCTCTTATTTTTCTATCCATTCTTTCGGTCTGTTTTTCTTTTGACGACGCCCTGCTGCATACGCAGCTGCTTTTTATACGCTGAAAACGCCGACGGCACCGGATAGACCTCCTCCATCTCCTCCACGGTCGCAAACACATAACGTTCATCCATACCTGCGCTTCTTGGCAGCTCCTTTTTAGCAGAAACCTCCTGTTGTTCGGCAATTCGTACAAGATAACCCTGCATATGCCATTCCCGGTGGGTAAAAATATGCTTTGCTCCGGAAATCTTTTCGATTCGCATCGAATCAAAGCCCTGCTCCCGCAAATAATCGACAGCTTCCTTTTCCTCCAGATATCCTTCTACGTTCGGAAACTCATAAAGCCCGGCGAGAAGTCCGTCTTCCGCACGCTTCGTCAGTGCAGTATACACACCATCCCGAATGAGAAACACCGTTTTCTCTTCAATCACACGTGCTTTCTTAGGTGACTTGACCGGAAATTCCTCCGTCCGTCCCAGTCGGCATGCCTCACAATAGGGCATTACCGGGCATTCACAGCAGCGCGCAGGACCGTTTGGCACACATACGGTGGCGCCAAGCTCCATCAAAGCCTGATTAAAAGCGCCGGGCTTGTCCTGCGGTATAACTTCCTTAAGAATCTCTTCCATTTCCTTTTTAAACGACTGCTTTGTAATATCCGTTTTATCCGCACAGATTCTCGTAATAACGCGCAGAACATTTCCATCCACCGCCGGAACGGGAATCCCGTACGCGATCGAAGCGACCGCGCCTGCGGTATAGGACCCTATGCCGCTTAATGTTAAAAGGATCTCATAGTCAGCGGGAAATTGCCCGTCATATTTTTCCACAACGGTTTTTGCCGTTTTTTGCATGTTTCTTACGCGATTATAATAACCAAGTCCTTCCCAAAGCTTTAACAGCCCGTCTTCGTCGGCCTCAGCCAGATTCCTTACCTCGGGCAGCCTCTCTAAAAACCGTGCATAATAACCCTTTACCGCTTCTACGCGTGTCTGCTGCAGCATGATTTCCGACACCCATACATGATACGGTGTCGGTTCGTCGCGCCACGGCAGTCTGCGCATATTCTTCTCAAACCATGCAAGAAGCGGCTCCTGCATTTGTAAGAGCCGTCCTTTTTCTATCTCAATCTGTTGCATTCATACTTCTCCAGTGTCTTTAAGCAATCCAGAATTTCCTTATACTTTTCATCGGTTGCCGTCTTTGTCACCTCTAAATCGAGCGACATCGCAATTGTATTTAACATTTCGTCATCCGCTTTTTTCTTAAGTCCGATGAGCATTTCCAACTTTTTTTCATAAGACTTTTCATCTAAAAATTTTTCCAACTCCGGATCAATGACCGAATCGTCATAGTCCTCGTATAATGCCTGCGTGATCTGCTGTTCCGTCACCTTCGCCTTGATCTCGGGAACCTTTTCATCTCCTGTAACAAGCTCGAAGCGATATCTCCTTTGAGAATCAGGATACAACTTGCAGCTGATCTCGCTCATGAACATCTCAACCGGCCTGGCATATACCTTTTGCGGATCATACAAAGCACGATAAATCACCAGTTTCTCATTTGTCTCCGTATGCTTTGCGATGGCAAGCACCTGATAATCCGTTCCCCTGAAATGCTTGTACACCTGAAATTCCTTCGGTTCTTCTCTCATTTTCATATACACTCCCTATACTGCGCAGGAATTATCCTGAGCCGACTCGCCGGCAGACTAAACGGCTGCCCGCAGGCATCCGTTTTCTCCCGACATGTATTAGTATAATCCAAAATGCAATTTTTGTCATCGATTTATCATAGATTTTGCCTTCCTTTATTTTCTATCCTCCTTTGTTGGAATTTCACGATATCATTGCATCAATGACAACCGGCAGCTGACTGTTTCTTCATCTTCTGTATTCACTGTCATAATAAGCGGCGTTCCCCATACCCGCTCAACCGATTTATGTATTTCTCGGCTTATCATCTCCTGCTGCCATGCATCCAGCCTTGCAAGTCCTTTATGATGAATTTGAATTTGATATTGGAACTGCTTTCCGGCCTCTCCTGTTTTCGTCAGCATCACGCCGGCATCCGACAGGTAATAGGATCGCAGCACCTGCTTCAGTTCCCGCACGGATTCTTCCTCCAAAAATGCATACTGCTCTGCAGATAAGCACTCCTGTTTTTCGTCCCCCGTCACGGCTCTTGCCGCCGCATACGTCACAATACAGACTACAATACACACCAGCACTATTTTCCCGGTCATTTTTCTTCTCTCCATAGCTTCCTACCTTTTTCTGATTTTTCACAGACCGTCCATCTGTTTTCTACTCCCATTCTATCATCCTAAGAGTACGATAAAACGGACAATAAAAGAAGCCGGTTCATAAATTTGAACCGACCCCTTTTATTTTTCTTCAGCCTAAACAACTTTTTAAACATAGATTTTGGGTGCTGACAAAATCCCAACCGGCTTTGTATTATATTCATAGCACCAGTTATCGCCTCTTTCTCTCCACAGCGAAGGAGAAGAAACGGAGTCTTTGCCGTCACTCAGATAATGCAAATGTGAAAATGTATTATAACGGTTTCCAAATAAACACATTTCAATTTCAT
Organism: Bacillota bacterium; assembly: GCA_023402845.1. Lineage (GTDB taxonomy): Bacteria > Bacillota > Clostridia > Lachnospirales > Lachnospiraceae > JAEYFP01. The sequence continues at coordinate 68,617 of JAEYFP010000004.1, forward strand.
GTTCTCCCGGTTCCAGACTATCTGCTTCAAAAATGTAGGGTGCTTCAATGATGCTTCCCCTCCGGGTCTGGTCAATTACAATTCCGATCATTGCTCCCCTATATTTTGGAATCTGAATTTTCAGCTTTCCCTCCGGACAATTCACGTTTAGCTTATAGGAGATATTTCCTCCGTAAAAACCAAATCCCTGATGGGTAATACTGTCCCACGCCAGCTTTGTCGGACGGGGCACGACCTTGACAGCACTTCCCTGCACCTGTACACCAAATGCTCCTAACAGATAACATGCTTCCAGATTTCTATCTTCGTTAAAGGGAATACTCAGCTCCAGTACATTTTCCCCCATCAAAAGCTTTCCCAGCCTTACTTTCTTGAAATCCTCATCCACATACCAGCCAATCTCCTCTTTTGTTACCTTTTCTCTATTCCATGAAATTTCAGTACTTTCCATATCCTCTAATGCCAGATAAACTTCCTGCAATTCTATGCGGCTTAACACCGTATATCTCAGAAGCAGGGAATGCTCTTCCTTTTTTTCTTTTGACCTTCGATACGGCTGCTCCATAGAACTGTTTCTCTTGAAAAAGTGCAGTTGTTCTCTAAGCTTCTCATCAATTTTTAATATCTCCTCTTTCTTCTGAAAACCGCCTTCATCCAACGAGTATTCCGGCATATCCAACAGTACGACATTAGGCTCCTCCACAGAATATGCAACCTCATTTTCCACATAAACCGGAGTCCATTTTTTTACAGCCTCATTTTCTTCTGTAAACTGCTCCTCCTTCGCTGCCCGCTTTAAAAGGAGAAGAAGCGTCTGCCCTGCATACATTGTCCGCTTTATACAAGTAATTCCCTGTTCATAAAGTACCTCTGTCTTTGAAATACTGCCGTTATTCGCCTCCAGCACATACGGGACAAACATTCCTTTTATTCTGACAGAAATATTTTTCTCCTGCATATCCTCTTTTTCAGGTTTTTTTGTCGGAACGATAAACAATAGGCAATAATCCGCACACTGTCTTAGCTGATAAATATACTTCTCCGAATTTCCCCTCTCTCCGGTTTCTATTTTTACTTCCTTGTATTCTGACAGCGCTTCTATGACGGCGGCCCTCTGAAATGCAATCTGTTCAGAGATTCCCTTTAAGCTTTCCTGTACTGTTTGATCATATGCACCGTTTGTCATGACCGGAAAATCTCCGGCCATAATCAGCCTTTTGCCGGACTTTACATACTGATTTAAAATAGTAAGAGTAGAAGGCCGGATTGTCTTTAAATCCGGCAGCAGAATCACATCATATTCCATCTTTCCAAAATACCTTCCATCAAACAATTCCTCCAGCAGCGCTTCGCTTAAATAGTCAAAATCCAGATTTGCCTCTAAAAGCCAATCTGTCAGATTTAAAAATTGCTTGTCCTTTTCCTCGCATATTATACCCGTCTGACTCCCCGGTCCAAAATCAATCCAATAGCTTTCCAGGGGATGCAGGACCGCAATTCTGACAATGCTTTTTCCTTGCTTCATGATGTATGCAATGCGAGCAAAATAATCCTCTATTTGTTTAAATTCTTTATACCAGGGTGCCTGATAAAAGATACTTGCGGGAAAATCCCTCTTTGCTTCCCCTTTCATAGACATATAGGAAAGATGAGGAACTCTTAATGTAATTCCTAAAGCTGCCTGCCAATTTCCCTGAAATAAATATCCTCTGAAATCAAAGCTCCAGTTTGTACCTCCATACTCCTCCGACATCGCGCCCTTTTTTTCATATTGATGCACAATGGACTGAATTTGCTTTGCCGTCGTGACGGCTACATCATCAAAAAGCAGATCCATGCCGGGCAAATCCATATTGCGGTACATACTCATCAGGTCTCCGCTGGAGCGATTTTGTAAAAACAAAGTCTCTTCATATAAATAATGTCCCGTAAAATCTATTCCATTTTTTTTACACCATGAGCCTATATTTTTTGCATAGGACTCATTGAACAGCTCCGCCAGAATTCGATGAAAATAATAACGTATAGAACGTCCGCCCTTCCTGTTCCAAAAGATTTCCGGCAGGCAGTCCGCTATCTCAATCCCATATCGTTCTTTCATCTCTGAAGGCAGTAGTTTTGTCCATGGCATAAACTGATCCCCGTTGTCATATGGTGTTTCTAAACTTGTTTTGTACACCATGTGCGGTTCATCTGTAAAAATAGAAGGAACCGTTTTCCCGAACTCATCACCGGCTGCTTTTTTATAGGTCTCATAGATGCTCTGAATAAATTGATCGATTGCTTCTTTATTCAGTACATCCACATAAGCACCTCCGTTATACCAGGAATGCGGCGGATTTTCTTCCAAATAGGCATACCACTTCGTACCTTTCGGCTTTTCATCGGCATCCATTCTCCTGTAAAACTCTAAAAAGCCTTTCTGATCCAATACCACATCATAAACCGCATACAGACTTCCCTTGTTTGTTCGAATCCCTGCCGCAAAATTTGCATTATAAGTATTATTTACTTCAATCGTGCTTTCTTCGTAGGGCGTAGTGGTAAACAATAAATGCAGCGCCCTGTATTCCATCTTTCTTGTAACATGGCCGCCTCCATATCCGGACGGCCACCTGTCCTCATCGTACAGACATGCAGCTAGCTGCTGCTTCCTTCCTTCCTCTATACATAGTCTGATTGCCTCCATATACTCTTTACCAAGGTATTCGGTTTCCAGACCCACGCGCGGATGCATATGGTATCCGCCAAAGCCCATTTCCTTAAAATACCGGATCTGCTTTACTATTTTATCCGGTTCCAGCTTAGTATTCCATGACCAGAAAGGACATCCGCGGTATTCGCTTCCCGGTTTTTCCAGATCATCTAAATATAATTTTTCCAACTCTATCTCCTTTCCTGTTCCAAAACAAAAGTGTGCTTCGCTCACTCTCGCGGCTAAATACTCTGGCAGCACAGCTTTTGTTTTGCGCGCGCAGCTGCGCATAAAATTTTATAATATAGGAAATTCCTTCGAATTTCCTATATTATAAGTAAAAAGACCGGCGGCATCCTATACCGCCGGCCTTTTTATACCGCTCCTCTTAAGTGCAATTTTTTAAATTCTTTCAGTATTGTTGAAGACCCAAGCACCAAAACCAAAAAGCTACCCAATACAATATCCTGCAGAGCCTCATCAAAACCAAGTGCAATAAATCCGTTGAATATAATAGAGAGACACAGCCCTCCAAGCCCAATCAGAACCGGCATGCAATCAAAATATTTTCTTAAGTGGCGTGCCAAAATCACACACATAATCGGCTTGAATACCAAGGACATCGTTCCCATGTCGGTACTGGCCGTTACAGAACCGGAATAACAAATCATCAGCAATGCGGAAAAGCTGCAGAACACGCCAGTTAGAATAATTGCCAAAAATTTTACTTTTGCCGCATCGACACCCACATTCTTACACATTTTCTCGTCATTTCCTACTGCCGTTATATGACACCCAATTTGAGTTCTATAAAAAAGGAGATAAAATATAATCGCAGCAATCAGCATAATAATAATATTATATGGATACGAACCGATGCTGTACTGGTTCGCCGCAATGCGGATATAGCCGGAGCTTCCCGCCAGTTTAGCCGCCAGAACTTCATAAATAAGTACAATACCAAGAGAAATTACCATAGCCGGTATTTTCAGTATCTGGTAAAGTCCTGCCATTAAAAATGCTCCTCCCAGCGCTCCGATTACACATCCTGCTACAAGTCCCGCGATCCCATACTGCTGTGCTAAAATACCTCCGATCGTGGCCGCAAGCACGGCTCTTGCTCCCATACTGAAATCCATCAAATCTGCATTCATCAGCAGGCTCAGCCCAAATCCCGTAACGACCGGGATCATACTCTGACTTATAATAATTGGGATACTGTGTAACCCAAAACCCTCTGCCAGCATTGAAAAGATCAGAAATAGACCGACCGGCAATATCAGAAGTTCCGTTAAAATTATGAGTCCTTTTTTCATAGTATTTCCTTCCGAAGCTTTATTTCGTTGCATCTGCGGCAAATTCATCGATTGCCTTCTGGATACTTTCTTCTGTCAAATCCGCATTATATGCTTTGTTAAGCGTTTCTGCCATGACTGTCTCATCATAATACAACGTGCTGTCTTTTCCGAATTTCTCCGCCCAGGCTGTTGCCGTTTCCAAATCATTGATATCAAACATCGTACAGGTCAAAGAGACCGGCTGCTCAGAAATCGGATTTCCCATACACTGGTTTGCCAGAACAACGGTAATCATATACGGATCATATCCCCAGCTCGGAATACCGGAACAGGTAACTAATTCACCCTTTTCAAACAATTCCACCATCGCATCCGGAAAATCAACCGTAGCCAGCTTGACCGTCTCCACTCTATTACTGTCTTCTATTGCTTTTGCAACCGCTTCATGAATCCCTGTTCCTGTGGTGCCTACGATAAATATCGCATCCAGCTCAGAATAAGATGCCAGGAAGCTTTCCGCTGCACTGGTGGCATCTGCTGCCTGTCCAAGATCTCTTGCCTCGGCGACAATTTCCATTCCGAAGTCTTCACAGGCCTTCCTTGCGCCCTCTTCTCTCAAATCTGTTGTCGTGTTACCCTTTGCCTGAGAAATAATAGCAACTTTTTTGATTCCCTGATCGTTCATATTTGACATAACACGATACCCTGTTGCATATTCGTCTTCATAGCAGTTTCCTACATAATATGCGGAGCTCTCTACTAATTCCTTCACTTCTTCATCCATAATTGTCCGAAATGTAATTCCCCAATAAACACCCGCTTCTTCACACAGGGAAGTGACCGTAGGCAGTACGGAATCAGACGGCGGTCCAATGAGGATACCGTTCACACCTGCCGCAATTTGATTTTCCACAAATTGAATCGTGGCATCGGCAGAAGCAGCAACACCCGACTGAAAAACAACCTCGCCACCTGTTGCTCCCATATACGCTTTAATATTATTACTCATAAGGCTAAACATGGTAGCGCCGCTATCCGTAAGACCAATGGCAATTTTGTATGGCTTCGTTTCTTTCTTGGCATCCGTCTCGCTCTCTTCCGGAGCAGCTTCACTCTCCACATTTTCCTCCTTTGCGGCAGCCGAAGCACTCCCTCCTGTCTCCTGTGCAGCCTTTGACTGCCCGCAGCCGGCCAAAAGGCCCGCTGTCAAAGCGACCGTTAAAATACCTGTCAACAAACTTTTTCTCATTTTTAAATCCTCCTTAAGTTGAATTATATATAATTATTTAATTACTACCATGTTTTTTCTGTCAAAGGAGATTGCAATTGTCAGCAAAAATACAATTCCCTTGGCCAGCTGTTTATCGAAAGAGGACAGCCCCATTAATGTCATTCCGTTGGTGAGAAATGCCATGGTAAGACTCCCGACGACAACCGCTCTGTATTTGGAGGCATATCCTCCCGAAAGCGGAAGACCGCCAAGTAGGGCCGCACACCATACATTCATCATCAATTCACTGCCTGTACTGGAACTTGCCGTCCCTGTTCTGATCAGACTGAAAAATCCCAAAATACCGCAGATTCCGCCAAGTACGATAAAAGATATCTTTTTTACACGTCCGGTTTGTATACCGGTCTGCCTTGCAGCTTCTTTACAGGCGCCTACTGCTCTGCACTGTTTTCCGTATGAAGTAAAATCAAACACGTACATACCTACCAGCACAAATACAAGAATTGTTATAATTTTCAGCATATTAGTGTTCCATTTGAGCATGGACAGCGGTGCAGAAACAGAGCCTCCGTCTAATATCAGAATCAATATTCCCGTGAATATGGATTGGGTAGCCATCGTTGCAATCAAGGAGCCCAGCTTCAAATTAACGTGTACAAATCCATTAAACCAGCCAAGAAGAAGTCCCGGCACGATTGCAAAGGGAATCGACAGAACCGGAGAAATATTCGCACCAAAGGCTGCGCATACACACGAGACTGCCATTACCGTTCCCATGGACAGATCCAGATTTCCTTCCGCCAGTACAAAGGAAAATCCAATTGTAGCCAGGAGAATAAAAAAGCTTTCGTTCATAACTGCTTTCATATTTCTTATCGTAAACACGCTCCCATCCGTCATAATCTGAAAGAATAGTACAACTGCCAGCAACCCGAGAAACGGAAAAACAGTTTTTAAATCAAATACTTTTTTCTTTTCCATAAATAATTTCCCTTTCTATACCATGTAATCAATCAGCGTGGTCTCGGATAAATCTTCATTCCTTAAAAACTCTCCGCTGATTTCTCCGTTTTTTAAGACAATTACTCTATCACTCATCCCAATCACCTCCGGAAGCTCTTCAGATATCAGGATGATGCTTTTTCCTTCTTTTTTTAACTGTTCCATTAATTCATAAATACCTGCCTTCACACCAATATCAATTCCTCTTGTAGGACAATCCAAAATGAAAATATCCGCGCCAAAGCCAAGCCACTTTGCAATTGCAACCTTTTGCTTATTGCCCCCTGACAATTCCATAACGTATTGGGAGATTCCCTGCATTTTAACATCCAGCTCCTTTGTCCATTTCCGCACAAATTCATTTTCTTTTTTCGGTGAAATAAAACTGAATTTTGATAAATGCTTATAGGAGGCGCTTGCAACATTATCTCTGATCGGCCCGTTAATAAACAGTGATTCCTGATCCCTGTTTTTTCCGATATACGCAATTTTTTTATCCATGGCTTTCATTGCACTTGTAATGATCGTTCCGTCTTCTGTGCTCACCTTACCTCCGCTTGTATCAATTACTCCGAATGCAGCCTTCCCGATATCATGCATGCCTGAGTCTGCCAACCCCCCGAAGCCCAGTATTTCTCCTCTATGAAGCTGAAAGGAAATTTTTTTGATGCGCTCCGTGCATATTTGGTCCACATTCAGAACAACTTCATCCGACTGGCAGATTTCCATATCATTTCTATAATAATTATCCGTAATTTCGCGCCCTACCATCAGTTTTCTGATCTTATCAGGTGCAAACTCATTCTTTTCCAACGTATCTATGTAACTGCCATCACGAAGAACAGTAAGTCTGTCACATTTATTCATCATCTCATCGATATCGTGAGAAATAAATATAACACTATTTCCGCCTTCCTTCAGCTTTTTCATAATATCGTACAAAATATCCCGCCCCGTTCTGCTTAAAGCAGTTGTCGTTTCGTCAACTATTAAAATTCTCGGTGGTGTATAGACCGCCCTCGCAAGCTCTATTAATTTTCCATCCTCAAAGCTCAGAGAGGAAACCTTATCGCCCGGTTTGATATGAGATGCTCCAATCTTCTCAAGTGCTTCCGCCGCTTTTTGATTCATTTTGCGATTATCCAGAATTCCTCTTTTTTTAAAATTCTTTTCCTGTCCCACAAAAATATTTTGTGCCACCGTTAAATTATCAAATGTCGCCTTCTCCTGAAGGATCATTCGTATCCCTGTATTGTTTGCCTCAACGCTGCTGCGGGGCTGATATTCCTCCTCCTCTAAAAAAATTGCTCCTTCGTCTGCAGGCTGGATTCCTGCAATAATGGAGGTTAAGGTAGATTTACCGGAGCCGTTCTCTCCTATCAGCCCTAATATTTCTCCCTGCATAAGAGTAAGCCTTACTCCCCGCAATGCCCTTGTTATTCCGAAACTTTTTACCATGTTTTCTACACGTAATAAAGCCTTCCTGTTTCCCATGCTCCTGTTTCCTTTCTCTTGATTTGTTTTAGATTATAGACTTGGATTTTCTATGTGCAAACACCTCAATTCTTATATTTTGTTCATTTTTATTATGTATTTCCATTTGATTATGTTTTTTTTATTTACTTTGCTATACAATGATATTGTAAAATTGATATTCAAACTGGCATTTATTTAATATTACTCAAACAAACGCCTTAATACGGAGAAAAATAATGCAGAATTTTAAGATGCTGTTAGTTGATGATGAACCAATTGTGATTAAAGACCTTAAAAATATGGTAGATTGGAATGAACTTGGATTTACTGTTGTAGGCTCCGCACACAGCGGAAAATCTGCTTTGAAGCTATATCAGGAATTAAAACCAGATGTGATTATTACCGATATTATTATGCCTAATATGAATGGGCTTGATTTCATACACGAAATCCGTAAAATAAACCCCGATATCTATCTATTGATTTTGTCTTCTTACGGAGAATTTGAATACGCTAAGGCTGCTATTTCGGAGGGTGTGGTCGATTACCTTTTGAAGCTTGAAATCACGCCTTCTTCTTTAACTGCAAAATTGAAAGATATCTACATAAAGCTTTCCTCTTCGAAAATACAAAATAAAAAAGCTGTGAGATTGGAACTGCAGGAATATTTTAATCGTTCCGATGCAAATGAGTTCACTTGGACCTTTCAAAATATCCCCGATCATAAAAAATTCTTTTTTATGATTTTTACGACTCCTGCACTGTTTCAATCTGAATTTTTGAATTTTCCTGTTGAAAAAGATGCGGAAACACTTCTTTGTAAGTTAGAATCTATTCTGGCGGATCTGAACCTTCCGGAAGATACGATTTTGTTTCATCAAAATTCAGTTTTTATTCTGGGGGTTCATGCAAGGTTCATCCATCCATCCGCTCCCTGCAGTATAACTGCCCTTATTAAGGGTATCTTCTTTCATAAGCTGCTGAACAACCCCGGCGGCATGCGGGCTGTCTACCTTGATTTTCCGATAACTTTATTTCAATTTTTCAAAAAATATCGCAACTTAATTCCTCTTATTAATTGGAATTTTTTATTAAACGGGGAACTGCTCGTTCACGTTTCTGTTTTGGAATCTCAGCATTATCATAATTTTGCAGAGTATAAAACCTTTGACCAGCTGTCCTTCATGCACACTCATCAAGAGCAGGTCCAATATATAAAGGATTATGTCCGGAAATTATTTGAAAACCATGATTTTTTCGGCATTCAGAAAAACTTCTTATATGTGTGTTCTGTCTTACGAAAAACACCAACAGTCCAATATTTATCAGAGATGCTTTCAGACGAGAAATCCTATGAAAGATTTCTTATGAATGGCTTCGAAAGCTGGAAAGCCTCTTCATCTTCACAGACTGTCCCGGCTTATTCGACGGTGATCAACCATGCAATCCAATATATTTGCATTCATTACATGGATTATGATTTGAATTTAGATGCGATTTCCAATTATATCGGCTTAAGCAGCGGTCGTCTCAGCGTGCTTTTTAAAAAGGAGACCAAGCAGACTCCAAATGACTGGATCACTCACTACCGGATTGAAGCATCCATTAAACTGCTGCTTCACTCCAATTATAAAATTTATGAAATATCTGAAAAAGTTGGGTATCGTTCTTCTCAATACTTCAGCCGGATTTTTTATCAGCATACCGGAAAAAAGCCTTTGGATTACAGAAAAAACAGTTCCATCACCTATGCCCTGGGAGACTTAAGAAAATGCGATTAAAGCAAAACAAAAGCAAATTAACAGAAAAGCTCACGAAAAAAATGATGGTCATTTATACAATTATCTATTTATGTCTGTTTGTTTTACTGCTTTCCGTACTAATGCCTGTTTTATATCATGATACAACTCAAAAAAAGAAAGAATATACTTCTCTTATTTATGACCAATATAAGGAGATTCTATCTGTATGCCAGGGTGACCTTAATTATCTGGCCTCCATCCCCTCCCTGAGTATCCTGTTAAAAGACCATCTCCTTAATCAGGACAAAAAAAGTGCAGCCCTCATTGAACAATCCCTGCAGTCTTATTCTTCCTGCTATGAACGGATCAAGCTGATTGTGATTGAAAATGACAAAGGACGCATATTACAAACTTTTTCAAACTCTCATTCGGACGCATTATCCTGCCTGCAAAAAGAAGAAGGCTATCAAAAGCTAAAAAAGGGAACTTATTCAACTTATTATTCCCCTGTTTATTCACCTGATATCTGGTATACGAAAAAAAGCAGTTCTGTGTCGGTCTCTCAACGGTATTCCATCTACAATCATAGCTTCATTTTCACGATTTTTTATGATGTGGATAATTATTTAAGAAACAGTCAGCTCATATGTGACAAGGATTTCACGGATTATTCCGTTCTTACCAAGGATTTTAACACGTGTATTTACACTACCGACCAAACTCTTCACAATAAAATATTATCTGGTTTTTCCTCCGATATCATCTCTTATTCAGGGCAATTTAAGGACTTGAACGGAATCTATTTTTATGAAAAGGATCCTGTCAGCGGCTGGATCATCATTACGTTTACCTCATGGATGAAGCTGCTCTCCGGATTGCTGTTAATTTTATTTATTATAATTATTGTGTATTGTATTTCTCCTGTTCTGTTCTACCTTTTTCTCGTTCCCACCAATACCAAGTATCTCCTCCCTCTCTCTTTATTGACTGAGGCCGTTTCCAATTATTGCGCAGGCGATGAATTGAATATCAGTATTCAAACAAATGATGAAATTGAACTGCTTAATGACATGCTTCATACCATGTCGCTTAAAATAAACCAGCAAATCAAAGATATTCAGGAACAGGAACATAAAAACTGCATTACTCAGTACTCTCTGTTAGCTACACAGATAGATCCGCATTTTATTTACAATACACTAAATATTGTAAATATTTTTGCCAGACAAAATAAAACAGAAAACGTAATTGACATTAATACTGCTCTTTCACGAATTTTACGCGAACGTCTAAATATCAGAACCTCTATATTTGAAACACTGCAAAACGAATTAAATACAATTAATGATTTCTGTGTAATTATGAAATACCGTTACACAGACCATGTTAAGGTTAATATTAATATAGAATCTGAGATGCTGAGCGAAAAGGTACCAAAAAATATCCTTCTCCCTATTGTGGAAAACTCTTTTTATCATGGTCTAAGCAATGAAAACGGGATCATTGCAGGCACTATTGATATTAATATTTATTCTATGGATCATGAGATCATCATTGAAATCAGTGATGACGGAATTGGCATTAGCGAGGAAGTACTTTTAAAATTAAGAAGCGAACATTACAGAGTAGAAAATACTGATCGCTCCCATATAGGGTTAACCAATGTCTATGAAAGACTTTACTATGTTTATGAGGAGGACTTCCGTTTAGATGTGCAGAGCACTGTAAATTTTGGCACCACCTTCAGTATCTCCCTCCCATTTCTTACCGAGATGAGGATGCAGAGAATCAGTTTCATATAAAAGACTGCTTACTCAATTTCCCGTAAGCAGTCCGCAAACAATTTCTGTGATTTTATCAAGTTCTTCAACCTGTGTATACTCGTCGCAGCTATGAACCTGATTCATTGCTGTGGCAAGCACAAGTCCTTCAATTCCATGCTGGGCAAACACATTGTTGTCACTTCCCCCGAAGGTGGCAAGCAGCTTCGCCGGAACTGAAAGTCTTTCACAGGTATTTTTATAATGCTGCACAGCCTCGCATTCCGGTGCGGTTTTGTATGCCTTCAAATGGAGCTGATCTCTCCAGTCTATTTTTGCCCCCGCCTCTTTTGCAGCTCTTATAAAAGCTTCCCGGTATTCCTCTGCCGCTTTTAATGCCGATTCATGGCACAGGCTCCTGATTTCTCCCTGAAGCACACAATTCTCAGGAATAATGTTAATCCCGTTTCCCCCATTTATCATTCCGATATTAGCGGTGGTGGAATCGTCAATTCTTCCGAGCTTCAATCCTGCAATGGCTCTGGCTGCCACCGCAACCGCATGAATCCCCTCTTCCGGACAGAAACCCGCATGTGCGGCCTTTCCTGTTATTGTCACTTCAAATGATAAAATTGTAGGTGCCGCACAGGCAGCTTCCCCCACTCTTCCACTCAAATCAAGCACATATGCCTGCTTAGCTTTGATCTTTGAAAAATCAAAGCTTTTGGCTCCCCGGCAATATAATTCTTCTCCTACCGTAAATAAAATCTCAAAATCCCTGTGTCTGATTTGATTGGTTTTTAAATAGGAAACCCCCTCATAGATTGCGGTGATTCCTGCCATATCATCCGCCCCAAGCACAGTCGTCCCATCACTGGTAATTCTGCCGTCACTATGCAGAACTGCCTTTTTCCCTAAGGCGGGTGCCACGGTATCCATATGAGCGGAAAGAAGCACAGGTTCACCCGCCAGGGTTCCCTTCACATATGCATAAAGATTCCCGGTATCCGAACCACACCTTTTTCCACCCTCGTCGGCCTCTAAGCCAATTCCAAGCTCTTCAAACTTTCTCTTTATATGAATTGCTGCTTTGCCTTCCCTCAAAGAAGGGGAATCAATACTTACCAGCTCCGTGAATGTCTGAATCAACCTCTCTCTTATCATACCGCTACCGTTTCCCCTCTGTCAGTTTGATTCTATTATAAGGCTTTCCAGCGCCTTTGCCAACTGATCCGGACAAGAAGTCTGCCGTGTTCCGCAGGTAATACCCTTTAATTTTTTGATTGCATCCTGTGTCTTCATTCCTTCCACAAGCGCTCCGATCCCTTTTAAGTTTCCATTACAGCCGCCTACGAAATATACCTCTTTTATTCTATCTCCGCTAAGTTCGATTTGGATCTCTTTAGAGCAAACGCCGCTCGGCTTATAGGTCATTCTCTTTCCCCCCGGCATAAATGCCTGATGAAAGGTATCGTTCCCCGGAATCAGGAAAAATCACCACAATATTTTTACCCTTATTTTCTTCTCTGTTCCCTATTTGGACAGCCGCCCAAAGAGCTGCCCCCGAAGATATTCCCACAGAAATCCCTTCTTTTTTCGCGATTAATCTTGCATATTCAAATGCATCCTCATCTGTCACAGTAATGACTTCATCAAAGATTTTCTGATTCGTAACGGGGGGGATGGCTCCGCCGCCGATTCCCTGAATTTTGTGGGGACCGGGTTTTCCTCCTGACAGTACGGGACTTCCCGCAGGTTCCACCGCATAAATCTTGATATCTGGATTTTTCTCCCGCAGGAATTCCCCGGCACCGGAAATGGTGCCTCCCGTTCCGGCGGTTGCCACAAAGATATCAACATTTCCTTCGGTATCGTCCCATATTTCCGGACCTGTCGTTGCTTTATGGGCATTTGGATTGTTTGGATTTGCCCCCTGTGCCGGAATGAAAGAGTTTTCTATTCCTGCCGCAATCTCTGCCGCCTTGGCGCCTGCTCCGCCCATATTCAGCTCCTGTGGCGTCAAAACCACCTGCGCCCCGTAGCCTTCCAATATCTGAATCCGTTCCCTGCTCATATTTTCAGGCATTGTAAAGATTGCCTGATATCCCTTTGCCGCCGCAACAGATGCCAAACCAATGCCGGTATTTCCGCTTGTTCCCTCTATGATCGTTCCGCCCGGTTTAAGCTTTCCTTCCTTTTCCGCTTCTTCAATCATTTGCAGAGCGATTCTGTCCTTCACACTTCCGCCGGGGTTAAAATATTCCAGCTTTGCAAGCAGACTTGCCTGAATGCCCGTTTCCTTTTCCACTCTGTGCAGCCTGACAATCGGTGTATGCCCCACCAATTCTAAAATACTGTCATAGATCTTTGCCATTTAACCATTCTCCTTCCCGCTTCTTCCTGTCTACTCTTTATACTGGTCGTAAGGGGTATAGTCATTTCCGAGAAAATACTCCTTGCTGATCTTTGCAATCGTACCGTCCTCTGCTAATTCCTTCAATACGGCATTGATATCTTCCGCCAGCTGCTCATTTCCCTTGCCTACTAAAATATAGCTATACGGCGGCGTGATCAGATTCATTTCTTCATCTGTCAGTTTAACGCCTTTTAATTTTAAGTCGAACTCATTCATGTAAACATTGAACATCGGCTCGTCAATCAGCTGGAAGTCATATTGCCCTTCCGCAACATTTTGCAGAATATACACCAGATCCTCCTCCGAATAGCTGACATCTACGGGATTATCAGAATGCGCTTCGTTATATTCCGCAAGAGAGGATGCATAGGTTGTATTAGGTGATACCTGTGTGCTCTTTCCAAGCAGATCCTCGAACTGATTGATTTCGTTATTATCCTGAGCAACCGCAATCACATATGAATTTTTAAAATGTGCTTTCGTATAAATGTATTTATCCGCACGCTCATCATTATAAGAAAAATTATTTACACCTACCTGATATTTGTCGGAATCCAATCCGGCAAATATCGACGGAAAATCAGCGACCTCAATTTCCGTCTCATACTGGGGCAGCCTGTCAAAAACAGCTTTTATCACATCCACATCATACCCCTTGATTACATTGTCTTCATCTACAAAGGAAAATGGATTTGGAGAACCGCTCGTAGCAATTTTAATTTTTGTTACGTTTTTGCCTTGCTCTGTCTGTCCGCAGCCTGCCAGCAATGCCCCTGTCAATATTAATAAAGCCATACCTGCCGCGAATTTTACAATTCCTGTCTTCATATCGTTTCCTCCTCACTTTTCTGTTTTCTTTCCTTATATTTATATATTTTCGCACTGCCCCCGCAGGCGGCTACATAAAGGGTAGTTTTTTCTTCAAATTTCTCTATAGCTTTTTTTAAAACTTCTTCTCTGTCAGCTAAAAGCTGAAAGCGAACGACTGCCTGTTCCGGTATCATATTGCCCTTCACTCCGGCCTGCAGGAAGACTGCCTTTATACTCGTGTTTTCCCCGCTGTCAAACGCATAGGCATCATAAATTCCAATCTCGCGGATTAATCCTGACGCAATTAAGATCGGATTGTTTGACTCATGAGGCGTAGATGCGTGTCCTCCGCTTCCGACTATGCACACTTCCAGCGTTCGTCTCATGATTCTTCCTCCTCAAAATAGCGTTCTACGTATCCAAGATAATACGCAATTCCATAAAAAAGCGCCTCATTTGAAAATGTAACCCTGCTGCTATGAAGCGGATACCGTTCTTCACTGCCGGCTCCTCCCAGCATGGAAAAAACCAGCCGCGGAATCACGGTTCCATACTGCCTGAAATCTTCACCGAATCTGGCCGGCGGAGTAATTTGAAGAGCTTTTTCTCCGAACAGTTCATGAATCACCATCGCCGCCCGATCCACACTCTCTCTATCATTTTCCACCGCACCCCCGATCCCGATAAATTTACAGTCTGTTTTCACCTGATAAAGCCTTTGTAACAGGTCCGCCGTGTTACTTATGAGCCGGGTTAAACTGCCGCCGTCTTCCTCCCGGAATATTCTCCCGTCATAAAAGATCCTCACCTGCGTATCCCCTGACATCTTGACTATGGTCGGTACAAAAGAATAAGGCACATTTTCTCTCCCGATCAGAGCTTTTGCGCGTTCCCCGATAATCTGGAGCAATTCTGCCGCACAAATTACAATCCTGTCTGTCTCTCCCGTAATTGTAATATCCGCACAGATTCCTGACGAAGTTCTCACTCCGTATCCTGTATGAAAAACACCTGTCTCTTCCTTAGGATTCATATGAAGTGCGAGTATACAATCCACATCGCAAACCTCTCCCGATGCAATGATGGCATCCGCACCTTCTCCGGTTTCTTCCGCCGGCTGAAAGACAAGTTTGACTGTACCTCTTAACCGTTCCCTGTTCTCATGAAGCACCCTGCCTGTTGCCAGCAGCATTGCCATGTGCATATCATGACCGCAGGCATGCATATTTGAGTTGAGTGACCGATAACTTACTTGGCTCTCTTCTCTGACAGGCAGCGCATCCATATCACTCCTCAGGGCAAGGATTCTGTGATCCTGCTTCCGTTCTCCCCTGACAGATGCCACTACTCCCGTTTTTCCTGCTCTTACAAAAGAAATCCCTGCTTCAGTCAATTCTTTCTCAATAAACTCTGCAGTTTTATGTTCTCTGAAAGACAGTTCCGGATTCCGATGAAAATATTCCCTGATGTCTGTCGCATAAGGCAGTATCGTTCCCGCAGCCTCCAATATCCTTTTCCGATTCATGGCCATTTCCTTTTCAGTCGATTTTTGCCGCCTCAAACGCCTGCTTGAGATCCTCAATCAAATCGTCCGCATCTTCAATTCCCGGCGACAAACGAATCAAACGATCCGTGATACCCGTCTTATTCTTTAAACTCTGGGGCAAGGATCTGTGTGAGGTCGTTGCCGGATGTCCGATCAGTGATTCCACACCTCCGAGGCTTGCTCCCTGTATGATGATCTGCAGAGAATCCAGAAATTTTCCCGTATCATATTCCTCTTTCAGTTCAAAGGAGAGCATCGCCCCTCCGTTTCTTGCCTGACAAAGTTGAGTCCGATAGCCCGGATCGCTTTCTAATCCGGGATAATGAATGCTTTTTACCGCATTATGTGAAATCAGAAAACCGACGATTGCTTCTGCATTTGCCACTTGTCTGTCCAGTCTGACTCCAAGTGTCTTGATCCCTCTGACCAGTAAAAAAGAATCGAAGGGCTGAAGAATTCCGCCTGCAAAGCACTGAATCTCATGAATTCGTTCCGCCAGCTTTTCATCATTGACCGCCAGCACTCCGGCAATTAAATCACTGTGTCCTCCAAGATATTTTGTCGCACTTTCCACGACCACATCAATTCCAAACGTTAAAGGCTGCTGCAGGTACGGTGACATAAAGGTATTATCCGCAATTGTTAAAACTCCATATTTCTTTGCCAGTTCTGCTATTCCCTTTAAATCTGTAACCGTTAGTGTTGGATTTGCAGGTGTTTCTATAAAAATCCCCTTGACGCCCTTACTGATTTCTTTTTCAAGCCCCTCTAAATCTGTCGTATCTGCTACAGAATAAGAAAGGCCGAATCTTTTAAATATTTTTTCCAACACATCGTACGTACCGCCATATACATTGCTGCTGATCAAAATCCTGTCCCCTGTCTGAAACAGACTGAAGGATGCCTGCGTTGCCGCCATTCCCGATGCGAAGGCAAATCCGAAGCTTCCTCCTTCCAGCCGGGCAACCAGCTGTTCCAATGCTTCTCTTGTCGGATTATTTCCTCTGGCATATCCGTAACCGCTGTGATCTTCAAAGCTTTTTTGTTGAAAGGTGGCCGTCAGATAGACCGGCACATTCACTTCTCTTGCATAAGTTTTTTCTTTCTCCCAGCCATGAATCAATGTTGTCAGAAAATGCTGTTTTCTCATATTTTTCTCCTGCTATGCCTTCCCGCATTCCTCTAAAACAATTTTAGTGTTTAATTGTTTGACTAATTGTCTGAGGCTCTCCCCGACACCATCATAAATAACAACCCCATTCCGCAGACTTTCTTCTCTTTGCAGAAATTCCGGTTCCCCTGGAATCAGGATTTCTTCACCACTCTTTGTTCCCGACGACTTCAGCCTCTTTATAAATACATCCATCGTTTGCTTAAATTCTTCTGTATCCTGAAACTTTGAAATGTCAATTGCCGCAAAATGATATCCGATCTCCTGCGTATTTTCTCCGATCCGGCCGCTTTCATCCTTTTCAATTGCAGCCCCGCCAAGAATCCCCGTGATCACATTAACAATGATGGAAAGCCCATAACCTTTATACTCTCCGAACGGAAGAAGTGCCCCCTGCATGGCCTCCTCCGGCTCCTCTGTTGGATTTCCCTCCCGATCCAGAGCCCATCCAAATGGAATCTTCCGATTTTCTTCTTTTGCAAAGAAAATTTTATTAAAGGCACGGTAGCTGGTTGCCGCATCAAACACAACGGGGCGTTCCCTACCGGCCGGAACCGCAACACAAATAGGATTCGTTCCCAGCTCACGCTCATAGCCTCCGTAAGGAGCAACCAGTGTTCCGGCGCTGCAGAAGGCCAGGCCGATCATAGTTTCCTTCAGGGCTCTCATCGCATAATACGCAGCCATCCCAAAATGGGTACATCCCTTCACTGCCGTAACCGCCACCCCTGTCGCCTTTGCTTTTTCCATTGTCTTATCAAACGCATAATTTCCGATCACTGCCCCCGGAAGATGTTTTCCGTCAATCAAGAGTGTGCCTGGATACTCCCGCAGAATCTGGGGAATTCCCTCTTTTCGAATTTTTCCTTCTTCCAATTCCCTTACATAGTTTTGGACCTGTATCAGTCCATGAGACCGCACTCCTCTGATTTCAGCCTCAAGCAGGTTATCGGCCACTATTTTGGCATAGTTCTCTGAAAGTCCCGCTTTTTCAAAGATTTCTTCTATCAATGCTTTTATCTTTCCATATTCTAAAACGCTACTCATTTTCTCCGCCCTCTGATACGGTCTGCTTGTTAAGGATCTCTCCCAATGCGGTAAGTACGGTTTGATTGTCCTCATAGGTTCCGATCGTTATACGAAGCCAGTTGATATATCCGAAGCCCTCTCCGTTTCGCACAAGAATCCCTCTCTTTGCCAGCTTCTGCTCAACTTCCCTGCTGTCCTGTTCTAAATTGACCATGACAAAATTTCCGTTTGATTCGAGATAGTTCAGATTCCACTTACGAAAGGTTTCATAATAGAGCTGCAGACTTCTTCTGTTATTTTCATATACCTTTTTCTTAAATTCCTGATCCTCAAGTGCCGCGATTGCCGCAACCTGAGACTCGGCACTGACATTAATCGGCAGCTTAACTCTGGTAATATTCTGAATAATTTCCTCCTGAGCCAACGCATACCCAATACGAAATGATGCCAGTCCATACAGTTTGGAAAAAGTACGAAGCACAACCAAATTATCATATTTCTGAATAAGCGGTACCGCATCCTGATAATCTGCGGGAGCAAAGTCAATATAAGCCTCATCCAGAACAATTAACACATTTTCCGGAACCTTTTCTACAAATTCCTTAAGCTCCCTGTACGGAATCAATTTACCGGTAGGATTGTTCGGATTGCACAGCCAGATAATTTTTGTTTTGTTTGTAACAGCTTGCAGCATCCCCTCCAAATCAACCTCAAATTCTTTCAGCGGAATTTTCCTGATGACTGCATTCTGATGAAATGATGCTACCATGTACCACCCAAATGACGGGACAGGTGTAATTACCTCCTCAGATTCCTCCAGATAAGCCTGTGCAAGAAGTAAGATCAATTCAAAGGAACCATTTCCAAAAACCACCTGTTCCTCTTTGACCCCATGAAATGCAGCAACTTTTTCTTTCAGGACTGTGCATCCCACATCCGGATACGAAGAAAATTCTTCCTCCATTTGTATAAGTGCCTCTGCAACTTTTGGTGAACATCCCATTCGGCTTTCATTTGCAGACAGCTTCAGTATATTCTTTTGTCCCAGCTCTCTTTTAAACACTTCTTTAGATTTTGCCGGAATAAAAATCGGAATTTGCTTTACCCCTTTTTTGGTTTCTACCGCCATATACTCAATCCTCCTGCTCCTTCACCGCTTGCGGCAAATCCTTTTTAAATGCTGTCGTATAGTTATTTGCCTCAACGATTGCATGTTCCAAAATTGTTACAGGTGTATCTTTTCCCGTGACGGTATTCGGAAAATCATGAAGTCTTTTTGCAATTATATTCACTTTCTCTGCAGTATTCTCTGCCAATCCCAGATCTTCAAAGGTATATACCTGCTCAAACC
>JAEYFP010000007.1 GCA_023402845.1 Bacillota bacterium
GAGAAAAAAGAACTATTACCTGATTGACACTAGGACAATTATATCATGGGTTTAACTAAGCCTATTGAACTAAATTTATTAAGTGATCAAGGTACATTTATGTATCTAAAAAATATTATACGAGGAGGAATTAAAATGAACGTCAGAAAGGCGGAAACCGGGGAAATTCTTTTTCAGGAGAATGAAACCGCAAACACCCTGAGCATTGTAGCAGAGGGAATCGTCAGAAAAAGTAATGCTTACACGGAGGGTACCGCCGATAAGGGCTGTCTTCTTGGCTTTTGCTCGCAGACAGAGGTCGTTTATCCTTTTACTTACACAGCCATTAAGCCTGTGACGCTTTACCAATATGATTATGCGCAGCCCGAGGACTTGACCGCACTGCTCTCGGAAAATCAAGATGCCTGCGGACTAATCGCCGGCTGCACTGCTCAGAAATTTTCCGAACAGCTCGAAGTCTATGATTCGCTTCTTTCGTCCTGTCAAACACTTTATGACAGGATCTGCGAGGAAAATGAAAAATATCTCAAGCTCTGTACCCATTATCAGTCAGAAGCAAAAATACTTCCGGGTATCGAGCAGCTTGGGGAATTTACCAAAGAGGGCACTTTTGATGAATGGCTTGTCCGCTATTATACATCTGTCGGCTCTTTTGCACCTGCAAAATGGAAAATCTTTTATGAAAATAATATCGATGCCGGCGCAGGCTTTATTATGAAAGCCGATGCGGACATGCTCCATCTGCTTTCCTGCTGCAAAAAGCTTTCACAGTATTTGGATATGATCTATGATCTTTATTTAAGCGAATATAAACTTGATCTGTTCACCTATTATTTAGCGCTTTTAGAAGATGTGATTTCAAAAAAAGCTTCCATCGGCCCCATCGTAGAATCAGTCGAAAATCTTGTGCGTATTATTGAGCATCATACCAAAATCGAACCGGAACTGATTAATGCGCGTTTTACGGAATACCGCAATCTCGTCCCTGCCTCCGAAAGGCACCCCGATCATGCGCTTCCGCAGAGTATAAACGCCGAAATGGTTGTAAAAATCAAAAATTCTCTCCATAATTCTCTCAATACAATCACAAGTTATGCCGAATTGGAGGATGCAGATAAAAACCGTTTTTATAAGCTGATCAGGCAGTATACCGATCTCCCTGACCGCAGCGCTTCAGACGATCTGTCCCGTACCCTGCGCAAGGAGCTGAGCGGACTCTTTTACGAAACTTATAAAAAAGCATTTTTCAAAAGTCTGCAGGATCCGGCACTCCCCACAGAGCTTAAAATGTTCTTTTATTTTGGTTATGTAGATGAAACCCTTGCAGGGATCGAAAATGCGGTCTACCTGTACTATCTTGCCGAAAAACTGCAGCCGGATGAAAAAGGGCATGTATTTATTTTTTATGATTGGCTGATCCAGATCTATAACGGAAAAAAGGATCCTTGTATCAATGACCTGAATATTGACTATGCGGCTTATCTGCATAGACTTAAAATCGAGGGCAAACTGACCGAAGCTCAAGAAGCCGCCGATCTTGCAGACGGAGCCAAGCGCGTTTTATATGAATTTGATAACATGTTCCGTTCTACAAACAGAATGATTTCCGGGCACATCACAACCTTCTGTCCGCTCTTTTCAGACCATGAGCTATATGGTTCTCTTGACCGGATGCTGCTCACAGGCGATGGACTTAACAAAATGCTGCAGCAGTTTAAAGCAATCGACTTCTCCTTATTTTATAGGGAAACGATTTTTACGGCACCGGAAATAGGGATTCAAAAAGAGGTTATTCAAGTTGAGGTGCTTCCAGATATCATCCTCATGCCGGGTTTTGGAACGCGCGGCGTGATGTGGCAGGAAATTACGGGAAGAAAACGTACTTCTCCGGCACGCTTTATCCTGCCGATGTTTTTAGCAAAGGATTTAATCAAAATTATGCTGCATCTATGCGGGGAATTCCGTTGGGAAATGTGCCGCCGTATTCAGGGAGCGCGCTGGAATGATTTGGGGGAACGTTCTTTAACGAGCGACTATTGCGATTATCTGCAAACCTTTAAGCGAAGCCATGACTTGTCCCCCGAAGTTAGGGACCGCATCAAATCGGCCTATGCAAAATACCGCAACAGCACTAAGGAAATGTTTGTAAATGATTATATGGACTATATGCAAGCCGAAAGTGTCGGCTCGCTTCGCCTAAACAAACTGTCGCGTGCGATCCTGTTTGATTACTGTCCCTTCTCGGCTGCCGTCCGCGAGGCGGTCAGTACAAACCGGATTTATAAGGAGCTGACAGATCGTTATCAAATCAAGCATGCACATATCATCCGTTTGTCCGATCTTTCTATGCAAAAAATAGAGAAGTCGGGGCACGCGGTTCCTGCTCTTATCAGGGAACATCGGCGATTCTTAGAAATGTAGCAGTTCTATAAACGTGCTTCACCTTGCGAATCCCAGCATCAGGTAAACGAAACAGGAGCTTGCGGCAAATACGGCCGCGGCTCCTATGATCAGAAAGCCGCAAATCCTCTGCCTTTTCTCTTTAAAATCTAATCCATCCACAAAAACCCCAAGAAACAGCGCTTCCACGACGATAATCAGCGCCACATACCGAAAATCCTGTGCACTGAAATTGGAATAGCCAAATGCGAAGCTGCAATAGGAACCAAGCAGAGATGCATACAGAATCCCAAAAAGCAGCTTCCATTCTTTTTTCATTATACTTTTTTTAGAAAACAATACATGGAGCATTGCGGCAAATGCCGCAATCGCAAGCAAGACTCCCGCAATAAACAAGACCGTCGCAAACGGGGTAATTGCTTTCCACTCAAGCCCAAAATTATATTCCCCGAACAGAGAGGTCTTGATCAGTGAAAGGGGCACATTATATTCATCATAGGCATCCCCATATACCTTCATCGCAGGATAGACACTGTGCAGGCGGACATCCAGCAGCCTGTGAAAAATTCCGGTATATTCGAGCTGCTCTCCCACCGGCGGGATATAATTCACCGGCATATGATATAACACCATATTTCTGACTGTCCACCAAAGTCCTAACGGAAGAACAACAAGGGCAAAGGCAGCAAACTGTACCAAATATTTTTTCCATTGCTGCCGCTCCTGAATCAGCTTTAACAGAAAAAGTACGGCGACGGCCGGAGCAATCACGCCGCCGGAAAGCTTTGCCAGCATCGAGAGCCCGATACAGGTACCCAGCAGCAAAATAACGGGCAAACCCGGTCTCTGGTACCATAGGACCGCCAAATATAGAGCGGCAGCCGACAAGGCCAGCGACAAAGCATCGTTATTGATGCTTCCGGAGAGCATCACATAGATCGGATGAAAAGAAATAAGAAGCATCGCCACCCGCATTCCCCATTTTTTCAGTCCGATTTCTTTACATGTAAAATAGGAAAACAGCATGACAGAGCCCGTATAGCAGAAGGTCAGTGCCTGTATATTTTCCTGTGCCTGCCTATAGGTCACGCCTGCAACTGTACACAGCTTTACCCAGACAGCCGCTATGATATGATGCAGCGGAGGCTGGAAAAACGCCCACACTGTGCGCGGATCGAAATCCGGCAGTGCTTTATTCTGCAGCAGATATTCAATATAGCCGGCATGTCCCTCTCCAGTTCCAAAATCAATCACATCATGCTGCCTGGTCCATGTCGCCGTATAAAGCACATAAGCGAGTTTTAAAAAAATACCGAGCGCGATCATGACAGAAACCATATTTACGGGAAGATGTCTGCACAGCGCTGCCGTCAGTAAAAGTACCGCGGCAAGTGTCATCAGAAGCTGCCATGATTTTAAAGTCTCCTGTGTTGTATCCAGTCCAAAGCTGATAAACAGTGCCGTTGCCGCCAAAATCAGAAACGGCTCCCAGCGAAATGATGATTTTCTATTTTCCATGGACAATGCCTCCGTATCACATTCATTTTATCCTGGAATTATTATACACGATCTCAGCACAAAACACATCCCTCTTCATCTTTTTGTGCCATACTAAATTTTTTTAAATTTGCATTGCCTTATATCGCATGCTATGATTCTATATGGAAATAGTGATAACTAATTATCACAATCTGACAAAATAACAATAAAGGGGACTATCATGGGCGGAATTTTTGGTGTTGCTTCAAAAGAGGATTGTGTTCTGGACGTGTTTTTCGGAACCGACTATCATTCTCATCTCGGAACACGCAGAGGCGGAATGGCCGTATACGGGGAGGCAGGATTTGACAGAGCCATCCACAATATCCAAAACTCGCCTTTCCGTACAAAATTCGAACGGGATGTTATGGATTTACATGGCACGCTGGGAATCGGCTGTATTTCCGACTATGAGCCGCAGCCCCTGCTGATTCAGTCTCATTTAGGCAGCTACGCGATTTCTACCGTGGGAAAAATTAATAATGTGACCGAATTGGTCAGCGATGCGTTTTCCAATGGCCGCACGCAGTTTCTTGAAATGAGCGGCGGCAACATCAATCCAACGGAGCTTGTCGCTTCGATCATCAATCAAAAGGATTCCTTTGAGGAAGGGATTGCTCATGCCCAGCAGCTGATCGACGGTTCGATGACAATACTGATCATGACAGAAAAGGGACTTTATGCCGCCCGCGACCTATACGGACGGACTCCGCTTATGATCGGCGTCAAAGAGAACGGCTACTGCATCTCGTTTGAAAGCTTTGCTTATATCAACCTCGGCTATCGCGATAAGAAGGAGCTGGGACCGGGTGAAATCGTCTATATCACGCCGGAGGGCTATGAAACACTGCAGCCCGCCGGTGATAAAATGAAAATATGTACTTTTCTTTGGATCTATTACGGCTATCCGACCTCGGCTTACGAGGGAATCAACGTCGAACAGATGCGTTACAACTGCGGTGATATGCTTGCCAAAAGAGATTCTGTCAGGCCTGATATTGTCGCAGGCGTCCCGGATTCCGGCACGGCGCATGCCATTGGCTATGCGAACCGTTCCGGCATTCCGTTTGCACGGCCCTTTATCAAATATACTCCCACCTGGCCGCGTTCCTTTATGCCGGCCGATCAGAGCCAACGCAATTTAATCGCTCGCATGAAACTGATCCCGATCGATGCCCTGATCCGGAATAAGAGCCTTCTTCTGATCGACGATTCTATCGTACGCGGTACACAGCTTCGGGAAACGACTGAATTTCTTTACCGGAGCGGTGCGAAAGAGGTACACATCCGGCCGGCCTGCCCGCCGCTGCTATATGGCTGCAAATTTTTGAATTTTTCCCGGTCCAATTCGGAATACGATCTGATTACCAGACGGATCATACGCGAACGGGAGGGAGAGCGGCTTTCCGACGCTCAACTCGCCGACTACGCAAATCCGGACAGCACAAATTATCAGGAAATGATCGAAGCGATCCGCAAAACGCTGGATTTCACTTCGTTGCGCTTCCATCGTCTCGACGATATGGTTTCCGCTGTCGGAATTGATCCGGACAAGCTCTGCACCTACTGCTGGGACAAGCAGGGAGATTGTTCTTCCTTCGGCTCCGGGTGCACAGCCTGTAACGGATGTAAAGGTTGATCTTGAGCGTCTACTGAGATACGAAGTGACTGCGCATACGCAGGAGTATTTTTTTCTCCATGCGGCTCACCTGCACCTGGCTGATGCCAAGCTGCTTTGCCACCTCCATCTGCGTCACATTTTCAAAGTAACGGAGTCTGATCAGGCGCTGCTCCTCCTCCTTCAGTTCTTCAATCAACTGGTCCAGCATGATCCGATTCACCATCTCCTCATGCTCGTCCTTATCCTGGGAAAGCTTATCTACAAGATAAATATCGCTTCCATCCGACTGGTGCACGGATTTATAAATGGATTCTACCTCCGACTGTGCATCTAGGGCGATTAGAATATCTTCCGTACTGATTTCCGTCTCCTTTTCGATTTCCGACAGGGTCGGTTCCCTTCCGAGGCTTTGAGAAAGCTGCTGAACGGCCCGTTTTACTTTCCAGCCATTTTCCTTGACACTCCTGGATACCTTGACCATGCCGTCATCACGCAGAAAACGCTTGATTTCACCCGCAATCATAGGAACCGCATACGTTGAAAATTTCACATCAAAGCTAACATCAAATTTGTCGATCGCCTTGATCAGCCCTATGATGCCTATTTGTATCAAATCCTCCATTTCATTGCCGCGGCCCCAAAATCTCTTGACCGTACAATGCACAAGTCCCAGATTTTCCTCTATCAGCCTGTCGCGTGCCTGTTTATCCCCTTTGTGTGCCTGTTCAATCAAAGCAATGTTATCCATTTATTCACTTCCAAAATACAGCTCTACCGCATCAATGTCGTCCTTCGTGGCTCCTATTGCTTTTTTCATATGTACTCGTGTGCCGGAACCAAATGTCGATTCCACCGTCAGTTCGTCCATGAAGGCTTTCATGAACGCAAAACCCATACCCGAACGCTCCAGATCAGGACGCGTCGTATACAGCGGTTCCATTGCACGCTCCACGTCCAAAATACCCTGTCCCTCATCAATGATTTCGATGGACAAAATATGCTGATCCACCCAGGCATTCATCACGACAACGCCGTCCTCATTCCCATAGCCGTGGATAATCGCATTGGTGACTGCCTCTGTGACCGCAGTTTTGATGTCCGTCAGTTCTTCAATCGTCGGGTTCAAATAAGCTACGAATGCTGCCGCCGCCATTCTTGCCAGCCCTTCGTTTGCCGACTTACTCAAAAAAGTGAGCTCCATCCGGTTACGGCTCTTATCCTCGACCGGTTCCTGCTTAGGTTCCATAATGACGGCCATTGCTGCCGCATCATCAGGAAGCGTTCCGTCAAAATTATCCTCCCTTATCATGCCGCTGTAATCATTCCAATCTCTCTCCTGCATTACTTAATCACCTCCACTAATTTATGAAGCCCCGAAATGCGGAATATTTTCTGCATCCGCGGGTTTACATGAATCGCCATAACCTTCCCCCCAAATATCGCCACCTTCTTGTAGCGTCCCATAATGACACCGATTCCCGAACTGTCCATAAATTCTGTCTGCTCAAAATCAAAAATGACGTGTGAAATGTCCTTTCCTTCAATATGGGCATCCGCCACTTCCCGAATCCGTTCGGATTGATGATGGTCAAGCTCTTTTGGCATTCGAATCACCAGACAGGATTTGATTACCTGAAACTCCTCATTTTCCATTACTTTTCTCCCTTCAAATTTGTACCGCGAAACAAGAACAAAAGTGTTCTGCGTGCGCAGCTGCGCATAAAATTTTGTCAGACAGGAAATTCGGAGCAATTTCCTGTTCGACAAAAAAGCCCGGACAATTCCTGTCCAAGCTTTTCCTTCGTGTATTATAAATTCTTCTTTTGTTAATAAAATTCAGATTCTCATCAGCCGCCCGGTGCGGTAATGTAACCCTCCGCATCCCGCGCATTTTTCGTATCCGGAAAATCTGTCATGATCTGCCGGTACAATTCGTCCGCTTTATCCGTATTTCCGGACTGACGGTATGCATGTGCCAAATTCATCAGTACATCCGAATTCGAATTGTCGATGTTCCATGCCTTTGTATATTCCCCGATCGCCGTATCATAATCATTGGATCTCATCGCACTCTTGCCGCTATTTACATAGGCAGCAACGGCCTTTGCGCCCGCATCATCATATAGCAATGTATACAAAGCCAGAAATGGCTGTGATGCCTCATTCAAATAATCCTTCGTAATGTTGCCGAGCGCATCCATGACCGTCTCGGAATCATCCTGATCCTTCAGATAGGCTGCTGCCGCCTGCAGAAGATAGTCGGTAATCGCCGCTTCTCCTCTTGCGCCGGTCAACTCCTCCACCTGTTCTTCCAGAGCTGACTTTTCCGCCTGTACTGTCGCAAGTGTCTGCTCTACCTCCTGACGGGTCGCTTTTTCTCCGGAAAGCTGTTCACTCACCTCGATAAACTTTGCGTCATTTTTTTCGGTCTCAAGCTCCACCCGTGCCGGCAGAATCAAAAACCAACAGATCGCAACACCGATGACAATACCGATGACAATATTAATAATACTGGAAAATCCAACCCTTTCACGCGCATACATCGGCTGAATGATCGTCTCATTGCCGCTCTGATAGCTGAATACCTCTTCCTGCGACTTTTTCTTTTTAGATCCGGAATTTTCTTCCCTTTCCCGCAGAACCGTATTGATTTCCTTTAAATAACCCAAGATTATCGTATTGTTGGCATCAATGAGAATCGCGCGCAAAAGTGTCCTGCGTGCCTTGTCATAATCCTCGGCGGCAATATACAAAAGCGCCAGAAGCTGATAACCGCTGATCAGATTTTGGTTGATGGACAATACTTTTTTCAATTGGATGATTGCGAGATCCTGACTGCCTTGATAGCAGTAGGTCAGCGCCTGATTATATTTTTTGATCGTCTGATTGATCGTATCCAGCTTGGCAGGGTTAGACTGCAGCGCCTGAATATAGTCATCCGCAATATTTTTCTTGCTTTCGAGATTCTTGCTGATGATCCACTCACTTAAGGCCAAAACCGCTTCGCCCATCTCAAAATAGACAAGCCCCAGCAGGTTTCTTGCATCAATATTTCTTTTATTATATTTCAGGCTCTGCCGCAAGCTTACGACCGCACCCGAAAGATCCCTGACATTTGCTTTCTCCAGGCCGTCATTATACAGTCTGTTGGATATCCTGATAATTCGCTTATATACTGCGACGTCTGCGCCGCAGCTTGTACAAAAATCCTTTTCAGACAATCGATTCCCGCATACATAACAATTCATACTTTATAGATCCTCATCATTGTTCGTTGTCTTTTGCTTGCTTCAACATCGTAATCAAAATGTCTGTCATATCTGTTAAATCATGGTTATAAACCGCATCCTCAACATCTTCTACCTCCATGCTGGGATGAAACTTTTTCAATTCTTCTTCAAAATTAATCATCCTGCTTCCTTCCTGCATTCTTTATTCCAATCCGCACCCGCCCAAAGAGCGTCACCGATCCATTCATGAATATTCCGAACAGTTTTCAAAATGCCTGCAAGTCTAATAACCATCATACTAATTTTTCTGATAAAAATCAATCACCTTTCTAACAAGTTCAGCCGTTCCCTTACCTGCTCCATCATTTGCGTATATTTTTCGAGCTTTTCCCGCTCCTCGCGAATTTTCTCAGCCGGTGCTTTACTTGTAAATTTCTCGTTTCCAAGCATCCCGTTTACACGTGCAAGCTCTCCTGCCAGCCGCTTTTCCTCCTTTTGCAGACGTTCGATTTCCTGCTTGATGTCAACAAGCTCCGCAAATGGAATATAGATGGAAGCATTCGGAATTACAACAGAAACCGCATCCTCCGCAATTCCTTTCTTATCCTGCTGCAGCGTCACATCAGAAGCAAAGGAAAGGGATGCAAAGAACAGCTTACCTTCCTCAAAAACCTGCAGCAGCTCCTCGCTTTCGGATACAACAACTACATGTGCCTTCCTGCTCGGCGGCACATTCATTCCCGTGCGCACGTTTCTGACTCCCCGAACAGCCTCCTTAATCAGCTCAATTGCCTTCTCTTCTTCTGCAAAATCCCGTTCTGAAGTGAACAGGGGCCAAGCTGAAATCATAATGGATTCCTCATCGCTCTGAAGCGTGCAAAAAATTTCCTCGGTAATAAACGGCATGTAAGGATGCAAAAGCTTTAATGCATCAATCAGCACGGCACGCAGCGTATACAACGCCGCATTCTGGGAAATCGCATCTTTGCTGTTATACAACCTCGGCTTTACCATCTCGATATACCAGTCACAGAATTCATCCCAAATAAAATCATACACCTTCTGTACGGCAATGCCGAGTTCATAGCCCTCCATATTGTCCGTGACTTCCTTTACGACATGATTCAGCTTGGACAGAATCCACCTATCAACCGGTTCCAAGCTTGCACTGTCCGGCTTCGTGACTGTCTTTCCTTCTACATTCATCATAATAAAGCGGGAAGCATTCCAAACCTTATTCGCAAAATTCCTGCTCGCCTCCACGCGTTCATAGTAAAAACGCATATCGTTACCCGGTGCATTGCCTGTCATCAACGTCATACGCAGTGCATCGGCACCGTACTGGCCGATAACCTCAAGCGGATCGATCCCGTTTCCTAAGGATTTACTCATTTTGCGGCCCAGCGAGTCCCGTACAAGCCCATGGATCAGCACCGTATGAAACGGCGAATGTCCGGTATGTTCAATTCCCGAGAATACCATTCGAATAACCCAAAAGAAAATAATATCATAACCCGTCACAAGCACATCAGTCGGATAAAAATAATCCAGATCTTCCGTTTTTTCAGGCCAGCCAAGTGTCGAAAAGGGCCAAAGTGCCGAGGAAAACCACGTATCCAACGTATCCTCTTCCTGTTTCATCCTTTTGCACCCGCATCTTAGACAGCTCTCCGGTGCTTCTCTTCCGACGAAAAGTTCTCCGCAGTCTTCACAGTAATAAGCCGGAATCCGGTGACCCCACCAGAGCTGCCGGCTGATGCACCAATCCCTGATATTTTCCAGCCAGTGCAAATATACCTTATCAAAACGCTCCGGTACAAACGCAAGCGTTCCGACCGGCGTCTGCCCCCCGTCTCTTTTTGCCTTTAATACCTCGATTGCGGGCTTTGCAAGCTCCTCCATCGCTACAAACCACTGCAGCTTTGCCATCGGTTCTATCGTACAGCCGCATCGGTCATGTGTACCCACATTATGAGAATGATCCTCAATTTTTTCAAGCAGTCCCTGCGCAGTTAATTCAGCAACCATCTGCTTTCTCGCTTCATAGCGTTCCAGTCCCGTATATCGGCCTCCCGCTTCATTAATTGTGGCATCATCATTCATTACATTGATCAATTCAAGATTATGACGTTTTCCGACTTCGAAATCATTCGGATCATGCGCCGGCGTAATCTTTACGACACCCGTCCCAAATTCCTGATCTACATACGAATCTGAAATAACCGGTATTTCCTTATTGACAAGCGGAAGAAGCACTTTTTTCCCAACAAGGCCCCGATAACGCGTATCCTCCGGATTAACGGCAAGGGCCGTATCACCGAGCATAGTTTCAGGTCTTGTCGTCGCTACGATGACATAGTTTTCAGGCTTCCCCTGTTCGGGCTTTCTGCCCTCAATTGCCGCCTTTGCTTCCTCTGTCCCTGCAATCGGATATTTGATGTGCCAAAAATGACCTGCCTGCTCCTCGTGCTCTACCTCTGCGTCGGAAATGGTCGTCCGGCATACGGGGCACCAGTTAACAATCCGGCTGCCTTTATAAATATAACCCTTATGATAGAGACTGATAAAAACCTCTTCCACCGCTTTGGAGCAGCCCTCATCCATCGTAAAGCGTTCTCTGTCCCAGTCACAGGAGGAACCTATTTTCTTTAACTGATCCACGATGGCGCGGCCGTACTCCTCTCTCCACTCCCATGTCCTCTTTAAAAATCCTTCTCTGCCAAGCTCGGCCTTATCAATGCCTTCATCCTTCAGGGCAGACGTCACCTTTACCTCGGTTGAAATCGCCGCATGATCCGTTCCCGGTACCCAAAGCGCATTATAGCCCTGCATCCGCTTAAAACGAATCAGGATATCCTGCATCGTATTGTCAAGCGCATGTCCCATATGCAGCCGGCCCGTAATGTTCGGGGGCGGCATTACAATCGTGAACGGCTTTTTGCTCCTGTCGATTTCTGCATGAAAATATTTTTTATCAAGCCATTTCTGATACAGCCTGTCCTCCAACCCATGTGGATCGTATGTTTTTTCCAGTTCCTTACTCATTTGTTTTCCTCCATATTATTTATTTAATAGGAAAATCCATAGGAATTGCGGTCAAATACTCCGGCAGCACAGCTTTTGTTCCGCGCGCGGGCGCACCATAAAATTTTATTATAAAGGAAATTCGGAAGAATTTCCTTTATAATAAAAAAGCCCTTGCCACACCTATAGCAAGGGCGAATTTTCGCGGTACCACCTTGATTTATCACTTGTTCCGTAACGTGGATAAGACGGATATCTTTATCACATTGTGATCTGTCTAAAGATACCGGTTCAAAAGCTACCTTCCGCATGTTCCCTCCGGACAGCCTTTCAGCCGGCGGACCGCCCTCTCTGATGAGTTTCCATGCATACTCCTCTTTCTCACAACCGTTTGTATTCCTTCAATTTTATTTATCATAATAAAGAATGCACCATTTGTCAAATACTTTTAAGATTTGATACGGGTATCCCGCAATTCTTATTAGATACCGACAGAGCTGCTGCCGACAACCTCTACCTTAATCAGGTTCGTATATCCTTGCGTATCCACCGGAACACCTGCCGTAACGACAACCTTGTCGCCGTCCTCTACCATATCGAGCTTCTTCGCACAGTCGATGCCGTGACGCAGCAAATCATTGGCTGTGTTCTGGAACAGCGCCAACACCGGCGTTACCCCCCAGGAGAGCGCAAGCTGGTGGAATGTCTTTTCCGAATAAGTAGCAGCAATGATCGGAGATTGCGGGCGGTATTTGGAAATAATTCTTGCAGTTCTTCCGCTTCTCGTAATTGCGATAATTGCCTTTGCATGCAGATCCCTCGCCGCACGGCACGCCGCGTCGCAAATAGCGTCAGGCGTCGTCGCATTGATGTCAATCTCATAGCGTTTATCCGCATAAAGTTTCATATCAAACATATCATGTTCCGCCTGATTTGCGATCTTCGCCATTGCTTGAACGGCCTGTATCGGATATTTTCCCATTGCGGTCTCCCCTGAAAGCATCACCGCGGAGGTCCCGTCAAACACCGCATTGGCAACATCGGTAATTTCCGCTCTCGTTGGATTCGGATGCTCAATCATCGATTCCAGCATCTGTGTCGCGGTAATTGCCATCTTGCCCTCCTGATAGCAGCGCTTGATAAAACGCTTTTGGATACCGGGCAGGCGTTCAAACTCGACCTCTACACCCATATCGCCTCTCGCTACCATAATACCGTCGGAATGTGCGAGGATTTCTTCAAAATTGTCCACACCCTCCGTATTTTCAATTTTGGAAATAATTTTAATATCATGTCCGCCATGATAATCAATGTATTTCCGAAGTTCAATAACGTCCTCTTTTCTTCTGACAAAGGAGGCTGCGATAAAATCCACCTTCTGCTCAATGCCAAAACGCACATCCTCTTTATCCTGCTCACTCATATACGGCATCTGCAGCTTAATGCACGGAATATTCACACCCTTGTGGTTGCTGATTTTTCCGCCATGGATGATCGTACAGTTGATATCCGTATCCTTGCAGGAATCGACACGCAGCTCGATGTTCCCGTCATCCAGCAGTACTTTATTTCCTTTGCTAAGCTGTGCAGGAAGATCCTTGTAGGTAACAGTCACACACTTCTTTGTTCCTTCTATTTCTTTTACTGTCAGAGTAAATGCATCGCCGTCCTCAAGAATCTCAAATTCATTTTTAAAATTTCCGATTCGTATTTCCGGTCCTCTCGTATCAAGAAGAACAGCCGCTGCCACATCCATTCTATCCCTCACCGCCCGGAACATCTCAATAGATTCTTTATGATATTCATGCGTTCCATGTGAAAAGTTCAATCTTACAACATTCAAGCCGCTTTCAATCAGCTTTTGAATCATCTCCGGACTTCTGCTCGCAGGTCCTAACGTACATACTATCTTTGTTTTTCTCATTCTACTCTGCTCTCCCTTTTTAACGATCAGCATTCAATTCTCTCGGTTTCACAAACAATTATATTATCAGATATTTGATAAAAATGCAACAGCACCAAAAAAAGTTCACAATTTATTAATTTATTCTAGATTGCTATATAGACAAGCACAGCGGCACTTCTTGCCCCAAGCATCAGCCTGTCGGACATAAGAATTTTCTTCTGAAACGGATTCTCCTGCGCCGTATCCACGACAAGCTTCCATTTTCCGCAGCCATGCAAATCAGGCAGCACCAGTTCCCGGGACTCCCAATAGGTATTGAAAGCCGCATAAACAATATCGTCCTTTGCCTGACTGCGGCCCGCAAACATGACTGCCACCTGCTTGCTTTCCCATGAGAACTCCGATACAAACGGTTTGCTGCCGTGTGTGCTGATTTGCGGAAAGCCGAGTGAACAGGGCTCCAGTCTCTTACGCAGCACCGCGTGCGATTTTCGAAAACAGATCATAAACTTGAAAAATTCGAAAAGCTCCCGGTTTTCCTCAATCAACCCCCAATCCAGCCATGAAATCTCATTATCCTGACAATACGGATTGTTGTTGCCCAACTGGGTATTCCCAAATTCGTCTCCGGCATAGAACATCGGCGTGCCCATGCTGCAAAACAAGCTCACACAAGCATTTTTGATCATGCGCCTGCGAAGCGAAAGAACCTCTTCGTTCTGTGTTGGTCCCTCTTCGCCGCAGTTCCACGAATTCCCGTTATCATCACCATCCGTATTTTCCCAGCCGTTCGCTTCGTTATGCTTCCGATTATACGCATACAGATCGTAAAGAGTAAAGCCGTCATGACAGGTCAGAAAATTTACCGACGCATTGCGTCCGCGTGATTCCTCGGGATACAGGTCCGCGGAGCCGGTCAGCCGCAGCGCTGCTGCCTGTGCCATTCCGTCGTCTCCCTTCAAAAAACGGCGCATGTCGTCCCTGTATTTTCCGTTCCATTCCGCCCAGCGGTTCCACGACGGAAAGCTTCCCACCTGATAGAGTCCTCCCGCATCCCACGCCTCCGCAATCAGCTTGACATCACCTAAAATCGGATCAAATGCCAGACTCTGCAAAAGCGGCGGCTTGCTCATCGGAGAACCGTCTTCATTCCTTCCCAGGATCGAAGCAAGATCAAACCGAAAACCATCCACTCTGTAGTTGATGACCCAGTAGCGCAGACACTCCAATATCATCTGCTGCACAATCGGATGATTGCAATTGAGTGTATTGCCGCAGCCGCTGAAATTGTAATAATGCCCGTCCGGAGCCAGCATATAGTAAATGTTATTATCCACTCCTTTAAAGGAAAAGAACGGACCAAACTCATTTCCCTCTCCGGTGTGATTGAACACAACATCAAGAATGACTTCAATGCCGTTTTCGTTCAGGGCCTTAATCAGCTCCTTTAACTCCCGGCCTTCATAATTCTGCTCACGCTCCGAGCTGTAGCATGTATTTGGCGCAAAGAAACTGACAGTATTATAACCCCAGCACTCCAACAGTTCCTTTCCATCGATTTCCCGTCGGTTCAGCATTTCATTGAATTCAAATACCGGCATCAGTTCGACGCAGTTGACCCCAAGGGAACGCAGATAAGGGATTTTTTCCTTAATGCCGTCAAATGTGCCGGGTGCGCTTACTCCGGAGGAACTATGCCGTGTAAAGTTACGCACATGCATCTCGTAAATGATCAAATCCTCCATCGGGATATGCGGCTGCTTTGTGTCACCCCAGTCAAAATTATTTTTAACAACACGTGCTTTATAAAAATCGCTGTCATCAAACTTTTCGCCCCATATGCTCTGTCCCGTAACAGCACGCGCATATGGATCAAGAATATATTTTTTTTTGTCAAACAGCAGTCCCTTTGGCGGATCATACGGTCCGTCAAAGCAATAGGCGTATTCGATATCTTCGATATCCAAACCGTAGACAAACATCGAAAAGGTATGGCCAATACGATAATGCCTCGGAAATTTCAGTATGGCAAACGGCTCCGACTCTCTGTGATGAAACAATACAAGACTGCAGTCTGTCGCATTATGGGAATGCACGGTAAAACTCACACCATGCAGAAACGCCGTCGCTCCGTTTACATCAAAAAATCCCGGTCGCACCGGAAACCCGCTGATCTCATCCAGCGGCTGTAACTTGTTTGTTACATAAAGCTCTCTTTTCAAAATAAATGCTCCTTTATCAAACGACTACACGGTTTCTTCCGCCTTCTTTTCCCTGATACAGCTTCTCATCCGCTTCTTTGATCTGAAGGTTGATGGGCACATCTGTCTGACTTTTCGCAACACCAAAAGTCATCGTAACTGTGTGCGCTTTCCCCTCATGAAAAACCTTAGTGTCTCTGATCACCTGCAGAAGCTTATTTGTATCAACTCCGACGGAAATCATATCCTTATTTTCAAATACAAGCAGAAATTCCTCACCGCCCCAACGCGCGGCAAAGCCCCTGCCGCGCATTTCATTATCCAGCACACGCGAGATTTCTTTTAAGACAATATCTCCGCATGCATGTCCAAAATTATCGTTAAATTTTTTAAAGAAATCGATATCACCGAGCACGATTACAAAAGGGCTGCCATTTGCCCTAATTTCATCCAACTTTTTTTTCCGCGCTTCTCCTATTATAAAGACCGGTCAGTGCATCCCGCTCAATCAGCCCTCGAAGCGACATTTGCAGGGTCACGGTAAGTCTGCCCATTTCGCCAAGCTCATCCTCCCTTAACGACACAAGCGGATCCAACTCCGATTTCAGATTGCCAAGGGAAATATCTTTTAAGAAATCCATCATCTTTTTAATTACCATAACCATTCTCGATGCAAATCGGATGATGAACCATGCCGTAACAAGCAAGGTCAGAATCATAATTGCAAGGTTTTTATAAACAGCCCCATTTACGCCCTCTGTGATCTTTTCCGCCGGCTTTGCAACTCCGATCATACCCAGGCATACCTCGCCGTCCTTTGAGAAAATGGGCTGATAATAGGCAAAATAATGAACGCCGTTGACCTTTATATTATCGAAAAAATGAGGCTCCTTCTTCTCAAGAACCTCTCTTACAATCTGCATGTTTGCTCCGGTATTGGTAAAACGGCCGTCAGTCTCATCCCGAAGCGTCGTCATAAGACGTGTATCATAGAAAAAAAGAGAAATTTCCACATTGGAATCTTTTTTGATTTTATCAATAAGAACAGAATCTCCGTTCAATAAATGGTCTCCTTTATAATAGGAAATGTCTGTGCCTTCAAGCACAACGTGATAGTCTCCTGGATACATCACATCAAACGCCGACAATACGGAGATTCCTACATTTTTGAGATTACTTGCCGCCTCCGCCCGAATACTGGATGAAAGCGTTTTAGAGCTGTAAATGATCATGATCAGTCCAAACAAAAAAAGAGGCAGCAAAGTCATGTATAAAAACGTGGCATATAAACTTTTAGAACCGGTTCTATGAATTCTCTCAAGCTTCTTCATTGGCTTTCCTTCTATTCTATTTTATTTTATTCTAATATTCTGCGAAGAGCCGCACAGAGCTGCGTATTATCCGCATCATTACGTACCGCAATTCTAATGTAGTTCTTTCCCTCAAAGCCCTTTTTCTTGCTGCAGTCCTTAACCAATATACCCGCATCCTCCAGCAGTCGGATTGTGAGTGATTCGGCTGATTGGGGAGCCGCCTCTGCGGCTGCATCCTCAGGAAGCAGTTCACACAAAATGTAATTTGCTGATGACCGAACGGGTCGAATACTCTTGATTTCGGAAAGCTCCGTAAACAGTCTGCGGCGGCTCTCCCGTATCTGTACTAAGGATGCCGCATAGTCAGCCGTGTATTTCTCCGCAATCTGCAAATAAAATTCCGCAAAGGAATTGATATTCCAAATCGCCGTTTCGGATCTGATCTGCCTGATCAGCGTCTCGTCGCAGGAGGCCAGAACACCGAGACGCAGCCCTGGGACACCAAACGATTTCGAAATACTCTTCACTACGACAAGATTCCGATATTCTTTTAAAATATCCTTCTTCAGAAAAGAATTCTGGTCTGCTTGACCTTCGGAGTCAATCTCTGCGAAATCAACAAACGATTCATCCAAAAGCAGACGAATATTTCGCATACGGCACCAGTCCGCAAGCATATAGATACCCGAGCCGTCAATAAAGCTGCCGGACGGGTTGTCCGGATTGATTACGACAAGCTGCTCTATGTCCTTGTCTTCAAAAAATTCCATCAGTTCCTCTGCCGTATAGGAATAATCTGCGTTATTTGGATAAAAAGCGACAATTTCCTCCGCTTTCATGCGGTTTGGATATTCTTCGAATGTAGGATAAACCACACCGGTCAATCCTTTGAATGTACTCATATATGCCTTGATCAGTTCGGCCGCTCCGTTACCGACACAGATCTGCTCCTGCTTTAAGCCAAAATATTTGGCAGCCAGAAGGCTGTTGACAGACATACCGGACGGGTATTCGCAAAGAAGCGTGTCAAAACCGGCTTTCAGTTCCTCCTTTAAACGAGTGCACGGATAATAGGGATTGACAAGATAACAGAAGTCCTTCAGCCGTTCATAACGCCAATAGCCGCCATAACGGCTCTGAATCTTGTGGAGCTTCTCAGCCCCTGATGCAAAAATCGTCTCTGCGATATCCAAATCCTGCACATCGTCGATTTCATACCACTTTTCATCTTCAAGCGGACATGCTTTTAATTCACACTGGTCCAGCAGTGTAATGACCTTCAGCACCTGCTCATAATACTCATTATGTCCGAGTGCCTTGCAGTAAGCTTCAAGAAACGGCACATATGAGCCTTCTGAAAACTCTTTACTGAATTTATAAATATTGACGGTCTTAAAATACGCATCCGTACACTTAAAATCAAACTCCTTTTTGGAAATGAAACGGGTGATGTTATTTTCATCATCAAGCTTCACAACGGTTCCATCCATCCAGCTTTCATAACGGGCCACAAGAGCAAGGGTCGGGTACGGATTTTTCAAAAGCCGATCCAGCATTCTATCCTCAAAAATAATGTCCGATTCGAGCAGCAGCGTATCCTCTTCAAGCATATACTCCTTCGCAAGATACAGCGAATAGATGTTGTTTGTCGTATTGTAAACTGTATTTTCCACAAATACGACGGGTGTTTTGACCGGCAGTGTCTCTATATACGCCTTCAGCTTTTGGGCCTCATAGCCAACCACCAGCACAATTCTGGAAAGCGCATACCTGTCAAGTGAAGCCAGTGCACGTTCGATCATCGTTTTTCCATTTACCTCGACCATGCATTTTGTCGCATTGCTCGTCAGTTCCTTCAATCGTTTTCCCATACCCGCTGCCAAAATAATTGCCTGCATCCTACCGCCCTTTTCCTTTACATTTAATTTCCCGGATCGTGTATTTCTGTTCTTTTTGCAATTTTATAATACTATGCTATAGTATAGCAATTTTCTTATAGAAAAGCAATTTGATGAAGGAGAATTTCACTTTTTCATTGATCTTGAAGCAGGGATAGAGTAGACTATTGGGAAAAGCAGCAGATGATAAGGAGGAATTATTTATGAAAAAATCGAGGGATACAAAATTTGTTGTTGCGGCCGCCATGCTCGCAGCACTCACCTGCATCGCGACAATCATCATCAAAATACCGACCCCAACGTTTGGCTACATCCATCTGGGTGACGGCTTCGTCCTGCTCTGCGGAATTTTACTCGGCCCCCTCTACGGCGCACTTTCTGCCGGAATCGGCTCCATGTTTGCCGACCTGTTTTCCGGATATATTGCCTTTGCGCCGGCGACCTTTGTAATCAAGGCCGTAACTGCTTTGATTGCATCAATTTTATTCCGTTTGATCAAAAAAATATACGCCTCTGCTTCGGGCGAATATGCCGGTATTTTGATTGCCGGCGTAATGGGAGAGGCGTTTATGGTAATCGGTTATTTTGTTTTTGAAATTTTTCTTGCAATGATCACCGCCGGACAGTTCACGAACACTGCTTTCGCAGCAGGTGTCAGTTCCTCTGCCACAGGAATTCCTTTCAACATTGTACAGGGCTTTATCGGCATCGTTATTACGGCGCTTCTGCTGCCGCTACTAAAGAAGATACCGGATGTCCGTGCGTGGATCAGCGCCGAATAACCAAGTCTTTCTCAAGGCAGAACCGCCCTATTTCCTCCGTCTGTAGCTTCCAAGCTTTCCACCGATGCTGCCTGTTTCTTTGGCAGACAGCGATTCCCAGCCATCGGTAAGCACGCGGTCCAAAAGACCCATTTCTGCCGCAATTTCATATTTCATCTTTTCTTCCTCGGACAGCTCCTGCGGGTAACGAAGCTCTTCCTTCTTTTTTTTGCCCATAAAAATACTCCTTCTATAATAGAATCTATATAGAAGGAGTATTTCATAATTTTTTGTAAATATTCACGTAAACTGCCTATTAGATAGATTTTTCCGGCATGATAATGGCGGCGATAAAATAAGCTAAAATGCCCCATCCCATGCACATGAAAACAACCATGATAAGGCGTACAATCGTCGGATCCATATTCAAATATTCCGCAAAACCGCCGCAAACTCCGCAAATCATTCTTTCCGTTCTCGATTTCGTCAATCTCCTGTATTCATCCTGCATTTCTGATTCCTCCTTCTATTATCATTCAAACGATATGTCGACATTACCCATTGCACACTCTAATTTCATTTTTTTCTCCGCATCGTTGTCAACCCTCTTTTCGCTGATGCCGCTGAAGGAAACACGTCCTTCTCCCTGCTGATCGATCGTCACATTGCCGAGAGCGGCTTCAATATCATAATCATAGTCCTGATAATTACCTGCTATGGAAAGCTCAATATTCCCAAATGCACACGAAACATCCAAATCGCCGTTTATTTCACCGCCATACAACAGCTCCCCTGCACCGGCCTGAAAATACACATCCTGAACCGTAGAATCCCTGCATTCCACCTTGCCTGCTCCGATTTCCATCCGCAGCTGATCCACTGTCAGATCTTTGCATGTAAGCTCTCCCGCGCCGACCTCCACTGTCATCTCCTCTGCCGTCAGACCCTTCACAATTCCTTTTCCTGCGCCCAGCTTAAGTTCTGCAAATTCGAATTCGGCTCCTTTGGGAACATACAGCGTTATAGAATGTTTAAAAGCAGGCTTTAAATGATGCCGCACACTTTTTACATACAGCGTACCGTTTTGTTCAAAGCATTTCAAATCCGAAACATTCCGGGCGGCAATCTTATAAACCGCTCCGTCCCATTCCATCACCTCAAGCTCACAGGCACCGACTTCCAAAGAAAGCTCCCGGACATCCTCTTTGGCACAGATATTGTCATTTTCATAAAACCCTCCTGTACTTTCCGAAGATAAAGAATCATCATCCTCACCGTTAAAAGCAGCTGCATTGACATAGAACGGATAAGAAAAGCCGCCTCTGAGTGCAATGGACCCTGTCTGCCTGAAACCGCCGAAAATTCCTCCGATCAGAACAAGCACAAGTCCGATGGCACAAAGTCCCGATGCAACAATCAGACATCTCTTTATAAAATCATTCATACGATAATCTCCTTTCTCCGAAAGGGAGCACTGCATAGATTTACGGTGCCTTTGAATACTGCCGGCAGCAGCTTTCCGCAAATAAGAGTTGTCAGGATCAGGAACAAAAGCCCGATCGCCAGAGCCAGCAGACCGGCGCCAAGCACGACAAAGCCGGCAAGCGGCGCATGGAACAGATAGAAAAATCCAAAAATAACCGCTACAATTCCGGCTGCAAAGCAGCCCACAGCCGCCGCGCCAAAGCCAATTACCAACGCAGTCAGCATTACAAGTATGGAAAATGCAAGCGCCAAAACGACAATTCCTACTGTCAGTCCAACCGGAATGATGATCGGCGCCGCAAGGACACAAAGGAGCACCAGCAATACCGTTTTAAATCCGTTATTGTTAGGTGTTGTCCTTGCCGTATATTCTGCAGAGGATGTTTTATTTTCTGTTGATGAGGTAGAATTTTCAGATAGCATCTCCACCGGAGAAGCTGTTGTTTCTTCCATAAGATTCCCTTCCTTCTGTATTTTATGTATGAAGCTTACTACAGAAAAAACGGACTGTAAATAGGATTTCGACTTATCGTGACAATTGTCACGATAAGTTGTGACAAAACATAGGAAGCCGCATGACTCAGTTTTCCTGATCCAGACTTGCATTGGAATGAAAGAAAAATCCGCTGTCATTTTCTCTTACAATTACATTCCAAAGTCCTTCGTTGCCGGCCTTTCTATAAAAAATACTATAAATTCCGCCGTCGTCAACACTTCCCGCAGTACAGGTGATCTCATGCAGCACAACATCGCTCTTTTTGATGTAATAGGCATCGTAATCACTGCTGTATGAACAATCCGGCTTCCTGTTCATTTCCGACAGGCCAAGTCCGGTCATTTCATGAAGCAATTCTTCCAAATAGGCGGAAGAATATTTTACAACATCAATCCTTTCCGTTTTTCCAAACAGCATGGATGCCTCCGTCTGCTCCTCTAAAGAAAGTTTTTCGCCGGCAGCTCCGCTACTTTTTAATACAGCTGTCAAATCAATTTGGGAAGGAACCTCATAGCTGCAGGACAGGAAACCGTTTGCCCTCTCTTCGTTGAAATAATCAGTAAAAACAGCCAAATCTTCCTCTGTCAGCTGCGTACTGATGACCTGCGCCACCGCCGCACCGCCTGTCGATTGATTCCGAACTGTGCTGACAGAATCGGCAGTCCCGACATTTACATTGCCGTTCTCCATATCGGTGTTCTCATCTCCGGAGAGGCTTCCTGCGGCTCCCTTAGGGTTTTTAAGGTATGATACGGAAGAGACAGTATCCTCCGCCTCTTCCGTATTGCTTTCATTCCGTTCCTTAAGCGGTATAACCGGCTCCTGTGACAAAATATCCAGCCGGCTGCCGCAGCCGATGCATCCCGACACCAGCAGGACTGCAAGTCCCGCTGCAATCAAATGTCTCTTTGTTTGTTCCTTTGTATTCAACCTTATCCCCTGATTCTTTGTTCCGCTATTGTTTTTCCACGCGGGCAGCAAGCACGCCGTCCCTGATATCAAGCAAAATCGTATCGCCTTGCATTACATCGCCGGACAAAATCAGCCTGGCTGCGAGTGTCTCCACATGCTTCTGGACGTAACGCTTCAGCGGCCTTGCCCCATACACAGGATCATAGCCATTTTCCACAATAAACCGCTCTGCCGCAGCCGTTAAAGCAATGTGTAAATTGCGATCCGACAAACGACGATTTAAATCAGCCATCAATAATTTGATAATACCGCCGATATTGTTCTTTGTCAAAGGCTTGAATA
This sequence comes from Bacillota bacterium, assembly GCA_023402845.1. Taxonomy (GTDB): domain Bacteria; phylum Bacillota; class Clostridia; order Lachnospirales; family Lachnospiraceae; genus JAEYFP01. Next base: position 23,129 of record JAEYFP010000007.1, read on the forward strand.
AAATCATTTCATCCAGACGATTTAAAAATTCCGGCCTGAAATGTGCACGCAGCTCATTCATGACCAGCTCCTCCGCGTCTGTCGTGATTGTACCGCCCTCATCAATGCCCTCCAACAAATATTCCGAGCCGATATTGGAGGTCATAATCAGAATTGTATTTTTAAAATCCACAGTCCTGCCCTGTGAATCGGTGATCCGGCCGTCATCCAGCACCTGCAGCAGCACATTGAATACGTCAGGATGTGCTTTTTCAATCTCATCAAACAGTACTACGGAATACGGCTTTCTCCTGACTGCCTCAGTCAATTGTCCGCCCTCCTCATAACCCACATAGCCGGGAGGTGCACCAATCAAACGTGATACGGAATATTTCTCCATATATTCACTCATATCGATCCGCACCATATTTCCCTCATCATCAAACAGACTCTGAGCCAGTGCTTTGGCCAGCTCGGTTTTACCGACACCGGTTGGTCCTAAGAACAAAAACGAGCCGATGGGCTTTGTCGGATCTTTGATGCCCGCCTTGGAGCGGATAATCGCCTCGGTTACCTTTGTCACACCCTCATCCTGCCCGATGACACGCTTATGCAGCTCTTCATCCAGATGCAGCGTCTTGCTGCGCTCGCTTTCTGTCAACTTTGCGACCGGAATCCCCGTCCAGCGTGAAATAATTCTTGCGATTTCCTCCTCGGATACATTTTCATGCACAAGAGAAAGGCCCTCATTTTTCACTCTTTCTTCCTCAATTGAAAGCTGCTCCTTTAACTTTGGCAGCCGGCCGTACTGCAGCTCGCCGACCTTACTCAAATCACCCTCCCGGCTTAAAATTTCAATTTGATTGTTAGTCTCCTCGATTTCCTCACGCAGCTTCTGCAGCTTTTCGAGTGATGCCTTTTCATTTTCCCACTGAGCCATATGCGTATTTTTCTCATCACTCAGTTCTGCAAGTTCTTTCTGCAATGCTGCAAGGCGGTCTTTGCTAAGTGTATCCGTCTCCTTTTTCAGCGCCTCGGCTTCGATGGACATCTGTGTTACCTTTCGGCTCAATTCGTCTAACTCCGTCGGCATCGAATCCAGTTCTGTCTTGATCAGCGCACACGCCTCATCAACAAGATCAATCGCCTTATCCGGTAAAAAACGATCGGAAATATACCGGTGTGACAGCACCGCTGCCGACACCAGCGCCGCATCTGTAATTTTTACATGGTGAAAATTCTCATAACGCTCCTTCAGCCCCCGCAGAATTGATATCGTATCCTCCACAGTCGGCTCATTTACCAAAACAGGCTGAAAACGTCTCTCAAGCGCCGCGTCTTTTTCAATATACTGTCTATATTCATCAAGTGTCGTTGCACCGATGCAATGTAGCTCACCTCTGGCAAGCATCGGCTTTAACATATTACCCGCATCGAGGGCACCATCCGTCTTTCCGGCACCCACGATTGTATGCAGCTCATCGATGAACAGAATGATCTGTCCATCCGAGTTTTTTACATCCTCAAGCACCGCCTTTAACCGTTCCTCAAATTCGCCGCGGTATTTTGCACCCGCCACGAGTGCACCCATATCCAATGCAAAAATCTTTTTATTCTTGAGGCCCTCCGGCACGTCGCCGCGCACAATCCGCTGTGCGAGACCTTCCACGACCGCTGTCTTACCAACACCCGGCTCACCGATCAGCACCGGATTATTTTTTGTCTTTCTTGACAAAATACGAATCACATTCCTGATTTCATGATCTCTGCCGATAACCGGATCGAGCTTCTGACCTCTTGCGCGCTCCACGAGCTCCTGTCCATATTTTTCAAGCGTATCATAGGTCGCCTCCGGGTTGTCACTCGTCACCCTCTGATTGCCTCTTACCGTCGAAAGCGCCTGCAAAAAACGCTCCCGGGTGATGCCATATTCCTTAAAGACTGCCTTCATCGCTTCATTCGGGTACTTTAGAAGAGCAAGAAACAGATGCTCTACGGAAACATATTCATCTCCCATCTGTTTCGCTTCATCCTCGGCATGGATCAGTACCTTGTTCAGATGCTGCCCGATATAAACCTGTCCCCCCTGCACCTTGACACGCTTTTCCAGCCGACTCTCCGCATTATTTACAAAATGCTCCTTCTGAATTTCCATTTTTTCGATCAGCTTCAAGATCAAACTGTCTTCCTGCGTCAAAAGTGCATACAACAGATGTTCCTGTTCGATTTCCTGATTGCCGAATTCATAGGCCAGCTTTTCACATACATTAACCGCTTCTATTGATTTTTGTGTAAACTTATTGATATTCATTCTTTCGCCTCCTCGCACCATCTATGATTCTCTTCCAAAGTTTTTCTATTCTTTGTTTACTTGTTATATAATATATAGCACACGTTGTTAGCACTGTCAACGGTCGAGTGCTAAAATAAGCATAAAAAATTTGTGAAGCCTTGATTAATCGACTTCACAAATTATGATTTACATACCATCTATAACCCAAGATACGCTTTTTTTACTTTTTCATCATTCAGCAGTTCTCTTGCTTCACCGCTCATAGAAATGCGGCCCGTCTCCAAAACATATGCCCGGTCGGCTATAGACAGTGCCATTTTTGCATTCTGCTCCACAAGCAGAACCGTGATGCCCTGCTTATGCACTTCCCTGATAATGTTAAATATTTCTTTTACGAGAAGCGGCGAAAGACCCATGGATGGTTCATCCATTAAAATAATCTTGGGTCTGCTCATCAATGCGCGTCCTACGGCAAGCATCTGCTGCTCGCCTCCGGACAGCGTCCCCGCAAGCTGCTTCCTTCTCTCTTTCAGCCTTGGAAACCTTTCAAACACTTCTCTCATGGATGCCTGAATTCCGTCCTTATCATTTCTGATATAAGCTCCCATTTCCAGGTTTTCTCCTACCGTCATTGCCGGAAAGATATGGCGTCCCTCAGGAACATGAGCCATACCGATCGTAATAATTTTACTGGGTTCTATTTTAGTCAGGTCGCTTCCGTCATACACAATGCTTCCCTGCATCGATTTTTTCAAACCGGTAATAGTATGAAGAATCGTTGTTTTTCCGGCTCCGTTTGCTCCGATCAGGGAAACGATCTCACCGTCATTCACAGTCAGGCTGACATCATAAATGGCATGAATTGCTCCATAGCTTACGTTTAAGTCCTTTACCTCTAACATAGCTCTGCCCCTTCCTCATCATCCTTCCCAAGGTATGCCTCGATTACTCTTGGGTTATTCGCAATTTCTTCGGGTGTGCCGGAAGCAATCGTCACTCCGTAGTCAATCACCTGTATCCTCTCGCACACCTTCATGACAAGGCTCATGTCATGTTCAATCAGAAGGATGGAAATATTAAATTTTTTGCGGATGACCGTGATGATATCCAACAGCTCAGAGGTCTCCGTAGGATTCATTCCCGCTGCGGGCTCATCTAAAAGAAGCAACTTCATTCCCGTACCCAACGCTCTGGCAATCTCCAGCCTTCTCTGCTGCCCGTAAGGCAGATTTTCTGCTGTAAAATCGGCTTTATCCTTCAGATGCACAAGTTCCAATAATTCCAAAGCCCTTTCCCTTGCCTCCGCCTCCTGTTTCCAATACTTAGGGAGTCTGAAAATAGACGACGCGAGAGAATACGACAGATGCATATTCATAGCAGCCATTACATTTTCAACAACCGTCATCTTTTTAAACAGACGGATATTTTGAAAGGTTCTGGATATTCCAGCAGCCACAACCTGATGAGTTTTCTTCCCGTTCATCTTCTCACCGTTAAGAAAAAAGGCTCCCTCTGTCGGTGTATAAACACCGGTCAGAAGATTAAAAACCGTAGTCTTTCCGGCTCCGTTTGGACCAATCAACCCGACAAACTCACTTTTTCCGATATCAATACTGAAGGAATCAACCGCTTTCAGACCGCCAAAGGTAACTCCAAGATTTTGCACTCTTAAAACCGGCACCTCTTCTGTCAGTCTACTCATCGGCATTTCCTCCTTTCCTGACCTGTGCAGCCTTCACAAAAGCCGCAAGCCTTCCCAGCAATCTGGTAAGCGAGAACTCCCACTTTCCGAAAATTCCGCCCGGTTTGAAAATCATAACCAATACAAGGACAACGGAGTAAGCCAGTATTCTGTAAATAGCAAATTGGCGCATAGCCTCGGGCAGTGCGGACAGAAAAGCCGCGCCGATAATGGAACCGGTCAACGAACCGGTGCCGCCGATAATCACTTCTGTCAGCATTTCTGCCGAATACATAAAATTAAAATTCGTAGGGATCATCGCCGTCATATAATGTGCATACATTGCTCCTCCGATTCCCGCAAAAAAAGCCGAAATCGTAAAGTTCAGCACCTTGTAAAAGGTGACATTGATCCCGCTCGCACTTGCAGCAATATAATCCTCCCTGATGGCAATTACCGTCCTGCCGAAACGGGAACGCGTATACATGTACATTACCGTCACACAAATGACCATAGCCCAGAAACACCAATAAAAATCAGAAAGCTTGGCAATACCGCTCATCGTTCGCCCGGAGCCGGTAATCTCAAAATTACAAAAGGCAACTCTGATAATTTCCGCAAAGGCCACCGTCACAATCGCGAGATAATCACCCCTCAGCCTGAGTGCAGGTATTCCTACGAGAACTCCCGTACATGCGGCTGCAATCCCGCCCACCAAAAGTGCGATGATAAAGAGCAGCAGCTTTGGAACGCCATATTCAGAAAGCGCATTCGTCAATATGGCGGAGGCATAAGCCCCTACCGACATAAATCCCGCGTGTCCAAGTGAAAATTCGCCCATAAATCCCACCAAAAGATTTAAAGAGGTAACCAAAATAATCGTATAACAGGCAGTCGTAAAAATACCTTTAATATAGGAGGTTCTGGTGCCTAGTATGTTCGACTGGAACAACCCGTACAGAAGTACGAACAGTACGAGAATACCGATTACATTTATGATATAAGATTGTTTTTTGCTTTTTGGCATCCGTCTCACCTACACTTTCTCTCCGACATTCTTACCCATAATGCCGGTCGGTTTAATCAGTAAAACAAAAATCAAAAGACTGTAGGTAATCGCCTCATACCAGCCGGGAGCGATATACACCTTAACAAAGATCTCCACGAGCCCTACGATAATACCTCCCACCATAGCTCCCGGTATACTTCCGATACCGCCCAGTACAGCTGCTATGAACGCCTTAAGTCCCATCATGGAGCCCATATCCGTCGTACACCTCGGATAGGTAGAGCAATACATAAGCGCCGCTACCGCAGCGAGTCCCGAACCGATCGCAAAGGTCGTTGTAATGATTTTATTAACATTGATCCCCATCAAAGTGGATGCCTCTTTATCCTGCGGCACCGCACGCATTGCTTTTCCAAGCCTCGTTTTTTTCACAAACAGCTGCAGCCCCACCATCATAATGATACCTATGCTGATCGTCAATAAATACTTCCACTGCAGCTTTGCTCCCAGCACCTCCATCGAAGGCAGTGTAAAAATAGCAGTGACAGATTTTGGATTTGCACCGAACAATACCATGGCAAGATTCTCCAGAAACAGACTCATTGCCAGCGCCGTAATCAGTGCCGACATAGAACCGGCTCCCCTCACGGGCCTATACGCAATGATTTCTACGGCTACTCCCACTCCAACACATACTGCAATGGCGACTATCACCGCCAGCCATGCCGGCATCCCGTAATTAATCATCAAGGGCACCGTATAAAACAGCGTATACGCTCCGACCATGATAAAATCTCCATGTGCAAAATTAATCATGCGGATAATACCGTATACCATTGTATAGCCTAATGCTATTAACGCATAAATAGCGCCCTGATTCAGTCCGTTTATAATACTTTGTATAAATAGGGACACTTGCCTTACACTTCCTTTCATTTATGTTTTCCCAACTTTATCGGGAGGTTTGATATAGGAAAGGCATAAGTTTTTACTTATGCCTTTCCTTCCTTTACGCATGAATATTGCTATTCATTATTAATTTCCTTCAGGAGAAAGTGTTTGATACCATTTTACAGTCCCGTTATCATAAGTATTGATTACAACGCTCTTTGCGGGATCACCGTTTTCATCAAGTGTAAAGGTTCCTCCCACACCGGTAAATGTCATTCCTGTCATTCCGCTGACGAGAGAAGCCGTATCGGTGCCTCCTCCCTGCTCAGCCGCCTGTACCAGCATATAAATCGCGTCATAGTAAAGTGCCGCGCAAGCATTCAGGCTTTCCGTACCGTAGGTTTCGGTATATTTTGTCACAAAGGACTGAACCGTCTCCGAGGTATCCTCCGAAGAATAATGGTTCGTAAAATAGCAATTATCAAAGTAAGTTTCCAGACCGGTCGTATCGGAACCATCCCATCCGTCACCTCCCATAATAATACCTTCAAAGCCGGCATCCCTTGCCTGCTGAACCAAAAGGGGTACGGTATCCAAAAAACAGGGGTAAAATAGGAAGCCTGCTCCCGAGGCTACCGCCTGCGATACCTGTGCGGTAAAGTCGGTATCTTTTGTCGTGCATTCTCCGGTGTATGCAATTTCGATGCCTGCCGCTTCCGCATTTTCCACAAATGCATCCTTTAATCCGTTGGAATAATCATCATCCTTCGCATAAATAATTGCTACCTTCTCTGTGCCCTGCTCTTTCGCAAAAGCCGCTGCCATTTTTCCCTGATACGGATCTATGAAACAATCTCTGAAAATTGTGGGTCCGACCTGCGTAACCTTATAATTGGTCGCTCCCGTTGCCAACAGCAGCATCCCCTGCTCATTAGCAAGCTCTGCCATCGGAAGTGTAACGGAGGAGAAAAAGGCTCCCACAACCGCTTCCGGCACTTCCGGCTCCAAACTGTTATAAGCATTTACTGCCTGCTTGGAATCGGTGCCGTCATCGACAACCTTGCCGCCGTTGACAATTTCCACCTTAACCGCACTGTCGCTGTTGTTGATTTCCTCCGCAGCCATCGTCACGGCATTTTGCGCACCTTCTCCATAGATGGCCGAACCGCCTGTCATGGAACAGATCACACCGATTCTTATCACTTGATCTTCTTCTCCCGCAGGAACGCTTTCTGCAGCACCCGCTTCTTCCGTCTCCGGTTCTGCCGCGGCGGCTGCCTCCGTACCGGACGCATCTGCGGCTTTAGCACCGCAGCCCGTCAGCATCGTTCCGATCATTGCTGCGCAGAGCAATAAGCTCAATACCTTTTTCTTCATAACTGATTCCTCCTCAATTTTTTTTATAAATCACCCTTGTCGGCGAATTTATCTTTTTATACTGCGTCCTTGTTTGAACGTCTATCCATGATATTTCATGTCGATTGTTTCTTTGATGATATCAGCGCTCTGCTCATAAGTCAGGTCATCCGTATTTATACACAAATCGTAGTTGCTGGGGCTCTCCCAGATCCGTCCGGTATGGTACTGATAATACTCCTTCCGGTACTTATTATTTTTCGATATATATTTTTCCGCTTCCTTCCGGGAAATTCCCTGCCGCTCCATTTCCCTGCTGATACAGACAGGATCCGTAGCACAGATAAATACTCTGAGTACATTCGGATAACCCTTCAAAACATAATCACAGGCCCTCCCTACACAAACATAGGATTCTCTCTCCGCAAGCTCTTTTAAAACTTTTGCCTGATAATTGAACAAATTCTGATCCGATACAAAATCATTGCTTTCAGGAGAAATCAATTCTCCGTTATATACTTTCTTTGATACCTTATACAGCAGCTTATTTCTGCTGCTCTCTTCCACTCTTGCAAACAGTTCTTCGCTGATTCCGCTGTCTTCTGAGGCAAGACGAAGCAAATTCCTGTCATACATATCAATCCCATAATGATCCGCCAGCAGTCTGCTGATTGTAGTTCCTCCGCTTCCGCATGTTCTTGTGACAGCAATTACAAACCTTTCCATAACTTGCTCCTCCCACCCTAAATTTTTCATGATCTTGTTTTATTGAAAACTCATAGAAATTTTCTACCTAAAACAAAAAAAAGGTGTAACCAAATATATGGTTAACACCTTTGTATAATCCACATTGTAGCATATGCTTTTAGAAAAAGCAATATTTTATTTTCCAAAATTTTTTGTATCGATCCCATTTTGCTCAAAAGCGCTCCGCAGGCTCTGCACAAAGGCAAGTGCCTTTTCCCCGTCTCCATGAACACACACACTGTCTGCACAAATGGGGATTTCCCTTCCATTCACTGCCGTCACCTTCTTCTCAAGTATCATTTTCAGAACTCTTTCGATTGCAAGCTTCTCATCTATGATCATTGCGCCGAGCTTTGTCCTTGCCACGAGTGACCCATCCTCCTCATAGGCTCTGTCGGCAAAAACCTCTTCTGCCGCCTTCATCCCAAGCGCATCCGCCGCCTTTTTCATCTGGCTTCCCGCCAGCACAAGCATCACCAAATCCCTGTTTACCGCACGCACTCCCTCACAGACGGCTTTCGCAAGTTCATAGTCCTTACCTGCCATATTGTACAAAGCCCCATGAAGCTTTACATGTCCAAGCGGCACGCCTTCTGCTCTGCAAAATGCCTCCAGGGCGCCGACCTGATACTGTACCATTGCTTTTGCCTCCGCCAAAGAAACGGCCAAATTACGCCGGCCAAACCCTGCCAGATCCGGAAAGCCGGGATGCGCCCCTACGGAAACTCCGTATTTTTTACACAAGGCCACCGTATTTGACATCACGAGAGGATCCGAGGCATGAAAGCCGCAGGCAACATTCGCAGATGAGATAAGCGGAATCACCTCTTCATCCATACCCATTTTATAAGCACCAAAACTTTCTCCCAAATCGCAATTCAAATCAATTCTGTTCATAGTATTCCTCTCTATTCCTTCAGATCAATATTCTTTACATCGGTAATCAGCATATGCCCCGGTGCATGTGTGATGCAAAAATCAGGCATAGAAGCCATTACGGCAGCCTGAGGCGTCACGCCGCAGGCCCAGAATACAGGGACCTCTCCTTCCTTCACTGAAACGGCATCCCCGAAATCAGGCTGAGCCAGATTTTGGATTCCGATCACCTCTGGATTTCCTATATGAACCGGCGCACCGTGCACTTTGGGGATTGCCGCCGTTACCGTTACCGCTTTCACTACCTGCTCATAGGGGATGGGTCTCATACTCACGACCATATTTCCGTGAAAAGCGCCCGCCGAAGCACAGGGGATGTTTGTCAGATACATCGGCACATTACAGTGCTCCGTATTATGGCGCATCTCGATTCCCGCCTCCGTCAGCTCCGACTCAAAGGAAAAGCTGCAGCCGATCAGAAAGCTCACAAAGTCATCACGCCAAAATGAAGCTGTGTCCGTATATTCTCCGGTCAATTTTCCGTATTCATAAACACGGTATTTCGGAATATCCGTTGCGATATCCGCGCCGGCTGCTATCTTTTTCAAAAACCTGCTTCCTGTATCACTGACCTCCAAAAGGGGACAGGCCTTCGGATTCCTCTGGCTGAACAGCAAAAAATCATATGCATACTTTTGGGGCAGCACCACCAAATTTGCTTGTGCATAGCCGGGGCAAAGACCCGAAGTGGGTTCTCGCAGTTTCCCTTCCCTGATTTGGCAGCGGACATCTGCCGGCGATATCAAACTGTTTTCCATAAGCCCCTCCTGCGTATTCTTTCAAAATAACTCAGATTTTCCCTGCAATATCCGATCCGTCTCATCAGACAGCGCTCCTCTCTCTTGGCTTTCCGGTATAATGCCTGCGCCTCTCCAACCGTTACCCAGGAAAAGCGTACCGCAGAGCCCGGCATGCACTGCACAAGCCGAGGCAGATCCACCGAGATTACCGTTCCGATTTTGGCATACCCTCCCGTGGTCTGACGATCCGCAAGCAAAACCATCGGCATCCCGTTAGAGGGCACCTGAACGGAGCCCTCGGCTACTGCGTCGGATATGATATCAGCCTTGCCGCATAGGCCGACGGCAGGTCCTTCAAGCCGATATCCCATACGGTCAGATTCTCCGGAAACAACATATTTCTCACCTCCGAATGTCCGCTTCCCCTCCTGTGTAAAATTATCATACTGCGGACCCGGAACTACACGGATGCTTACCTCGGGCAGATACTCCTTATAAGAAATTTTCTTCTGATTTAAATGTAACAGCAGACTTGTCTCTGTACAAAGCGGGAGAATATCTCCCTTTTCAAGCTTCCTTCCCTGAAAGCCTCCTATTGTGCACTTTAAATGAGTGGATTTGCTGCCAAGCGCCTCCGGTATCAAAAAGCCTCCGGTTACGGCAAGATAACCATATCTGCCGTTTCGTGCCGTCCGGCACCTTAACAGATCTCCGGCCATTGCACGTACCGCCTGACAGCACGGGATCTCCTTATCATTCAAACGCGGCTGCAGATCGGCTCCCGTAAGGGCAAAAAAACAATCACAGGAAAAGCGGAAAGAACCGCCCATATAAATCATCTCCAGCACTGCCTCCCCCGGAGGATTATTCACCAACAAATTGGCTTCCCGCATAGCTTTTAGATCCATGCAGCCGCAGACGGAAAACCCGCTTGCCTGATAGCCGTATCTGCCACCATCCTGAACAGTCGTCATCAGGCCCGGTTCCAAAATTTCCAATTGCATCCGTTTGTCCATACATGCCTCCTCTTCATTCTATGATATAGCGGTGTTTGTAACTTCCCTGCTTTACTTCGTCTAAAATCTCATGATACTCTTCACCGGTAATCGGCTGAAAACGAATATATTCCCCCATCTCATACAAAATGGGAGGATTACGGTGCACATCATAGAGCTGCAGCGGAGTTCTGCCGATCAGCTGCCAGCCCCCCGGAGAATCCAGAGGATACATTCCTGTCTGTTCTCCTCCTATCCCGATACTGCCAGCCGGAATACGGACTCTCGGACTTGCCAGCCTCGGACAGAAAATACGTTCATCCAGTCCTCCGAGGTAGGCAAAACCCGGAAGAAAACCCAACAGATAGATCAGATAATCCCGACTGCTGTGAAGCCGTATGACCTCCTCTTCCGTCATTCCCGCATGTCCTGCGACATAATTGATATCCTCTCCGAAGTCATTTCCGTAGCATGCGGGAATGATATGGATTTTCCTTGGTCCTGCCTTCGGTGCAAGAAGACCTGCCGTTTCCTTTGCAAGAATTTTTTTCATTCTTTCATAGTTCACTTTTTGACAGTCATAAAATACTAACAGCGAGCAGAAAGACGGTATCATCTCACGGATTTCTTTTTTGTTTTGCAGTTTTTCCATAAGAAAGCGGATTCTGCCGTTTGTCTCTTCACTGATCTTTTGTTCAAACTGGACTGCAATTGCCTGTTCTCCCACCGCTGAAAATATTATTTTATCCATGATTCAAGCTCCCGGTTCAAAAAAATTTTTATCGATTACCTTTTCAAACCATTCCCCGCATATAGGGAAATGCTGCAGTGAATTCACAACACACTGACGCATAACCTCCAGAAGATACAAATGAAATTCCATTCCTATCCCGTCAATTGCATAATCCACCCAACCGTTCATATCTACCATACCGCAGTTGGAGGCCGTTTTGATTGCCTCTTTTTCCATATCCCCGCCATGAATAAGTTCGGGTTTTTTTAACAGCCATGCAGTAGCCGCTATCAGAGCCTGCGCACCCCAGTGGGAGATTGTTGTTGTTATAATATAATCTGCCGCCTCCGCGGAGCTGCTTCCGCCTCCGCATCCGCAGGCACATCCGTTTTCTTCCATATAAGGCACATATTTTTCAAGATGCTTTTTTAATGTACCCATTCCCAGCTCATTTCCCAGATCCCCTATTGCAATCGTCATAATGCCTGCTTCTCTGCATCTTCGAAACAGCACATCCGTCTTTGCCTCCAGTTCCGTCACATCAAGTCCCTTTGCTGTATGATATACACCTTTTATATTGGCACCCGGTGCCTCAATGGCGATCACGGCCTTCGGGGGAAGCTCCCGCAAAATTTCTGCGGCCTGCCCCTCTGCCTTCTCCTGCTCCTTTGTAAAAACAATACGTCCGGCGGCAATGGGCATACTTCTGATTTCCTTATAGCTGTCATACAGGTGAAGTCCCACCACACCGGAAAGCCTTCGTACGGCATCCTTGCATTCCTCCGGGCAAATGATCACCGGCTTTACGCCATAAGCCTTCACGAGCATCCTGGCAAACAGCATGGCTCCAATAATTCCGTCTGTCTCCGCCTTTCTGTGAGGCAGAAGAACAAAGCCTGTTATGATATACACAATGTCATCCTGTTTGAGCACATTTTTTAATTTTTTTGCACATTTCATCACGGCTGGCTCTCCCATATACGCCCGTGTACCTTTATATAAGATTCTGCAGACACCGTAACCTCTTGGATCTAAATTAATCAGCTGATCCAAATCTTCTCCGATATTCAATTCTGCCAATTCTTTTGCATCCATCATAATCCTCACGAAAGCCCGCAATAAGCACGAAATTCTTTGATGAGGCAATCCTGAATTGCCTCAATCAGCTTTGGTGCCTTGCCGCCGACCGGTCTCCCCTCTAAAGTTTTTGCCGCAGAGCAAAAATTACTGGAGCTTGTAACGATAATCTCATCCGCCGACTCCAATTCCTCCATTGTAAAGGGTGTTTCATCCACCGGGATCTGCAGCGCCCTGCAGGCCTTTATTAAATGGGCCTTGGCAATACCCGGCAGAATAAAATGATCATTGGGATGTGTTTTTAAAATACCGTCCTTCAATATGGAAACATTGCTGTGGGCACACTCCGTCACAATATCTCCCCTGTGAAGCACCGTTTCCTGACATCCCTCCTCTGCCGCCTTCTGCGAAGCCATTACGCTGGGCAGCAAATTCAATGTCTTAATATTGCAGTGCAGAAATCTGGTATCCTCCATTGTGGTAAGTGCCATCCTCTCCTTCAGATCACGCAGTTCAAATGGCGTCACTGTGATCCAGAAATTTGCCTCCACATCCGGAAATGCATGCGTGCGGGGTGCTGTTCCCCTTGTTACCTGCCAATAGACAAACAGTTCCTCAGCATCTACCTTAGCTACCATTTCCTCTAAAATAGCCTTTACCTCCGCCTTTGTATGCGGAATCCTGATTTTGATCAATCCGGCACTGTTAAAAAAGCGGTCAATATGCTCCTCTATCAGATAAATCACATGATTTGCGCTGAAGGTGGCATCATAGATCCCGTCACCGAAAAAATGCACTCTGTCATTCATCGGAATTGTCATTTCTTCAATCAATCCGAATTTTCCATTATAGTATCCCAGATTTTCCATTCAAACCCTCTTTCTGCGGATCCGGCATCCGCTCTTGTTTCTCTGGAACAAAAGTGTGCTTCGCCTGCGGCGGGTCACCCCAGCGACATAATACCCTACCGCCGCAGTGCGATCCTCCCGGAGTGTTTTTATCGTATAGGACGGACTTTCCTATATGATAAAAAAGAACGCAAATGAGAAAAGACCTCTCTGTCCTCAGATGCGTTGCTATTGTTCCGGTTCAGCCTGCCGGCTGAATTGGTTTATTTTCTATGATTGCATTATATCTCCGGCCATAATTTTTGTAAAGATTTTTAAAAATTATAATAAATTTTATATATATTTTCGTTTTTTGTTTTATTTTTTATTGTACGGTTTCCATAAACAGGCTGTCAACTAAATATTTTTCAGTTCCGGAATTGGGGCCAGCGTATTCTTTACTTCTTTGAGCACAAAAAATGTCTTCGTACCGGACACGCCCTGAATACTCTTTATTTCTCTGTGAAGCAGCTCCAGTTCCTCCGAGGAGCGGGTATTGATTTTAATCATAAAATCATAATCTCCCGTAACATAATGACAGGCCTCTATATCCTCCATACTTTTCATTTTCTCTGTAAATTGATCATAGTATTTCGGATGTTCCAGACTGACCTCCATCAGTGCCATCACATCGTTTCCTATCTTATGCTGATTCACAACCAATGTATACTGCTGGATCATTCCGCAGTTTTCCATTTTATTGATGCGCTCGATTACCGCGGCAACCGAAAGATTTACTCTTTTACTAATATCCGTAGCCGACCGGCGGGAATTTTCCCTAAGTGCAATTAATATGTTTCTGTCGACTTCATCCATATTTCTTCCTCCCATGCCTTTTATTCGGCACAATCTTTCCAGGGCCGTTTTTTATCCAGCCAGCCCTGTGCACTCCAATAACGCATTTCTACGGGACTGGATCCCATTCCGCCCTGCTGCATCTTCCGCATCAGTGAAAATACGGCTCTTGTTTTGATGCCTGCTTTTGGAGTTCCTGCCCTGTCAAGCTTTGCCGCAAGCGACGTCAGCTCCTTCTTAATCTTTTCTTTTCGTTTAGCGGATACACTTTCCCAATTCATGGCTTGCACGCTGATTCCATACCGTTTCACCCAAGGCACCCCCATATAAAACAGCATATTTGCTACATCTTTCACAGCCTTCCTCGCCCCGCTGCCTGCTGCTGTGGAAATCACAACCGCTTTTTTATGAAACATGCACGCACGGGGACGGTGTACCATCCAATAAGTAAAGGTCAAGTCAAACAGTGCCTTCAGAGAAGCCGATGCACCCATACAGTATGTGGGTGTCGTAAAAATCAATAGATCCGCATGTTCCACAGCCTCCATAATCTTAGACTTTTCCTCGTAAAACGGACATTTCCTGTCATCTGTAATACATGCGTAGCAGCCCGTACAAAAGTGATTCAGGTCCCTGGGCAGAAAGAATTCTTTGACCTCTTTTTCCCCCTGAACCTTCTCAAGCAGCAGCCTTCCGATATGATAGGTGCTGCCCTTATGGTTTTGTCCGTGAATCATCACAACTTTCATTTCCAAGCCCCGCTTTCCTTTTTAAAAATACCGGTCATAGGGTTCTGCAGGAAACGGCTCTTCAAGACCCAGAACTCGCGGCCATAAACCCTTGTCGGCAATTAAAAATCCCATCAGCATTCCCATATGGCTGTGTAAATGCCGATACTGCGCTAATATCAGTGTAAATTTATTATATTCGCAATTTGGCGGATTATCTAATAGTTGCCCATCCTGCAGAGTTGCAAGATAGTCCTTGATCTTCTTTTCAATATCGCGGTAATAGGCATTGATTTCCGTTCTGGAAAGGCTCTTTGCAGAAACTGTATCCAGATTGTTCAATCCCTTTTCGTGAACTGCCGGTTCCACAAAAAGTGGATCTCGCGGATTGATCAACCACACATCCAGCGAGTGCAGCATATGGTAAATGTGCTTCCAGCAAGGCATCGCACAGTATTCCTTTTTCCATAATTCGTCGGGCACACAGTCGATTACATTTTTGACCTCCCACAAAGCGCGGCCTGTCAGCTCCCTTATGACTCCTGATAATGAATTCTGCTCCATTTTCTCCCTTTCCGTGTATCATTTCCTTAAAAATTGATTACGAATCCTACCTTAAGCTGATGGACGCAGTCTCCTAATTCCTGCCGGAGTACTTGAAAGGATCTCCCTCCGGTGCAGTGGCCTGTATATATTTCTTCAACACCTGCTGCCTTGATCCGCTTTGCGAGCTCCCTTACCTCTGATTCCGACTGATCAAAGATATGAAATCCGCCGACAATCGCCCTTACCTTTTTTCCCGGATAAGTTGCGGATACTTCCCGTATAATATTGTCCGCACCCCCATGGGAACAGCTATTGAAAATAACAAGCCCGTTTTCCGTATCAAAAACAAGGCTTTGTTCATGGGAAAAATCATCAGGCAGCCACTTTTTATTTTTTCTGACATACATATGATTCTTTCTGCCAACCTCCGAAAGTCCCTCTGTCTTGTGCGGAATCAGCGATACCCCATCTGCCAGCCTGTAATCTCCGCTTACATAAACAATCCGTTCCTCATACTCCTTTAAAATGCGCTTTGGCAGTCCTATGTATTTATGAAAAATCCATTTTTTCAGATAGCAGTTTTCACCGGAACCCTCCCGCAGATAAAAAGATGCTTTGGAATTCACACGAAAAAACTCACGCATTCCGTCCGAATGATCATAATGTGCATGGGAAAGCACCCCAAAATCAACCTGCCTAAGATCCAGCTTCAGATTTTCTGCATTCGCTAAAAACAGTTTTGAAGCACCTGCATCAAGCAGTATTTGACCGGCATCGCTTTTTATAAAAATGCTCAGACCCCATTCTCCTTTTAAATCACCGTTTGCAATATTGTCAGCCAATACCGTCGCTTCAATCATGACAGCTCTCTCCTTTTCATTCAAACGCCTATTCATCCATAATTTTATTTATTTTACCATTCAAGGACCTATTCACGCAATACATCTCTCTGCAATTTATTACCGGGTTATCTCATATTCATACAAACGGTATATACTGCGGGCCGCTCTTCCTGCAAACAGCATCCTAAAAAACATTCGTTCAAAGCCCTTCAATTCGGCAATCAGTTCAGGCGGCGTCATGCTTCGTTCGGCTAAAAAGTGAATCTGATCGTTTTTCTTTAAAATATCCGGCGAGTCCATACCTGAAATAATTTCAGCTCCGACTTCTTTTACCGGATTTTTATATTTCGAGAGTTTCGCCCCGCGTACCGTGTAGCTGTCCATCAGCAGCCGCACATGGGCAAATTGCTTTTGCAGCCCCAAAAGCAAGTCGCACAGTGCCTGTACAGAAAGATACATACTGATGCCTTCCATGATTACAATGGCATCGCCGGATGCTTCAAGCTCCCGCAACCATTCCGTTTTCGAGACATCCGCTCCAAGCAGCCGGTAATTGCCGGTTTCCTCAAAATATTTTTGCTTCTCCCGTATCACAACCGGAAAATCAACATCATACCAGAGTCTCTTTGCTGCATGAACCCGCTGTGCACGGCTGTCCAGACCACAGCCAATATGCAGAACGGCAGCCTGCGGATATGCCGCAAGCTGCTTTACCGTCCACTCGTCAAACACACGTGCACGCATCGCCATATAAAAGGCCAGCCATTTTGATTTCGCCTTTCCTCTCAGCACAAAGCCCTCATTCTCCCATATTTCTTCAGCTTTCGGATCCTTAAGAATCATGTCCCGCCTGCTCACCGCTGCTTTTCCGTATAACGGAATGTACAGTGTTTTACTGACCTCGTTCATCTCGTTCCCTCTATTTTACAACACGTTACTCCCACTCAAAATACCGGATTGCAATCGTCGTGCAAACTACGGTAACTGCGCCCATGACTGCAATCGGAACCCATACCTGTTCTATCCGCAGACCAAGCGAGGACGCCTTCATTAATTGAATTCCCTGCGTCAGCGGAAAAATGCGCACAAAACGCTGCATTGTTTCCGGCATCACCTCAAAAGGCAGCGTCGTACCGGAAAAAACAAGCATCGGAAAATAAAGAATACTGGCAATCACACCGGCACTCTTCGTATTTCGTGCAATTCCGCCCACCATCAGACCGATGCTCAGTGTCGACAGGAGAGTCAATGCCCAGCTTCCCAAAAACGAGAGCCAGGAGCCGCGCATCGTAAATCCCCAAAACAACATGGACGTAAATAGTAGTGTAAGCAAAGACACCGCCGCATACAGCATATAAATGACAAATTCCACACCGAGCAGCATAGCCGGGCTGACCGGCGTCACCTGAAACCGTTTGAGTATTTTTCTCTCCCGATAATCGGACACAATAATCGGCAGGCCCATAAGTCCGCCCGCGCAGATGGAAATTGCACTCAAGGCTCCAAGCGACTGCTCGATAAACGTATATTCCGCGCCGTCAAAGGCAGGCCTTGTTTGATAAACCACGCCGATAATGACCAGTACGGTCAGCGGCATTAAGACTGCAAAAATCACCATATTCATATCCCGGATATTCAATTTTAATTCATGCTTCAAAAGTGTTTGAAAGGTTTTCATGATGCCGCCTCCTCATCAGATAACAAGAGATAGGCATCCTCGAACTTTTCACAGCCGCTTTGCTCTTTTGCCTGAGCTACGGTTCCATAAAATATGGTGCTCCCCTTTTTCAAAATGCAGATCTGATCACAAAGAGCCTCTACCTCATCCATAAAATGGGAAGTAAGGAAAATGGTCAGCCCCCGCTTCTTTAACTCTTCAAGTATTTTCCAGACTTCACGGCGTGCTCTTGCATCAAGTCCCGTCGTCAGCTCATCCAGAAAAACAAGCTGTGGATCGGGAATCAGGGCGAGAACAATAAACAGGCGCTGCCGCTGTCCGCCGGACAGACTTTTTACCGGACTTTTTATTTGATCGCCGATCCCAAACCTCATACAAAGCTCCTGCCAGTCGGCAGGGCTCTTGTACAGGCAGGCGGTTTCTTCGCATAACTCAAACACTTTGATTTCCGCCTGATAATCCCCCTCCTGAAATTGAATGCCAACCTTCTGAAACAGCTTGCGGCGGCTTTTCTTCGGATCATGGCAAAGAACCGTGACAGCACCGCAATCGGCACGTCTCACTCCCAAAATGCATTCGATCGCCGTACTCTTTCCGGCTCCGTTTGCTCCGAGCAGGCCGAATACCGTTCCCCGTTCCACCGAAAGGGACAACCCGTCTAATACGGTTTTTCCGCCGTACGTTTTTGTCAGTCCTTCTATTTTGATGACTTCACACATGCCGGCACCCCTCTTCCATGGGACGAACCGGATATAGTTCCATGTATCCCCTCGTGCCGATCGGCTCCAACTGGATGCGGGGATTCTCTTGATCCCACATCAGTCTCAGCAGCGACGGATCATATTTTTTTGCAGACCGCTGCACGCAGGTGATCGCCTCGCAATAATCCTCCTCCTCAAACGGTTCCCCCTGAAACATCAGGTATTTTGCGGCAGGCAGCTTTATTACATCGAAACCGGCAGGCACCGGACCATTATAATCAGCATCGACCTCCACACCTTGTACATACTTGGAAGTTTCCGGGCTCCGGTATTTTTCCGGCAGCCACATGCAAATTGGCTCACCGCACAAGGACTGCATGCTTTCCAGCATTCCCCACACTTCGCACCCCACTTCACTGCAATAAGCAAAATAATCCTCCGCCTTGATCCCGCGTTTGATAATGACTTTGCGATGCGGCTTTTCCACCAGTTGAATAAATACATTTTTTACAGCTTCCATTTCACTCTCATCCTTTCGCAAGCTTTTGAATTTTACGCCATACGGGATGAACAACGGCAAAGGAACCGGTTGATTTGCATATTCCTTCGGCGTGCAGCCAAATTCTCTGAAGAAAGCTCTTGTGTAGCCGTCCGCGCTGCCAAAGCCGAGATCGAAAGCTACATCTATCACCTTGCAGTCTTCGTCGCGCAGCCGCAGAGCCGATTTCGAAAGACGCAGACGGCGGATGTATTCAGCCGGCGCCATATTTGCATATTCCTTAAACATCCGGTGGGAGTGCCACGGAGAAAACAGGGATACCTTTGACAAATCAGCCAGCGTTATACTTTCGCATAAATGCTGCTCAATATAATCCTGCATACGCTGTACGGCCAATATTTGCTCCTTCACGGTTCATCACCTCCTAACCGCTTCAGCTTACTACTTCAGTCCGGTATTTTCTCGACTATTTTTGCGGACAATTGTTTCGGGAGTAATCGTTCCTCTCTCTCCGTTAATTTTTCAACTCAATCCACTGGGTCATTCCTGCGCCGTATTGCTCATTCGGCCGTTTAATAAAACCGATTTTTTCGTAAAACGGCTCTTTTCCGTGCGCCGCGACCAGTGTCACCATGATGAACCAGCCTTCTTTCAGCTGGCCTTTTAAGTAATTTAGAATTCTGTTGACGAGTTCCTTGCCAATGCCCATTTTCTGATATGCCGGAGAAACGATCACATCACAAATATAGGCAACATATCCCCCGTCCCACAGTACTCTCGCGGTTGCAACCGCATTTTCACCGTCCCTGCAGGCGACCAGATAGGTGGAATGCGCAATGCCGGCCAGTGCCTGCTCCTGAGGCAGGGTTTTCCAGTTCACTTCAGCACGCAGCCGATTATAATCTTCACAGCTTATTGTATTCACATAGCTCAATTCATTCATCTGCTCGCCTCCTCAGCCTGTTTGTTTTACCGGCAGGAATCTGATATCTAATTATATTCGGACAAACCTTTCCTTGCAACAATTTTTGAAAATTCACTTGACAATTAAATAAGTAAAACTTACAATTGGTATGAACGCGACTATTTTAAAATAATGGTCGTATAAATTTCTGAAACATACGCAAGGAGGTGATTTGATGTCCCCTAAGATATTTGCATTGCAGGAACGGGAGGAAGCAAGGATCAAGATGCTGGATGCCGGTTTTTCTCTTATTAAGGAATATGGAATGACGCACGCCTCTGTGGAAAAGGTAACACAGGCAGTCGGGCTGGGGAAGAGTACCTTCTATAATTTTTTCCCGTCAAAGGAAATGTTTGTCTACGAGATCATAAACTATCAGCGGGATCGGGCTAAGCAGGCATTTATGGATATTCTTGGCACACGCGAAAAGATGACAGTTCCGGAAGGAAAGATGTTTCTTAAAAAAATTATTTTCAGCAAAGACAGCATTTACCAATATTTAACTGCCGAGGATCAAAGCAAGCTGCTCGCTGCCCTTCCGTCTGATTACCGAATGGATTCCACTTCGGAAGCTGCCGTTATGAGCGGCTTGTTCGGACATATTCAACATGTCCGTCCAGATATCGATTATAAGCTCGTTGCCAACCTAATCAAGATTATGGCCATTACTATGTTTCATCAGGACTCCCTGCACGGCGATGCTTTGGAACGCACGCTGATACAAATGTATGAGCTCCTGTTTTCCTGCATTTTTGAAGAAGGCGTTTCAGCGCAAATTTAAAGTGTGCTCTGCACACTTTTTATTTCCCCGATCGTTAGTTAAAACTAACTATAAAATGTATTTTGAAAGGAGTACACTTATGAACAAACAAACAAGGGCACCAAAAGAAAAAACCGGTGTTCCCCGGCTGCTGGAGCTGGCCGGTCCTAAAAAAAACAAGCTTCTGGCAGCCTGCCTGCTTTCGGTTCTCTCCTCTGCGGCGCGGCTGATTCCTTTTTTTACGATTTATGGAATAATCAAGGAGCTCCTTGCCCACTATACCGCCGCCGAAACAATGAATACCGCACACATATACACACTGGTCGGCTATACATTTGCCGCTGCCGTAGGATACGGCATCTGTGCATTTGTCTCCTCGGCATTGGCACACGGTGCCGCCTACGATATCATCTATGAGCTGCGTTTATTGCTTATGGAAAAGCTCGCACGCATTCCATCCGGCTACTTTACCGGAACTACCCAGGGAGCTGTCAAAAAGGTAATCTCAGATGATGTTGAGCAAATTGAGGTATTCATCGCCCATCATATCGCGGATATTGCAGCCGCCGTGGCGACACCGATTTTTACGCTGATTTATCTTTTTGTCATGGATCCGCGTCTGGCACTGGTAACACTGCTTCCCATTTTAATCTCTATCTTTTTGCTTTCCGCAGGACTGAAAAACCCCAAGGGAGCACAGACGCAGGTGGATATGCACGATACCAAGGAACAGATGGAAGGCACCATCGTAGAATACATACATGGGATGCCCGTTATAAAAATATTTAACCGGACATTAAACGCCTTTCAACGATACGAGCGGGATGTCTCAGCCTATGTCGAAACTGTAGAGCGCACAGCGTATCACTTTGCACCGAGTATGGGGGCCTACTACGCCTTCTTTGGGGCACAGCTTTTATTCCTGCTGCCTGCGGTACTGCTTCTCATTCCGATCGCCTCCTCTTATCAGGATTTCCTGCCTCTGATCCTTTTATTTTTCCTCGTGGGAGGCGGCCTTAAGGAACCCATGGAAAATATGATGCAAATGGTCCTGCATTCCAAACGCATTACGGAGGGGGTCAGCCGAATTGACCGAATTCTGAAGCAGCCTGAGCTTTCCGGTAAAGAAACGGGAAGTCCAAAGGCATATGACATCACCTTTGATCAGGTATCCTTTGCCTATGAGAAAGACACTGCGAGGGCCGTAAACAATGTCACGTTTCATCTCCCGCAGGGATCCGTCACCGGCATTGTGGGGCCCTCCGGAGGCGGCAAATCTACGTTGGCTCAGCTGCTGCTGAGATTCTATGAACCACAAGCAGGCAGCATCCGCATCGGAGGTGTAGATATCCGCAATATCTCCCCTCACCACCTGATGGGCATTGTTTCTTATGTATTTCAGGACTCCTTCCTGTTTCGGGATACCGTGGAGAACAACATCCGCATGGGCAATCGGGAGGCTACCCGGATGGAAGTGGAACAGGCCGCCCAAAATGCAGGTATCCACGAGGTAATTATGGCACTTTCTAATGGGTATGATACGATAATCGGGGAAAAAGACGCCTATCTGTCCGGAGGAGAAAAACAACGGATTGCCATTGCACGGATTTTTCTTAAAAATACACCTATTGTCATTCTGGATGAAGCAACCGCCTATGCAGACGCAGAAAACGAGGCAAAGATTCAGCAGGCATTCGCAAAATTGGCAAAGAGCAAAACCGTTCTGATTATTGCCCACAGATTGAAGACCGTAGAAAATGCCGACCGCATTCTTGTACTGGAGGACGGAACCCTGCTCGGAGCCGGAACCCATAACGAACTGCTGAATTCCTGCCCTCAATATGAAACTATGATCGCCGCCAATGAACGGCGCAACCAATGGACCATTCGAAAGGAGGCTTCACCCGCATGAAAAGCTTTAGGCGCTGGTTTCAAATAATTACATTTGGAGAAACAAAAAAATATATCCGGCTGACACTGTGGAGTTTTTTGGACAGCTTTGCAGTAACTATCCCTTATGCGGTCATGCTGACTGCGATTTATCTGCTGCTAATACCGCTGGCGGAGGCGGATGCACCTCTGCCCCTTAACCGACTCTGGGTTTTATGCGGCGTCCTGCTGGCTCAATTGATTATTTATTATTTCATACGCCGCAAAACATACATTGATATCTGTGTGGGTTTTGCCGGTACAACAAAAAATGCCCGCATTTCTATGGGCGAGCATTTACGGCGTTTGTCCATGGGCTTTTTCGGCCGTCGGGATGCGGGAGATCTTTCCACGGTACTGCTGCGTGACTATTCGGAAGTGGAAACTCTGGCTTCCGGACTGATTCCGCAAATTTCCGTAATCCTTGTGCGTCTGACACTGTCTGTTATCTTTCTGTCGGCGTTTGACTGGCGTATGATGCTTGCAGTCATTTCAGTCATTCCGCTCGCGCTTCCTTTTACCTTCATGAGCTATCGCAGAATGGGACAGATCAGCGGCGAGCTGCTGGAGGCGCAGCAGAATGCCGCATCCGGCATCCTTGAATATGTAGGTGGAATTCAGACGCTGAAAGCGTTCAATATGGCCGGAAATCAATTTGAGACGCTGAAAGCTTCTTTTTCCAGGCAGCATCAGCATTCCATAGGAATGGAGATGGCGGCTGCTCCGGTCGGCATGATCGGACGCTTTGTGCTCAACTGCGGCATCGGGATCGTGATGCTCACAGGCGCCGGACTCCTGACAAAAGGCACTCTGCAGCCGTTTTATTATATTGTATTCCTGCTTCTTTCGCTGAATATTTATGAGCCGGTGATGATTCTGTTCGGCTTCATCGCAGATTTTGCCCGAACAAACCGTTCCGCCGCCCGCATCGATGAGCTGAAAATGGAAAAGCCCCTGCCCGAGCCTGTCGAAGGCATCCGGCCTAAGGGGACAGATATTACATTCCAAAATGTTTCCTTCTCCTACGGCAATCAGGAGGTGCTGCATCATATTTCCCTAAAATTTCCCGAAAAAAGTATCACGGCACTGGTCGGGCCGTCCGGTTCCGGAAAATCTACAATCACCCGGCTGACCGCACGTTTTTGGGATACAAGCAGCGGAATTATCACACTTGGCGGCGTGCCGCTCGGGCAAATAAAATCAGAAACACTGCTTTCCCATATCAGCATGGTGTTTCAGGATGTGTATCTATTTCATGATACGATCGAAGCAAACATCCGTATGGGACGATCTGATGCAACAATGACGGAAGTGATTGCTGCGGCAAAAACCGCGGCCTGCCATGACTTTATTACGGCTCTTCCGAACGGATATCAAACCATTGTCGGCGAAGGCGGGTCTACACTTTCGGGCGGTGAGAAACAGCGCATTTCCATTGCACGCGCACTTTTGAAAAATGCACCCATTGTCCTGCTCGACGAAGCGACCGCCTCACTTGATCCGGAAAATGAAGTGCTCATCCAACAGGCTATCAGTGCTCTCGTAGCTGAGAAGACAGTCATTGTTATCGCTCATCGGCTGCAATCCGTATGCAATGCGGATCAGATCATTGTACTGGAAAACGGTACGGTAAAGGAAGTGGGTATGCACGAGCAGCTGATCAGTCAAAAGGGACTGTATGCGCGTCTATGGGAAGAGCAGAGCCGGGCGGGAAGTTGGAAAATCAAATAATACTTTTTATATTTCTATCCAGTACCTTTGCAGTCACGATCAGCAGAAGCTCTTCCACAGCAGCCAATGTCGCAGCTACAAGCAGACAAAAAACAACAATATCAGACCTGCCTGTCAGATAAACAGGCAGGCCGATCAAAAGCAGGAGACCCGCCGCTTTATTTGCATAGGTATGCAGTGCCGCAAACACATGAAATTTCAAATATCCTATTCCAATAGACAGCATTTTTATCAAGAAGATACCTGCAACCCAAAAAAATCCCCATGCCGGAAACCGCACATGAGTCAGAAAAAGGTAAGTCATAATAACGGCAAACACCGTATCGCCCAAGCTGTCCAGAATTGCACCTGTTTTACTGGCCGCATGAAATTTTCTCGCCAAATAGCCATCCGCAATGTCGCTTAAGCCGCAAGCCGAATAGAGACACCAAAACCAGAAATGAAAAGGCTCAGGCAGCAGCAGACAGACGGACAGCACAATTCGCAGCGCCGAAATAGCATTAGGAATATACGATTTTAAATTATCGCCGCCGAATAAATGCAGCTTCATCAGTTTCTCCTATCCGATCCGACTGAACAATACTGTCTGTTCTTTTAAGGAAATTTTACCTACCTGATATCCGAATTCCTCCAGTTCCTTTTTGTAATTTAAAAAGGAATGGTCAAGCGGAACACCGGCGATCTTTCCGATTTCATCAAAAGTTAATTTCAGTGACAGGCTTCCGTCATTTTTTATATAGTCCCATAAGGCGTTATATTTACTCATTCTGTTTCACTCCTGAAAAATTTCTCCGGCTGCCGGCTTTTGTCGGCACAAAAGATACTATTTAATTATAATCGGACAGATTGCACATCGCAATCACTTTTAAAAAAAGTATGAAATAGCTTGACAACCGATTAATTAGTAACTATAATGGTTACTAAAGGTGGTGCTTATGTATTCTACTAAATTATCGGTTAGTGTCCATATTATGAGTGTGATTGCATTGACAAATGCTCAGCCTGTTACATCGGAGTATATTGCTTCCAGCATTAATACGAACCCGGCGCTGGTCCGGCGCTTAATGAGCCGTCTGAGCAAAGCACAGCTGATTGAAACAAGCACAAAAATTGGTGTTACAGGACTTGCAAAAAAAGCAGAAGAAATTACACTTCTGGATATATTTTTGGCTGTGGAGGACCACTTGACTTTGTTTGGAATTCACAGTAATACCAATCATAAATGCCCTGTCGGGGCAAAGATCGAAGGTACCTTGAAACATTTATACAGCAATATTCAGAGTGCAGCAGAAAATGAGATGTCTGCCATCACATTGGCTGACATCACAAAAGAATTCAGCACATGAGACAGGAGGGATTTTTATGAAACTGGCAATTATCGGAGCATCCGGCATGGCCGGCACCGCCCTTTATAAAGAGAGCGTGTCACGCGGGCATGAAGTAACTGCGATTGTACGAAACAAAGAAAAAGCCGTTTCCTTGCTTGGAAGCGGTGCAAGCGTAATTGAAAAAAATGTTTTTGATTTATCAAAATCAGAGCTTGACGGGTTCGATGTTATTATCAATGCTTTTTCGGCATCGCCGGATAAAGCGTATCTGCATCTTGATTTGGCTGCAAAGCTAATTTCAATGTTCAGAGAAACGCAAAGCCCGCGTTTATTCTTTATTCTAGGCGCAGGGAGCCTGCTTGATCAGGAGGGAAACCTATTTTTGGATACTATAAAATTGGCTCCAAATGCCGATTCTTGGATCTCCATTCCGATTGAGGCCTACAAAACCCTTCATTTTCTGCAAAGTATTGAAAATGTCAACTGGGTGGGGGTATCTCCTTCAGCAGAATTTACTCCCGGAGAAGCAACAGTTCCTGTTTTAGGCAAGGATCATCTGCTTAGCACTGCAAATGGGAAGTCTCTCGTTACAAGTGGAACCATGGCGGTTGCGATTCTGGATGAAATAGAAAAACCCCAGTTTATCCGCACAAGATTCACAGTATGCAATCAGTAACTTATTAAAACATATAACGGAGGTAATTAATTATGAGTAAAACAGTTGGAATTATTACAGGTAGTTTAAGAAAAAATTCTTTTTCCGGAAGCATTGCCGATTATGTCAAGAATCACGCACCCGCAGACCTCAAGTTCAAAATAATTGATATCAGCGAACTTCCTCTTTACAATCAGGACTACGACGGTTCCGATCCGAAAGAATACACGACATTCCGCGATGAAATACAGGCTTTGGACGGACTGCTCTTCATTACGCCGGAGCATAACCGTTCCATTCCCGCGGCGCTTAAAAATGCACTGGATGTAGGCTCCCGCCCTTATGGGAAAAATGTTTGGAGCGGTAAGCCCGGGGCTGTCATCAGCCAATCCCCCGGAGGAATCGGCGGCTTTGGAGCAAATCATCACCTGCGTCAGGTGCTTGCTTTTCTGAATGTTTTAACTTTAGCCCAGCCCGAAGCGTATATTGGTTCTTACCATACTTTAATTGACGAGAACGGTTCCTTAACCAATGAAGTAACAAAATCTTTCATTGATAATTTCTTAAATGCATTCAAAGACTGGATAGAAAAGGTGTCTTAATTGTTTCACAGATATTCCAAAGGGAGTCAATCTTAATCCATTGACTCCCTTTAAAACTGAGAACAAATCATTCTTGAACCGCTTCAGGTTCACAAGCATCCCCTCCGTTTATTTTAATAGCGCGAAGCTTTCCGTTCCTGCCCGCTGTCATTGCCGCAAGTACCATACCAAGCCCAGCCAGGATTAACAGAAAACCGATACCCCGGCCTTCCCCAGTACCGATCAACCTTCCGACACTGTCTGCCAAAGACCCCGACTCTGCAAGCATCGGTTCAAATATTCGGTCGGCAAGCACGCCGCAGACTGCATAGGCGAACACCGTACCTGCCTGTGTCAGAAGACTTACAAGTCCCCACACCCTGCCCTGCAGCGCATCCGGTATGCTGACGCGCAGAAGCACATCCGCGCAGGTGTTTAGGAACGGAATGGAGAAAAAGAATAGAAACAGTACGATTCCTACAAAATTCAGATTTTTATTCACGCCCGCCAACGACATCAAAATACCGCCTGCTAACGCCGACGCGAATAAGATATCGGCATGTCTTTTTTTTATGCCGAATATTCCGATGAATATACTGCCAATCAGCATCCCGACCGCACACAAAGATTCCATCAGCCCTACGGTTTTTGCATCAGCAGCGGCAAGAATCATCGGTGCCGTCAAGGTTTGTATGAATCCTACAAAAAAGCAGAGCAGCGCCATAATTACTACAAGAGCCGCGACACCTTCGTTCTTTGCGATCCATGAAATACCTTTCTTAAGCTCTCCTGCAATTCCCGTTATGCATACTTTTTCTGCCGGCTTTCTGATTGTTTTCCTTACCGACGCGACTGCTGCCACTGTCATAAAAAATGTTCCGATATCAATCAGCAGAATCAGTCGGATATCCGCAAAGCTAAGAAGAATCCCCGCCAGGGCCGGGGATATCAGATATTTAGCATTTCCCGCCATCTGCACCATGCCGCTTGCCTTTGCATATTCCTCCTTTGTCAGCAAATCTGTGACCGTCGCCTTATAAGACGGCTCCAAAAGAGCGACAAATACTGCGTTTACAATCACCGCAATCAAAATTACCGCAAAACCCTTTTCTCCGTTTTGTATTGCAAGCAACAGATAAAGCAGACCCATTCCGGAACATAAATCACCTAAAATCATCAAAAGCCTTCTGTCGTAGCGGTCCGCCAAAACGCCGCCCAGCGGACTTAGTAAAATCGTCGGCAGATAAGCAAGCAGGGTTACGAGTGAAACAGCGCTTACGCTCCCGGTCAGCCGATATACATACACAGATAGAGCAAATGCGGTCATGCCGCTCCCTATTCCGGAAACAAGCTCTCCCAGCCATATTATTTTAAACTGTTTCATCTCACTCCTCCAAGACCGGCTGCATCCAATGTTTCACTACGATTTCCCAAATCCGATCATCATCGATGCTCAGCATCTTTCCGAGCAAAGCGATCAATGCCCGAAAGATACTTTGCTGCCTGTCCTGCGAAAGCTCAAAAATGCCCTCATCTAAAAGCATCACAGCAGCTGCCATAAAAATCTGCATGTATTCCTGCGGATAATCACACCGGAAATCTCCCTTTTTATTACCTTCCTCAATCACACCCGCAAGAATCGGTACAGTTAATGCCACAATAGATGTTAAAGACTTCTGGTGCATCAGTGCATTTTCCTGACGGTGCATTTCTTCAATGATACCGGTTCCCCTTTCCTCTTTCATCCGCAGTGCCAAAAAAATATGCATTAACTTTTCCTGTGAAGAAAGCAACGGATTCAGTGCCGCCGTTCGTGCCCTTTCAGATGCCTGTTTGGCAGCACGGTCGATAATACCGTCCAGCACCTCCTCCTTTGATTTGAAATAATGATAAAACGTTCCTTTCGCAATTCCTACTTTATTTAAGATGTCATTAACCGTGCATTTTTCATAACCCTTTTCAACAAACAGCCTTTGCGCAGTATCCAGTATTTCATTTTGCCGTTCGTTGTGCTCTTTTACAATTCTCATATTGTGGTCTCCTTTAAAAGCAAAGATATACTTCACCTACTCTTGCGGTTTACTCCGGCAGCACAGCTTTTGTTCCGGGCGCGCAGCTGCGCATTCTGCACGGAGTGCGTTTATGTAATAGGAACATTTTTCTATCACATAAATAAATAGACCGACGGTCGGTCTATTTATAAAATAACATATTCAATAATGAATTGCAATTCATTTTTATGATATTGCTGAAATTGGTTGCATCGATTTCATAAGAAGCCAAAACATTACTACTGCAACGTAACAAGGTCTTTCTTATGAAATAAAAAAACAAAAGTGTGCTTCACAGCTCCTGCGATCAACTACTCTGATAGCACCACTTTTGTTTTTTGATTTGAAATTATTTGAATAGATAGCTTGTCATCGAAAGTGCCCCGAGGTCACAGGCATCATTGAATACCGTAATATGATCGTCAGGATCCGATGCGCCCAAAATATAAAGAAGCGGCGCATAATGATCCATTGACAGAAATGCAAGCTTCGAGGAAGCCCCAGCTTTCCGGTAATCAATCACCTGTGCGTTATCATGGCTTAGGATACTGTCTTTGATGTACCGGTCAAAATCCTCCGCCCAGGAGAAGCCTTTACCGTTCATCGACCAATCCACCTGTGAAAGGTTATGCACAACATTTCCGCTTCCGAAAATAAGTATGCCCTGATCTCGCAGCGGCTTCAGCTTTCTGCCTATTTCATAATATTGTTCCGCCGTCGCAAGCCGGTCTACGCTCAACTGGACAACGGGAATATCTGCCTCCGGATACATTCTGCACAAAACAGACCAGGTACCGTGGTCAATTCCCCATGAATTATCGACCTGAACACTGTCACCAAGAAGCTCCCTTGTAAGCGCCGCAACATGCTCAGAGCCGGGCGCCTGATAGGAAACCTGATATAACTCCTCCGGGAAACCGTACATATCATAAACAACCTTTGGAGAAGATACATCCGTAATCCGCAGCCCCGGCGTAAACCAGTGGGCAGATATCGAAAGAATCGCCTTAGGACGCGGAATTTTTTCACCCAGTGTCTCCCATTCCACCGAGAAACGGTTATTGTCAATTGCATTCATCGGAGAACCGTGTCCGACAAATAATACCGGCATATGTTCCATAATAATCTCCTTTCTTATTCCCAATCCTTGCATACATCAACCCATTTCTGATAGCCCGAATAAGCTTCCAGTTCCTCCAGAGAAAGTTCAATTGCGCTGTTCGTACTGCCGCAGGCAGGGTATACCTTTGCAAATCGCTTCAGCGATTCATCCAGATAGACCGTTACACCCGCCTTCGTCGCAAACGGACAGACACCGCCTGCCGGATGTCCCGTCATCGGCTCCAGCTCATCACCCTTCAGCATGGAAGCTTTTTTGTGATAAGCCGCCTTATACTTGGCGTTGTCAATTTTCGCATCACCGGCCGTCACGATCAAAATCGCCTGCTCGTCTAATTTGAAAGACATCGTCTTCGCTATTTCCTTCTCCTCACAATGAAGTGCGACCGCTGCCTCCGCCACGGATGCGCTCGAAACCGGAAACTCCATGATCCGATCCTGCGCATTCCATTGCTTTAAGTAATTTCTGACTGCCTCAACCGACATAAAAACTTCCTCCTGTAGCCGTCTTTTTCCTATTATAAAATAATTTCCATCCCGATTTTCTGAGGCTTCAGCCCGCATTTTTCGTAAAACCTCATTGCGCCCTCATTGCAGGTCCAGACATTCAGCGTCACATTGTAACACTGTTCCTGATGCGCGTAGTCCAAAACATATTCATAAAGCTGCTTTCCGATATGCTGTCCCCTGATGCTCTGATCGACGCATAGATCATCAATATACAGAGTCTTCCCATCCGTCAGAATATTATCGTTTTGATGACATTGTACGATGCAGAACGCATATCCCAGCACCGTTCCCGCCTCATCCAAAGCGGCAAATACCGGTGTTTCAGGTTCCTTTAAAATATCCTTCAACTGCCCGTCCGTATATTTCTTCCCATCCGCTTTAAACAAATCCGGTCTCCCTTTATGATGCACCATCAAAACCTGGCGCAGCAGCCGGTTGATTTCCGGTATATCTTCTTTTGCCGCTCTCCTGATCTCCATTTTTTCACCTCGACGACGATTCCATATTTTTTAGCAATCCCGGCAGTTCCTGCAGCGTCATGATTTCATAGTCGGGGAATACGGAAGATACATTGACCATGCCAGTCGGATTGAACCATACTGTCTTGATACCTGCATTTTTGCCCCCTTGAATGTCGGAAGTGATGCTGTCTCCCACAATGACAGCTTCTTCTATTCGAAAATCAGAAATCTGCGCGAAACAGCAGTCAAAAAACGCTTTACCAGGCTTGTTGAAGCCGATTTTCTCAGAAATGAAGATGCCTTTAAAATGACCCCCAATCCCGGCACTTTTGATACGGCCCTCCTGTACACTTGCCGTCCCGTTTGTGACGAGATACAGCGCATAGTCCTTGGAAAGAACGTCCAGCAGTTCTTCCGCTCCATCGATAAAATAATGACCGATACCAAGATACTCCTCATATAATTCCGCTGCCCTTTGGGCCGAACAGGTAACACCGATCTCTTCAAATAAAAGTCTGTATCTGCGGATTTTTACCTCTTCCCTGGTCAATTCACCCTTTTCCAGAAGCCTCCATTGGGCAAGGTTCAGCACACTGTAACGCGCAAGCGTCTTCTCCCCGGGTTCAATCCCAAGCTCTGTCAGCGTTTTGACAAGAGCGATTTTTTCCGCCTTCTGAAAATCCAGCAGCGTATCATCCAAGTCAAACAAAACCGTATGAATCATAATAAAATCCTTTCCATTTTCCCTACAAAGAATTTTATCATAATAAATCATACAAGTCCAGTCTGCTTCAGCACTCCACCATTTTTCCCGCAAGCGGCATCCAGTTTAAGACATCCCGAATACGGGTATCCCAAAATTCCCAGTTGTGGACACCCGGATACCTTTCATATACAACGGACACGCCTTTTTTAACTGCACGCTCATAAAAGGTTTCACTTGCCGGCAGAATGAAATCTTCCGTACCGCACGTCATATAAAGGGGTGGCAGCTTTTTCGGATCAATCTGTTCCAGCAAATCGATGACCTCACCCGGCTCTGCTTTTCCGTACACGGCGCGCAGATAATTCCGGGGCATTTTATTTGCATGAGGGCCCGGCGTTACCGCCCTCATATTGAGCCCGCCTGAAAGGCTTGCCGCCGCCCGATATTTTTCGGGAAAAGTCAGTGCAAATCGGAACGCTCCGCCGCCGCCCATAGAGAGCCCCGCGATAAATTGATCCTCCGGCTTTTTGCTGACGGGCAGAAGAATGCTTAAAAACTCAGGCAGTTCTTGGGCAATATACGTCTGATACTGTTCCCCGCAGGCCATATCCAGATAAGCGCTGTTTTCTACAGACGGCATAACAACAGCCAGGCATTTCTCCTGAGCATAATTTTCAATACGGGAGTTTCTCACCCAACTCCCGTAATCATCGTAGCTTCCGTGCAGTAAATATAAAACCTGATATTTTTTATTCTCCCTATTATATTTTTCCGCCCCGCCGAACAGAAAATCATCCGGTCCCGCCGACGGAATAAAAACCATCACATTTGTGTTTCTTTGAAGTGAATTTGAAAAAAAGCTTATTTGCAGATGTGCCATATGATTCCCTCCTATTCCGATACTGCCTGATCAGAAAGCGGCAGCCACTCAATCGCCCGCTTGATATGCATGTCCCAATAGTCCCAGTCATGGATTCCCGGATGTTCCTCATAGGTCAAATCCACACCGGCTTCCTCCAGCATTTTTTTTGCGGTTCGATTGCGTTCATAAATAAAATCCTCCGTGCCGCAGCTTTGGAACACCCTCGGCATCGAAAAGCCTTCCCGCTTTTTTTTCTTATAAAGCGCAATCAAATCTGCATCAGTTCCTGCCATCTCCTTAGGATTTTTAATAATTCCTTCCCAAAGAAACGGCCCCTGAATCAATTCCTTTTGGATATCCTCATAAATTCCGATCATGTCGATTGCACCGGAAAGACTGATACAGGCGCTGAACATCTCCGGTCTTTCAAACCCAAGCTTCAGCGCGCCGTAGCCCCCCATGGACAGACCCGCAACAAACGTATGCTCTCTTTTTCGGCTGACCGGAAACATCGCATTTACAAATGCCGGTAATTCCTTTGACAAATAAGTCAGGTAGTCTGAGCCGCAGTACATATCCTGATAAAAGCTATTGGCTGCAGACGGCATCACCACAATCAGACGATGCGCGGCCGCATATTTTTCAATATTTGACCACCTGAGCCAGTCCGAGTAATCCCCATAAGCTCCGTGCAGCAAATAGAGCACCTGGAATTTGGCTCCCTGAAAAAAATAGGAGCTTTCCTTTTTGTTCAGAAGCTCATCCGAATTCGGTGTCGGAATGATTACATGAATATCCGTTCCAAAGCACAGGCTCTGGGAAAAAAAGCTGCATTGTATGAGTGCCATAGCAAACCCTCCTATTTTTATTTTTTTATAATTCTCTTCTGTATTCGCCGATTGTTTTGTTTGTATATCGTTTGAATACCTTGCAGAAATAAGTGTCGTTGCTGTAGCCGCACCGCTGTGCAATATCTCTGATCGGAAGTGCCGTTTCGATCGAAAGCCTCTTCGCCTCCTCCATCCGCACCTTCGTCAGATATTCCACAAACGTCACTCCCATTTCCTGTTTCATAAGGCGGCTCAAATAAAACGAGCTTAACTTGCTGTGCCGGGCCACCATCTCAAGTGAAATATCCTGTGAGAAGTGCCGGTCAATGTACGAAACAGCCCGTTCCACATAAATACGAGTTTTTTCTTCATTTTCTCCCGCCAAAACACCGGCTGCCACTTTTTCCTTCACCTGCTTTAATTCCGACAGGCTTTCTTCATAGGAACGTCCCATTTTCTCAAAGGAATCATAGATACCTCCGATTCCGGCGCTGAAATCGGCACCCGTACTATTCTTTAAATCAAAAATAAGCAGCTTCGACACGTCTGAAATCCACGCTTCTTTTTCCTCCTCCCTAATTTTGGACGGAAGAAACAGTAACAGTAGAATACTTGTCCTTGTAGTCGAAATCAAATAATCACAGACTGTATTTAAGGACCCCTCCACGATTTCACGAAGCTCCCTTTTGCTTCCTTTCAGTTGTCTGTTATCGAGCAGTGTCACGATACAGCCCAGGTGAAACTCGATGGCATTTACCCTGCAAAATGTCTGAAATTTTTCTGTCTCCGGACGGTTGGTCAATACGGAAAGCAGAATCTCGTTTTCGAGCACCGGAGAAACTTCATGAAGCAGCATCTGCATTTTAAATTTTTCTTGATTTTCAGATGCTCTCGCCAAAATGTCTTGGCACAGCTTTTGGATCGTCTGAATGCTTTCCTCCCGGCGCTCCGGTTTCAGCAGATAGCCGTCCACCTTCATATCCAGTGCCTTTTTCACATATTCAAATTCCCCGTAAGCGGTATGAATGATGAACCGTGTTTTGACTCCTCTGGAATGCAGCAGCTCAATTGCCTCGATCCCAGTCAGCCCCGGCATATTAATATCTACGATTGCCATGTCAGGCTGCTTCTTTTCCACAAGCTTTACAAACTCGATTCCGTCCGATGCTGCAGCAAGCACTTCAATATCAGGAAACTCTTTCCTGATAAACAACTCCAAACTCTTTCTCGCGATGGCCTCATCATCCGCTATAATCATCGTAAGCATTGAATCCCTCCTCTCTGAAGGGCAGCAAAATGCGAATCTGCGTCCTTGATTCCCCACTGCTGACTTGCAGCTCTATTTCTTCTTCATAAAAATACTGAAGTCTCATGTAAATATTCCGCAGGCCGATATGTTCACTTTGGGAGGTTCTGTTGTTCAGGGATTCCCTGATTTCACAAATCCGTTTCTCCCCGATGCCCGCACCGTTATCCTCCACCTCCAGACATAGTTTGTATGCTTCTCTATAGGCTCTGATCCAAATTTTTCCACCTTCGACACGCATTGCAAGTCCATGCTTAATAGAATTTTCTACAAGCGGCTGCAAAATCATAAAGGGCATTGAAAAGTTTCCGCACGCCTCTTTAATCTCAAAATAATACGAATACCGGTCTTCAAATCGCAGTTCCTGAATTGCAATATAATTTTTCAGGTTCTCTATCTCCTGTGAAAGCGTGACCGATTTTGATAAATTATCGAGATTATAGCGCAGATAGGCGGCTGTGATTTCCATCAGACCCGCGGACCGGTCCGCATTTTCCATTCTTGCCAGAGAAGAGATCATATTCAGCGTATTAAACAAAAAATGCGGATTAATCCGCGACTGCAGCAATGTCAGCTGGCTTTTTTGGAGTTCACCGTAAATACGCAGATTTTCAATTTCCACCTCGGCGAGCTGCTCCTTAATATTGGCATTTTCCTCTATTTTCCGAAGCTGATTTTGAATCACGTCAATCATATGGTTCAAGGCTTTGGCAAATTCCTCGAATTCGTCATGACTGGTCATAGTGATGTGTGCCTCCTCGTAAACGTCGGCTTCAATTTTCTTTACAACACTTGTCAGCTTATTGAAGGATCGGGTAATCCCTCTGATAATTTTAATACAGTACAAAAAGCAAAAGAGGAAGCTCATCACAACCAATGCGATCTGAGCCGCTTCGAGCCGCTGCTGATAAAGCTGCACCTGCCTCTGTGTCTGCTTTACGGAAATGAGCTTATGCGCATAGGCACTCTGAAAGCTTAAATTGACATAGGCAAGCGTCTCCTGCGTTTCTCCATAATGCGCCTCGATTTCCTGATATTCTCTGGAATCCTTTTTTTCATGCTCAATATAGGTTTTCAGCAGGTCCATCAGTCCCTGTGTCTGCTCCATATAAGTCTCCGCAGTATAAAGCGTATCGATAATTTCCCTGGCATAATCCTCCTTTAGATATTCCTGCAGCCGCCTGATCGTATCTCTTGCATTTTTACATTCTGCTATGTAGTCTTCATAGCTGCTGGTTCTTAAATACAGATAGCTGATATTCACCGAACTGTTAATTGCCTCAATATCCACATACAGCTCATTTAACTGCAAAAGCTCATCCGTTGTATTCTGATATCTCGTGGAAATAAAATAATTGCTTAAAAAGGAAATGATCAGCAGCAAAACCGCAATCGCACTGAGCATGAAATAACCGAGGCTGTATTTCCCCGTCACAGAATTGTGAAGGCTTCGGAAAGAAAATTTAAGGTTCATCGTTTCCCTCCTCTGCCAGATTCTCTTTGGAGTACCAGTAGACGGGTGTGTAAATTTTTTCCTCCGTATAGCTTCCTGTTTTCTCATGGCGAATGATTTCCTCGATCGCCTGATAACCCATCTGGAATGTATCCTGCACCATTGTCCCTTCAATGACACCGTTTCGAATTCCCTCTCTCGTAAACTGAGAGTAATCAAACGTCAATATATGCGCATATTCCTCCTGCGGCGCTTTAAAAACAGTCCCAAAGGTTTGACCTGCTGTCCCCTCAATGCAGACCAGCGTGTCCACCTCCGGATTTTCCTTCAAAATCAGTTCATACAGCTTCATGACCGTAAGGGCATCATACTTATCATAATCAAGACGCACGATCTCAATGCCGGGGTATTTATCTGTCACCTTCAAAAGCCCCTCATAGCGTTCGGCAAGATTCGGATAATTTTCCTCTCCTGAAATTACGGCTGTAATTGCTTCCCCGCCCGTAATTTTGACAAGCTCCTCTCCCATCTTAACGCCGGCATCCCGGTTATTCGTACCAATATACAAATGGGAGGGGAAATCTTCCATATCCGTATCTACCAAAATGATCTGAATACCAATATCTGCCGCTTTCTGCAAAGCTGCATGGTACTCTTCATTATCGACTCCCTGCACAATGATCGCATCTACTTTTGCGGCCGCCTGCCGATTGATCAGCTCAATCATCTGGCCGACATGATAATTCAGCTGCGGTGTATATACCTGAACATCCACCTCATTTATATGATCTGTCTCAGCCTCAAGAAAGCCTTCTTCAATTAGAGACCAGTATCCATCGTCCTTATGAGGCAAAATGACAGAAACGCGCAGCAGCGTTTCATAATCCCGGTTTTCCTGTGCTCCGTTCCGACCCATACAGTAAAACACGGCCGACAAAACCAGCATTAAACTACTCAATATCCCTGTCAAAAAAATGACTGTTTTTATATTTTTTTTCATCCTGGATTCCTCCCGTTTCCTACCTTTATCATAAAGGATAGGAAACGGGTTATACAACTATTTTAATTTTTATCCGCATACTTGCGTACATCAAATGCGACCGCAACAATGATAATAATTCCCTTTACCGCGAACTGCCAGTAGGAACTCAGACCGATAAACGTCAGTCCGTAGTTGATGACATTGAAGATCAGCACGCCTAAAATCACACCCGGAACACTCCCAACACCTCCGCCTGCAGAGCATCCGCCTACGATACAGGAAGCAATCGCATCCAGCTCATAGCTAAGTCCGTAGGTACTCGTCGCACTTCCCGTTCTAGCCGCTTCCAGACAGCCGGCAAGCCCGTAAAGTGCACCTGCCACCGTAAAAGTAATCATCAATATTTTAAATACATTGATTCCCGAAACCTTGGCCGCCTCCGGATTGCCTCCGACCGCAAAAATCTGTTTTCCAAGACATGTCTTGACCTGAAAAATCCAGATCAGTGCCGCAACACCTAATGAAATAATAATCAAATAAGGGATTCCTCCGATGGAGCCCGTACCAAGCTTACCGAAGCTTTCTGTGTAACCTCCGAGCGGCTGGGAATTGTTTGGCGCCTTATTAAAATACAGGCAGCTCGCGCCGTAAGCAATCATCTGGGTGCCGAGTGTTGCTAAAAATGCCGGAACTTTCAGCTTTGCGACAGTAAATCCGCTAAGCAGTCCGAACAGTGCACCAACCGCAATGCCGAGCAGAATCGGAACAATAATGGGGAGTTCACCGATTCCCGGCCAGAATTTATTATAATAGGTTGCCTGCTGTGCAAACGAACCGGCAAACACTGCTGCCAGTCCGACGACACGTCCGCCGGATAAATCCGCGGAGCCGCAGACAATAATAAACATACATCCGAGCGCCACTAAAATTCTAGTGGAGCTTTGCATAAAAATATCCCTCAATACCCGAAGCGACAGGAATTTAGGAGAGATCCATGCAATTACGACGATCATGACAAGCATGATCAGATAAAGCGCATAATTCATTAAAAATTGCCTGATATTCCACTGTTTCACTTTCATCCTTCTACTCTCCTTATGTTCGCATCATAGGTACTTGCAAGATACATAATCTTTTCATCCGTAATTTCATTTTGATCCAACATGCCCGACAAATGACCTTCGCACATTACCATAATACGATCGGACATCCCTATCAGCTCCGACATTTCCGAGCTGATCATAATCACACATTTTCCCGCCTGCGCCATTTCCTCCATCAGGCAATAGATCTCATATTTTGCGCCTACGTCGATTCCTCTCGTAGGCTCATCCAGAATCAGGATATCCGGCTTTAACAGCAGCCATCTGCCTAAGAGTGCCTTTTGCTGGTTACCCCCGGATAAATGCATAATCTGCTGCTTGACCGTAGGCGTTTTTATGGATAAAGAATCCACATATTTCATGGCATCCTCTTTCCTTTTCTTTTCATTCAAAAATAATCCTTTTTTATACTGCTTTGGATTAGCCGTCTGATTTGACAGTACAATATTTTCCATGACGGACAGCATCGGGATAATTCCCGTTGCCCGCCTTTCCTCCGTCAGCAGTGCCATTCCATATCTGATCGCCTCCTTTGGGGACTTGATCGATACCTCTTTTCCATTGATATTAATTTTGCCGGACTTGACAGGCCTCAGCCCGAAAACAGCTTCCATCAGTTCTGTCCGCTGTGCCCCCACCAGTCCGCCGATGCCGAGGATTTCTCCCTTGCGTAACGTGAAACTGATATTCTGAAAGGAATGCGCATTTGCCGCGGTCAGATTTTTAACAGTCATATGTTCTTTACCCGGCACGTGCTTTTTCTCAGGAAAACGCTGCGTCATTTCTCTGCCTACCATGCGGTTGACAATAAGATCCATCGAAAGCTCCTTAACCGGCCAGCTTCCGACAAGCCTCCCGTCTCTCATGATCGTGACCTCATTCGAAATTTCTAAAATTTCTTCGATTTTGTGTGAGATATAAATAATTGCCACGTTTTGGGATACGAGTTTTCTGATAATTTTGAATAACAGCGCTGCCTCCGTTTCCGTCAGGGAAGAAGTCGGCTCATCCATAATAATTACTTTCGCATGGTAGGAAACCGCCCTCGCAATCTCCAATAATTGGCAGTGCGATACGGACAGCTCGCTCACCATGACCTTCGGATTAATATCGATCCCCAATTCCTCAAACAGATCTTTTGTCTGCCGGTACATCGTTTTTTCATCTGCCCAATGGATACCTGCGACCTTTTTGTAAGGAATTCTTCCGATCCATATATTTTCCATGACGTTGCGCGTCTTTATGGGATGCAGTTCCTGATGAATCATGGCAATGCCCTGATCCATAGCGTTTCTCGCATTTTCAAGATGAACCTCCTTTCCGTCCATATAAATCTGTCCTTCGTCCGGATGATAAAGGCCAAACGCGCATTTCATCAGCGTGGATTTTCCCGCACCGTTCTCTCCCATCAGGGCATGCACGGTTCCCGGCCTGATATGCAGATCCACCTGGTCGAGCGCTTTTACGCCCGGAAAGCTTTTTGTGATATGTTCCATGTTCAGCACATATTGAGAGCTGTCCATCGCTATCCTCCCATTCTGATTTCGGTTAGTAGTTGATCGTCGTATCGTTTACGTCGTAGCTGGCGTCATCAACGTTATCCTTTGTGATCGCCTTATAATCGATCCATACACGGTTTCCTTCCACCGTAACACCGTCAATCCCCATTGTCTCTGTCGTCACATCTTCTCCTGCATTTGTCAGTTTCATGACCTTATAAACGGATTTTGCCAATGTGATCGGATTATTTAGTGCGGTAACGAGCAAGGTTCCCTCTCTGACCGCATCACAGCCGACAGCCGTCGCATCCACACCGGTAACAATTATCTTTTCGCCGTCATCACCAAAAAAGCCGCCTGCCTTCAGTGCCTCAATCGCCCCGAGGGCCATATCATCGTTGCAGGCGATGACACAGTCAATCTCGTCGCTGTAATTAGCGAGCAGCGCAGCCACGGTTTCCTGTGCTTTCGCGCGGGAATAATCACAGACAAGCTCTCCGCCGATCTGATTCATTTCTATACCCGCCTCCTCAATCTTCTGTACGGAGTACTCGGAACGCACCGTTGTATCATAATGTCCCTGAATTCCGAGGAGCATAATGTAGTCCAGCTTGCCGTTTCCGTTCCGGTCCGCATCGGGGTTTGCATTCCAGTAATCTACAATTGCTTCGCCCATAATATCACCAGATTGAGTTGCAACGGAGGAAACACTGTAAAGCTTTTCATTTTTTGCAAAATTTTCATCGGACGGACTGTCGGTATTGGCAAAAATGCCGTAGCAGCCCTGTTCCAGAATCTGATCACAGATTTCATCAATTGCACCCGTATTAATGTTGTTCAAAACAAAGTAGTCTACATCCTTGGAAAACATATTGTTCATGTTATTTGTCTGGGTAGCCGTATCATTCTGGCTGTCCGCATCCTCGATCGAAATCGCGCCATCAGCTTTGGCTACGTTGATCAAAGACTGTCTTGCGTTGGAGATAAACGTATCCGCAAAATTATACCAGCAGACGCCCGCTACCGGGACCTCTCCCGTCGGGGCCGTTTCCGTACTGTCCGCCGTCTCCGGTGCCTCCTCGCCTGCAACTGCCGTCGCTGTGCCCGCCGCCGCATCCGATGCGCCTGTACCTGCCGCGTTTCCGCAGCCTGCCAGCATTGAAGTGATCATTGCCGCACTCAAAATTACACTGACTAATTTCTTTTTCATCTTTCCCTCGTTTCTGCATTGCTTGAAAATTTTCACAGGCCATGTAAGCAATGCGGACACAGGCCTGCCCCGCACCTTCGAATCAGGCGCGCATGGTTTGTTTCTTACAATTTGAGTGTAGCAAATAAAAATTGGGGATCCCATTCAAGATAATTGCAAAGAAATGATAAAAATTTGCACTTTTTGATTTAGAACTTTCCTTTTTTGCAAAAGCTGCAGAATCTTGCGATTCATCCATTTACAGACTTCCATTGTCCAACATAAAAATGTTCTATTTCTGCAATACAATTTACATATAAATAAACAATTTTATGATATAATGTGCGCAAAGGGCAGAGCCGGATAGTCAGGCATCCAGATGCCGTGCTTGCACGGACAGATGGAGGAATGACTATACGGCGAGCGAAGCGACCGAAGAAAACCAGAGGTTTTCTGAGGCTCTGCCCGCAGGCCAGCCAAAATAGCCCGGTATCCAGATGCCGTGCTTGCACGGACAGATGGAGGAATGACTATACAGCGAGCGAAGCGACCGAAGAAAACCAGAGGTTTTCTGAGGCTCTGCCCGCAGGCCAGCCGAAATAGCCCGGTATCCAATTCCGTGCTTGCACGGACAGATGGAGGAATGGCTATACGGCGAGCGTTTTCTAGAAGGCAAGAATTTGAAGAAAGAAGGGAAAATTACATGGACAGTATGCAGGCAATTGAAAACCGTCATTCCGTACGTGATTATTTGGAGAAACGTATCGATACTGAAATTGTATCAAAGCTGAATGAGGAGGTTGCTCTTTGCAATCGGGAGAGCGGACTTAATATCCAGCTTATTACAGAGGAACCGGATGCCTTTGGGGGCTTAATGGCGCACTATGGTAAATTCAATCATGTAACAAATTACTTTGCCCTAATCGGCAGAAAAGGGCCGCAATTGGATGAGACAGCCGGATATTACGGCGAACAGCTCGTACTGAAAGCGCAGCAGCTCGGCCTGAACACGTGTTGGGTCGCCCTGACCTTCAGCAAGGGAAAAAGCCGCTGTGTGGTGAAAGAGGGAGAAAAGCTCGTCTGCGTGATCGCGCTCGGCTACGGAAAAACGCAGGGCGTTCCTCATAAAAGTAAGCTGCTTGAAAAGCTTTACGAAGGAAACGGGAAAATGCCCGATTGGTTTTTAAACGGAATGAAGGCGGCACAGCTCGCTCCGACAGCAACCAACCAGCAAAAATTCCTTTTCACGCTCTTTGAAAATAAAGTATCTGCCAACGCGACCGGTGGATTTTATTCAAAAGTAGATTTGGGAATTGTAAAAAAGCATTTTGAGATTGGCGCAGGCGCCGAACAGTTTGAGTGGGCGTATTTGTAACCCGCCAAAACAATATATCGCCGCAGGATCGCATAAATCCCGCGGCGATATTGATATTCTTGTTTCCTATAAGTCTTCTAAACCTTATTCAGCGCAAATCCAAAATAATCCACCGCATTATTA
Source organism: Bacillota bacterium (assembly GCA_023402845.1). Taxonomy (GTDB): domain Bacteria; phylum Bacillota; class Clostridia; order Lachnospirales; family Lachnospiraceae; genus JAEYFP01. The sequence goes on from JAEYFP010000007.1 coordinate 65,759, forward strand.
TAGGAAATACCTTTTATGATTTCCTCCAGCAACTTTTCCTCGTGAGGATATTCTCCGTTTTCTACCCAGCCGCCTATCATCCGGCATAAAATCCGCCTGAAATAATCATGTCTGGTATAAGATAAGATCGATCGGGAATCAGTCAGCATTCCTGTGAAATTTCCCAGAGCCGATAAGCTCGCAAATGACTTCATTTGATTCGTCATCCCTGTATCATGGTCATTAAACCACCAGGCCGCACCATGCTGAACCTTATTTTTAACGCCGTCTCCCTGAAAGCAGCCGATCACACTGTCAATAACCGCATCATCATTCGGATTGAGAGAATAGATGATTGTCTTCGGCAGCTCGCCGCTTACGGATAATGCATTCAGAAAATCCGCCAGTTGTGCGGACGGTGCAAAATTGTTGATGCAATCGTAGCCGATATCCGGTCCTATCCGATGATACATGGCGGTATTGTTATCGCGCTTACAGCCGTAATGCAGCTGCATGACCCAGCTGCGTCTGTGATACTGCCTTGCCGCAAACTGCATAAACGCCGTCTTGTACTGAAGCACCTCTTTTTCTGATACCGCTATCCCTGCCTGCGCTTTTTGAAAAACAGCATCTGTTTCCGTCTCGGATGCCGGAACATACATGACATATTCCAATCCATGATCGCTTACCAGACAGCCGTTTTCCGCAAAAAAGTCCATACGCCTGCACAATGCGCTCTTTAAGGAGTCAAAATCCGGGATAGCCATACCGGAAGCCTCCGACAGTGTCTTTATATATTCTGCAAAATTCGGCTTCTCAATATTCATTGCCTTATCCGGTCTCCATGCCGGAAGTACCTGCACGTCAAAGCTGTCGTCCGCCTTCAGCTTCTGATGCCATTTAAGACTGTCCGCCGGGTCATCTGTCGTACAGATCAGCTTTACATTTGACATTTTTATCAGTTTTCGCACAGAAAATTCCTCACTGCTCAACTTTTCATTGCACAGCTTCCACACTTCTCCGGCCGTATCTGCATTCAAATTGCCCTGATAGCCGAAATAATACCGAAGCTCCATGTGCGACCAGTGATATAGTGGATTGCCAATCAGCTTTGGCAGCGTTACCGCCCACTTAATAAATTTTTCATAATCCGCCGCATCACCCGTGATATAGGTTTCCTCCACGCCGTTCGTGCGCATCTGACGCCATTTATAGTGGTCCCCGCCCAGCCACGCCTGTGCGATATTTTCAAACTGCCTGTCCTCATAAATTTCTCTCGGATTGATATGGCAATGATAATCCAAAACCGGAATCTTTGTCATATCCGCATAATTCTCATATAATTTTTTTGCCGCCTGCGTATCCAGCAAAAAATCCTGATCCATAAAAGCTTTCATTTTTTATCCTCCTGTTACGGATGCCTGTATTTAAAGTGTGACACCCTGCTTAAAGATTGCCAAATCCCGGCAGACGCCTTCTTCGCTTTTTACAAAAGCGCCGTTCGCAACCGACAGCACATATTCGTACAGCTCATTTCCCAGAATATCCAAACTCATGCCGTCGTTAAGCAGACGCCCGCAGTCAAAATCGATCCAGTTTTTCTTCTTTTCCGCAAGCTGGGTATTGGAGGATATTTTTATGGTAGGTACCGCACATGCAAACGGCGTACCGCGTCCGGTCGTAAACAATACGATCTGCGCTCCGCAAAGAGCAAGCGCCGTGCCTGCCACCAGATCGTTACCCGGTGCGGACAACAGGTTCAGGCCCGACTTGCCGACACGCTGCCCATATTTTAATACATCCGCTACCTTTGCTGCTCCGGATTTCTGCGTACAGCCCAACGCTTTATCCTCCAGCGTGGAAATACCACCCTCCCTATTTCCGGGAGAGGGATTTTCATAAATGGTCTGCTTATAGGATCGAAAGTAATCTTTAAAATCGTTAATCAGTTGTACCGTCTTATCAAAAACCTCCCGTTCGGCCGCCCTGTCCATCAAAAGAGTCTCCGCGCCGAACATTTCCGGAACCTCGGTAAGAATGGTGCTTCCTCCCACCTGCGTAAGCAAATCGGAAAACCGTCCGACCACTGGATTTGCGGTAATGCCGCTCAGGCCGTCGGAGCCCCCGCACTTTAATCCGACGATCAATTGATCCGCGCCGATCCTTGTCCGACGCAGCCCTGCGGCATAAGCGGCAAGCGCTTTCATGTTCCGAATTCCCTCTTCTATCTCGTCCTCAAAGTCCTGACATTGCAAAAACCGTACTCTGGAAGCATCGTATTCTCCGATGTATTCCTTCATGACGCCGATATTGGAATTTTCACACCCCAGTCCCAGTACAAGAACGCCTCCGGCATTCGGATGATGAATCAAATCGGCCAATGCAATTCTTGTGTTTTCCTGATCTTCGCCCATCTGCGAGCAGCCGTAAGGATGTGAAAACGCAACGACCGCTTCGATATTTTCCCGCACAAGATCCTGACATCCGGCCGCAATCTTCTTTGCGACGGAATTCACACACCCCACCGTAGGGATGATCCAAAGCTCGTTTCTGACTCCGACTCCTTCCCTTCCGCGGTCATAACCCATGAAAAAAGCGTTTCTGCCGGGGCTTCCTTCCAACCCCTGCGCCTGTTCCTGAATCGCGCGATGATATTCATAATTCAAGTCGTCGCCCAGTCCGGTTTTCAGATTATGTACATGCACATGGGTCCCCACATTTATCTGCTCCTTCGCGTATCCGATCGGAAAGCCGTATTTGACGACAGCTTCTCCCTTTTTGATATCCACAAGCGCAAACTTATGTCCCCTTGCAATCGTATCGCAAAGAGTGACCGTTCCGTTCCCGACAGCAAACTGCTCTCCTCTTTTCAGATCCTCAAGCGCCACCGCCACATTATCCTTTTCATTTATTTTCACAAACTGCCGCATGAGACCCATCCCCTTTTTCCACCGGCTTTTTTAATAGTTGAAATTATTTTTTAATGCTTCGCGCATCCCCTTCTTCCTGATATCCTTCAGATAAGAAGCGATCTGCCCTGTCAGTCCGGCGATTTTCGTCAGGTCCTGTCCGAAAAACCTTTCATCGGATAAGAATGCCTGCACAAATTCCTCTTCGTCCTTACTGCTGTTTTCGGCAAAGAACTCGAGTACCTGCGCATCGTCCAATATTTTGTATTCCTCGCCGTTCCGCTTTCCTATCAGCGCGCCGTCACGTAGTTCCTTTCCCGTATAAAACGCCGTCAATGCCGCAAGGGAAAATGTCAGATGTGCAGGAAGGACTCCCATTTTTTCTATGTAGCCCAGAAAGCTCGGCATACATCTTGTGCGCCACTTGGATACTGAATTAAGCGCAATTGACAACAGGGAATGCCTGACATACGGATTACGGAAACGGGTAATGGCTGCATCGGCAAAATCCTTTAATTCCTTTTCAGGAAGCGTCAGGGTCGGAATCACCTCGTTAAAAACCGTATCGCTCATAAAGTGAAACAGCGCCTCATCCCCCATGGATTCCAGCACATCGTTATTTCCGGCAAGGTAGGAAGCGAGCACAAAGGAGGTATGTGCGCCGTTTAAGATTCTTACCTTTCTCTGCTTATAGGGTTTTTGGTTGTCCGTGAAGATGACAGGCAGTCCGGCCTTATCCAAAGGAAGCTCCCCTGAGATATCCTTTTTGCTTTCGATCACCCATAAGGCGAACGGTTCGCCTGTCACAATCAGATGATCCTCATATCCAAACTCCCGCCACATGCTTTCCGCTCCATCCTTCGGATATCCGGTAACAATCCGGTCTACCAATGTCGAGCTGAACACGCAGGCATCCTCAAGCCATTTATAAAATCCCGGCTCAAGCTTCCACAAAACCGAAAGCCTGCTGACGCATTCCTTCAGATGAACGCCGTTATCGTCAATCAGCTCTACCGGAAGCATGATCAGACCTTTATCGAACGCCCCGTCAAAATGCCGGTATCTCTCATACAGGAATTTTGTCAGCTTTCCCGGAAAGCTATGAGGCGGCGTCATTTCCAGTCTGTCTTTTTCGTCATACACGATTCCGGCCTCCGTAGTATTGGAAACGATGAAGCGCAGCGTATCCAGCCTGGCGTATTCGCTGTACTTTTCATATTCCCCAAATGCCGCGACTGCATCCGTGACGCTTGTTATGATACGGTTCTGTATCACAGGGCCGCCGTCTGCAATTCCCCGCAGGGACACCGTATATTGGCACTCCTGATTGTGCAGGCGTTCAAGGCTTCCGAATTCGATAGACTTCACCAGCACAATATCTCCGTCAAAGCAATTCTTCTCATTTGCAATATCTATCATATAATCTACAAAGCCACGAAGGAAATTTCCTTCTCCAAACTGTAAAACTCTGATCGGCCTTTCTTTTTTTCCGGTAACCGCTTTATTTAATAATTGCATTGTATAGTGCTCCTTTAATAAGTTTCTGTTATCCGGTTCACCAGATCAATATATTCGCTGCAATATTCCTGATAAATCGTCATCATGGCCACCCGGAACCGGAGCCGCTCTTTCTGGCTGAGTTCGGTAATGACACATCCATTTTCTTCCAGATACTCCCTTGCTGCCTGTTCCCGCTCCGCCCACAGCCGTCTCTCATACAACGCGGATTCTTCCGCACAGGATCGGATAATTTCCTGATCTTCCTTTGTCAGCTTTTCCCATGTGGCTTTGGAAGCAAGCTGTGTTTCCGGCATACGGTTATGACCGTCCAGCGTAAGATAGCCCGCTACCTCATAGTGCCTCATGGACTCATAGGAGGGGAAGTTATTTTCCGCGCCGTCTATGATTCCCGTCTCCAGGCCCGCATATACTTCGGAATAGGCCATCCTCACCGCCTTGACTCCCAAAGCGTTGATCATGGCTTCCATCAAATCCGAATCCGACACCCGGATACGCATTTTTCTCATATCCTCCAAAGTTTCAATGGGTTTTACGGAATTATAAAAATGTCTTACTCCCGCATCATACCAGGACAAACCCACCATTCCGTAATCGTCCAGATAAGACAAAAACTCGTCGCCGAGTTCCCCGTCCAGCACCTGCCACATATGTTCTCCATCCCTGTATAAGTAAGGAAGCTGAAGCACATTCATCTGCGGCACCTGCTCGCCCGTAGACTGGACCGACAGCCTGGCAAAGTCAATTCCTCCGTACTGAATCTGTTCTATGACGGACAATTCGTCTCCAAGCTCTGCTTCGGAAAACACATTGATCTTGATTCTTCCGTCCGTCCTCTCATATACCAGTTCGGCAAAATACTCCGCACCCTGCGTAGTGGGATAGCCTTTCGGCTGGTTTTCCGCATAGGTGAATACAAATTCAGGCACGGTTTCCTGCTCCGTCAAAGACGAAACCGTACCCTTGTTCCCTTTCCACAAGAAAAAAACGGTTGCCGCACCTGCGAGCAACAAAAGAATAAGCGCTCCTGCGACCGGAAAACGATTCTTCATAAGGGCCTCCAAAACGCCTCTCCCGAAACGGGAAGGGACTCGTTACGGGAGAAGCGCATATGCTATTGCAATGCTGCTTTGGATTTTGCTTAAGGATTAATAATACTCTGTACTTCGTCCGAATCCACATTGGCTGCATCTACCAATACGACACCTGTGTCTATGGTCTTCTCTGCCGGAGCTGCGCCGTTTGCCATTTCCAGTGCGGTCTTCACGCCGTCATAGCCCATAAAATACTGGCGCTGCACTACGGAAGCCACATCGAATTCGCCGCCGCGGATCATCGTCTCGATTTCTGCGGAGAAGTCAAATCCTACCATAATAATATCCGTACGATTGGATTCTGTCAAACCTGTTACAAATCCTACTGTGGAACCGTTGTTCGGTCCGAATACAGCCTTCAGGTTCGGATAGGTGGTAATGAAGTCCTGACAGAAGCTGACTGCCTTGCTGATATCTCCTTCATTTACCTTTATGTCGTCGTTCAGCACTTTCCAGCTTTCCGGCGCATTGGCATCCCAATATTCGTTGAAGCCCTTTACGCGGTCATTGATCGTCTGGGAACCGGTGGAGCCTACCTGAATTGCGATCTGAGCTTCTTCCGTCTCGGAAAGGCCGGATTCCTTTAATCTTCCTAGCATTTCTTCTGCTGCCGTTCTTCCTGCTTCGACGTTGTTGGTCAAAAGCGCCGCACTGTAGTTTTCGCTCTTGATCACGGTATCCACAAGCACTACAGGCGTTCCTGAATTATACGCCTCTGTAATCGGCATATCCAGAGATTCGCTGTCAAGAGGTGCGATTACAATACCGTCCGCCTGTGCGGATACTGCATTCTGTAAAAGGGTCAACTGGCCTTCGATATCGGACTCCAGAGCGGTTCCGACTACGACTACTTTACATCCCAGATCTTTACCCGCCTGCTCTGCGCCGGCCTGCAATACGCTCCAGTACTGGTTGCCCAGAACCTTTACAATTACATAGATTGTCTTTTCGCTGTCCGCTGTGGCAGCCGCTTCTTCCGCTTCAGGAGCTTCCGTTGCCTCAGGCGCTTCCTGTTCCTCTACCGCAGCCGGTGCCGCCGCCTCCGCTGCCGGTGCCTGCTCTGTTGCACCACTGTTTCCACAGCCTGCCAGCAATGACATCGCCATCGCGCCTGTTAATAAAGTTGCCGCCAATTTTTTCCACTTATTCATTTTTTCCTCCTTTTTTCATCCTCTTGGGATGTGCTTTACTTTGTTTTATTATTAAGCTTATTGCTTTTCATATATTGGTCCTTAAACCGCCTTCTGCATGCCGAAAAACCGCTTGATCATTGTTAAGTTTCCGCCCCTGTTGGCAGTCTGGGATGCCACTGCGATCAGCAGAATAAAACCTACGATGACTTGCTGCCAGAAAGAGTTAATTCCATTTAAGTTCAAACCATTTCGAATGACGCCCATCATCAACGCGCCAATAACCGTATTTAAAATGGTTCCTTCGCCGCCCAGAATGGAGATTCCGCCGAGAACGGAAGCGGCAATGGCCTCCATCTCATAACCGTTACCTGCCGTAGGCTGTGCGCTTGAGAGTCTGGAAGATACGAGAACACCGCAGATAGCAGCGGAAAGTCCTGAAATACAGTATGCAAACATACGGGTCTTTACGGCGTTAATGCCAGAAAGCTTCGCCGCCTCCAGATTGGAGCCGCAGGCATAAATCTGACGTCCGATCCGCATCTTCGCCAAAACGATGCCGAGAATAATCGCGTATACCAGTGTGATGATCACGCTGTAAGGCAGACCGTCGCCGCCGATTCTTCCTCCGCCCAGAACATAGAACTGTTTCTGCACGCTTTCGGAAGGAATATTCGTGGTGTAAAGAGGCGCGCCATTTACGAGCACATTTGCCATTCCCCTGTACACCCATTGGGTGGCAAGTGTGGCCACAAAAGGAACTACACCCAGAATTTCAATAAAAAATCCGTTCATAATACCGGTCAGCACCCCCATCATCATACAAAGAATCATACAAACCCACAGCGGCAGTCCCTGCGTCAATAGACCGACCATAATAATTCCGGACAACGCCATGGACGCACCAGCTGAAAGATCGTTTCCTCCGCAGACGAGACAGAAGCTCAAACCGCATCCGATGATCGTATAGGTCACGATCTGCTGTAATAGGTTCTGCAGGTTGGCCTGAGCCAGAAATTTATCCGGCGAGAGTACGGCGAACAACAGGAACATGCCTATCAATATCCCCAATGAATAAATTGCTCTTCTGGTTGCCGCGTTCAGCTTGTTAAAAGAATTCCAGCCGTTAAGCGGCGTCCGTTGTTTTGTTTTTGTCATCTTTTCATCCCCTTTTTTCAGGCTTCGCCAGCTAACTTCGGAGCCGGTTTCCCTTCCAGTTTGTTATATCCGGCCGCCAGATACAAAATCTGTTCCTGTGTGGCCCCCTTGGCGTTCAGCTCTCCGTTGATCTCTCCCTGGTGAATGACCAGAATCCGGTCGCTCATGCCCAGAATTTCGGGGAGTTCCGAGGAAATCATGATGATTGCCACGCCCTGATCGCTCAGCTTATTAAATAGTTCATAAACCTCATATTTGGCTCCCACGTCGATACCGCGGGTCGGTTCGTCCACAATCAGTACCTTTACGTCATTGCAGAGCCACTTTGACAACACCACCTTCTGCTGGTTTCCTCCGGAAAGGTTCTTGCAGACCTGATGGACGCTGGGTGTCTTGGTATGTAGAAGCTCCACATATTCTTCCGCATTTTTCAGCCCCGCCTTGTCGTCTATAAATCCAAAGTGTGTGATGCTGGGAAGATGGGCCATATTGGTGTTGTATTTGACGTCCAACCCCAACGCCAGTCCGTCTCTTTTTCTGTCCTCCGTGGCATAGCCGATTCCATGGCTGATCGCCTGTATGACAGAATTGATTTTAATGGGCTTTCCTTCCAGTGTCAGCTCCATCGTTTCCGGATGGTCCGCGCCGAAAATACAGCGCATCAGCTCGGTCCTGCCCGCTCCTACCAGACCGGAAATCCCCAGGATTTCACCCTTTCGTACATGGAAGTAATCCGCGTTGACCTTCGTATCGCGTTTTACATTTCTCGCCTCCAATACCACGTCTCCGATCGTTCTGACGTGCTTTGGATATTTATCCTCCAGCGAACGGCCCACAATCATATTGACCAGTTCATCCATCGTAATGTCGTTTAAGTTTTTCGTCCCTATATACTGCCCGTCACGGATCACCGTCACCCGTTCGCAGATGCGGCTCAGTTCCGCCATACGGTGGGAAATATACACCATCCCCACACCTTTTTTCTTCAGCCGGTTGACAATTTCAAACAACTGGTCGATTTCTCTTTCGGTCAGCGTAGCGGTCGGTTCATCCAGCACGAGTATCTTGGAATGAAAACTGATCGCTTTGGCAATCTCCACCATCTGCTGCTTGGCAACGCTCAAGGCGCCCACATGCGTATAAGTGTCTATCTCAATTCCCAGTTCGTCCAGAATTTTTTTCGCTTCTTTATGCATCTGCCTGTCATCGATAAAAATGCCTTTTATCTGCGCCCGGCCGATAAAAATATTGTCTGCCACACTTAAATGCCCGCACATATTCAATTCCTGCATGATGATGCTGATGCCCAGATTATGCGCCCTGCTGACAGAGTCAATCACCACCTTTTCGCCTTCGATGAAAATTTCCCCTTCATCCGCCCGGTACACACCCGACAGAATCTTCATGAGGGTGGATTTTCCAGCGCCGTTCTCGCCGACCAGCCCGAGCACCTCTCCCTTATTCACGGTGAGAGATACATTATCCAAAGCCTTCACGCCGGGAAAGCTTTTGCTGATTCCTTCCATCCGAAACAGCTCCTGTTCCATATCCCATCCTCCTTTCCAGATCGTTTCCTTCTCTTCTTTCTTCTACCGTCATTATAAAGTCCGCATTTTGTTGATCCTATCGTATTTTTTTATGAAAAGTAGTAAGATTTTATCTTTTTACACAAAAAATACCCATCTCGGAAACATAATGGGTATTTTGTATAACCTCTTTTTTTATAAATTCCGGAGCACTTTCATTCGGTACTCGGAAGGATTCTGTCCGGTCATCCGGTGAAATACTTTTGTAAAGTAATTGGAGTCCGGATAGCCTACTCTGGCCCCCACCTCTTTGACATTGATGTTAGGCTTCCCCAGAAGCTTTCTGGCTTCTTCGATCCGGTATTCCGCCAGATAGGAGGTGAAGTTCTGTCCGAACTGCTGCTTGAACATTTTACAGAAATAAGGCTCCGAGTAGTTCATGGCTCTGGCTCCATCGCTCATGGATATTTCGTTCATGTAGTTTTTGCGGATATATTCTTCTACCATGGAGGTCATAACGGACAGGCGACTGACCGCTTCAGCCTCGTTCTCTTCTTCCCGTTCTTCTATGTCCGCCCTGTCCGCAAGAATCTCCTGTTCTATAGCCATAGCCGTTTCCGCTTTCATTTCCTTCCTTCGGAATTCCCATTCCGCAGTCAGATGCAAGGCTTCCTCCACCACGCTCATCAGCTCCTTAATGGAATAAGGCTTCAGAAGATAATCCAGCGCCCGAAGATAAATGGCTTTCTTCGCATATTCAAAGCGGTCATAGGCGGTAAGAAAAATCAGACAGCATCCCTTCTTTTCCGTCCGCATAATTTCTGCCGCTTGAATACCGTTCATTCCAGGCATGGCAATGTCCAGTATGACGATCTGGACATTTTCCCTTCGAAAAATTTCCACGGCTTCCTTTCCGTTTTCTGCCTCGTAAATGACGCAGCTCTCTCCCAGCTTCTTTTGCAGGGTCTTTTTCAGCGCCATGCGCTCAATTAGTTCATCCTCCGCTATCAGCAAACGATACATTCTTATTCCCCCATGACATTACAATCTCTCAGGCTTTCCGTTTTCCAAACTCGATCTGTATGACCGTGCCGACGCCTTCCCGGCTGTCGATGGAAATGCTGCCCTTCTCATAATACGCCGCAATCCTTCTGTGAATATTTCCAAGCCCGATCCCAAGGCCCGTCCCCCTCTTTTCCGTTTCCTCCCGAATCCGCTTAAGATGTTCCTCGCTCATTCCCTCTCCGGTATCCTCCACCATAATCCGCAAGGTTTCCCCTTCTCTTATGATACTTATGGAAATCGTCCCGCCTGTTTCCTTGTCCACGATCCCATGGAGTACCGCATTTTCCACCAGAGGCTGGAGCAAAAAGACCGGAACCTCCTCCGCATACAGTTCTTCGGGACATACGACAAAAAACCGCACGCGCTCTCCAAACCTCATCCGCTGAATGTACATATAATCCTGCACTACCTTTAACTCCTGCTTCAAAGGAGCAAAGGCATTGGTCGTACGCAGGCTGTAACGGAGAAGGTTGCTCATAGCTACCAGCATTTCTTCCGTTACCGGCGCTTCCTCCATCTGGGCCATGCGGGTAATCATATTCAATGTATTAAATAAAAAATGAGGGTCTAACTGGCTTCGAATCAACTGAAGCTGCGCCATGGAAAACCGCTGCTCCAGCTCTGCCCGCTCCAGCTCCTGCCGGTACAGGCGTTCTTCCATCACCCTCTTTTCTTCCGTTGCCACCACATAGTCCTGTGTGGAGTGTTTCATTTTATTAAAAGCGCTGACCAACTGCCCGATTTCATCCTGTCCCTTCCAGTCCAGATCCGCGCCGGAAAAGTCATTCTTTTCAATTTTCCCGGAGACCTCCGCTAGGCGGCCCATAATCTTTAGGATGCTGCTCATGAACAGGCGCATGACAGCCAGCAGGAGCCAGAATGCAGCAAAGCTGATCAGAAGCAGGATATACGGCATCTGCTTTAATATCGGCAGTTGCTCTTCATAGTAGCCATTTCCTTCTAAAAGCACGGCTCTGGTAAGCCTGGAGGCATAAGCAGCCAAATAGTCCTGCATACTGTAGGTTTTGTACAGCTCGGTAATGTAGTCCTCCTCCGTCTTCTCCATGGCCGTCACCTTATCCCTCTGCTTTGAATATTCTTCAAAAGCATTTTTAATACTCCAGGTAATGGAATAGCGTTCCTCCCCTATCTGCGCATAATCATAGGGCAGATTAGCCAAATATCCAGCAGTCTCCCCACATGCCTGACGGAATTCTTCTTCCGTCTCCCGGTTCTTTTCCGACATAAACTGCAAAAATAAATCCTTTTCCTTGTCCAGTGCATCCTGGAATCGGTAGCATGCCAGATTGTCGTCCAGAATAATCCTCACGTTATCGATAAAGGAATAGGGAATATTCAGATTGACCAGAACCACTGCCTCCATAATCAGGCCCACACTTACAATAATGACTTGAATTTTACGCCGAAGCGGCATTCTCTGCCAGTATTTTATAAATTTATCTTTCATATCCACTCTTCCCATTGCTTCCTAAATTTCTTTCGTGGCTATCGTAACGTATTTTCGTCCACAATGCAATGGGGAATCATGTTTCTAACTGAATCCTCGTATCCTTGAATTCCTTTGGGGAAATTCCGAATTCCTTTTTAAAAGCTCTGTAAAAACTGGAATAATCCCTAAAGCCAAAGGATTGGTAAGTCTCGCTGATACTCACATTTCCAAGCAGCGCTTCCTTACATGCATACAGCCTCTTTTTCAGGATATATTGATGAAGGGACACCCCCATATTGTCCTTGAAAATATGGGAAATATGATATTTGCTCACAAAAAACTCATTTGCGATCGCATCGAGCGTCAGCTCCTCCTCCAAATGCTCTTCGATGTAGCAAATCAAATTCCGGTATAGATGATGCCCTTCCTCCGGATAGTTTAAGTGCTTTTGCTCATACATGATCCGGTTCAAATGCATGACCAAACCGTTGATACCGAGCGCAATGCGCACATCCCTCCCGAACCGCTGTCCCTGGATCTCCTCCAGAAGCTCAAAGACCTTCGCCTGAACCGTATTGAAAGTGATGACATCGTTGTGGATAATGTAATCTCCCATATCCGACACATGCCGTATGAAATAAAGGTAGTCCTCCGACAGCTCCCGAAGCTGATCACAGTATTCCTCGCTGATCCAAAGGACAAACCTTCGGTACGGCTTGCCGGAATTATGTATCACGGCCTGATGGGATACCTTCGGGGGAATCAGCACGATGTCGCCCGGCTTCAAATCCCATCTCTGCTCCTCGATTCGAATGGATACTTCCCCCTCCAGAAAAAAGTAAAATTCATGGTAGCGGTGCATATGGATTTTTCCCTGTGGAAGATTCCTGTCACTGTAATAATAGATTTCAAAATCCCTTGAAAGCATGTACTGTCTTTTTGTAAATTCCGCACGTAAATTTTTTTTCATGTGAATACCCCATATCGGTTTTTGCAGCTCGAATCAATAAATGAATACGTTTTTATTAGAATAACATTTAATCGCAACTTTTACAATGTGAACAGCAATTCTGTCAATAGACTTTTTTCGCCTTCCACTTATAATGAAATTACACAATGGATTATCAATAAACAGAATTACAGAAAGGGACTGTTACTTATGGAAATGACATTAAGGTGGTATGGTTCGAAATTTGACACGGTTACGCTGAGCCAGATCCGGCAAATACCCGGAGTAACCGGAGTCATCACGACATTATATGACACAGCGCCGGGAGAAGTATGGAGTCGGGATCGCATTCGCGCGTTGAAAGAAGAGGTGGCGGCCGCCGGTCTTCACATAGCGGGAATCGAGAGCGTAAACATTCATGAAGCGATCAAAGCCGGGACAGAGGAACGGGAACAATACATTGCCAATTATATCGAAACGCTCGAAAATTTAGGCAAGGAGGACATTCATCTTGTCTGCTACAACTTCATGCCCGTATTTGACTGGACCCGCACGGAGTTAGCACGCGTACGTTCCGACGGTTCTACGGTACTCGCCTATAACCAGGCTGCCGTAGACGCATTAAATCCCGAGGACATGTTTGATTCCATCACGGGAGATTCAAACGGTACGATCATGCCCGGCTGGGAACCGGAGCGAATGAAAAAAATCAAAGAGCTGTTTGCGATGTATCAGGATCTTGACGCAGATATGCTGTTCTTAAACCTGAACTATTTCCTCGAAAAAATTATGCCTGTCTGCGACCGCTATGACATCAATATGGCGATCCATCCCGACGATCCTGCGTGGAGCGTATTTGGCCTTCCCCGCATCATCATCAACCAGCCAAACATTCTGCGCATGATGAAAATGGTGGATAATCCGCATAATGGCGTGACCTTTTGTTCCGGCTCTTATGGTACCAATCTGGAAAATGACCTCCCCGGCATGATCCGCGCTTTAGAGGGCAGGATCCATTTTGCCCATGTACGCAATCTGAAGTTCAACAGCCCGGAGGATTTCGAAGAATCCGCTCATCTTTCCGGCGACGGATCCTTTGATATGTACGAAATCATGAAAGCCCTCTATGATATTAAATTTATCGGCCCTATCCGCCCCGACCATGGACGCATGATCTGGGGAGAGGTAGCTATGCCCGGATACGGACTATACGACCGCGCGCTTGGCGCAGCTTATCTGAATGGCCTGTGGGAAGCCATCGAGAAAGGAGACCGCAGAAAATGAAACTGGATCGTTCCGTTATGAATAACAAAAAAGTATGGTTGGAAAAAGGATATTCCCTCCCCCTTTATGACCGGGATGCGGTGGCAGCAAGGACAAAGGCCGCTCCGTTTTGGATTCATTTCGGCGCAGGCAACATTTTTCGCGCCTTTCAGGCAAATGTTGTTCAAAATCTTCTTAATGAAAAGGTTTTGGATAAAGGGCTCATCGTTGCCGAGGGCTTTGATAATGAAATCATACAAAAAATGAACGCTGCCCATGATGACCTCTCCATTCTCGTGACCTTAAAAGCTGATGGCTCCGTGGAGAAAACACTGGTCGCAAGCGTAATGGAATCCTTATGCGCAAGCCCGGAGAATCCGGAAGAGTTCAACCGTCTGCGCGGATTTTTTTCCAGTGCCTCCTTGCAGATGGTCAGCTTTACCATTACGGAAAAAGGCTATCTCCTTACAGATGCTAAGGGCAGGCTTCTTCCTTCGGTAGCCGCCGACATGGAGCGCGGACCACAAGTGCCGGAAAGCTATATCGGAAAAGTCGCGAGCCTGCTTTACACGCGCTTTAAAGGTGGAGCAGCGCCGGTGGCTATGGTCAGCATGGACAACTGTTCGCATAACGGCACCCGTCTTTATGAGGCGATTCATGCTTTCGCCGAAAAATGGAGCAAGTCCGGCCTGACGGAAAAAGGGTTTCAGGAATATATCAGCAATCCGTCTAAAGTTTCTTTTCCCTGGACTATGATAGACAAAATCACGCCACGGCCGGATGCCGCCATAAAAGAGATTCTTGCAAAGGACGGCGTGGAGGATCTGGAATTCGTCATTACAGCCAGACATACTTATGTGGCGCCTTTCGTAAATGCGGAGGAATGCCAGTATCTCGTCATCGAGGATGCGTTCCCCAACGGACGGCCCGCGCTGGAAAAGGGCGGCATTATTTTCACCGACCGTGAAACTGTGGATAAAGTGGAGAAAATGAAAGTCTGCACCTGCTTAAACCCGCTTCACACCGCTCTCGCAGTGTTTGGCTGTGTGCTCGGCTATGATTTGATTTCAAAGGAAATGAAGGACAACGCGCTGCGCAGGCTCGTGGAGGAAATCGGATACAAGGAAGGACTTCCCGTAGTAATCGATCCCGGCATTCTGGATCCGAAACAGTTTATTGACACCGTTTTAAACGTGCGTATTCCGAATCCGTTTATGCCGGATACCCCGCAGCGCATTGCGACGGATACTTCACAGAAGCTCGCTATTCGCTTCGGCGAAACGATCAAGGCATATATCACATCCCCTGCGCTTAATGTTTCCGACTTAAAGCGGATTCCATTGGTGTTTGCGGGATGGCTCCGTTATCTTATGGGCATCGATGACAACGGCAATCCTTTTGAACTCAGTCCCGACCCTCTTTTAGACGTTCTGCGCCCCCATATGGATGGGCTGACACTCGGCTCCGCTGATAACACAGCGGAAAATATAGAGAGGCACATAAAGCCTATTTTAGAAAATGAGAATATTTTCGGAGTAAATTTATACGACGCCGGTCTCGCCCCCCTCGTATGCACCTACTTCCGTGAGATGTTTGCCTCTCCCGGCGCCGTAAGGAAAACGTTGGAGCAAGCGTTGCTTCGCTTGTAGGCGATCTTATAGAGTTGAGAAATGTAAAGGGCAAATTCTCCGCCTAGCTTAGTTTGATTTTTTGTGGGACACTTTAAAAAATGCAAAAAACTAATAGTTTTTTAAAGGAGGTCACTTACCATGGAGCAGATAACTTATAGCGTCCGACATACTATGTGGAAGGGCATTATGCTTCAATTCCAGAATCCTCCAGACGGAATGTCTGCAAAGAAATGGATGAACGAAAACCAAATCAGTGAAAAATCTTATTATTACTGGCAGCAGAATTTTCGAATGACATATCGGCTTCCCTTCTATCACGAATTCCGCTGGAGGTATTCGTCGTGTTGTACTTGCATGTGGAACCATCAATCTCAGAAAAGGTATCGATGGATTGGCAATGATTATTGGTGATAACTATAATCAGAATCCATTTGAAAAATGGTACACTATTTCTGTTCTGTGAAAAGCGTTCCAATTGATGCAAAGGATTGGGCACTATGATAAAAACAGATTTTTTCTAACTGCTTTATGCTCATCTGGAAGAACGTTCTTTTAACAACGTGTACGAAGTGCTTAGACAAGATGAGGCGTATCAAGAGGCTCTACGAGCAGAAAATGTACTTTTAAAACAGTATGAATGTTTGGAATTATCGAAAGACCAATGCAAAGTCATTGAACAATGGACGGATGCAATTCATTCCAAAAATGTGGCTTACTCTATGGTCATTTTTCGCATGGGAATGCAGTGCTGTTTTTCCTTACTGGTACAACTGGCTAGCTTGGAATAGCAAGATCAAAAATCGGGGATATTTCTCAGCTTGAAACTGTGAAACATCCCCGATATCGTTGTTTATATTCGTGAATACAGTGAAATATCTTCCCCTATCCTTATTCCTGATCCCGATCATGAACTTATGATCCACATTTTCATACAGCTCGCTTCGCAGCAGGTTCGGATATGCCGCCAGTACTTTCATGTCTGCTTCTTCCCTTTCCAATTCCGGGCGAAGGGATTCATATCCGTGACCGTGAAATTCCTCCAGCGGCGTTTCAAACAGCGCCCTGTCTGCTTCCATAATAGCGTCATCCACAT
>JAEYFP010000011.1 GCA_023402845.1 Bacillota bacterium
TTGCCTAATCCTTTCTTCAGATTCCACCTCACGATGGACACCCTTGGCTTCGGCTGTATCCTTCCCACTGCCGGGCGGATTGGGGACTTTCACCCGTTAGAACGTGTGCCCACCGGGCACACAATAACAAAACCGGTCTCCTGTCAGAAACAGGAGGCCGGTTTTGTTGCATTTTCTGAATTATACATACCGGAAACCGCGGTATTCGGCAGCATCGGGCTGTCCGGAAGAGATATCCTCATGATATTCACCGCTTATTTCTGCCGGCGTATCCGAAGGCTGTACGGTTCTCCAAATCCCCTGCGGGAAGGAAAATCGGTTGCAAGGGTCATACCGCTTTTTGACCTCCCGCAGTCTTTGAACAGATGCACCGTAGTATTCCTCCAGATAATTGGGAAGACAATTGTAGGGAAAATTGACATAGGAGCCTTCTGTAACAGCAGCCAGATCCGGAAAGCGGTCACTGATCCACTTTTGGTTTTCTCTCTGAAAGCAGTGATCCTCCCATACGGTTTCCAGCCATACAATGAAATGCGCATTGCGATAATAAAAGGCAGTTTCCTCCTGCGGTATTTCTCCCACTCTGCCGCCCAGTGCGTACAGAGAAAGACCGGTAAATACAGACCCTTCGGCGGGTTTGCGGATCAGACTGACCAGTCCTGCAATTTCCGAAGCCGTCCATTCCCGCAGCGCATAGCGGCTGACCGCCTCAAATTTTTCATAGGGCGGGTAGCTGCTGCCTATAATAGCGGCAGCTTCCGAAAAAGTAACCGCTTCAAGACGGGCGCGGGCATTGGACAGCTCCAGAAACGGCTGCATAAGTATCTGCGCCTCCTGCACATCTCCGTAGAAGATACCTCTGACCAGCATAGCCAGACCATCCTCCTGAGAATTGTATATCCGGGAGATCAGGGTAATTCTTGGATCAGCTCCCTGCAGCCAGCTTTGCCAGATCTGTAAAAACGCTTCCTGATCATCGGCGGTCACATGAAGGTAATCAATTTCAATGAGCGTAACAAGATTGACCTTGGACGGAAGCCGAAATTTCATGGATACAATCACTCCAAAATTGCCGCCGCCCGCACCCCTGCAGGCCCAAAAAAGATCGTCGTTGCAGCTCCGGCTGGCTTTAAGAGTACAACCCTCATAGTTGACCAGCTCGATTTCCTCAAGACTGTCGCAGCCAAGCCCCAGCCATCGACAGGACAGTCCCCAGCCTCCGCCTGTGGCATATCCGCCTATGCCTACGGTCGGACAGGTGCCTCCCGGGAATGGGTAACCTCCTGCAGTGATAAACTGATAAATCTGCCCGTTGGTCACTCCGCCCTGCACATGCAATAAATTCCGGTTTTCATCCAGAGAGATCTCGTTCATTTCACTGACATCTATTACCAGAGTACAGCTGCCATTGGAATAACCCTCGTAATTATGTCCTCCATTCCGGATACGCAGCGGCACGTCGCAGGCCTTGGACCACAGCACTGCTTCCGAAATATCACACGCGTTCCTGCAGTACACAATCACCAGCGGATACTGTTGGATTGCCCGGTTAAAGCCCTGTCTTGCCTCATTGTATAAAGGATCGGCCGGGATTACCACCCGCCCCCTCAAATTACACTCACATTGATCCATAATACGGCTCCTTTCTCTTCATACTATGCAGTAATTTTAAATTGAGTGCCGTTGATCAATGGGTATTTCATGTTTTCTCAAGTGATCCGGTGGAACTTTTCAAATGATTATTTTAATTTTTCTAAGGACATCAGCAAAAAGCTGAGCAGCAAGCAAATGCAGGAAATCCAGATCATAGAAATGCCAAATCGGGCGGACAGGTTGCCTCCGATTCCCGCTCCGATCGCAAAGAGTAAAATAATACCGTAATAATACAGCGCCTGTTTCAGGGAATCCCGCTTCTTTTCCCGCAAATAGATGGAAAGGGCATCTGTTCCGCTTCGCAGATTGCCGATGCACATTGTGCTGGCATAGGAATAACCGCGCATCTTTCTGAAGGCCTGCACCTGCATGGCACACGTAAAGGATACGAGTGCTGTCGCCACCATATTAAGCTCCTGCGGAAGAAATCCCACAAGAAACAATATCAAAATTTCCGCCAAAAGAATACCCTGCCGCCAATGCAGCCGTTTTGCTTCTTTAAAGCGGTTTTGTATTTGCTCCGCAATTAAAACACCGAGTACAAACGACAGCAGCGGGAACAAATAATGCAGCGCAGTCCGCCATTCGCCCACCATAAAATACTGGCTCATCAAGACAATATTTCCTGTCTGTGCGTTTGAAAATACTTTGTCACGCGTGTTATAGGTGTACGCATCCTGAAAGCCGCCTGATAAAGCAAGCAGCGCGCTGTTGATAAAAGCCTCCGACATCTGGCGTCCGGACGATATCTTCAGCAGCAATTTCCTGTTTTTTTCACTTAACTTCACTTGTCACGCTTCCCTCCTCAAACAAATGATCCCTTGTAATATTTTTCAGCCATTTTCCGCTCTTATAATGCTTCAGTACGACCGGCCACTTTACGAATTCATCAGTGCAAAGCAGAAAGTAAACCCACAGCACTGGAAGTTTTATGACAAAGGCGGCTATAAATCCGAGCGGCACTGCATAGCACCACATTGTAATTGTATCGCAGATAAAACCGAACCGACTGTCTCCTCCCGCTCTGAATGCTCCGGCAATCAATGTCGTATTCACCGCCGCACCCATAATATAATAGATATTAATCAAAAGCATATATTTCAAATAGTGCATTGCATTCGGCGTCAGCTTCGCATAATACAATGCAAGCGGTGTTACGGCCAGCACAATCAGTCCTCCGAGTGCACCGCTTACAACCGTCAGCTTCATAAGGCGCCCGGCATTGAGCCTTGCACTTTCCAGCTTGTTTTCCCCGATTTCATTTCCAAGCAGAATGCCTGAAGCGCTGCCCACACCGAAGCAGAGCACCGTACCAAAGCTGCGCACAACCGTCACAAAGGAATTAGCCGCCACCGCATCGGTGCCGAGGTGTCCGATGATAACCGAATACATGGAAAAAGCAACGCCCCACACCACATCATTGCCGAGTGCGGGCAGCGAAAGGTGAATAAAATCATTCAGCAGCAGCTTGTTTTTTACGAACATATACGAAAGCTTCAGCTTCACATCCTTGCTCAGTGCCGAAACTACAAGACAGCAAATCAATTGGATCACGCGGGAGAGCGTGGTTCCGAACGCATTTCCGACGACGCCCATTTTGGGTGCACCAAACAGTCCAAAGATAAACACCGCATCCAGCACAATATTAAAAACGAAGGCTACTGTATTTAAAGCCGTACAGATCGTGACCCTGCCGATGCTTTTAAGCACCGCCATGTATATTTCCGTTACACCCCAGCACAAATAACTGACACTTAAAATCCTTAAATACGAAGCGCCGATTGCAATCAATTCCGCATCATTGGTAAACAACAGCATCATATATTCCGGGATTGTCATTGCACACAATGCAAAAAGGAACGATACAATGATTGAAAAACGCAGCGCAATCCCTTCGACTGCTTCAATCGCCCGCATATCTCCTTTTCCGTAATACTGCGCACACAGCATCGTGGCACCGGTTCCAAGACCGAAATAAAACATAAACAAAATGCTCGTATATTGAGAGGCAAGTGACACCGCCGAGATAGCGGACTGCCCCACATAGTTCAGCATAAGAATATCCGTCGAGCTGATCGTCGCACTCAGAAGATTTTGTATTGCAATCGGCACGATTATCCTGAGAGCCTTCCGATAAAAATTTGTACCTTCCTTATAACTTCCTGACATCTCCTTCTCCCTGTATCCCCTTTATTCTCTTTCAGGTATCATGCCCAGCTTACACCTTCGCATGAAGGCGGTTCATCCGTTCCCCCATAATAAACATCACAATGACAAAAAACAGCAGATAAACCGGATAAAGCCGGATGCTGACCGCCCCCGCCAGAAAGCCGAATACCGAAGGCATGAACGTGGAACCGATGTAAGCACATGCCATCTGCATTCCCATGATAGATTGAGACTTGTCCGCACCGAAATTGTCAGGCGTCGCATGGAGGAGACTCGGATAGATCGGTGCACAGCCCAGTCCGATCATAATCAAACCAGCCAAAGCCATGACATTTGCAGCCGGCAGCAAGAGCAATAGAATACCGATTGCAATCAACCCCTGCCCGATTCGAATCATCCGCCGGTCTCCCAGCCGTTCCGTAATAAAGCCGCAGATAAATCTTCCTGCCGTAATACCAAGGAAAAACAGAGATGCCCACTTTGCCGCCAGTTGCGTATCCATCTCTTTATGTAATACAAGATAACTGCTCGCCCAAAGTCCCGTCGTTGCCTCCAGCGCACAATAACAAAAAAAAGCTGCCATCGTCGGTTTTGCCCCCCGCAGACCGATCGTCTGCCGAAAGGTCATGGACGTCATTTGCTCTTCTACACCGCTTTCTGTTGTCTGAGAAAGTTTCCACAAGGGCAGAGAAAAAAGCATAAAGAGCACAAGCACAATTTGAATACTTCCGACAGTCCGGTACCCCGAGTTCCAGGTAAAGCCGTTTGTCAGACACCAGCCCATAATATAAGGACCGGCTGTCGCTCCGACTCCCCAAAAGCAATGCAGCCAGCTCATATGACGTGATTTGTAATGCTTAGCCACATAATTATTCAGAGCCGCATCGATGCTTCCCCCTCCGAGTCCATACGGAACACCCCAGAGACACAGCCCGATAAACGTGCTTGAAAAAGAAAAACCAAACAGGGCAACCGCAGTCATTGCTACGCTGATTAAGGTTACAACGCCTGTCCCCAGCTTCCGTATCAGCTTGTCACTGAGCATACTGGAGGTAACCGTACCAGCCGCGATGATCATACTCACGATACCGGCATAGGATACCGGCACATCCATCCCCTGATACATGGAGGGCCATGCGGAGCCGAGCATGGAGTCCGGCAAGCCCAAGCTGATAAATCCAAAATAAATAATCACTAATAATATGGAGGTCATTTTTACTTCCTTTCCAATTCAAATTATGCTATGATAATATTCCAAATATACAAATAAAAATATCACTTATTGCATTACATGCTATAACAATCGTATATTTTTGCAGGATATTCTTATCTGCATGCAGAAAGGAATTTTATGGTAGAATTGAATGTCCTAAAGGACAATTCCGAAATCGTTCCTTATAATTTCGCACACTTTCCTGTTCATTCCACGCTGTGCCGGCTCTCCATTTATCCGAATATGACAGCAGCCAGCCACTGGCACATGGATCTGGAATTTATTACGGTATTAAAAGGGCATCTGCTATATTGCGTCAACGGAATTGACTATCCGCTCAAAGAAGGCCAGTGCATGATTATTAATTCCAAACAGCTTCACCACCCGCGCTCCCTCGACGGTTCAGACTGCCTCTTTTGCTGTCAGCTTTTTCACCCTTCCCTATTAGGTGCCAATGAGGCAGTTTATCAAACATATATTCAGCCCATATGCCAGAACTCCGCCCTTTCTTCTCTAGTTTTATCCCCGGAGGAAGAATGGCAGGCATCTGTCATTGCAAAACTGAAGCACATATTTACTATTTGTGAAACAAAGGAAGCCGGAATTGAGCTGGACATCATGAGCCAGTTCTATTCTCTGTGGCTCATAATTTACAGAAATATAAAACCGCATGCGGAGCCTGCTGCCGATAAACGGCTGGAAACGCTCTCCCGCATGATTGGACATGTACAAAAGCACTATCCAGAAAAAATTACTCTGCATGATATCGCCGGCGCAGGACGTGTATGCCGAAGCAGCTGCTGCAGCATTTTTTCTGAACTGCTGCAAATGTCACCGATTCAGTACCTGACAAACTACCGTCTGGAAAAAAGCATTGAAATGCTGCATCATTCTGCATTGTCCATTACCGAAATCGCCATGCTAAACGGCTTCAACAGCTCCAGTTATTTTACAGAAATCTTCCACCGGAAGCTTGGCTGTACACCGTCAGTTTATCTTTCAAAATTGAACGGAGCCGTTTGATAGAATACAACCTCTTGCGACGTCCTCATCAAATCGGAAGAAATGCCCATACCACGGCAAACACCATTGTTGGCAGCATATTGGCCACCTTAATTTTCTTACCCCATATCAAGTTCACCCCGACACAAAAAATCAGCATTGAGCCTGTCAGTGACAAATTGGAGAGCGCCCGCTCCGTAAGCAGCGGCTCAATCAACCTTGCCAACAGCGTGACAGAGCCCTGAAATAATGCTACCGGGATTGCCGCAAACAAGCATCCCTTTCCGAGTGAGGAGGTCATAATAAAAATAATAATGAAATCCAGCACTGCCTTGGCGGCCAGCAGGGAATAGTCTCCCGATATCCCGTCCTGAATCGCGCCTACTACCGCCATGGCCCCGATGCAGACAGTCAGTGATGCCGTGACAAAGCCCTCAATAAAATAGGAGTCACCCTCACTTTTCGTCTTCACCTTAAGCCAGCTGCCAAACTGCTCCATACGCCGTTCAATATCGATCCACTCCCCGATCAGACTACCCGCGGCAAAACAGCCGATCATCATCATGCTTCCGCCGCTGCTCAATTCCCCTTCACTGATCGAAAGCATCTCCTTGAGTGTACCGCCGATTCCAATAAACAAAACACACAGCCCTGTCGCCGCCATCAGCGTTTTTTGTACTTCTTCCTTTAATATTCCTCCAAACAGAATTCCAAAGATTCCTGCTAAAATAATTGCTCCTGCGTTAACGATTGTTCCTAATCCTATCATTCAAAGTTCTGTCCTTTTCTCTTGTCTAAAAATACCATTTATTGGACTTCCGTCACAACCTGGAAGACTAAGCCCCAAAATTTCGGCTATTGTCGGAGCAATCTCCACCATGGAAACTGCACCCATCGGGTAATTCTCCCTGATGCAGGCTCCAGATATAACCAGATTGCATTGATAGCCCGGTTTATCCGGAGAAAAACCATGGGTCGCGTAGCGAATCCCCTTTTCTGAGAGATCGGTGACTATCTCCTTGTCCATATCGTCAATAAAGCAATATCCTTCTTTTGCCTCCAGCAGATACCCTGCACCGGAGGCCTCCGGAAAATGCTCCTGTTCCTTTCTTCCAAAAATACCCTCAATCCCGTACTTTTCTTCCTTCATGGCATATTTCAGAATCGTCAGCGCTTTTTCTTCCGCCTCTGCATCTCCTTCTTTCAGATGGAGATAGGCCGCTCCGCCGGCGCTTTGAACATATGCCCGCCAGCTCCTTTTCTCCGGATCTATGAGTCCCGCCTCCTGCAGCAGTCTGTTCAGCCTTACCCGATACCTGATATTCAGCTGTCCGTGATCTCCTATTATCATAAATACCGTATCTTCGGCAATCCCAGCCTCCCGAACGGCCCGGATGAGTTCTCCAAGCCTTTTGTCCATCCGCAGCAGTACCTCATCAATCTCCGGACCATCTGTGCCGTGCGTATGCTTGGCATCGTCCAGATCAATCAGATGCATCAGAAGCAGATTGGGATGCTTTTCCTTTATCACATCTGCCGCACATCTGGCGGTAAAATCATCCAGATACGGCTGTTCAATCCCTTTTCTGAGATGTCCGTATCTTTTTTCCATTTTCAGGCTGAAAAGAGGACTCCCGTTTGCCAGCACCTTCAGTGCCTGATTTTCCTTTTTGATTGCCCTGATTTCCGGTATATTATAATTTATGGGTGCTTTGCCTGTCACCGGCCAGAGAAGCCCCGCCGATTTCATATTCCGCTCCCGCAGGGCATCATACAGCGTACGCACTTTGATCGTCTTCTCAAACCAGAACCACTCCTGGTTCTTTTCTTCAATAAACGGCTGAAACGGATTGTTGTGATAGATCCCGTGTCTGTCGGGATATACTCCCGTAACCATCGTCGTATGCACAACATAGGTGAGCGTGGGATAAACGCTTTTCAGTTCATGGGTATAAGCACCGCCTCTGATCAAAGAGGATAAATTCGGCAGTCCGGCGGCACGCTCCCAATGATCCTCCGAAAAAGCATCATAAGAAACAACAATCAGATGCTTTGCTCTTCCTGCTTTCACTCAGCCCCTCCCACCCTTTCTGCAGCTGCCTGCTGCTCCTTAGGCAGAGACAAAAACACAAAAAATCCTACAATGAACAAAGGAATAATACCCATAATGCTGAATCTTGCATTTCCGGTAAACGTCGTAGTGAAAGCCATGATTGCCGGTCCTATGATTGCGGAAAATTTGCCGAAAATATTATAAAACCCAAAAAATTCATTGGAATTCTCCTTTGGAATAATCCTCGCATAATAAGACCTGCTCAATGCCTGTATTCCTCCCTGCGCGGAGCCGATCAAAGCCCCTAATATGAAAATATGCCATACCGATGAGATGAAATAAGCGGCAATGCAGGAAATCATATAAGTAATAATACCTGTAATGATCATTGTCCTTGCCGAATACCTTTTGGCGAGTCTTCCGTAAAGAATCGCACAGGGAAACGCAATAATCTGTATCACCAAAAGAATACCAAGAAGCAGAAAAGTGTCAAGAGAATCGTCTCCCAATACGGAATTTGCATAAGGCACCACCATTTTAATAATAGTATCCACTCCGTCAATATAAAAAAAGTAAGCAATTAAAAAGGTAACAATGATCTTGTGCTGTTTGATATTTTTGAATGTATGTAATAAACGCTTGAAGCTGTTTGCCACAGGGTGCGGTTCCGGCTCAATGTAATGCCTCTGCTGCACATCCTTAATCATAGGCAGTGTGAGCAATCCCCACCAAAGAGCCGTTATGATAAATCCTACCTGATACCCGATCGCCTGATCCATTCCCAGCATGTAAATCAGGAAAAGACTGATACCGAACGGAATCACACTGGATATATAGCCGAAGGCAAACCCGAAGGAAGATACCCTGTCCATCCTTTCATCACTTGTCACATCTACTAAAAATGCGTCATAAAAAATATTGGAGCCGGCAAAGCCGATCACCGATAAAATAAAAAACAGAATCAAAAGGCGCCATTGACCGCTTGCAGGGGACACAAACGCAAGTGCGGCGGTGGCAAGCACACCCAGAAATGTAAAGAAGATAAAAAATCGCTTTTTCTTGTCCTTATAATCGGCAATCGTACCGAGTATCGGACTTAAGACCGCAACGAGAATACTTGCGGCTGAATTAAAATAGCCCAGATCCATACTGCTTTTTACATTTTCAAACATTCCGAATATAATCGGAAGCAATGCCGTTGTAACCGCCATAGAGTAGGCCGAGTTCCCGCAATCCACGAGTATCCATGCCTTTTCTTCCCTTTCAAGCTTCATAAAAAATCCCTCCTCCAATATACAATTATCATACCATCATAAGCTTCTCTATTATAGCATGTTTTAAAATAAGAAGAGTAAGTTTCTTGTAAATTTCTCCTGTATTTTATTTCATGAGGTTTCCTATTGTACAACAAAAATCCAGCGCATCGTCCTTCATAAACAATACGCTGGGTTTCTCAGACATCCTATTATCTATCTATTAATACAGTTTAAATTTACCTACTTCTTCATTCAGCAGAGCCGCCTGAGAAGCCATCTCCTCACTTGTGGCCGAGTTCTCTTCTGCGGTCGCCGCATTCGTCTGTATAACTGCCGAAACTTGATTAAGTCCCTCCCTGATCTGATCAATGGAAATCGTCTGATCTGCGGATACTTCTTCAATTTTGGAAATGCCTTCTACAACTTTTAAGGTAGCTTCTTCAACCTTTTTCATAAACTGAGCCGTTTCGTCAGCCACCTTCGTGCCGGTCTCCACACTTTTCAAGGAATTCTGCAGCAGCTCTACTGTTTGTTTTGCCGCCTCTGCAGATTTTTGCGCTAAATCACGCACTTCATCTGCCACAACAGCAAAGCCTTTCCCGGCCTCACCGGCTCTGGCCGCTTCTATAGCCGCATTCAACGAAAGCAGATTGGTCTGGGAGGCAATTCCGTCAATGACCTTAGTAATATCAGCTATTTGATTGGCAGAGGATTCAATGTCCGCCATGGCTGCCGATAACTGTTCCATACGCTGATTGCCTACATTCAAGCTGTCTGCAGTCTGCTTCAGCTGCTCTGTCGTTATTTTAACCAAATCCAGATTTTCTTCCGCCTGCTTTGCGATTTCCGTAGAAGAAGCATTCAGTTCTTCCACCGTAGCTGCCTGTTCCGTAGACCCGGAGGCAAGTGCCTGCGCGCCTCCAGAAACTTGTTCGGAACTGCTGCTTACCTGTACGGCCGACAAGCGGATCGTAGACAGTGTATGGTTCAGAGAATCCGATATTTCTTCAAATGCTTTTTTAATAGGAGCAAATTCACCCACATAATCATGCTCCAGTCGGATACGCATATCACCTGCTGCCATAGTTCCCAAAACAGCCGCAATCTCCTGTATATATGCAATATACCGTCTCAGCTGTACAACCGTGCGGTTAATGGCCTCTCCCATCTGCCCCACTTCATCCTTAGAAACCACTTTCGCTTCGACATCTAAATTTCCTTCCGCAATCAGGTTTGCCGTTTCGGTCAGTTCCTTAATCGGCTTTACGATAGATTTGGAAACTATCGTAATCATAAAGAAAATACATAGAATTGCCAGTATGAATATAATAAGCAGTGTTCCTGCCACTACTAAATATTCTTGATTGAACTCCGCATTCGGCAGTCCCGTTGCAATTGTCCACCCTGTGTCTCCGATCGTCATAAGATAACCGTGACTGGGCGCACCGTGTGAGGTATAACGGATACTTCCCGTTGTCCCTGACAAAATTGCAGTTTTCATATTTTCTGACATATCTGTTTCTGAAACATTGTGATTTATAAATTCCTCCTTCGGATGATAGATGATCTGTCCGGTGCCTGTTGATAAAATATAGAAGCCCGTATCTCTGAGCGTATAGCTTCCCACTGTTTCAGCCAGTCCCTCGAGTGCGAAGTCAAGCCCAACGGCACCGATAATTTCTGTTGTTCCTGATTTGTATACGGGTGAGACCACGCTGACAATTTGTTTTTTTGAAAAACTGTCTTCATAAGGCTCCGTCATAATCGTCTTATTTTTTTCAAGAAGCTCGATATACCAGGCACGTGTCGTAATATCCCATCCGGTATTCAAAACAGAACCATCCGACTGTGCGATCTGACTGGAGTCTACATCTGCCATCCAAACAAATAATACTGTGTCCGTATTTGCCTTTTGAACATTAACAAGTGTTTCAAATGCCGCGGTATAACCGTCTGTCTGGTCAATATTTTTTCCCGGCATAACCCCGGTAAACAACTGTTCCATCTGCGTATTTAAAGAAAGCTGCTCTGTGATCTCCTGATATCGGGCAAAATATCCTTCAATTTCATTTGATGCTGCCTGCGACTGTGCACTCAGCTCACTTTCACTCAAGCTTGTTACACTGGTAATTACAATGCCTACAATGATAACACCCACAACCAAATAGGATAGTATTACAGAACCTCCGATAGTTATGAGAATTTTTGAAAAAAGTGTCTTGAATTCTCCTGCTTTTTTGGGAGGTCTCTTTTGTTCATTTTGTTCCGCCATATAGCCTTCTCCTTTGTATCAACATATTTTATATCTAATGTTTACATTATATATTTTGTACATCATTTATGCAAGCATGAGTTTTTGGATATAATTAATGCTAAAAAGGAGGCTTCCGATGGTACGCTTGCGCATATTACAAATATTAGCAGAACAGAGTCATACAAAGTATTGGTTATATAAACAAATGGATTTAAGCTATCAAAATTTTAATCGTATGGTCATGAATCAAACTTCTTCTATTCGTTTTGAAAATCTCGACAAATTAAGTAAACTATTAAATTGTCCTGTCGGAGATTTATTCGAGGCAACAGAAGACGGAAATACAAAATAGCCCCTCCTTGTTTTACAACAAAGAGGGGTTACTAATAGAACGTTGTTTATTATTTGCGCTCAAGAAACGCAAACAGCTGCTGATAATATTCCTTTCTTTCCGTCTCACCGGCATTGTAAATCTCATGCTTTGCACCGGCAATTACCGCCAGCTCCGTACACAGAGATTTTTTTGCAAATGTTCCCTGTCCCTTCTGCTTCACGAGTCGATCCTCTTGGGCTATAAAAAGCAGCACGGGGGTCTTTACAAAGCGGGCCTTTTTCACTGCCCTGTGCACCGCAAGCAAACTTGCCCAGATCCACGCACATGCCGCTCCGTTCGTCTGATAATTGTCATCCTGTATCCGTTTACGAAAAATATCCTCATATCTGGCACGCGAAAGGCAGCTGCTGCCCTCAAAATCAGGGATACCGGTAAATGCCGTATTCCCGGGTGCATAATCTTCCTCTGAACGCAAAAGCTTTTTTAAAAACATCAAACCCCAGACAACCGGAGCCGGCCATCTCCCAAGATCAATTTCCATCATCGGTGAAGACAGCACGGCACGGGAAAATATTTTCGGATACCGTTCCAAATATAATGCCGCGATCGTCCCTCCCATAGAGTGTCCGTACAGCACCAAAGTCCTGTCCGGCCTTTCAGCCAAAACAACCTCTGTAATAAAAGCATGCAGATCACGCACATATTCCTCATATGACCGTACAGATACCTTGCCTTTATCCGAAACCTGTCTTTGAGAATACCCATGCCCCCTGTGCTCGGGAATATATACCGAATAACCGGCCTGAAGGAAATAGTAGGCCACCTCCTCGAATTTTTTGGCAAACTCACAGAATCCGTGTGATACGACAATCGCCGCTTTTTCATTTCTGTTTTTATAACATTCGTAATGGAGCATGATTCCCCTAAAGCCGTGGAAATATCCTTCCTTTCGGTTATTCTCCAAAAAAGGCCTGACCATATCAGTCATTTTTTCGGTGAAATCCTCTTCTCCCAGAAGCATTCCAATTTTATCCGCCGTATTTTCCATATTAAACAGCCCGCCCCGCATACTGCTTGGAAATCTGTATCCCGATGTCGGGATAGTTTGTGATCATTGCTTCCAATCCATATCCGCATACCAGCTTCATATGCTCCCGTTCATTGACCGTCCAGGTCCGGATTTTGATATCCCTGCGCCCGCATTCCTCTAAAAAGCCCGGATACTGCAGGTTATACAATGCCGGATGCAGTGCGTTCACTCCATGCTTTGACGCATATTCCGGCATGTCAAGAAATCCGTCTTCATAAAGAAAGGCTGTATTTGCATGGGAATCCAGCTCCCTGATTCTCATGACGGACCGATGATTGAAGGAGGAGTAAACAATTTGATCCTCCATTCCCAGACCTGCAGCCAGCGCCAGAACCTTCTCTTCTATCCCCTCATAAAATACAATTCCGGTTTTGATTTCGGTATTGATCTTTAGTCCCGTAGGCTTTAGCAGGCGATATACCTCCTCCAGTGCGGGAATACCGGTTCTTCCGTACTCCGGAAAATTCCTGTTTACATCCAGTCTTCTTAAATCCTCATAAAGATAATCCTTTACCCATCCCTTTAAAGAGCTTGTCCGTTCTACTGTTTCATCATGAATGACGACAAGCTGTCCGTCCTTTGTCATCTGAACATCCAGTTCGACCCCGTCAGCTCCCAGCTCAACCGCCTTCTGAAATGCTTCCAGCGTATTTTCCGGTGCATAGCCGGAAGCTCCCCTATGCGCCCACACAAGTGTCCTTTTCATTCCGGTTCCCCCTCCTTAAAGTCAAAGATTCTCCTGCCTCCACGCAGACAAAAGCATTCTGATTTTACAGTTTGATGCAATTATAGCGCCCTGACATAAAAATAGCAAATACAATGCTGGACAAGATGCTTTTTATGCCTTATATTAAATATTAAATATTATATAACAAAGGAGTACCAAAGTTTATGAACAAACAGAAAACGGGCTACCTGCCCGACGAAAAACCGCCAATCGGCAAACTCCTGCTCTATGCACTTCAGCAGGTGATCGTCATGTTTCCGGCCACGATAACCGTAGCGCTTATTACCGGATTTCAAGTATCTACCACTATTTTTGCCAGCGGTCTCGCAACTATCTGCTTCTCATTGATCACAAAGAAAAAACTCCCCCTTTATTATGGTTCAAGTTTTGCTTATCTGTCCGCAATCTCCGGCTTGGTTGCAGCACAGGGATTTGCGTCAACAAATGGAATCCTGCCTACGGAAGCAATCCGCATCGCTCAATTCGGAATTATTATGTCGGGTCTCGTATCCATTGCGGCAGGTCTTTTAGTAAGATGGGCCGGACGGGAAATGGTTGAAAAGATTCTTCCTCCGAGTGTAACAGGACCGGTTGCCATGATCATCGGTTTGACGCTGGCCGGAAATGCTCTCTCGGATGCCGCACCTGTCGCAGACCAAACGCAGCTTGTATGGATTGTTTCTCTTGCGACATTTCTCTCCACCGTTTTATTTTCCAAATATCTGAAAGGATTTTTGGGCCAGCTTCCTCTTCTGCTCGGCGCAGCTGTCGGATGTCTGACTGCCTTACTGATTTACCTGATCGGCGGCGATCAATATAACCTGTTCCGCTCTCTGCCTCCCGAAGTGCTTGCAGCATCTTCCTGGAAGCTGGGCAGCGGTTCTATTTTTGCACTGCCCGCCTTTTCTCTTCCCAAGGCATCGCTTGCGGCCGTTGCCGCAATTATGCCGATTGCAATCGCAACAATACCCGAGTCAACCGCGCATGTATATCAGTTGGATATCTACGTCAATGATATCGCCCGGGAAAAAGGCAGCAAGAAAAAATATGATATGGTATCTCTCCTCGATAAAAACCTGATCGGAGACGGCTTATGTGACATGGTAACCGGTTTGATCGGAGGACCCGCAGGCACCAATTACGGAGAGAACATCAGCACAATGGCCATTACCCGGGTATTCAGCGTGCCGGTACTGATGGCGGCCGCAGTTATGGCCATGGTAATGTCCTGCTTCACTCCCCTGATCAGCGCAATCTACGGAATCCCCCTGGCAGTCATCGGCGGACTCGAAATTTATCTTTTCGGAGCCATCGCCGCTCAGGGAATCGCTATTTTAATTGATCGGAAATGCGACATGTTTTCTTCAAAAAATATTGCCGTCATTGCCAGCGTGATGGTGATCGGCCTCGGTATCAACTATACGTTCGGAGGAACTCTCAACTTCTTCGGAATGGGGATCCCGGCTGTTGCCGGTGCGGCAATTTTTGGTATTCTGTTAAATCTTCTGCTTTCGATCGGTGAAAAGAAAGCGGATTGATATGCGGGCCCCATATAGGTCACAGCAATGAAAAGGCCTGTATGGGGCCCTGATATAAAATCAGAAAACTGAAAACAAAACTTAGTTACTCATAGAAGGCGCAATATCCGAACAGTATTTGCCACAATCATGCATACAACAATGCCGGTCACCGTCGGTATGGCAAAGGAGATCAGCGTCCACTTGAAACTCTGTGTTTCTTTCTTAATCGTCAGGCAGGTGGTTCCGCAAGGCCAGTGCAGCAGAGTAAACAGCATCGTGCACACCGCCGTCAGCCAGGTCCAGCCGTTATTCACAAATAGCGCATGCAATTCAGATAAACTGTCAAGCTCTGTCAGCGTTCCCGCAGCCATATAGCTCATGATCATAACAGGCACCACAATTTCGTTAGCGGGAAATCCTAAAATAAACGCCATTAAAATATACCCATCCAAACCGATGAATCTGGCAAACGGATCAAGAAATCCGGCGCAATGAGCGAGAAGGCTCAAATCCCCCACTTCAATATTGGCCAGTATCCAGATAACAAGACCCGCGGGCGCAGCAACAGCAACGGCCCTTCCGAGCACAAAAAGGGTACGGTCAAAAACCGAGCGCACAATTACCTTTCCAACCTGAGGACGGCGATAAGGGGGAAGCTCCAGATGAAATGAGGAAGGCATTCCCTTCAAAATCGTTTTTGATAAGATTCTTGATAGAAGAAGCGTTGCGGCAACGCCAAGTATGATTGTGCCCGTCAGCAGCAGAGCTGAAATGACGGATTGAAATGCTCCGCTTACACTCCCGGCAAAAAACATGGTGATAACGGCAATCAGTGTCGGAAACCTTCCGTTGCAGGGCACGAAGTTATTTGTAAGAATGGCGATCAGCCTCTCCCTCGGCGAGTCAATGATGCGGCATCCAATGACACCGCAGGCATTGCACCCAAATCCCATGCACATCGTCAATGACTGTTTTCCGTGGGCACAGGCCTTGCGAAAAAAGTTATCCAGATTAAACGCAACGCGCGGCAGATATCCCAGATCCTCCAGCAATGTAAACAGGGGAAAGAAGATTGCCATCGGCGGAAGCATTACTGAAATCACCCATGCTAACGTTCGAAAAATACCATCCACAAGGATTCCACGTATCCAATCCGGTATGGACAGCCAGATAAGAAACTGAGAAAGAGGTTCCTCCAACGAAAACAGACCGGCTGCCAGAAGACTGGAAGGAACATTGGCTCCCGTAATGGTAAACCAGAAAATACCAAGCAGCAGTGCAATCATAATCGGAATGCCGGTCAATTTTGAAGTGAGTATTTGATCGATTCTGCGGTCCCTCGCGGCATATTCCATCTTCTCAAACGTGACAGTATCCCGACAGATATTTTCGCATTCCTTTATAATTTTTGTTACCACTTGATCCCTCAGCTGCTCGGCAGAGATGCCTGCGTCCTCAAGAGAGCGTTTTGCATATTCAACCGTTTGGGCAATTTCATCATTCTGCAAAAGATCATAACCGAGATAGGTTCTCAGGGAGCAAAGCATGCTTTCATCTTTGTCAAGCAGCTTCAGAGCCACCCAACGGGTACTGATCCGATTCTGTAAAACAGCATCGAGTGCCGGTTTGATCAGATCAATGGCGGCCTCAATTTTTTCTCCGTAATGAATACACAATGGAATCTGTTCCGATCCGCTCTCTGTAAGTCCCTTCACCGCAGCTATCAGTTCATTCAGTCCCTTACCGGACCGCGCACTCGTACCGATGACAGGAACCCCCAACCGGGAGCTGAGCACATTAAGATCAATACCGATTTTCTTCTTCTTTGCCTCATCCATCAGATTGACGCACAGCACAACCCTGCCGGTAATTTCCATTGTCTGCAGGACCAGATTCAGATTCCGTTCGAGGCAAGTGGCATCGGCCACTACTACTACGGCATCTGCTCCCCCAAAACAAATAAAATCCCGGGCGATTTCTTCCTCGGTTGAATTTGCCATCAGTGAATAGGTACCCGGAATATCCACCATGATAAAATTCATATCCTGATACCGATATCTTCCCTGGGCATTTACAACCGTTTTTCCCGGCCAATTGCCCGTGTGCTGCTTCAGCCCTGTCAACGCATTAAATACGGTACTTTTCCCCACATTAGGATTTCCGGCCAAAGCGATTACCTTATCAAGCGGTGTCCCTTTTTCGATCGTTAATCCACAGTGACTTAAGACTCCTGCTCCCGTCGATGTATTGGTTAGTCCCATACGCCTAATCCTCCTGAAATAATGTAATCATCGTTACCGTGATTTTTTCCGATACATCGGAACGCAGTGCAATAACCGCGCCCCGAATGAGATAAGCCACAGGATTGCCGGAAGGGCTTTTATACAGCGGTTCTATTTCGGTGCCGTCAATAATTCCCAAATCCAGCATACGCCTCCTGATGGTGCCGTCAGAGTTCAGGGCCGTAACACTTGCTTTTTTCCCTATTGGAAGTTTATTTAATGTTACTTGTGCAGTATTCATAATAAGATCCTCCCGAATTACATAGTTGGCTGTTTCCATTGTTAGGGGAAGGAAACACCGTTTCCTACGACTAATTTATGAAACCAGATCATAAAGTGTTACAGATAGAGGACACTTTTTGCAGGGAGGGTAACTGCTATGAGCAAGCAAACAGAAAATGAATTTCATACAGTTCGGGGATATCAGCTGAAAAAACAAAACGAGAGCGGACTCACGCCCGCTCTGGAAGATTATCTTGAAATGGTTTATCGGCTGTGTTTGGAGGAAAACTATACACGCATCAATAAACTTTCAGAAAACCTGCATGTCATGCCATCTTCCGCATCAAAGATGGTGGCAAGACTTGTAGACCTTAACTATTTAAATTATGACAGTCTCGGCAGCATCCTGCTGACTGAAGAAGGAAAAGTAACCGGCGGTTATCTGCTGAAACGTCATCAGATTCTGGAACACTTTTTCACATTAATCGGCAGTATCAATCCGTTGGAAGAAACGGAGCTGGTAGAGCATATGCTGTGTTCTTCCAGCGTGTTTAGAATTCAGGCAATGCTGGAATTTTTTGCACAAAACCCTGACATTCATCAACAGCTAACGTCATTCCTGAACTCATCCGGCTCTTCTCCAGAATAATACCTACCTATCCAGAGAAAAGTTTTCCGTTTTCAGATCGCAATAACGCCTACCTTTTAAAGCTGTAAACTTCAGCACACAGTAATCAGGATCAGCTGCTCCCTGCTTATAATACATGCTGTCACCCGTACGCCATATTTCCTTCTTGATTTCTTCATCCTGCAAGACCTCCATGATTCCGGACAGCATGACACCTTCGTAGCGGAAACGACCTCTGCGATAAAAATAAATGCTTGCTTTCGGATTTTTCATAAATTGCTGCGCACGCATAGAAGAAGTGTTTGTTGTGAAATAAAAACAATCCCCTTCTATTTTCCTCGGCGCAAACATTGCTTTCATATTCGGACAGCCTTCCTCATCTACGGAAGCTACAAAAGCTGTCTTTTGTTCCCTGATAAATTCATAAATCTGTTCCTTTGTCTTCATTCAAAGCTCCTCCTTAAATAAAAGTATGCTGCCCTCATCTTTGCAGGTATGCTCGGCCTCTGTCAGCGTATTCCGTATTCTGAAAAGGAAGCTCTCAAATGTTTTTTGCTCTTCCTCTGAAAAGCCCAGGTAAAATAGTGCATTCATCTGCTGAGAAACGGTTTCATAGCTTTTTTGCAGGGACACAGCATAATCTGTAAGTGAAATAATGGTTTGACGCCGGTTACCGGGATTGATACTTCTTTCCAGAATGCCCTTTCTGACCATACCGTCTACTACGACAGAAACGGTATTCTTTGCAAGAGATGTTCTGCTGCTGATCTCGCTGACTGTCAGGTTGTCTTCCTTCCACAAAACAAACAGAATCCGCCCTTGTCCGCCGCTGATTTCTATACCGTTTTTCAACAGAAGCCTTTCAAAAACCCTATCCTGAAGCTGTTTGATCTGTGTAATATAAAACCCGCCTTTTGTCTCCAATTAATCTTCTCCTGTCCTAATAGAACATTTCTATATAGAACATTACCATAAATTATTTCTGAAAGCAACCTCTTTTTCTTAATAAAGCATTGGCAATCAAACCAACTTTATAATTCTATGTTATTCTGTTTATAGAATTGCGGGAAAAAGTTTCTTTTGACCCCAATATCTTTATAAAGGAGGTGTTACCTATGTACGCATGGGAACAAATACAGGTGTCCGTAGACTATATCGAGGAACATCTTGCAGAAGAAATCAAAATTGAAAATTTGGCGAAGCTGGCATCCTTATCTCAATTTTATTATCAGAGATTATTCAGCCGCTTAGTACAAAAACCGGTGAATGAATATATTAAACTTCGCCGTCTTGCTCACGCAGCCGAGGAGTTAACCGGTGGTAATGAGCGGATCTTGGATATCGCCTTAAAGTGCGGATTTTCTTCTCATGAAACACTGACGAGAGCATTCAAAGATACCTTTGGAATGACCCCCGAGGGATACCGCTCGCGCCCTGTCCGGCTGAACAATTTTATCAAACCGCAGCTTCTGTTAAATTATACTCTTGTTGATGAAGGGGTCCCTTTCATTGCCGATGATATCATACTCGAAGTAGCCCGGCAGCATCTTTCCTCATCTCAATTTTTTATTGGTATGACTGTGGAAGAACCTTTCGATCAAATGCCCGGCGGAGGATCCACCGGAGTTGATGTGCTCGGAACGTTATGGGATGCCTTTCATAACAGCAAGCCGGCCATTCCTTTTATAAAAGAGAACGGCGATGAGCTGGGTGTGATGTATGCAGGAACAAGAGACGGGTATTACCGCTATTTTGCGGGAGCCGAAGCTACGACAGATCAGGCCCCGGAAGGCTTTTCATCATGGGAATTAAAAGAAGGGGAATATATTGTCTGCTCCTTTGAAGCAGAGGACTTCGAACACCTTGTTATGGATGCCGTTTATAAGGCTCATAAATATCTGTTTGAAACATGGCTTCCAAACCATAAGCTGCTCCCCGCAGCCTTTGCGGTGGAGCGGTACGCAAGCCACAGTCCTGAAACAACTTGCATGGAGGTATGGGTTATGCCTGTCAAGGAAACAAATTTGAATGCTAATCTTCCCTAGATTTCATTCATCTTCGCTAATTTCATACTCTGGTCAGCGGCAATACAGGCATCCAGAATTTCCTGAAGATCACCGTTTAAAACCTTATCCAGCTTATAAAGTGTCAAATTGATACGGTGATCGGTCACACGGCCCTGCGGAAAGTTATAGGTGCGGATCTTTTCGGAACGGTCACCGGTTCCGATCTGACTGCGCCTTGCCTGTGCCTCGGCGTCATGCGCCTTCTGACATTCGATATCATACAATTTCGCCCGCAGAAGTGCAAATGCCTTTGCCTTATTTTGCAGCTGTGATTTTTCCGTCTGGCTGTACACGACAATTCCGGTAGGATAATGCGTCAAACGCACCGCCGAATCCGTCGTATTAACACATTGACCGCCATTTCCTGAGGCACGCATCACATCAATGCGAATATCCTTCTCTTCGATCTGGACATCCACCTCCTCTGCCTCCGGCATCACCGCAACCGTAATGGTTGATGTATGAATACGCCCGCCGGACTCAGTCTCCGGCACACGCTGCACACGATGAACACCGCTCTCGTATTTCATTACGGAATAGGCACCCTGTCCCGTAAGCATAAACGTTACGCTCTTCATCCCTCCGATGCCGATCTCTTCAACCTCCATTGTTTCGATCTTCCAGCGGCGGCTTTCCGCATAATGCACATACATCCTGTAAATTTCCGCAGCAAACAGCGCTGCTTCATCCCCGCCTGCACCGGCACGGATTTCCACAATTACATTTTTATCGTCATTCGGATCTTTGGGCAAAAGGAGAATCTTCATTTCGGTCTCAAGCTCCTCAACACGCTTTTTTGAGGCTGCAAGTTCCTCCTTGAGCATTTCTCTCATTTCCTCATCATTTTCTTCATTCAGCATGGAAAGACTGTCCTCTATATCCTGCTTGCATTTTTTATATTCCCGATAGGCATTGACTATCGGAGTCAAATCGCTCTGTTCTTTCATCAATGCACGGAAACGCTGCTGATTATCAGTCACTGTCGGCTCATTCAGCTCACCCATAATTTCCTCATATCTGATTAATAAATCCTCTAACCTGTCAAACATTTCTTTCCTCCGTCACAAAGCGGACAAGTCCGCTCAAACTGTCTAATCCATCCGCTGCCAGGGTCACTCCGTCTTCGTCCCGCATACGACCCGGTCAAGGCCTGCCAGATCCTTTACAATTCTTATCTGATCAAATCCGTTTTCACGCATAATGGCACATACCTGCCCACCCTGGTCATATCCGATCTCAAACAGCAGCTTTCCCCCGCGCACCAGATAATTCCGGGATTCCCTGCTGATTTTTCTGTAAAAATAAAGACCGTCTTCTCTGCCGTCCAACGCCAGTACAGGTTCATGCAGACGAACTTCCTCCATCAGCGTTTCAATTTCCTTTGTACGAATATAGGGCGGATTAGATACGATCACGTCAAACTTTTGCACGGGAAGCTTCTCAAATAAATCACTTTTCACAAAAGTGACCGGCATCTGATGATACGCTGCATTCTGTTTTGCGATGGCAAGCGCCTCCCCGGATAAATCCACTGCGGTTCCGACAAGCTCGTTTTTATATTTCATGAGACTGATCAAAATACAGCCGGTACCCGTACATAAATCCAACACACGCATACCGTCCATCGTTTCAATCATAGCCTCTTCCACAAGGCATTCCGTATCCTGCCTCGGTATCAGCACCTGTTCATTGACCGCAAAACGCAGTCCCATAAATTCTTGAAAACCCGTCAGCTGCTGAAGCGGAACATGGGATGCCCGCTTTTCAAGCAAAGCCGTATACCGGCTTTCCTGTTCTGCCGCAACTGGTTTATCTCCATGCGCCAGCAGATCATTTCGATCCGTACCCATGACAAACTCAAGTAAAAGCCGGGCATCTAAAGATGCCTCCGCAATACCGCTCTTAAGCAGCCTTTTCTCGCCGCTTTTATATAGCTCACGGTAACTTTGCATCTGATTCGCTGCCTTCCGTTTCATAACCAAATTCGTCTCTCAAATAGGTCCGCCAATCAAATACAGCTTCTACCGCCGCGATCGCGACCTCGATCATTTCGTCCTCCGGCTCCTTTGTCGTCAGCTTCTGCAGCCACATGCCGGGAGCAGATAAGATCTTGATAATCAAGCTGCTGCTCCTGCCCGCAAGCCGGATAATTTCATAAGAAAGACTGGCAATCACCGGAATCAAAAGAAGCCTGACTACAACTCGCATAATCGGGTCTTCCACACGAATAAAAATAAACAGGACGACACTGATAAATATTACAAAAAACAGGAAGCTCGTTCCGCAGCGCTTATGCTGTCTCGATGACTTTCTGACATTTTCAACCGTAAGCGGATATGCCTTTTCAATGCAGTTAATGCATTTATGCTCCGCACCATGGTACATGAAAACCCGCCTGATATCCTTCATACAGGAGATTCCTACAATATATAATACAAAGATCACAATTCTGATGCAGCCCTCCATAATCGCTATGACTGTATCTGATACAATCCATTGTTTCAAAAGCTGCGCAAGAAAATAAGGCAGCAGCATAAATAAGCCGATTGCGAGCAAGACGGATAGAAATACGGTAAAGCCTGTCAATATTTTTTCCGCACTGTCGCCAAACAGTCTGTCAATCGGTTTCTGCTTCTGCTTTTTCTTCTCATCCACCTCTTCATAAAATGAGGCCGAGTATGTCAGGGTTCTGACTCCCAGAATCATGGAATCAATGAAATTAAATACGCCTCTGATAAACGGGATTTTCGTCAGGCGTTCGCTTGGTGCAAAGGATTCAAATTCCTCCAGCACGACTTCGATCTCGTTGCTCGGCGTCCGAACCGCAATCGAATATTTATCCTTATTCTTCATCATAATACCTTCGATGACTGCCTGACCGCCGATTCCGGAATACCGTTCCCGCTTCTTCTTTTTCTTACCGCTTCTTTTCGCCATATTATTTTCCTCAAATTGTACGCCGATGCACATAAATCTTTATAGAGAATCTGTATACAGATTCTCTATGCGCGCGAGCAGTGCCGTTTACGGCATAATCCCGCTCTGCGAGCTGCGCATAACATTTTTATAGAGAATCTGTGTACAGATTCTCCGCGCGCAAGCAGTACCGTCTACGACATACTTCCATTCTGCGAGCTACGCATAATACCTTATATATAGGATCTGCGTACAGATTCTCTCCGCGCGCGAGCAGTACCGTCTACGGTATCATTCCGCTCTGCGAGCTGCGCATAACACTTTATATAGAGAATCTGTGTACAGATTCTCTCCGCGCGCGAGCAGTGCCGTTTACGGCATAATCCCGCTCTGCGAGCTGCGCATAATACTTTTATTTAATAGGAAATTCTTCGAAATTTCCTATTAAATAAAGGTTGAGATTTAAAAACCTCAACCTTTCCAATCTCATTATTTGCTTTCGACGCCATATTTCTTGTTGAACTTGTCGATACGTCCGGCAGCTCTGGCTGACTTCTGCTGGCCTGTATAGAATGAGTGGCACTTAGAGCAGATCTCAACGTGAATTTCCTTCTTTGTCGAGCCTGTCACAAATGTGTTTCCGCAGTTGCAGGTCACCGTTGCCTGATGATAATCCGGATGGATTCCTTCTTTCATTTCTTTCACCTCTCTATATTCATAGTTCTTTTTTTACATATTGATAAACAGCTTAGTAATTGTAACATAGCTTACCTGCTTGTGCAAGTACTTTTTATATAAACCTGATTTTTTTCACCATGTCCACAAACTCCCTGTTATTGCGGGTACGCACAAACATATCCAATATCTTCTCTACCGCCTCGTCAGCCTTCATTCCGTTCAGCGCTTTGCGCATAATGTTTATGGCCTCGAGCTCTTCTCTGTCAAGCAGCAGATCCTCTCGTCTCGTACCGGATTTCGGAATATCAATCGCGGGAAATACACGCTTTTCGGAAAGCTTTCTGTCCAGCACCATTTCCATGTTACCTGTTCCCTTGAATTCCTCGTATACGACATCATCCATCTTGCTTCCGGTCTCAATCAGTGCGGTAGCAAGAATTGTCAGGCTGCCGCCCTCGCGCATATTTCTCGCCGCGCCGAAAAACCGCTTCGGCATATGAAGCGCCGCCGGATCCAAACCACCGGACAGCGTCCTTCCGCTGGGCGGAACTGTCAGATTATAAGCTCTTGTCAGCCTCGTAATGCTGTCAAGCAGGATCGTAACCTCTCTACCGTGCTCAACAAGGCGCTTTGCCCGTTCAATGACCATTTCCGAAACCCGCTTGTGATGCTCCGGCAGTTCATCGAACGTAGAATAAATGACTTCGACATTTCTTCCCTCGATCGCCTCCTTAATATCCGTAACTTCCTCAGGACGCTCATCAATCAGGAGGATAATCAAGTGCATTTCCGGATTGTTTCTCGTAACGGACTTTGCTACCTCCTTGAGCAGTGTCGTCTTTCCTGCCTTTGGCGGGGAAACGATCATACCGCGTTGTCCTTTGCCGACAGGGGACATCAAATCCATAATCCGCATTGCGATGCTGCCGCCCTGCATTTCGAGGTGAATGCGCTCATTTGGAAAAATCGGGGTCAGATCCTCGAAGTTTTTTCTTCTGGAAGCCTCCGCCGGCGTCATTCCGTTGATCGTCTTGACAAACAGCAATGCGCCGAATTTATCGTTCTGGGTCTTTACCCTTGTATTGCCGACAATGATATCACCGGTTTTTAAACCGAAACGGCGAATCTGGCTGGGTGCCACATAAACATCATTCTCACCCGGCAAATAATTTTCACTCCTGATAAAACCATAACCGTCCGTGAGTACCTCAAGTATCCCATTTGCCGCAATTCCGCTGTCAAGGCTCTTCTTTTCCTCGGAAATGTCAATATCCTCTGTAAGTCCTGTCTCCGCCTGTGCCGCAGGCTTGTCTGCCGCTTTTTCGCCGGAAGCTCTATTTTCTTCTCTGACCGAAGGTCTGTTTTCTTCTCTTACGGATGGTCTGCTTTCCTCTCTGACTGCAGGCTTGCTTTCCGCTTCGTTTTCCGCCTTTCCTGCAGGCTTGCTTTCCGTTTCGCTTTCCGCCTTTCCTGCCGCCTTCTCATCTTCCGCCACCATCGCCTCCACGACCGCCGATTTTTTCATGGCAGAAACATTTTTGATTCCCCGCGCCTTTGCAATATCCTTTAAGGCTGCAAGAGACAGGGATTCATACCTCTCACGCATCATACTTTTTCTTCCTCCTAAAAGAGCCTTTCCTAAAATGAAACATTTTTTATTTTATAGTAACGTTATTTGAACTATTTTTGTACACTTTATGTCTGTCTTTGGGATTATAAATGGATTTGATAACAAAAAATAGGATCACTAACCAATCTGCATTATACATTATTTTTTCAAAAAAGGCAACAACAACTTGATTTCATTCTTCTAATCCTTTATGATAAGAATAGGGGAAACAGAGTTGTCCGCAGCGATTTTGACCGCTTCGGACGGTTTCTGTACAGGGAGCATGAGATGGCATCACAAAAGCAATGGGGTCAAAAGCCATACTATTCTTTAGACTATTATTTGAGGGAGCATTTTGGTCAAAAGCTTTATAAGCTTTCTTTAAACGGGCATATGACCTGTCCGAACAGGGACGGGACAATCGATACACGGGGCTGTATTTTTTGCAGCGAAGGCGGCAGCGGTGACTTTACACCTGCAATGCTGTCTTCCATCACCGCCCAGATTGAAGAAGCCAAGAAGCTTGTTGCCGGCAAATATCATTCCAATCAATACATTGCTTATTTTCAGGCATACACAAACACGTATGCACCCGTTTCCCATTTACGAAAAGTATATACGGAGGCCATCCTTCATCCCGACATTGCAGCGCTTTCCATCGCCACCAGACCGGACTGCCTAAATCACGAGGTTCTTTCACTGCTTTCTGAAATCAACCGGATCAAACCGGTATTCATTGAGCTGGGACTGCAGACGGTGCACGAAGAAACTGCCGGATTGATCAGGCGGGGATATCCGCTGTCCTGCTTTACGGAAGCTGTCAAAGCATTACACCGTTTATCCATTCCGGTCATTGTGCATCTGATCCTTGGTCTTCCAAATGAAACGCCCGCTCAGATGCTCGAATCTGTACAATATATGAATGAGCTGCCTGTTTCCGGTGTAAAGCTCCAGCTCATGCATGTGCTTAAGAATACGGATCTGGCTGCGCTTTATGAGGCGGGACTTTATACACCGCTCACCTTTAAGCAGTATTCCGATATTTTGGTTCACTGTATCGGATACCTTTCTGAGCGGATTGTCATTCACCGCATTACAGGGGATGCGCCAAAAAGTCTGCTGCTGGCACCTGTGTGGAGTGCTGACAAAAAGCGGGTACTTAATACGCTTCATAAAGATTTTCGGGAAAGAAAGATCTGGCAGGGAAAATATCTGACAGAAGATTGATGAAAAACAGGAGGTGGAAAAGCCTATGACCGATCCATTGACGCTCTATAAACTGATTGTCCTTTATATGCTTGACCAAGTGGACTTTCCGCTCACAAAAGCCCAGATTTTTGATTTTATATTAGAAAAAGAATATACCAATTATTTTACACTCCAGCAGGTTACCTGTGAACTGATTGACACCGGACTCGTCGAATCAAAATCACTGCGAAACAGTTCACATTTAAAAATCACGGAGGAAGGCAGGCGCACGCTTAACTATTTCAACGGAAGAATTTCCGATGCGATCAAAGCAGATATCAACGGCTATTTTAAGGACAAGGAGTGGGAGCTGCGCAACGAGGTGTCCGTGCAGTCGAGCTATTATAAGGTCACAACCGGTGAATATATCGCGGAACTGATTGCGAAAGAAAAAAATGTGGAACTGCTCAATTTGAAGATTTCAATGCCGACCGAGGAAGCAGTTTTAAGCATCTGCGAAAACTGGCAGAAAAAAAATCAGGACATCTATGCTTATTTGATGGAAAACCTGCTATCTTAAGAGCGCGACGATTTTTTCATAGTTTTCCGGTCTGTGCGGAAACGTACAATTTGTACAAACCTTGATGCGCCGTCCGTTCTTCTCCTTATATTCCGGTGTGCCGGGACAGTTCTCCTGTGAATACAGCGGGCAGAAACAGAACAGGCAGTTCAGTTCCTGTATGCCCTTATGACAGGGATAATATTCACAATTCTTATTTTCAAAAAAACGGTACGAATGCTCCATCAGTCTTTTCCTTTACAATCACTACTGTTAAATAGCCGCTCTGTTCGTCTATTTTGTCTGCTCCCGCAGCAATCCGCTCCTGTTCCATGCCGCAGTTTGAGATACTGTAAACGAGAATATTCGCGGTCTTTTCAGTCTCAAGCAGCAGCTCCTTCAGTTGCTTTAAGTGCCTCCCCGATTTCATATAGACGCGCGTTCCTTTCAAATGCAGTGTATCCTCAGGTGC
Source organism: Bacillota bacterium (assembly GCA_023402845.1). Lineage (GTDB taxonomy): Bacteria > Bacillota > Clostridia > Lachnospirales > Lachnospiraceae > JAEYFP01. The sequence continues at coordinate 27,892 of JAEYFP010000011.1, forward strand.
GATGCCTGCCGGAATGATATGGAGCTGCTCCTCCCCATTTACGAGAGCAATTTCCGCTGCACAAGCAGCCGCACAAAAAGACGGTACACCGCTAATCATAACGGGAGTTTTCCCATTTTGCAATTCTTTTTCATGTAAATAGCCGTAGGTTGAATAGACAGACGGATCGCCGATTGTCAAAAAACCTGTTTTTTTTCCTTGTTCCAAAAATTTGGTTACTCTGTCATATATTTCCTGATGGGATGCCAGCCGCTCCTCTCTGTTTTTTGTCATTAAAAACGGCAGACAGACAATCTCCTTTTCTTCAATTTCCCGGCAGGCTGCACGAGCAATGCGGTAAGCATGGCAATCCTCCTTCGGCGCCGCCGGTAAAATGATTACATCGCAGCTTCTGATGCATTGCAGAGCATTTATTGTCATAAGTCCGGGATCACCCGGTCCTACCCCGATTCCATAAAGCGTTCCTCTCTTCATACTTCCTCCTTTCACGTTAACACAGCATTTCTATGAGATTTCCTTATGTAACAAAAAACAAGTGCTGTATTCCCTCTTCATCCTTCAAAAATCTGGGCTTCACATGGAACACACGGCTTATGACATCACTTTTTAACAGCTCCTCCCGTGTTCCCGCAAACACCATCTGCCCCTGTTCCAGCACGGCAATGCGGTCCGCAACCTGCATTACATAATTCAAATCGTGCAGGATTACAACGACTGTTTTCCCCTGATCCTTCAGCTGCTTCATCAGCCGGAGCAGTTCAAGCTGGTATTGTATATCAAGATATGCCGCAGGCTCGTCAAATAGAAAAATCTCCGGCTCTCCCGCAAGAGCCATGGCAAGGTACACCTTCTGGCGCTGGCCTCCTGACAGTTCATTCACCCGTTTGTCCTTTAACTCTGTGATGCCGACTCTCTCCATTGCCCTGCTGCAGGCATCATAATCCTTTTTTCCGTAATGTCTTGGATAGGACAGGTGAGGAAATCTGCCGTGCAGTACCATTCTTGATACGCAAATAGCACCGCCTGTATGAATTTGCGGTAAATAAAAGACGCTCCTGGCAAATTTCTGCCGTCCGATTCCTTCTTTGTTTACTTCATTATAATAAATAGTGCCGTCATAAACCTCACAAAGCCCCACGGCTGCTTTCAGCAGTGTGCTCTTGCCGCTCCCGTTCGGTCCGATCAGCGCGGTAATGCTCCCTTCTTCAATGGACAAACTGACATCCTTTAAAACGGGTGTCCTTTGATATCCCGCAGTAACTGATTGCAGCCTAAGCATGATTACCTCCTTTTTTTCTGCAAAGCAGCCAGAGAAAAAATGGTGCTCCTAACAGTGATAATAAAATACCGACAGGCAGCTCATACGGCGCAAACCACGTCCTTGCAATATAATCGCAGGCCGTCAGCAAAGCTGCGCCAAGCAAAGCAGATGCCGGAAGAAGATATTTACATTCGCCTCCTACTAACATCCTTGCAATATGCGGCACGATCAGGCCGACAAATCCAAGCAGTCCGGCAAAACTGACCGCCGCACCCGCCAAAGCCGCCGCCAGTGCAAGAAATAAAAAACGGTAAACGGAAACCGACAGTCCGAGCGCACGCGCCTGTTCCTCACCGAGAGAAAGAACTTCCAGCTCGTTGTTAAGCAGCATCACTAGTAAAAATGAAAAAGCCACTACGACTCCGGCATAGTTCAATACCTGCGGTGTCACCCCTTGCAACCCGCCGATTTTAAACGCACTGCTTGCCGCAAGAGAGGACTCGCTTACCGTATAAACTACATCGGAGGCGCCGTTCAGCAGGCTGTTGATCGCAACTCCGGCAAGAACCAGTGTAATTTTCGAGGAGCCGGTCTTTTTTCCGAGATAATAGACAAACAATACCGTGACAAACGCCCCGGCAAACGCAACCAGCGGCAGAGCCGCATAGGCGGCCGGAAACAAGGCCCCGCAAAGGACGACAGCAAAACCCGAACCGGCATTCACACCGATGATATTCGGTCCGGCAAGCGGATTGTTCAGAACCGTCTGAATCACCGCCCCCGAAACAGCCAGTGCCATTCCCGCAATGATGCCGCCCGCTACGCGCGGCAGCCGGACATAAAGCAAAATCCTTCCTGCCTTTGTGAGTCCTCCGGTTAAAAAGGTTTCCGCAAAATCAGAAAAGGTCAGACGCACTGCTCCTCCCAGAATGCTGATGATGGTTACAACAAAAAGCAAAGCACCAAGCAGCATTATTCTTTGCCGTAGTTTTTTTGTCCTTTTATTTTTTTCCATATAAATCGTCCGCTAATATCTGATAGCTTTCTCCCCATCGTTCATTTGGCTTATTATGGAACAGCTCCTTTGGTAAAACAAAATAATGCCCTTCCTTCACCGCCTTAAGCCCACTCCATGCCGGATTTGACAACAGCAGTGTTTCCGCCATCTGAAGTGCGTCCTTTTGTGACTCGCCCATTGTCGTCAAAAAAACAAAATCGGGATCCGCTTCGATAATCGCCTCCATACTCAAATCATCCAGCAGTCTGCCGTCACTGTCGGCAATATTGACGCAACCTAAGTCCTTTAGCATCTGTCCGGTCATACTGTCGCTTCCCTTCGCACGCACCCCTGTTGAATACGCCCGCAAAAACAGCACCGACGGCTCGCTTCCGTCCGCCCGCTTCAGCTGCGCGGCAATTTCCGTTCCGACAGCTTCCACATGTTCCTGATAAAGATCTTTTCTTCCGGTGATATCTGTCAGAATATCCATCATTGCGGCATAATCATCAAACGTTTCCACATCAAAATATGCCGTCTTGATTCCTGTCTGCTCAAGTGTTTCCCTGATATCCACATGCTCGGCAATCGTTGAGGAAAGTATTGCCAGATCAATATCCTCCGCGACCATCCGCTCGATACTTGGGCTTTTCAATGTCCCAAGGGACGCTATCTCTTGTGTCCATTGAATTGTCTCCTTTGCATCCTCGGTTGCTGCGGCAAGATTTCCGCCCGCCAGCAGCCATGCATCCGCAAGACTCCCCGACAGTACAGCCACCTTTTCAGGACTTTCTACGCTGATTTCAGATCCGAGCGCATCCGTAAATGTAACAGAAGCTTCACTCTGTGAAAAAGTCGTGCTCAAGTTCCCTTTGCATCCGGAAAGCAGAGCAATTCCCGCACATAGGCAGACCGCATATACTATCTGTTTTCTCATTGTTTTGCTTCCTCCGCTTTTCTCAAATGCTCCAGATAAAGCTCCCGGATTCCTTCGTATTCTCCAAGTCCCTTCAGCAGGCATGTCACATTCATTCCGGCCGCTTTCGCCTTTGCCGCAAATGAATCCTGTTCTCCTGCCATATCATTTACGGCATGTTCGCCCGCAACCAGCATAAACGGTACGAATAGAACAGCCGGACCAAATTCCCCTTCCGGCGGTCCGGAATGTTTCATCCTGCGGAGCACCTCTTCGATCGTCACCGCTCCCTCAACTGTCGCTATAAAAATTTCTCTTCCTGCATAAGCACGCAGCGCCCGCTCCATTTTTCCATAGCTTCCATCAGCCTCATGCCGGGAGCCATGCCCCATGAAAATGACCACTTTATCACGTGCCGCTTCCTTCAGGGAGTCCCATAGTACCTTTGCGACAGTCTCGTAGTCCGCTTCTTCCTCCAAAAGCGCACCCGCAATGCAAAGCGTTTCAAAATCCGATCGGTATCGGTCTGCAATTTGCTTCATTTTATTGTTTTCCACACCGTCAATGATATGCGTCGGCAGAATTGTCAAATGCCGGATACCGCTCTCCTTCATCCGGATCATTGCTTCTTCAATGGAAGGAACAGACAATTGATCTCTCTTCTTCAGTATTTCTCTCACGCGGCCGCTGGAATATGCCTGGCAGACTTCACGGTCCGGGTAATTTTCCCGGACCGCTGCCGCAATCGCTTCTATATTTTTTTCCCGTGTAAACTCATGGGTTGTCCCAAAGCTCACAAGCAGAATTCCATTACTCATGAACGCTCTCCGTTTTCCGACCACTTCTTGCGTTCCACAAGACGTCCCATGCAGTATGCAATAATTCCCACGCCGATTCCCGTCTGTAAACAGAAGAAGAGACTTTCAACCTCTCCCGGAAGTTCGCCTTCAATCATCGTCTCCAGAACAGGTGTAAACCACGGCTCGTAGCTGCCTGTAATTTCTTCGATCATCACACTGCCGGCATCATCGGAGCCTCCGAATTCGGCGCCTTTTAATGCAAACAGCGGAACCAGTGAAATCAAAATCGCCGCAATAATCAACACAATTACTATCGTTTTTGTCTTTTTCATCTTACTTTGCCTCCTTTTTGAATCCAAGTGACTTTAACTCCGGTACCGCATACGTTTCAAGTGCGATCATGATCAAAACTGTCAGAATACCTTCCAAAATGCCGAGCGGAAGCTGGGTAGGGGCAAATACTCCCAAAAACTTAAGTATTGAGGCTGCGACTCCGCCCTCTGCGGACGGATAGGCAATCGCAAGCTGGAAGCTCGTCACGCAGTAAGTGAACAGGTCTCCTAAAAAAGCCGCTAAAAATACAGATACCCAACGGTTAACTTTCAACTTCTTACAAAGATGATAGATTCCATATGACAGAAACGGACCTGCGATCGCCATCGAAAACGTATTGGCTCCTATCGTCGTAAGTCCGCCGTGTGCAAGCAGAATTGCCTGAAAGAGCAGCACGATAATTCCAAGGATACTGACCGCCGACGGACCGAACAAAATCGCTCCGAGTCCCGTTCCCGTCATGTGGGAACAGCTGCCTGTTACAGAAGGGATTTTTAAAGAGGAAATTACGAATATAAATGCACCGGCCATCGCAAGCAGCGTAATATTCTTCCTGTTTTCATTCATCTTTTTTTGAATGGATAAAAATCCGGTTACTAAAAACGGAATGCACAGCACTCCCCATGCCACACAATACTTCGGAGCCAGATAGCCCTCCATAATGTGCATTGCACTCACATTGACCGTAATGCTCAACATCACACATACGATCGTCAGTGCGCCAATTGCTTTTCTTTGCTTCTTTGTCATCTTTTTCTCTCCTTTAATATTTTTTCTATATCCATGAGTGTCCTCGGATATTCCTTCACAGCACCGGTCAGCCCTTCACGCTCCATCATTTCAAACACCTGCAGAAGGACGGGTTTGACCAGATTAGTCTTTTTCAATAGTTCCGAATTCTGAAAAATCTCCGGCGCATTCCCGTCCGCAAGCAGCCGTCCCTCCCAAAAAACCAGAATGCGGTCCGCAAACCGGTATGCAAAATCCACATCATGTGTGGACAGCAGGATTGTCTTCCCCTCCCGTTTTAACTCGCCTAAAATAGTTTCCAGCATTTCTGCATGGACCGGATCTAAGGAGGAGGTCGGCTCGTCAAAAATAATAATCTCAGATTCCATCGCCAGAATATCCGCAATAGTGACCCTCTTTTTCTCCCCGCCGCTCAAATAATGGGGCGGACGCCCCGCCATCGTCTGCAGCTTCATCCGCTCAATGGCCCTTTCCGTCCGGCTTTCCACTTCCTCCCGCGGAAGCTTTAAATTCAGGGGCCCGAAGGCTATCTCCGCTTTTACCGTAGAGGCAATTATTTGACTGTCGGCATCCTGAAACACAATACCTACACTTTTTCTTAACTTGTTCCGCGTCTTTTTTTCTATTTTTTCGCCGTGCAGATAGACCGCGCCCGAGGCAGGCTCCCGCACACCGTTCAAATTCAAAAAAAAGGTGGACTTTCCGGCGCCGTTAGCTCCCAGTACCGCAATTTTTTCATGTTTATGTATGGCTACCGATATTTGATTCAGTGCCGGTACCCCCTCCTCATAGAAAAAGGACAGGCTCTCGGTCCTCAGTAATTCATCTTCCATTGTTTCATCGCTCCCTCTGTCTATTATGAAATTGATACTCAAAGCAAGAGCATCCACCCGCTCAAAGCCGCATAGAGAAGCCCGATGAACACCGCTCCGGCCGGCAGTTTTCTCTGCTCCTCCCAGAACAGGCAGCTTCCGTCATAACCCCGCGATTCCAAAGCGTCATAGTAATCCTGTGCCCGGCTCATTGACATGATCAGCAAATTTGCCATTTCGGCTCCAAATACCCGAATCGCCGTCCTGCCGTCCTGATAGCCAAGCCTGGAGCGCACCGCATCCTTCTGCCGATGATTGATATCAAGCAGTACAAAAATATACCGGTAAATAAAATGCATCAGCTCCAGCACGAGGTTGGGTACGTGCAGCCTGCGAAACACACCGATGATCTCACCCATAGGCGTCGAAAGTGTCAGCAGGTACATACAGCTCACCGCGCCGAACGCTTTTAGGCTGACCCCAAGCGACCGATACAAGCTTTCTCTTGTCACATAGAGATTGGAGGAAAATACCGGTACGGAAAAGATGCTGTCCGTGCCCGTCCCGAATTGGATCAAAATTGCAAGCCCGCCCGTTAAAATGAATGCCGCCGGAATAAACAGAAGCCGGATGTAGTCCCTTGCTTTCACTTTGCCAAGAATGCACGATACACCCCCCATAAACAGTGCCGTCATCACAGAAAGCGGAACGGAATCCGCCGCAACGACAAGAAGCAGGGCGGATATCGCAAGCAGTACCTTATAGGTTACATTCCACTCCTTTAAGCCCGATGCATAGGCATAATAGTCAATTGAAACATGTGTGTGTTTTTCCATAGCCTGCGGCCCTTTCCATGAAATAGCGTGCATATGCCGGATTTGAATAATAATACAAGTGCGGAAATCCCAGCCAGCAGTTTTTCGATTCGTGCACGCATTCCCAGCGCTTCCCGGATACCGGCTTGACAGCGATACAGTCCTGTCCGTTATCGGTGCTGTCAAAATAATGGAATTCGTGCCCCTTGATGCGGTCTCCACGCCCTAAAAAATTAGCTTTTTTCTCTTCAAGCTCCATATAACCAAACCGCACCGGCCTTCCGAGAGAACGGCAGCTTCCCTTGACGGCTCCCGCCATCAAAAATGTGTTTCCCTTGGCCGTCTGCAATTCCTTATGCAGATACAAGAACCCGCCGCATTCCGCTATCACAGGCATTTCTTCTGAAACAGCCTTTGCTATCATTTGCTTCATCAGCACATTACCGCTTAATTCCCCCGCATATAATTCAGGATAGCCGCCCCCCAAAAGCAGTCCGCAAAGTCCCTTGGGAAGCATATGATCCTTAAGCGGAGAAAACGGAACTAGCTCAGCGCCCAGTCTTTTAAGCAGACGCAGATTATCTTCATAATAAAAGCAAAACGCTTCGTCAACAGCAATACCGATCGGCACCCTGCTGCCGGGAGCATCATTCAAAAGCAGCAAGGAATCCGATTCATCCGGCAGATCCCAATCCCCCGCTTCCTTTGCAATCCGCAGTATCAGTTCAAGATCCACCGTATTTTTTACCGTTTGGGCAAGTGTCTGCAATTTTCTCTGTAAATCCGTAATTTCTGACGGAAGCATCAGCCCGAGATGCCTGCTTTCAATACCGATCTCCTTTAACTCCGGTATAAAGCCAAGCACTCTGATATGAAGATCCGCTTCTATTTCCGGTTTGATCAGCTCATAAAACGACTGACTTATGCGGTTTAAGAGTACACCCTGTATCAGCCCCCGCGTATCGTATTGTAAAAAACCAGAAATAAGCGGCAGCAGCGAGCGTCCCGCTCCGCGCGCATTGATAACAAGAATTACCGGCGCATCTAAAATTTCCGCCAAATGATACGAAGAGGCTTCCTCACGAATTCCTAAAAGCCCGTCAAACAGCCCCATTACTCCTTCTATGAGCGCGATGTCTTTTCCGTTTGCATCCTCTGAAAAAAGCGCACGCGTCAGTTCCTTGCCGGTAAAAAACGGGTCCAGATTTTTTGACGGAATGCCCAGCACCCTTTTATGAAACATCGGGTCGATAAAATCCGGACCGCATTTAAACGAAACTGCCTGTTCTCCCGCATCGGCAAATGCCTGCAGCAGGGCACAGGTGATCATTGTTTTTCCGCTGCCGCTTCCCGGGGCAGCAATCATGATTCTGGGGATACGCATGTTGTCTCCTCCTCATGCCTACTTAACTCAAACGAGAAAATAAATACAGGATTTTCTGCCTGCATCAGATGATAGCCGCCGGCCTTTTTGGACCGGGCAAACTGTACCTGTACAAACTCCTCTTTTTCCGCCGGAAATTCCTTCAGCAGCTTTATCATGCTGCCGACCGTCTCGAGCGTTACCGCATTCATTACAATCCGCACGGTTCCGGTTCCCCGGGAGAGTGCCTGTAAAATCTCCTTTATTCGTCCGCCGTTTCCTCCTATAAATACATGAGAGGGTGCGGGGAGCTCTTTCAGTCCCTCCGGTGCCTCGGCCTTCACGATTTTAACATTCCATGCCTGAAGCTTCTCACGGTTATTTTGAATCAGCTCAACTGCCTCCGGATTTCTTTCAATCGCATAAACAGTAACCTCTCGGGACAAAAGCGCGCACTCCAAGGCGACAGAGCCTGTTCCGCTTCCGATGTCATACAGAACGGCTTCCCTCGTCAGCTTCAGCTTGCAAATGGAAATATCACGCACCTCCTCCTTTGTCATCGGAACAGCGGCACGCAGAAACGCTCCATCCGGCATCCCGTGCGTCAGCAGCTTAGGCAGCAGCACCTTCTCATTCATAATAAAGCAGCAATATAATCCTTCTCTTTTTAACTCCATGCATTCCTGCGGTGTCAGCATCCGGATTTCCTCTTCCGGATATGAAAGCTGATAGCCTGTGATCACACCGGCCTGCATAAGGCCCTGCTCACAGAGCAATGCACCGATGCTGTTCAGATCTGAAACATTTGAAACAAGGACAAAGGTCTTTGGACTGCTCTGCACAGTCTTTAACAGGTCGGCCTTTCTTCCGTGCAGGCTCACGACGGCCGCATCACCATAATCGATTCCTGCCTTTGCTGCCAGATAAGACATCGAGGAGATGCCCGGCAGCAGACTGATTTCCCATTTGGGACGGTGTGTTTCCATTTCCTGCTTCAGCCTCGCATACAGCTTCTTTGCACCGCTGTAAAATCCCGTGTCTCCCGAAAACAGAACCGCAGCATGCTCCTCCTTTATTAAAGATCCCGACAGTTCCATCAGCTTAGGCAGGATTTCCTCCGGTAAATAGTACGGCTCGCATTGTTTTTTTCCTTTGAAGCCATCAAGCAGACGTTTTGCTCCAAAAACCACCCCGGCCTGTTCAAGCCTTTCCTTTGCCTCCCCTGTTAAAAGCCTTTCCTGTCCCACCCCCATTCCTATGAGAGAAATATGCAGCTTCGGCTGCGGTGTCCGCCAGGTTTCCATCCCAGCCAGCTCGCAAACCCGTTTCAGTGTTTCCTTGAGCGTCAGCCCGGCTGCTCCTTTTTCCGGATTTCCGATCACAAATACTGTCGCACCCACATTTGACGCCGCCTCAATTTTTTCGGCAAAACCGCCCGCCGCACCGCTTTCCTTCGTGACCAGACAGGAAATCTGAAACTGCGCTAACAGTGCTTCGTTCATTTGTGCGGAAAACGGACCCTGCATGGCAATGATCTGCTTTCCGCAAATCCCATGCTTCTCGCAGAGCGCAAGACTCTCCCTGCTCGGCAGCACCCGCACGTACAGCCTGTCTGTTAACTCTTTTGTACAAAAAGCGTTCAGTTCCTTACTGCCGGTTGTGAGCAGAATGTTTCCCTCTGTTTTTGAAAGCCCGGCTGCACAGGAGGACGCATCTGTAAACCACTGAAGCCTTACTTCCTTTCCGGCATCGTAATCCGTATCCCGTTTCAGTCTGAGATACGGGATTTCGGTTTCTTGAATACTTTCCCTGATATTTTCGGATACGACCGCTGCGAACGGATGTGTCGCATCCACGACGGCAAGGAAGTCTTCTGTTCCGGTAAGTGCCCGCATCTGCCCGACATCCATCCTTCCGGGATGAAGCCGCAGTCCCTCTCTTCCTTTCAGCACCGTTTCCCCGTATTCCGTTGCCACACAGACAGTGCAGGAAATACCGGCATCGCACAATTGCTCTGCGAGCAGCCTTCCCTCCGTCGTCCCTCCATAAATTAAAACCGGTCTGTTAACATTGCTCAATTTGATACCCTCTGCTTGTAATCAGCTTTCCGTTTATGATCTTAGTTTTGGAATTCCCTACAAAAACTGTCGTAAACATATTCACCTGCTTTTCCCGCAGCTCACCGAGCGTACAGGTTACCGCCTTCGTACTGGAACGTCCGATATTTTCTACATACCCGCAGGCCCTGTCCCTGCCCGCACCCTCCAGAAGAATCGTGCAGGCACGTTTCAAATAATCCGCACGTTTTCTGCTTGACGGATTATACAGCGCAATACAGAAATCTCCTTCTATTGCGGCGCGCAGTCTTTTTTCTATCAGTTCCCAAGGCGTCAGCAGATCGCTTAGACTGATTACACAATAATCATGGTTCAGAGGCGCACCCAAAACCGCGGCACCGCTGTTTGCCGCCGTGATGCCGGCAATGACCGTCACCTCACAGTCCGGGTGATGTTCTCCGATTTCATACATCAGCGAGGCAAGCCCGTAAACACCTGCGTCCCCGCTGCAGACTAAGGCTGTTCGTTTTCCCTTGCCTGCTTCCTCAAAACATAACCGGCACCGCTCTGCTTCCTTGCGCATCGGTGTCGTAATGAGTTCCTTTTTTTTAAAACGTTCCGGCAAAAGCGCAATATAAACCGGATAACCGACGATTACGTCACATTCCTCCAAAGCCTCCAGAGCCTGCACACTCATCATTTCTTCCATTCCCGGCCCGATTCCTATTACAGTTATTTTCTGTTTCATCAAAAAACACGCTCCATTTTTTTTCTGCGGCTGCAATCGTGATTCCGTTTCCCGCCTGCTTTTTTAAAATAATTCTGCCGCCCGGCCCGCAGGCCGCCATCGCCGCCCGCTCGCAAACATTCCCGACTCCGGTCTGTTCCCGCACAAACTCGGAAACAGAGTAATCGCCCTCCAACCGGCACAGTTCCTCTCCTGAAAAAGTATAAAACGGAAGGCCGAGCGTTTCAGCTAACTCAATCAACCCCGGTTCTTCCTTTTTGATAGAAATCGATGCAATGCCCGCTACCGCCTCAAGCGGGAGGCCGTGTTCCTCCAATTGCGCTTTTACGGCCTGCTCAAGCTCCTTTGCACTTTTTCCTTTTTTGCATCCGATCCCCAGCAGCAGTGCTCTTGGATAAAGCCGCAGCAGTGCTTTTATTTTCCTGTTCCGATGAGGCGAAACCAGAATAGAAACCACATCAGCTTCGTTTGCACCGTCCCGATTCAAATACGTCAGCTCATCGGGAAGGCTTCCTTCATATTCCCCGTCAATCCAAATCGTTACCTGTTTACCGCCGAGCAGAGCGGAAGACACCTGTTTGATTCCTTCTTTTGGGTAAACGGCAAGGTTATTTTTCCTTGCGAAGACATCTACAGAAAACAGGCCGTTTATATCCGTTGCGGTCGTCGTGACACATACCGCACCTTTCCTGTCCGCAAGCAGCGCGGCAAGTTCATTCGCGCCTCCGAAATGCCCCGAAAGCACAGGAATGACAAACTTTCCCTTCTCATCCATAACAAGCACGGGAACGTCGGTCAGCTTATCTTTCAAATGCGGGGCAATCGCACGCACGGCAATCCCAAGAGCGCCGATAAACAGCATCGCCCTGCCTTGTTCAAACTGTTTTCCTGTCCAGCCGGAAATACTTTCATTCAAAACTCCGATTCCTTCTTCCGGCTCCCTCCAGTCCGCGGATTTACAATAAAGCCTGACGGTCAGCTCAGACACCGTTAAGCTTCGGATTTCTTTTGCCAGCTCTCTGCCGCCGCCTGTAAAGCAGATGATACTCAGTTCCATATGATTCTCCTTGTTTACAGCGGTTTCCTGTACTCCGTTTCAAACTCGGGCGCATACAGCCTGGACTCCCGGTAATGCTGAGGAGAAAGTGCATCGCCCACAATGACAAGGGCCGTCTTTTGAATCCCGTTTTGCAGCGCTGTCTCATTCAGTGTATCCACGGTGCAAAGATATTTTTTTTCATCCGGCCATGTCGCCTTATAGACGATCGCAGCGGGGGTGTCCTTCGGATAGCCGCCTTTGATCAGCCTAGCGCTAAGCTCCTCAAGCATGCCTGCACTTAAATAAATAGCCATTGAAGCTCCGTGTGCGGCAAAGCCTTCGATACTTTCCCGTTCGGGAACGGAGGTTCTTCCTTCCATCCGCGTGATGATCAGACTTTGAGAAACCTCCGGCAGCGTATATTCCAGGTTCAGGGAGGCCGCCGCGCCGAAGCACGCGCTGACGCCGGGACAGCTTTCGTACGCAATTCCAAGCAGATCCAGACGGTCCATTTGTTCACGCACCGCTCCGTAAATGCTCGGATCTCCCGTATGGAGCCTGACCGTCGTCTTTCCTTCGGTTTGCGCCTGTTCCATAACCTTAATCACCTCGTCCAGCGTCATCAGGGCGCTGTTGTACGTCTGTACCGTTCCCCTTGCATAGTCCAAAAGCGCGGGATTGACAAGCGATCCGGCATAAATTACCACATCTGCTTTTTCAAGCAGCCGCATCCCCCTCACCGTAATCAGATCCACCGCCCCGGTGCCCGCTCCTACAAAATAAACCATCGTTTCCTCATTTCTGCGCTTTTTTAATTTCCTTTAAAAGCGCCTTTGCACCCGCACTCCCCGCAAGCTCTCCGAGCTCATTCGCATACATAATGCATTCGATTCTGATGCGTCCGGCAGCCTGTTTGTTCAGATAAAAACAGGTCTTTTCCATAACCTCCCGCATCGTTTCCTCTAATTTTCCTGCCGCAACAAGGAGGCGCGCCGCTTCCTCTGTCGTGACGCAGTCAAGAATTTCTCTTGCGTCGGATGCTGTGATCCCCGCCCTGATTCCTGCGGCGGCAAGCAGCTCCATCCGGCAGTCGCCTTCTTTAGAGTGTGTGTTCATGATACCTCCCGAAAGCTTGATGAGCTTTCCGATATGCCCTGTCAGCAGCAGTTCGCGAAATCCCATTTCGGCAGCCATCGTAATCGTGTCGCCGATATAATTGCTGCATTTCACACTCTTATCCAAGTCATAACCATAGGCGCGTTTCATAAAGTCCAGACCGTAGTTGCCGGGTGTCACCGCTGTGACTGTCATCCCCGATGCCCTGACGACATTCAGCTCTATTTTAATCGTATCCAAAAGTGCCTGTGTGCTCATCGGCTCCACGATCCCCGTCGTTCCCAGAATCGAAATGCCTCCCGCAATCCCAAGCCTTGGATTGAACGTTTTCTTTGCCAGTACTTCTCCCTCCGGCACGAATACCGTGACCAGAAGACTTCCTTTAAAATCCGTCAGAGTACAGACTTCTGTCACTTCTTTCTCAATCATTTCCCGCGGTACACGGTTGATTGCCGCATTCCCGACCGGCTGGTCCAGACCGGGCTTTGTCACCCGTCCGACACCCGCTCCCCCTTCAATTTGTACGGCGGGCGCCGGCTCTTCCCTGTGTTTTGATTGTACGGATACACTGGCAAAGACAAGCGCGCCCGTCGTAATATCGGGATCATCTCCACCATCCTTTCGAATTGCACAGGAAACGTATTTTTCCGATCTTTGGATTTCCTCCAGCCTCGCGTGATACAAAATACCCTTTGGGGTCGTAATCGTTATTTCTTTCTTTTCTTTTCCGGTCAGCAGCATGTAGGCAGCAGCCTTTGCCGCAGCCGCCGCACAGCTTCCGGTCGTAAATCCGTACCGCATAAGATCAGTACCTCTTTTCACTTAAGCTCATAAAGGATTGCATTGCAGATTGCAGCGGCGATGCCGCTTCCGCCCTTTCTGCCCCGACTGACAATATAGGGAATATCAGTCTTTAAAATCAGTTCCTTAGCCGCCACAACATTCACAAACCCGACCGGGACCCCAATAATAAAATCCGGCCTGTACACTCCCGATTCGATCATCTCATATAACCGCACAAGTGCCGTCGGCGCATTGCCGATCGCAAAAATGAGCGGTTTCTTTATTCCGGCAGCCGCTTCCATACTCACCGCCGCACGCGTCATCTGTCTCTCCTGTGCTTCCAGCGCTATTTTTTCTTCTGCCATGAAGCAATGTGCCTCTCCCCCAAACTGCGCCAGCTTCTTTTTATTAATACCGGAAAGCGCCATATTCGTATCGGTCACGATGTCCGCCCCTCCCGAAATCAGCGTCTTTGCCCGTTCTATCGCACCGGGTGAAAACGTGAGTGTGTGAGCATAATCAAAATCAGCGCTTGTATGAATCACACGTTTGATGACAGGTGCCTGATCGTTCAAAAGAACGATCCCTTTTTCCTTCAGCTCCTCTTCAATGATCGCAAAGCTTCTTTTTTCAATTTCGCCCGGCAGCACATATTCCATTCCTTCCATTCTTCTCACCTTCCAAATTTATGATCACTTTCCCTGCACTCACAACACTTGCCTGCTTCCTCCTACTCCCGCACGATTTCTTCGACGGACCGGATCAGACGGGTATTTTCGCTGCGGTTTTTAACTGCAATCCGGTAATAATTATTTGTAAGCCCCCTGAAATTACCGCAGTCCCTGATCAGTATTTCTCTCTTCAGCAATTCTTCATAGAGCGGCAGCTTTGTGTGCAGAAACAAAAAATTCGCTTCGGATGAAAAAACATCGATTCTAAGGCGCCTCAGATGATCCTCAAGATATTCCCGTTCCTTTTTTACAAGCCGCACCGTTCTTTCTATGTATGCAGTTTCCCCGCAGGCCGCTGCGCCGGCTGCCTGAGCAAACACGGACAGATTCCATTCGGGAAGCTGCGGCTGTATTTTTTGAAGCAGCTCCTCATTTGAGCAAAGCAGATATCCCAGCCGAACGCCCGGAATTGCAAAAATTTTTGTAAATGCCCGCAGAATAATCAAATTCGGATAATCGGAAAGTTTCTTCCTCATGGAATGCATCTCTTCTTTTCCTGTGAATTCCAGAAAGCATTCATCCAGCACGACAATGATGCTTCTTTTAAGACACTCTTCCAGAATCTTATTAAGCAGATCCGCTTCTATCATTGCTCCCGTGGGATTATTCGGATTAGCCAGCAGCAGCAGATCGACTTCGTCATCAAGTCTTTGCAGAACACTGGAGGTCAAGCAAAATCTCTCCTCTTCCCGCAGTAAGATCGGAAGCATAGAACTCTTAACGGCAGCCGCCGCATATTCGTATCCGTAAAAGGACGGAACCGGAATCGCCGTTTTCCTTGGCCTAATCCCATGCAGGATGGCAAGCAGCAGCTCGGATGCACCGTTTCCGCACAGAATATACTCCCGGCAAATGCCCGTCAGTGCTTCCAGCTTTTCCTTCAGTTCCCCCGCGCGCAGATCCGGATATTCGCCGCAATGCCTGACGGCTCTCTTCAATGCTCGTTTCACCGCCACCGGCATGCCGAGCGGATTACTGTTCACCGAAAAATCCATCCGCACCTTGTTTTGATAAATATCCCCGCCATGAATCATGTTTTCTATCCTCTCCAAACCGGCTTGCAGCTGTACGGTCTCTTCACAGTAATATCAGGCTCAAGAAAAGCAGACAGATTCCCTCACACAAAAACGCCGTCCGGTAAAGCAGTCTGTTCGCCTGTACAATATCCATTTTCTCCGCTTTCCTTCGTGCATCGCCGATGTATGGCTTTCTCACCGTTTTTCCAAAATAATCGGAGTCACCTCCCAACCGGATTCCCAGTGCCCCGGCGCATACCGATTCTGTCTGTGCCGAATTAGGGCTGGTGTGCTGAAAACGGTCTCTTTTAAAAATAAATAGGGCATTTTTCCCGTCAAAGTCTGAACCGGGCAAAAAAGCGGCGATGATCATGAGACCCGCACTGATTCTGGACGGAATATAATTGACCGCATCGTCCAGCTTTGCCGCCGCACGCCCGAAATACAGGTATTTTTCATTTTTATAGCCGAGCATGGAATCCATCGTATTGATTGCCTTATATAAAAATCCGAGCACCGGACCCCCGACCGCCAAATACAGCATCGGAGCAATCACACCGTCAGAACAGTTTTCGGCTACCGTTTCGACTGCCGCCCTGATAATACCCGCTTCATCCAGCGCCGCCGTATCCCTTCCGACGATTCTCGACACCGCCTGCCTTGCTCCTGTCAGATCGTTTTTTACCAGCTCCGTAAATACCTGCTCGCTTTCCGTTTTCAGACACTTCATGGCGAGGATCTGATAAGACATGACACTTTCTGTCAGTACCCCCGCTATCGGGTGCACCAAGTATGCGGCTGTCAGCAGCAGCCCCGCCGTAAGAACAGTTACGGCCAGCACCGCACATACGAGCAGAACGCCTCTCCTTTGTTTCTCCCTGTCGGTAAGCGGGGTGTTCCTCTTTTCCTTCAACAGACTTTTTTCTGTTTTTACAATCAGCTTCCCGATGAGGCGTACCGGATGGAAGAGCCAATGCGGATCTCCAAATAGATAGTCCAGTACAAAACCCATCAAAAAAGCGACACTATGATATTGCAGCATGTTCAGATCCCCAGCTTTCTGATCCCCCGCAGGCGTATTTGATCTTTCAAATCCAACTCACAACGATAGCCCTCTGCGCATTTGCATTGATAAGAATAGTAATCCCCCGCAGAAAAGCTGCTTAAAAGCGCCATGATCGTTCCTCCGTGGACAATCAGAGCCACCGCTTCCGGCAGCGGCCTTCTGCCTAAAAGTCCTTTGCAAAAATGTGTAAATCCGTCGGTACACCGTTCGATAAAGACATCCCTGCTCTCTCCGTTTGGAAAGGGCAGCGTTCCGCCGCTGTCGATCCATTTCTGATAATCCGGATCACCCTCCAGCTCCCGCCAGGTTTTGCCCTCGAAGCGTCCAAAATCGATTTCCTTCCATTCTTCTACCAGAACAGCGGGAACTCTTCCATAAATCAGCTCCGCTGTCTGTACGCACCGTTTCATCGGACTGGCCGCAACCAGTTCTGCCGGCGGATAGCTTCCGTTCTCTTTTTTTTTCATGAGATTTAGGAGCCCGTTTTCGGAAAGCGGCTCTTCCGTCTTTCCCAGGTAGCTGCCGCGTTCATTGGAGGCCGTCGCCCCATGTCTGATCAATATCAGCTCTATTTGATTCGTTGTCCGATTCCGCATAAAATCCTTTCCACCCGCTCCGAATCCGCGGCAAGCCGGCATACATACCGCCCAAGCCGTTCCCGGTATTCCCTTTCCAAAGGGCTGCATGGAACAATCCCGTTCCCTACCTCATCACAGATGATCAGGAGCCTGTTATGCAAAAGCAAAACCTCTTCCATTTCCTCTTCGGGATTTTTTCCCTTTTTCAGTTCTTCAAAAAACCATTTATGAAAAGCCCGGAAAATTACGGTATCCTCTATCTCATAATCCGCCAGTCCCTCAAGCCCCTCCACAACAGGGAGTGCATTCCCCCTGTTCTCCAAAACATATGTAAGCTTTCCCTGTGCATAACCGCCGAGATATAGTTCCATTTGATCCTTCCTTTCCCTGCCTGCTTCAGCTTTATAGAAGTCCCATGGCACATCCTGCCGCTGTCACAATCACAATGACTTCTTCGCACAGCATTGTAAAATATCCCGCCGTATCTCCCGTAATTCCGCCGAATTCCTTTTTGCATTGGTACCGGTAAAACAGCAGTGTAAGGATACTCATAAGCAGCACAGCTCCGCCGATGATGGCAGAAAGATACAAAAGAACAGCACCGCACAAAACCAGCTGTACCGAAAGAAGACTTTTTACTGCCGCTTTGTCAGACTGCCCCGCAAACAGAAAGAGTAATCCGTCTTTCTTCGCACAGGGAAAGCAGATGCTTCCGATCCCGCTAAGAATGCGTGAAAGCCAATAGCCTGTCCCTAAGAGCAGCAGGGCACGCGTGCCGCTCAGCTCTGAATAAGCACCCGCATACAATAGATAATAGAGAAGCAGCCAAATAACGGAAAATGCGCCGGTATGCGGGTCCTTGAAAATTTCCAGCTTTTTTTCCTTCGGCTGATAAGAGTGCAGCGCATCCATTGTGTCCATATAGCCGTCCGCATGGATTCCGCCCGAAATCAATAGCGGAATCACCGTTCCGACAAGCGCAAAGCAGACAGTTCCGATCGAAAAAATATCACAGACCAGCCGCCAGGCATAGGCGGCTATACCGATCACAATCCCTACAAACGGAAAAAATAAAAGCATGTAGTGCATGTCCTCCTCTTTCCATTCAAATTGCGAAACCGGAAGCGCAGAAAACATAGAAAACGCAATACACATTGATTTTAATACACGAATCACCAGTTTCATGATTCCTCCCGTCTCTTTTTGATGACAACAGGGATTCCCGCGACAACCTCAATCACCTCGTCGGCCATCCTCGCCAGATCACAGTTAATCTTTCCTAACGCGTCCATGTAGTCTTTGGTTTCTTCTTGATATACAATCCCATCTTCAAACACCTGGTTTGTCACAATAAACAGCTGTCCCGCCTGTTCCGAAAGCTGCCGGATGCCGCGTATTACATCGGCAGCGGTCCGGTCCGCAGCCTTTTTAGACGGCCCCGAAAACATTTCATTGGCAGCCAGATTAGAGATGCATTCGAGCAGCACTGTTCCCCCATAGGCAATCTGCGCGTTTGCTTCCCCGATATTTACAGGCTTTTCCACCGTCAGAAAGCCTTTTCTTTCCCGCTGCACCTGGTGGCGCCTGACCTTCTGTTTCCCCTCCTCATCCATAATCCGCATTGTCGCCAGATAATAAAGGGGTGCGCCTGCTTCACATGCACGTTTCTCGGCATAAGCTGATTTTCCGCTGCCGCTCCCGCCTATCATGAGCGTCATCATCCGCTTCCCCTCCTTCACAGATCTCTCCGGTACTTCTCGATCGCCGCATCCTGAAAGCTCGCCTGCCGCCGGTATACGGAAAGAACCGTTTCAAGCAGGGACAACAGCAGAACTGCTCCGGTACCCTCTCCGAGCGCCATGTCCGCATCGATAACCGGATGCAGCTTTAACTCCTGCAGCAGAAGCTTCGCAACAGGTTCTCTGCTCATATGGGACGGAATCAAAAACTCCTTCACACCCGGCAGCAGCCGTTCCGCTAAAAGCGCGGCAGAGGCGCTGATCGCACCGTCCAGAACAACAGGAATCCGATAAAGCGCACCGCCGATACAAACGCCAGCCAACGCGGCGATATCCAGACCGCCGACATGTGTAAGAACTGTCAGTGCATCGGCGTTTGACAGCCGGTATTTTTGCAGTGCAGCCTCGACCACTTTTCTTTTTTTCAGCAGTCCTGCCTCGGAAAGACCTGCTCCCTTTCCGACGGCAATATCGGCCGGGCAGCCGAGCAAAGCCGCGGCCACAGCGCTTCCTGTTGTTGTATTTCCGATCCCCATCTCACCCAATGCTAAAATAGCGTATCCGGCTTCTTTATATTCTTTCACAAGCCCGATGCCGATTTCAATCGCCTGAAGCGCCTGCGCCTCAGACATCGCCGGCTCCTTTGAAAAATTATTTGTGCCATATGCAATTTTTTTATGCACAATCCCATCGCTTGTCAGCTCCCGGCTGACGCCGATATCAATCACTGCCGTATCTGCACCAATACAGGCGGCCATTTTGCAGACTGAGCTTTGCCCCTTCGCCATATTTTCCGCTACGATAGCTGTTACTTCCTGCCCGGTCTGGCTGACTCCTTCCTCCACGATACCGTTATCCGCACAGAAAATGAGTACAAGCTTTTTGGTAAGATCCACCTCCTGCATCCCCGTAATTGCTCCGAGTCTCCCTATTATCGATTCAAACTGTCCGAGCCCGTCCAGCGGCTTTGCAAGATTATCCCACCGGTCCTTGATGATCTGTTCTGTTATGGGGTCCGGCTCACGGAACCGGAACCCGTATAATTCTTCCTTTGTCATTTCCATGCCCTCTTATTCTATCAATTGATAAATGGCATCCATATCCAGGCTCTCCCGCAGAGTGTCTGCGAGCTTGTCGTACTGGCTTTCCTTAAATGTCCGGTAATCTGCTTTTTTATCACAGGTGAAGCAGATCCCTTTTTTTTCCGCAAGCAAGCCGATCAACACTGTCGCAGCAGATCCCCTGTCAAATATCCCATGCACATACGTTCCGTAAATATCCTCCGCAAAGCAGCCGTCCGGCTTGCGTATGCCGCTCCCCTCCTCCGTAATCCGGCCAAGCTCAGGAACCGGCTTGATTGGCTTGCTCTCTCCCATATGGATTTCATAGCCTTCCACTTCCATGCCGGAAAGCGGTTTAAGGCTCCCTGTAAGAGCCGCAAGTCTGCCGGTTACCCTTGTCCTTGTTTTGCGGGTAAGCAGCTTCGTTTCGATGGGAAGCAGTTCCATCCCTCTCATGCTTCCCCCCTCTTCCACCGCCATCGGATCCGCAATGTGCATGCCAAGCATCTGATAGCCGCCGCAAATGCCGAACAGCACCGTATCTGAAGCATGTTTTTTGACGGATGCCTCCAAGCCGTTTTCGCGCATCCATGCTAAATCCCGCATCGTATTTTTGCTGCCCGGAAGCAGAATCAGATCCGGATTTCCCAATTCCTTTTCATTTGTCACATAGCGGAGCGATACCTCGTCAAACTGTTCAAATACTGTGAAATCAGAGAAATTCGAAATATGAGGAAAACGAATGACGACAATATCGATCAGTGCGGCCTTTCTTTTTTCAAAACGCCCGGTCAGACTGTCCTCATCCTCCAGTAAAAGCTTCATATAGGGGACAATACCCGTTACACGCTTTCCGCTCTTTTCCTCCAGCATCCGAACACCCGGCATCAGGATGGATTTATCACCCCGGAATTTATTGATCAGAAAGCCCTTTACCCGCTCCTGTTCCTGCTTTTCAAGCAGCAGCATTGTCCCGAGAAGCTGTGCAAATACGCCGCCCCGATCAATGTCTCCCACAAGCAGAACCGGAGCGTCCGCAATTTCGGCCATGCCCATATTAACAATATCGTTTTCCTTTAAATTAATCTCAGCCGGACTTCCCGCACCCTCAATGACGAGAACGTCATATTCCCCGGCCAGCTTTTCGTAGGCATCCCTCACAGTCGGAATCAGGTTCTTTTTATAGGCGAAGTATTCCTTTGCGCCCATATTGGCAAATACCTCTCCACAGACAATGACCTGGGAGGCGGAATCATTCGTAGGCTTTAACAGGATCGGATTCATCCGGACTGACGGTTCGATTCCCGCCGCCTCAGCCTGCATCACCTGAGCGCGGCCCATTTCCAGCCCTTCCCGCGTAATATACGAATTCAACGCCATATTCTGGGATTTAAAAGGGGCCACCCGCAATCCGTCCTGTTTAAAAATTCTGCAAAGACCTGCCGCAATCAGACTTTTTCCCGCACTCGACATCGTCCCCTGTATCATGATTGATTTGGACATAAAAAAACCTCCGCACCACAAAAATGGACGCGAAAGTTCAACAGGCATTATAATCCCTATTCCTCAGCTCTTCCGGACCAATTACTCGTGGCGGCAATTTCTTTCAAATAAGGCAGGTCTCCTGGCTGAAAGATCATCATTAACGGCTGCCTTCCCAATTTCTCAGTGGCTGTTTGCCGCAACTCCCTTATCACAGTGACGAGTTCGTACAGGATTTGCACCTGTTTCCCTTTTCATCAGAACCGGGCCTTTGCCCTTCTGACACCTTACTCGGATTCAGTTTGTTACCGGACTATCATACTATAAATGAAACGGTTTGACAAGCGCCTTCAAATGCTTACCGGGCCATGACATCTGACTGGCCAAATACCTTCTTCTCAATGCTATGCTCATATACATCTCTAATATTTTCAATAAATATCTTCGTTGTGCCTGTTTCTTTTAACACACATTCATAAGTATCAAATGCATTGAACACTTTTTGGTCTGGGTCAGACACTTTTTTATTTTCATTGTTCACTTTCTGGTCATCATTGCCCACTTTCCTGAACAAAGTAACTTTAAATCCATCTCCAAATTCTTCAAATGACGGATCTGGTAAGCCATATTCTTTACATTGATTAATAATTCTTGGAATTCCCGTCCCCCACGTTTCCACAATGTGCATATAATGAAACGCTTCCGCAATTGCAGCATTTCTGCACCTTGATTTTCCCAGTTTGGCTGTTTCAATATCCATTCCTCCATAAAGCATTCCCGGCGATGACACCTCAACTCTATCATCATATACAGAAACTTGACTTTTAATAGTTAGTCTTACGTTTTATTTTTAAATGCCAAAGGATATAATCCTTTGTTTTTCTGAAAAAATAAGCCAATCCCACAATGATTCTAATGTAAATTTTAACCATTTCAGATACGATACCGTACTTTGCTCGCAGATCATCATTATATTCCTCATTATAGTGATACAGTTTTTTACTATCATTGGCAGATCTCCAAAGATATCTTGTTAAGCTGGGCGCCCTCAGATAATTAGAATAGCCGGTTCCCTCTATTTCTTCAATCCAGTTACATAATTCACGACTCTTATAGAGCATAAACGGACCCATATAATATTCTTTCGGTGAGGTTAGTAAGGAAAGATTTGCATCGACATAAACAGGTAATTTTTGAAGTAACGAGTCAATTATCAACTGATATTCATTTACATACTTTGCCTTTTTCAATATCGTAATCTCTGCTTTAGGATTGCAAAAAACTATATTATGGGAAACAGAACCCTCACTGGCGATCAATTTCTTGCAATTCATCAGAATCATCACTTGTTCTTCAAAAGAAATCTGTTCCGGACATACGATTGAGTAATTCATCTTTTTAAATAAATCGTCAAACTCCTGATTCCCAATCTCAATCCTGCTGTTGGCATTGCTTCGAGAAAGATATATTCTATCGGCAATCAGTCCGGAACTTTTCATTTTACGATACAAATCAGTATTTTGTAACACTACACAATCTCTTATTCTCGTTATTATTTGTTCATATGCAATAGTATAATATAACCCTCCCTTATTACGAACCAGGCTTGTATCAGGTAATAAACATCTCTTTACACGGACAACTTTATCTGCTAATTTCAGTTCTATGTCTGTCGGAACTATATATTCAAGCAAAGATTCAAAACTTCTCGGTTTTTTATAATCATCCCATTCATTATATAAATAACTCATCCGTGGATAATTTTCACTCAAAAATATCCACATTCTCTTTATATTATCTGTAAGGCAATGTCCCCAGCAATAAAAAAAAGTACCAAGAAATACCGCCTCGTCCAGTTCTACAGCCGGTATATAATCTTCCGAATACTGATGTAATTTGAATTCATGCAGATCAGTGCCATCAATAAATTTCCGGTTATTGTCAAATATGCCCTTGCCGGGCACAATCAATACATCATGATATTCTCTAATCTGTAGAGAGTCGTTTACTAAAAGACTTCTCTTTTCTCTTTTCGTATAAAGGGCTTCCATGTGTGAAGTCAGATATTTCTTGCAGTACTCCATAAGCGTTTAGGTCCTCTCCTATTTTAATTTATAAATATATACCGGAACACTTTCTTCTTGCTTCATAAGAATAAATCCATTATTGGTTAATGTCCTTTTGTCTTCATCCGATAGCTTCACGTGAAGTTCTGCCACATAGACTTTATTAATTCCTGAAAGTTCTTCCTTTTTCAGATTAAACCAGCTAACATCACGGATCTCTTTTTTCCCATTATCTGTTAAGTAATAATCCCATCCAAGATCCATATCATCACAGGTATTATAAATCAGGACATCATTACTATAATAATCCTCCTGACTCTTCAGATACTCAGCCACCTCATAAAAAGGCTCATTTCCCATTGACTGCATTTCATACGTCTTTTTTACCGATCTGGCAAAAACAATCACAAATGAGCCTGCTAATAAAACCACTAATAATCTAAAGAAATTTTTTCCGGTAATAATCTGTTTCACTCTTGCAATCACATAGGCTATATTAATGGCGCCCAATATAATCATATAAGGCATTACCCCTATAAAATATCTGGAAACAAATAATGAAGTAAACGAGGATGAATATCTGGATAGTAAATAAACAGGTGCTATGGAAAAGGCAGGAATAAACAGCAGGAAAACACTTTTCTTAAACTTCTGATAATCTTTCGAATAAAATTGATAAATCAAAATCAGCAGCAAAACAGCAAGAAAAATCCACATTAATTTATCATTTCCCATTAGTTCGTCAATTGCTTTATAAAGCTCTATTAATGTGGGCTTTTTCGGCCAAAAGTTCTTTAAACGTCTCAATGAATTAGACAGTATTACTATCAACCAGGGCAAAAAACATACCGCAGTTACTGGATATGGTAATAAATCCAGAACTTTCAATCTTCTACGAAAAACATACCCGGCATCGCATATAAAAAGCCCAATGCAAATCAGTATGGCAAAATAGTGTGTATAAACCGACAATATCAATAATATGGCAAAAAATATATTGGTAGTAGTCTTTATACCGGTTCCTTTACCTTCTTCTATCCTTCTAAAATAAACATATAATACTATCGCGGACAACATAAAAAACAGGCCGTAAGGTCTAAATGTATATGCCGCAAGATAAACAATTCCCTTATTAATCATGCAAAGAAACATGCAGGCAGTTCCAGCTATCTCTCCATAAAATCTGTAAGCTGACAATCCGCAAAAAAATACACCAATGCTAACATACATGATATTCATTAACTTGAGCCAGCCGGTTCCATAGGGAACCATTCTAATCCAAAAATAAGAGAATAAATGGGATAATGGAGGATTATTGTCCAACTTTATATTCTCTGCTATCATACCTGAAAGATTACTCTGTAAGGCTATTTTCATCTGTGCAAGGTCATCCATCCACAAGGATCTAATATTACAGAACAAAACCGCATACACAAAAAAAGCTATCGAAATGATACCTAGCAATAAAATCATTTTCTTTGTTGTTTTAGCATTTTCATTTTTCATGATTTCTTCCATTTCCTAAATCAAAATAATAAACTATATTTAAACAATAATATATAGATAAAAAAATCAAGTAATATTCGATGTATTATAGTCAAGTCTTTTGTAACGCTTTTAAATTTGTAAATATAGGTAACTAATCCATAACTTATCAACTCCATAATTATCATAGAAAATAAATATTTACAGACCTTTCTTGACACTCTTATATTTACCAAGAAAATATCCGACCCTCCACAAAAGCTCAACACATGTGGTTGTAATACCATCTTCCCGAACACAGATTAAACCGTAACATCACCTTCCTATGCTGCAAATTGTTGAATGCAATATTGATATGTTTTTCCTAATATACCTTTATTCTCTCCTGTCTCAGTCATATTCATATTGGTAAATAAGTCAACTACGTCACCCAATACCAGTCTGGGCTGGCATAATTTTTAGGCAATACATTTTTAAGTGTCTTATTTTCTGCTGAATAAGCATCCTTATCATCTTCGAATCCATCCCCATCAGCAACTAACTTCTCATATCTCATTTCAAAGGCATTAGAGATATAGCGTGAAATATTAGTCCTACAATTACTTTCCTATACTCTGCTGCAGGAATATGTCCCCACAAAACGCAGGCCGCATCCCATTTTCAGTACTCAATCTGTACTACATCATATGAACCTTTCTTTACTGCTCCTTCAACCACTTCATATGTTCCTTTATTTTCTTCTCATAGCCGTTCCCCGAAGGATGATAAAATTCCCTGCCGCTTAATTCGTAGGGAAGATACTGCTGCTTTACATAATGGTTTGGATAATTATGCGCATATTTGTAGCCCTCTCCATGTCCGAGCTTGGCCGCTCCCTTGTAATGAGCATCCTGCAAATGCACCGGTATCGTTAGGTTCTTCGTCGAAGAAACCGCTTCCATAGCCTGTCCGATCGCCTCCACCGCCGCATTGCTCTTGGGTGCCGATGCCACATAAAGGACTGCCTGCGAAAGAATAATCTGTGACTCCGGCATGCCGATCCTCTCTACCGCCTGCGCTGCCGCGACCGCCACGGTCAATGCCGTCGGATCCGCATTGCCGACATCCTCCGCAGCACAGATCATGATCCTGCGCGCAATAAACGTTACACTTTCCCCCGCATACAGCATCTTTGCAAGATACAGCACCGCGGCGTCCGGATCCGATCCCCTCATGCTCTTGATAAAGGCTGAAATCGTATCATAATGGTTATCACCGTTCTTATCGTAGCGGATTACACGCTTTTGAATACATTCGGAAGCGACATCGATCGTGAGATGGATCTTCCCGTCTGCGGCGCGATCCGTCGTCATGATACCTAGCTCTACCGCATTCAGCGCGGCTCTCGCATCCCCATTGGAAATGTCGGAGAGAAATTCAAGCGCCTCTGCGTCAATCACAGCGTCATAAGCGCCCATCCCCTTTTCCTTATCATATACCGCCCGCTTCAGCAAAGTCCCGATATCCTCTTTTTCGAGCGGCTTCAGTTCAAAAATGATAGATCTGGAAAGTAAAGCCCCATTCACTTCAAAATACGGATTTTCCGTAGTGGCACCGATCAAAATGAGCGTCCCGTCCTCAACGAACGGAAGCAGGTAATCCTGCTGCCCCTTATTGAAACGGTGAATCTCATCGATAAACAGGATTGTCTTTTTCCCGTACATGCCAAGCACATCCTTCGCCTTGGCAGTCACCTCCTCCATATCCTTTTTACCGGAGACCGTCGCATTGAGCTGGGTAAATTCCGCGCTTGTCGTATGTGCAATGACTTTGGCAAGCGTCGTCTTGCCGGTTCCCGGCGGCCCGTAAAATATGATCGAGCTCAGCTTGTCCGCTTTAATTGCACGGTAAAGCAGCTTATCCTTTCCGATGATATGCCGCTGTCCGACTACTTCCTCAAGTGTCGTCGGTCTTAGTCTGGCCGCAAGCGGCGAATCCTTTTTCATATTGCTTTCCCGCATATAAGTAAACAAATCCATGTAAATCAAACTCCTTTTTCCGGATCAATCCAGCAGAATCTCATCCACCGTAACGAGCTCGTAACCCTCCGACTGCAGATAATCAATGATCATCGCAAGTGCCTCAACGGTTTCCGGGTATTGATCGTGCATCAGAATGATGTCATTTTCCTTTACCTTACCCACTACCTTCGCAAGGCTCTTCGGTGCGCTTTGATAGCACCAGTCCAGCGTGTCGATCGTCCAAAGCACGGGAATCATGTCTGTCACGCATTCGGCCTTATCACTCCACGCGCCAAATGGAGGTCTCACGAATTCCACGCTCTGCCCCGTCAGTTCCTTGATCAGCGAGGCTGTCGTCGTAAGCTCCTCGCACGCTTCCTTCTCGCTTAACTCTGTCAGGTTGACATGATGAAATGTATGATTGCCGATCAGATGCCCTTCCGCACTCATACGCCTTAAGATATCTTCGTTGCCTTCAATGCATTTTCCCATAATAAAAAAAGTAGCCTTGACCCCTTTTTCCTCCAGGACATCCAAAACCGGCTCCGTATACTCAGCACTTGGTCCGTCATCAAAGGTAATGGCTATCTTAGGCTTTTGTCCGGCTTTCTGAACAGTTTCAAGTACCTGCTGCATCCGTTCGTATTCCCGATTCTGCTTGATCATGCAGGCAATAATCACAAAATCGATTAAAAACAGAAAAAAGCAAACGCGCTTCATTGTATCCAGCATCTGTTAATCTATCCTTGCTTTTGTTCTTGCTATAGAATATGCGCGTTTCTGTCCACTTATCTCTACTCGGGAACACCTCCCCTGCAGAGTGTCACTATCGAAACTGGTTGCCTGTTTCGTCATAAAGGTAACCGATGGCCTCCAGCTTTTTGTTAAGCTCCTGCTGATCAATCCCCAAATCCGTACACAGCTCGCCGGGACTATTATAAAAATCCCGCAGCTTCATATTGACAAAGCTCAACAGGATGACAGGGTCCTTCGGTATTTCAATCATACTCCCTGCCTTCCCGGCCGATATCCCTGACACTTTTTTTATAGATAATATGCCCCGTCACGATCTGAACGCCCTTATAATACCGGTCACCGTAAATTTTGTTCACAAGTGTCTTCACACATGTTTCGGCCATTCTGTGCATGCCGACATCATAGGTTGTGACCGGATCCTGGGAATCATCCTCATAAGCATAATTATCATAGCCGACGATCGAAATATCCTCCGGAACACGAAGACCCTGTTCCTTCAGCTTTCTGATCAGGCGATATGCAACGACATCACAGTTGCATGCAAACGCCGTCGGCATCTCTTCCGGAAGCACAAACTCAATAAATGCATCCGTGCCAAGCTCCCTGTCCGGAATGAGCCATTCCTTCTTCGGCTCAATGCCCGCTTCCATGAGCGCCTTGACATAGCCCAGATACCGATCCGTAATGCTGCTTGTCGCAAGCGTTGTGCCGACAAATCCAATTTCCTTATGTCCCATTTCGATTAAATAATTCGTCAGACGGTACATCCCGTGAAAACCATCGGAGATAACCGTATCATACTCACCCTTCCCGACATAATAATCCAAAAAAATGACCGGCACAAGCTGGATCTCATAAAGAAATTTCGTAAATTCTGCGCGTGCCTGTCCAAGAACAATGACACCGTCCACCTTTTTATCGACAATCATTTTCGGAATGACATTTGTTCTTTCATCTTCCACCGGCAGCAGTTCCAAGATTCCATAATACCCCCGTGCCGCAAGTCCATTGACAATTTCCTGATACAATCCCCAGTAAAATGTATTCTGCCCCACAAAACGCTGCGGAAGGAGGACACCGATATTTCCCGTACTCCCGTTTTTTCTTTTCATCGCGTCCGCCTTGGAGATATAACCAAGCTCTTTTGCCACCCGCTCAATCTGCTCCTGTATCTGACTGCTCACGCCCCCCTTTCCGGAAAGCGCCTTTGAAACGGACACCGTACTCACGCCTACCCTTTCAGCGATGTCCGATAATTTCACTGCTTTTGCCATAGTGTTCCTCTTCCTTATCTTTAAGTCTTTATCAGTAGGTATCACGCAGCGTCCGAATAACAAGCTGCTGCTCCAATTCATACCCATTTTGAATTTCCGGCACCCCATAGGTTAAATAACGGATATCGGTTTTTTTCAGTTTAATTGCTTTTTCCCGCTTACTCGTCAAATGGAAGAAGTTCTCGCTGAAAATAGCATCAGCCTGTCTCAAATCCAGCTCCACAAAGGCCGCAAATCCCCCCGACATCATCCGAATTACATATTCGTCGGCAAGCTCGATCACCGAATAGGAAATAGAGGAGCCTTCCAATGCAAGACGCTTATACGGAACAAAGATTTCTATCTCCGAAGAAACAACGGTATCATCCTCATCAAGGAATACTGCCTCCATAAATACCCGACTTTCGATGCCTTCGATATAAGGCGCATAATCAATCTCACATACCTTCAGTGCTTCAAAGGGCTTGATCTCCACTTCATACTCCGCCTCATGCAAAAGTCTGAAATCGAGCGTCTGCAGACTCACCTTGACACGTCTGCTCTCGAAATCCCGTGTTTCGTTCTGAATATAAACCGAAGCAATCTTTCCGCTTCTTTCGATGGAACCGGCAATCTGCGCATAAAAATCCTTTGCCATATATTGCAGTGCTTTCCATCGTCCGAAATAGTCAATACTGGACCAGGAAGCAACCGGCCAGCTGTCGTTTAACTGCCAATAAAGCGTTCCCATGCAGCGCCCGCGCTGTCTGCGCCAATGCTCCACACCATATTTTACGGCAAGTGCCTGCATCAGCTGCGTAATATATAAAAGACTTTCAAAATCCTTTGGATACAGAAAGTTCTCGGATAAATAAAAGAGAATTTTCCCATTGGCACCCGCATTTTTCTGGTGGCTTTCCATAACCTCAGAGAAAATATTGCGATCCTCCTCCTTTGTAAATGTCTTCACTGTCTTGACCGACGGGAAGGACTGAAAACCAAATTCCGAGCAGAAGCGCATAGAATGATCCTTATAGGCTGTAAATGGCTTCAATCCATGCCATACATCCCAATAATGGCAGTCGCCCCTCGTCTCATCATCAGGCTTGTCGAACCGCCCGCCCGAAGAAGGGGAGGAATGCCAATAGAACGTCTGGGGTGCGCAGTTTGACGCAATCTGCGGAAGAATTTCTTCAAACATCCGCACATAATCACGCTTTAAGGCTTCCGAATGGTGCATGATATCCGGCCAGTGATCCCAGCCCGACTCAATCTCATTATTGCCGCAGATCAAACCGAGGCATGCATGATGACGGATTCTTGTGATATTATCGACTGCCTCAGCCTCGATATTTTTCCTGAAGTCCTCGGTGAGCTCATAGACATTGCAGGCAAACATCAGATCCTGCCATACAATCAGCCCGTATTCGTCGCACAGATCATAAAACGTATCGGACGGATAGTAGCCGCCGCCCCACACACGAATTGTATTAAAATTGCTCTTGACGGCAGCCTTCAGCAGATAATCAATTTTTTCCTTCGTAACAAATGAATAAATCGTATCTTCCGGGATATAGTTGGCTCCCATCGAAAAGATCTTGACACCATTTACCACGAAACAGAATTCATTTCCGAAATCATCCTTTTCCTGACTCACCGTCAGCGTCCGAAGGCCAACCCGATAGCTCTTGGAATCCCACTGATTTCCGTTCATATCCAGAGCAAACACGCTTACCGTATAAAGCGGCTGATCACCGAAGCCGTTCGGCCACCAAATTTTCGGATTTTCAATTTCCATTGTGAGAACGGCATTGCCGCCCTCCATCGTCTCCGTGATTGCACTGACACGTCCGTCAGGTGTCACAAGCTCCGCCTGAATAATATAAGTGCTCTTTCTGATAATTTCAGCCGAAACATGAATTTCCAAGGTGACCTTTTTCTTTTCATGACGCTGGATAATTTCAACATCATCCAGTCTGATCAAGCTGTAACCGATCAAGTCAATGCTTCTCCAAATACCGCAGTCGGGAACCTGTGCACCCCAATCCCAGCCAAACATACAATGTGCTTTTCTGATAAACTGGTTGCCCTTCATCCCTCCCTGAGGGATATAAGTGATGTTTTTGCCAAGACCGGTTTTATAATTTTCAATATAATTAATCGGTGACAAAATCTCTATTGTAATGACATTCACACCCGTGCGCAGATAATTTTTCACCTCATAATTATAGGTGCGGTGCATATTCTCCGTCTGTCCGAGCGGGATCCCGTTGATATAAATCTTTGAGAGCGTATCGATCCCCTTACAGCAAAGCCGGATGTGCTCCTGTTCAAAAAGCTCAGGCAGCACTTCAAATTCCCTGGTAAAATAATAGTCCTTGCGGAACAACTCCCGTGTCTCATATTCGTTTGTTCCGAAAAACGGGTCAGGCACTCTGTGCTGGACGAGCAGCGCAGATAAAACAGAGCCCGGAACCTTCGCCTCGATATAGGCTTCCGAACCCTTCTCGTTCATAACCCAATTTCCATTTAATGTTTGAAATATCATATCTATACTCCTTCGTGAAAAGCCCCTGTTTTTAATAAAATTAACCTATTTTTAATATATTTTAATTAGACCCATTTGTCAATGGATTTCCCCTTTGCCTTATTGGAAAAAATATGATATAATGGCTAAAAGTGAGGTTGATACTATGGCAGTCAATGAATCAGCAGAAAATTATTTGGAAACGATTTTGGTTTTGAGCAAAACACTTCCGGTCGTCCGCTCCGTCGACGTCGCACAGGAACTTGGATTTAAAAAGTCCAGTATCAGCGTTGCGATGAGAAATCTGCGCGAAAAAAAGCATATTACCGTGACTGAAGCGGGATTCATCTACCTGACGGACGCCGGCAGGGAAATCGCTGAGCATGTTTATGAAAAACATCAGCTTTTATCCTCCTGGCTTGAGACACTTGGCGTTGCTTCCGCAGTTGCTGCCGAAGATGCCTGCAAAATCGAGCATGTCATCAGCGATGAGAGCTTTCAGGCGCTGAAAAAGCACGTTACAAATGCATAAGTATATCATCTGCTAACCACTGCCCAAAGGGGCTTAAAGATTTTTGCGCAGCCCCTTCGGATAGTGGTTTTTAAGAATGCCTCCGGTAAGCTTGCCCCAACCAAGACTATAGCCATCCACCGTAACGAGATACCAGCCCTTCTCTCCTTCCCTGCTTAACGTCTGTCCGCTTAAATACCGGTATACTTCCTGATCCTTTGAAGAAAGCTCTGTCGTATAAACCGCTTCCTTCGGTTTCAATGACAACGCGAGCGCATGAGACGGTTCAAATCGATTTTTTAACAGCGTTCCCAGGTGCAGTCCCGGACGAAGCACCTTAAGTTTATGAAGGGAAGGCAATCCCTCCGGTGCCAGATAAAGCTGATCGCCGAACTTATAAAAAGTACCGTTCATTCTTTTATTCAAATATTGTTTCTGAAACAGCAAATAATCCTGCATTTCCTGCTCCTTAATCCCTTTTTCAAAGCCGTACCTGCTATAGCCCTGAAAATCCTCTGGCACGCTTCCCGCTTTTTCAAGCACTGCAATAAAATGCCCTTCTCCCTCCAGACGATGCGGCCACAGACGGAGTGTGTTTTTTAAGGAGTCGATGAGCATCTCTTGTGGTTCGATAAAGTCCAGCCCGCCATCCCGCCCGTCTCCTTGCCGCCTCTCCCGAAAAGCCCACGTGGGAACGCCGTCCGCCATCCCCTCCGCCTTCTTTACAGGAAGCACCCTGAACTCGGGGTGCCGTCTTAAAAAACAGCCGATACTGCCTTCATTCTCTTCAGGCGCAAACGTACAGGTCGAATAGACAAGTCTGCCGCCCGGGCGCAGCATCTGTGCCGCGCAATCCAAAATTTCATCCTGCCTGTCCGCACACAGCCGAATATTTTCGATGCTCCATTCCGAAAATGCCTCCTCATTCTTGCGGAACATCCCTTCGCCCGAACAAGGCGCATCCACGAGAATCTTATGAAAATAATCCGAAAATACCCCCGCGAGAGCCTGCGGCGTCTCATTTGTTACGAGCGCGCCCCGTACGCCAAACCGTTCGATGTTTTCAGATAAAATCTTCGCCCTTGCCGGATGAATCTCATTGCAGATCAGCAATCCTTCTCCCTGCATGGCTCCGGCGAGCTGCGTGCTCTTTCCGCCGGGCGCAGCGCACAGATCGAGCACCCGTTCACCGGGTCTTGCCTCCAGATAACCCGCAGGTGCCATGGCACTCGGCTCCTGAATATAATAGACTCCAGCCTCATGATACGGATGCCTGCCGGGTTTAAGTCCCTCATCATAATAAAATCCGTTCTCTTCCCACGGAACCGGCCGAAGGAGCGCACAACCGCCGACAAGGAACTGCGCCCTGTCCGTTTTCAGCGGATTGAGGCGCAGCGCTTTATATTGCTTATTTTCATAGCTCTTTAGAAAGAATGCATATTCCTCTCCTAAAAGCTCCTTCATTCTGTCCTGAAACTGTTCCGGAAGCATCCTCAGCTCTCCTTTTTATTTTCTTTCATCCTCGCGCCAAATCAGTTTGTACCAGTGTTCCAGCCTGTCCTCGCTCAAAAACCCGTTAGAGGTTCCCATAAACCCAATCTTATAGGATGCAAAGAGCAAAGCATTTTTAACCGCACGCACAGCGTCCCCTGTGCTGATATAAAAATGCAGGAAACAGGAAAACAACGAATTGCCGGCTCCTACCGTATTTACGATTTCATTTGTCTTTACCGTATGGTAGTGCGCGATCAGATCATCCTTCCTCGAATAAATAATCAATCCCTTTGCGCCCTGCCCCAGAATGACGACCTGCGATCCATAGGTATCCGCCAGCTTCTTTACAAAATCATAGGAAGAATCAATGATATTATCATCCCCTAAGTATACGATATCCGCCAGGCGCAGCAGCTCTTCGTTATGCGGTTCTTTTTCCTCACAAAACCCCCGGAAATTTACCGCAAGCGTTTTCCCCGCCTCTTTCGCCGCCCGTGCAAGAGGAATACAGAAGTTCGCATTTGCCAGAATAACCGTGTCGGCATCGGTAATGCACTCCTGAAACAGCCGAAGATTATAGACGGCATCATGGATGTCTTTGATATCCTCATAAATCTGCTGCTGCCGTTCCCGATCGTATAATACGACCGCTGTCGGTGTCTCCTCCAAAACCGGCTTTACATGCGAAATGTCAAGATGATAATTGGCATCACTGATACAGGTAAGCCTGCCCATATCGTTCTTCCCGATCATCGAAAGAAAGTCCACGTCATTTCCGAGTGCCTTGAGAGCAAGGCTCTCATTATATGCATCGCCGCCCATATTCGTAAAAATCGTATTCGGCTGACATACGAGCGGCATGTATTGGATTGGGATACGATCCACTTTTACAATGGTTTCTATCTGAACAATTCCCGCTACAACAAATTTTGCCATGGATACCTCCTTTAATTAGATTCACCCGTTTCGTCAGCTTTATTATAACTCATTCAGTCAGAGGGCGCAATGTGAGGGTGAAAAAAATTGATAAATAAGGGAAAATGGTGTAGAATGATACAAGATCTCAAACGGGAGGAATTGCTCTGATGAAAGAAAAATTGTTTACAATTCCGCTGAATGATGCATTTCAGGCAAATGATGAATGCCCTTTCTGCTATATCGAACGAAAGCTTGAGCGGGACTCCATTGATTTCGTTCTGGGCTCCGGGGCTTCCTATATGGAAAGTGATATTCGGGAGGCAACGGACAAAGCGGGCTTCTGCCGGCATCATTTACAGATGATGTATGAATACGGCAATTCCCTTGGAAATGCATTGATACTCAAGACGCATATTGGCCGGCTTAATCGGGAACTGGATTCCCAAATCAAAAAGTTCAGCGCTGGACCGGCGCCGTCTCTTTTCCATTTCTTTCGCAGGAAAACCGAAAAGGAAAGCAGTTCCCGCAATTCCCTTTCCCGCTTTCTTGCGGAAAAGGAACAATCCTGTTATGTGTGTGACTACTACAATAAAACATATGAACGGTATATGGATACTTTCTTCTATTTATACAAAAATGAGCCTGCATTTACCGATACGGTCAAAAACAGTAAAGGGTTCTGCCTGCATCACTTGAAGGACATCATGAATGCGGCAGAAAGCAGACTGAGCCAAAAACAGCAGGAAACTTTCTTTCCGCTACTCTTTTCACTCACACAGACTCATATGAAACGCATTGAGGAGGATATCTCCTGGTTTGCCGACAAGTTTGACTATCGCAATCAGAACGCCGACTGGAAAAATTCACGGGATGCAATTCCCCGCAGCATCCAAAAACTTGCAGGCGGGTATCCGTCGGACGAGCCTTATAAAAAGAAGTAAATTCGAAAGAGATCTTCAGACGATGGGGTGTTTTACTTCTCCAAATATATAAAAGTCAGGTTATCTGAAATTTGTTTTTCTTTGAACCGGGAGTAACCCAGCCGTTCATACAGCTGCAAATTTCTCTCGCTCTTGCTGCTTGTAAACAACTCGTATCGTGTCTGCGGGTAAAGTCTTTCGATTTCGTTCAGCAGCTGTGTACCGATACCCCTGCCCTGCATGTTTGGATGCACGATCAACTTTCCAATATACAGCGTGCCGGAATTTTTATATCCGCGCACGGAGCCAATCACCATTCCGGCTTCATTGACGGCTTTTAAGATGACACCCTTTTTATGCTCCTCTTCAATCTCCTGAAGAGTTTGACGCAGCGGCGGAATAGAGAAATCACCAAGCATTCTTGCTTCACTTTGATATGCCATATACTGAAGTTTCAGGATTTTTGGCAAATCCGCCTGCTCTGTTCTGATGATTTTATATGGTTTCACCGTTCTGCTCCTTTCATTTATTAAATAATGATATATATCACTTGATATATTATAAATGTTCTATATTATAAAATCAAGTGGGCAGCACCATATCTATTACCGCTCACTCAGTTCCGAGCAACACATAAACCGTAATCCGTACTATCCCAAAAATAACATAAAGGAGTATTGTCACGATGAAAACACCTGCTGATCTGCAGCATTTATTAAAATCCATTGATCATAGAAGCTATCCCGCTTATAAAGAAACCAAAGGTACTTACCAGTTTCCCGAATACATTCTCTCCATTGATCATGTACAGGGAGATCCTTTTGCCGCCCCTTCTAAAATCAGTATCAGAATGAATGGCAGCCTGGCAGGATTTCCAAGAGCATGCTATGAATTGCCGGAGCGACGTATCGCCGTACAGGATTATATTTTGCGCCGGTTTGGCAGCTTCATTCAAAAATATAACTTTAAGGCAAACGGCAGCGGAAAGAGCGGTCTGTTATCTGTCAGTCACTGCGGACAGGAGGTTCTGGAACGAACCGCCGTCTCTCTTTCTTCGGAAGACGGCAGTCTGATTGTCCGTTTGGAGACAGGATTTCCCGCACACGGCAGGACTATTTGTTCGGGGGAACTTGAAAAAATAATATTTGATTTTCTTCCAAACTGTGTCCGGTCCGCCCTATTGTATAAAAATCTGGATGCAGACGAGGTGCAGAGGATTCTTTTTCTGGCGGATGACCGTATCTTTATCCGAAAAAAGCTTCCGGAGCTTGATCTGGTTGCTTTCGTGGCCAACGGTTCCATCCTGCCGAGGCAGTCCGGTATTTCCGATCGGCCTATGAAGGAAGCAGTCCCATTCTCCTCTCCCGAATCCATGGAGGTAACACTTGATCTTCCTCATCGGGGCAGGCTTTCAGGCATGGGAATCCGCAACGGAATCACGCTTATTGTAGGCGGCGGCTATCATGGTAAATCCACTCTGCTGAGTGCCCTCGAGCTTGGTGTTTATGATCATATTGCCGGGGACGGCAGAGAATTTGTCATTACCGATGCAGATGCGGTAAAAATCCGTGCGGAGGATGGACGAAGCATTTGTAATACCGATATTTCCCTTTTTATTAACCACCTTCCCAACGGAAAAAACACCGTCCATTTTTCCACCGAAGATGCCAGCGGCTCTACTTCTCAGGCCGCCAATGTCATTGAAGCACTGGAAAGCGGTGCATCGGCTCTTTTGATTGACGAAGATACCTCTGCCACAAACTTTATGGTAAGGGATGCCTTGATGCAAAAAGTTGTATTAAAGGACAAGGAACCGATCACCCCTTTTATCGACCGGATCCACTCCTTTTATGAGGAACTCGGCGTGTCTACCATACTTGTGGCGGGAAGCTCCGGCGCCTTTTTCTTTGCCGCCGATTTTATTATCCAGATGGACAGTTATCTTCCAAAGGACATTACCAATACCGCAAAAGAAGAAGCTTTCAAAAACGCCGGCTTTTACAGAGAAAGCTTCTCAGAAAGCAATTCTCAGGATACACTTCATCTCCCTGACTTTGCTGCAAGAAAGCCTTTTTATCCGGGTTCCGCTGCCGGCGCTCCTCAAAATGAAAGTGCTCACGGACGCGGTCCAAGAGGCCCAAGAGGCGGCCATGATCTGCCCGAGCGCACCAAGGTGAAATCCATGGGGCAGGATGCTGTCAGTCTGAACAAAGAAACGATTCAGCTTCACTATGTCGAACAGCTTGTAGACCCCGAGCAGACTGCCGCTCTCGGTTATTTGCTGGCATTTGCTCAAAAGAGACTGTTTCATGGAAATTCAAGCATGCAGGAGGTTGTTGACGCCCTGTTAAAACTATTAAAAACAAAAGGGCTTTCTGCGGTGGCGGAAGACGGCCATCTCCCATCCGGGCTTGCCATGCCAAGAAAACATGAGATATTTTCCTGCTTTAACAGATGCCGGAATTTAAAGAGCAAAGCTGTTAACTAATCCCGAATGAGCTGATTGTCTCCGGTATTCCCTTTGTTCTGATTTTCTTCATCGGACCCGTCACCGAAAACAGCACTACAGTCAAAATCAGAATAAAAATAATGATCATCTGCGCCACCGGTAATTTCCAGGTCATATGGGCACCGGAAAGCAATCCCGCAATCAGAAATTTCTGCAGAAGCACCCCGGTAATCTCCCCTGCCACGCAGCCGGCAATTCCATAGGCTCCCGCCTCCGAAATAATCATTTTGTAAACCTGGCTGCCTGACATTCCGATTGCCCTCATTACGCCAATATAGCTGATTCGGGCGGACACACTAGTCTGCATCGTATTAATAATATTCAGAATACTGATCAGTGCTATCACAAGAACAAAACCATATATAAAAACGGCCATTGTGAGAAAAGCTTGTGCCGCCTCGGCATTTTTCTGGCGCAGATCGGAAAACGTGATGTTTGTCCCCGCCATCTCTTTGATTATGTTAACCGTCTCCTTTTGATTTTGGCTTTTTAACTGAATATCAATCACATCAAATCCCGAATCACCCGTCATCTCCGTATAGAGCGTTTCAGTTGTAATAAATGTCGTCAGATTCAAACTGCTGTCGGAAAACGGAACACTGCGCAGAATTGCCATGACCGTATATTCCCTTGGTCCTAAGACGGTCTGAACAGTTACCGTGTCACCCAGCTGAAGGTCTGCCGTTTCCATAGATATACTATTTCTTGCATTGAGCACCACAGCAATTATTCCGTTATTTTCATTTAACTTTTTCTCTGAGAGCGTTCCTTTAACCAGATCGGTTTTCGCCCATTTCAACTGATTGGCATCATAGGATATGAGCCATGATTTCTCGGGATTCACAAGCATTCCATTCTCGTCCTTTGAAATATTTTCAACTGTCTGCCGGTAGAGTTCGGTAAGTCTGGATTCATCAAACGATGCATCCACATGGGTAAACATTCTTCCGTATACCCGCTCCACACCATTTAAGGAGGAGAGTCCGGCATACAAGTCCTGATCCAGTCCCTCTTCCGACAAAATGGACAGATCCGGCGTATAAGGCTTCAGAATCTTCATGCTGGAATACATGAAGCCAATCAATACCTGAAAACCGAGGAATAACGTGACACTGATGGCAATCGATGCGGACATCAGCAGGAAGGTTTTCTTTCCGGAAACCGCGTTTCTGATTCCCAGCAAAATCTCCGTGTGAAGAATTCCCTGCATTCTTCCTTTCCTTTGTTTTCTCACAGGTCTGCCTTCGCTTCCCGATACGGCATTGACCGGAGATACCCGGGATGCCCTTCTGGCAGGGCTTATAGAAGCAAGGGAAACCGTCAGGATTCCGATCAGAATTCCTGCCAAAATTCCAATCAGGCTCACACTGAAAAGCGGAATATCCGCAAAAAAGCTGCTGTTATAAAACTTCAGAATCGCAGAGCAGGTAAACGAGAATAACATACCGGTCAGAATACCGGCAGGAATCGCCCTTAAAGCAATATAACGCCCCTCCCTTTTCACCAGTCTTACAATCTGCTTTTTCGAAGCGCCTATGCAGCGGAGCAGGCCAAACTGCCTGATTCTGTCCATAACCGATATATGGAAGGTGTTATAGATCATCGTAACCCCGGCAACCAATACGAGGGCAAAAAGAATGACTCCGGTCC
The DNA here is from genome assembly GCA_023402845.1 of Bacillota bacterium. GTDB lineage: Bacteria > Bacillota > Clostridia > Lachnospirales > Lachnospiraceae > JAEYFP01. The sequence continues at coordinate 67,444 of JAEYFP010000011.1, forward strand.
CATACAGTCCCAGAACCGTACTGTTTATACTCTGTCCCGACATTGCCAGCAGACGCTCATTATAGGAAACACTGTCTTTCCCGATCTGCAGCGTACCGAGCATATTTTGCACGGCTTTATGAATATTTACGGATTCCTTGAAGCGCACTAACACCTGCATCTTAGAATCAGGGGATAGCGATTTTTCTCCTTCAATCGGGATAAACAAGCCGATGATTCCCTCCGCCTGTGTATTTGACAGATTCTCACAGATTCCAACAATCCGAAACTGCCTTGTCCTATCCTTCAGAGAAACATTGATCCTATCACCCAATTTCAATCCATAGCTTTCCGCTGCCCACTGTTCAATGACAACTTCCTCTTTCTCTTTCGGATAAACGCCTTCTGAAATACTGTAACCGTTATACCTTCCCGAAAAAATACCGGAAATCGCTTCATCCCCGGTAATGACAGCCGCAGAAGAGCTGTTAAGCTTGGCATCGTCCAGCTGCAAATAAGGGACGGCCTGTTCGACATCAATGCGCCCTGCGGCCATATCCGCCTGCTCCTGCGTCATATCATTGAGGATTATATGATAATTTCCGTAATCACTGATAATCTGCTGCTTCTCAAATTTCCAGAAAATATCCATCATAGAAAAAATAGTTGTCACGAGGGCAACCGCAATCATAACACTGATGATCGTAAGCCGTGTATTCTTTTTATGAGCTTCAAGATATTTGGGAGTAATCGCAAGGTAACTGTTCATTCCGCATTCCCCCCAAGCTCTGAAACGATTCCGTCCTCAACCTGAAACACCCGATCGGCATAAGAAGCATAATCCCGGTTGTGTGTGATCATCACCAGCGTCTGGCGATACCGTTCAACCGACAATCGGAGCAGCTTGATCACATCCCTGCTGTTTTTGCTGTCAAGATTCCCGGTCGGTTCGTCGGCAAGAATGATGGCCGGTTTGGCCGCAAGTGCCCTTCCGATAGCCACACGCTGCTGCTGTCCTCCCGACAGCTGTGCCGGCAGATGATGCCTTCGTTCTCTGAGACCGAGAATGTCAGTCAGTTCATCAATATATTCCTGATCGGGTCTTCTGTAATCCAGCAGAATCGGCAGCACCATGTTTTCCTCAACATTTAGCTCAGGAACAAGATTATAGGCCTGAAATACAAAACCGATATTTCTTCTACGGAAGACAGACAGTTCTTCCTCCTTCATTGCGTAAATATCCCTGCCATCAACAAAAACCTTTCCGCATGTCGGATAGTCGAGTGCTCCCAGCATGTGAAGCAGTGTACTTTTTCCGGAGCCGGACGGACCGATGACAACGGAAAATTCCCCCTTTTCAACAGCAAAGGAGGCATTTTTCAACGCTTCCACCTTTGTATCTCCCGCTCCATACGTTTTGCATAAATCATTTACAGTCAATATATTCAATTATCACACCCCGCTTTTTCTTGATGTGAAAATCATAGCATATCACACTTACTTTCCGGTGAATTTAGTCTTACAAATTTGTAAGTTTCGGAAAAATGAGATGAAACTGTGCGCCGCAGCCCGGTTCACTATCAACCGTAACCGTACCGCCGTGCCTTTCAACAATCATTCTGGACAGCGGAAGACCGATCCCTACTCCCTGCCTGTCCTTTAGATATCTGCTTCTGTAAAATCGCTTGAAGATATGATGAATATCATCGGGATAAATCCCCGAACCATTGTCTTTGATTGTAATTTCTATAGCAACAGCCGTTTCTTCACAGGAAATATTGATCTGTCCTCCGGCCTCTGTATGATCCAGCGCATTTTTTATAATATTGCCGACTGCCTCTCTCATCCATATTTCATCCAACAGCATTTGAGCGGCAGGTTCACAATCCAGATTCATTGTTTTCTTTTCTTCCGTAGCCCGAACCGCAAAGAAAGCAATACATTCTTTCAAGAAGGCATCTAAAAACCAAGGCTTCTTTTTTAGCTCAACAGCCTTCGCATCCAGCCGTGCAAGCTTCAGCAGGCTCTGAATCAGGCTCTCCATCCGGTTAAGCTCCCTGCTGCTTTTTTCGGCAAAGAGCTCCACCACCCCACTTCCTTCCTGTTCTCCCCTGATAATTTCATTATACATCAGCAGCGCCGCCAAAGGTGTTTTCAACTGGTGAGAAATATCGGAAATTGTATCTTTTAAAAATTCTTTATTCTGCTTTTCCTTTGCCACATATGCGGTCAAAGAGGTTGCCATTGTATTAATCTCTTTAAAAAGTACGGAAAGACTGTCTTCCTTGCAATCCGCAAGCCGGACAGCCGTATCACCATCCATAAATTTTCTCAATTGATCCGAGGCCAGCCAAAGCTCCCGATTTCTATGCAGCTCTGTCAAATACAAGCCGGCAAAAAGAATGACGGAGAATGACAGGGCAATACTAAGTCCCGCCAATGCATATTTTTCATAAAGGTGCCATGCACCGGGCAGCAAACGGATTCCTGTCAGCCCATCGTATCCCGATGCAGACAAAATAGCGGCGCCGCCTTCTCTGTCTGCTTCCTTCTTATCCGCTGTAAATGCCGAAGTAACCAGTCCGGTATCTACTCCGTTTCGTACGAGATATCCGGCGGTCTCATAATCATGCCCGATCAATTCCTTCTTATAATCCCGAATCAGGAATGCTGCCATGACCTCTGTTGCTAAAAGCAACCCGATGAAAAGCAGCCCGACTGCGGTGATCCTTCTCTTTACATTTTTATCAGATAACATCATTTCACGATATTCCATTGATAGCCCACACCCCTTACTGTCAGTAAATATACCGGATTTTCAGGATTCTCCTCTATTTTGCTGCGCAGCCGCCTTACATAAACAGACAGCGTATTATTATCCACATATTTACCCTCTTTGTCCCACAGCCGATCCAATATAACATCTCTTGTCAGTGTTGTGCCCGGATTCTGCATCAGCAGACACAGGAGGCGGAATTCCGCAACGGTCAGCACAATTTCACCCTCCCCCTTTAACACCCTGTTTTCATTAAGCTTCACGGTGAATCCGTTTGAACATAGCCTTGTATGCTCCGTATTTACCGTTCCCGCCCTGCGCAGAAGTGCATTGATCCTGGAAATCAGCTCATTCAATTTAAAAGGCTTCGTAATATAATCATCTCCGCCCATATCCAATCCCATAACAACAGAAACTTCTTCATCGGAGGCCGTCAAAAATATAATCGGGACTTTTGACAGGGTTCTGGCTTTTCTGCAAATTTCAAAGCCGCTTCCATCCGGAAGCTTCAAATCCAGCAGCAGCAGATCAAAGGTCTGTGACGAAACCATTTCCGCCGCGTCCCGAACCGTGCGGGTCACAGTAACTTCAAACCCACTTTTTCGCAATGAAAATTCAAGCCCGTCAATCAGGCTGATATCATCTTCCAGCAGCAAAATCCTATTCATTTTAAATTTGCCTCCTCAGCGGTTTTTAGCCTCATTATATACAGATATTCCTATATTGACAACCTTGTTTCCATCTTATTTTTAGTTTTTTGCGTACGGCAGCACAGCTTTTGTTCCGCGCGTGTAGCTGCGCATAAAATTTAATTATAGGAAATTCGAAGAAATTTCCTATATAAGAACAAAAGTGTGCTTTGTTCACTCTCGCGGCCAAATACTCCGGCAGCACAGCTTTTGTTCCGCGCGCGTAGCTGCGCATAAAATTTAATTATAGGAAATTCGGAGAAATTTCCTATAATTAAATAAGGAGGATATCCTCCCATGCCGTTTTCTCATTTCTGATAGACTCCCCGGGGACATCCTCTTTAATTTTAAAATATACAATGAAAACAATTGTTAATCTGCTGTGTGAACAGTACCTAAATAAGCACAACCGCATTTCTTCTTTCGGTCCAGCTGCCGGATATGCATGGCTCTCTATATAACCTCTCCATTTCCGCCTCATGTTTTAAGAATATTTTTACGATCGAAGGATCAAATTGTGTGCCGGAGCCTTTCACCAGTTCCTCGCAGGCATGTCCATGCGTACATACCAAGCGGTAAGCACGCTCACTTACCATTGCGTCATAAGCATCACAAACAGACGTAACACGCGCTATGTACGGAATTTCAAGCTGACTCAAGCCAAACGGATAACCCCTGCCATTCCACCACTCATGATGATAAGCGGCAGCATTTAAAGCCAGCATAAGAAGATGCTTTGATATCGTTTTCATTGCCTCCGCATTGCCAAAGGCAAACAGCTCCTGTGCAAATATCGGATGCCTCTGGATCATGCGATACTCCTCCGGAGTAAGCGCCCCCGGCTTATTAAGAATATTCGGATCAATACAGATCTTGCCGATATCATGATAATAAGCCGCTTTCCCAAAGTACCTGAGTTGATCGGCATTTGCATCTGTTTTGGATGCCGGCAGCCAACTCACCAGTTTTTCGACCAGCAGCTCTACATTCATGCTGTGTTTGATTTGTTCTTCGGGCAGTTTACGAACCAACTCATCCGCAGATAAACCACTGCAAAATTCCATCAAAAATTTTTCCTCCTTTACACCTCACAAACCTATCTCCCAAGTAAATGGTTTTACTCAGATTTATGTTTGGACGAATCAAACAGGATATGGACCTCCTCCCACAATCAGGACCTCTTCTGCATGTACATTAAAAATCTTTATTCACTTGTATCACGTTCTTACGCAGCTTAACAGCGAGTGTTAATCTGCGCAAGAACAGTAACCGAATAGTTTCCTTATTACGGGAAATACTCATGTTATAAAACTATTTCGGCAAAATCCGCGGTATAATCAATACTGTGTAAAATCAGCAGATCCCTTTATTTTACGTACTTTCTTTTTATTTAACGAGAAATCAGACGGCTAATTTCGAAAGCGCGGCCGAAGCAATATGCATCGTATTAAATTTTTCTATGGCTGCTTTCTTTTGCTCCAAAAGAGAATGTGCATAAATATTCAGTGTAATTGATACACTGGAATGTCCCAATAGTTCACTGAGTGTTTTGATATCTATGCCCAACTCTAGACCTCTTGTGGCAAAAGTGTGCCGAATCGCATGAAATTTATGATCAGGCAATCCGTTTTCTTTCAGCAGCTTTTTATAAAGCTTTTGAAAGCTGCGCGGATCAAACGGCATACTGTCTCCGGTAAGAATATATTCATTTTCTCCGTCCAGTCTTCCTTCCTTAATAATTTTTAATAAAAATGCAGGCAAAGGGATTCTTCTCATAGAATTTCTGCTTTTTGGCGTACCGACGACTAATTCAGTTTTCAAACCTCCTCCGCTAAAATTTTTAGTACGGGAAACGGTTTTAGTAATAGACATCATCCCATTTTCTATATCAATATCTTTCCATGTTAAAGCACAAAGCTCTCCAAGCCGAATACCTGTATACAGGCACAGTACAATTCCCAAAGTACGAGCATCTTTTGAGTGAAGTGCCGCAGTTTCCAAAAGTCTTTGCTCCTTTACTGTAAATATTTCAACCTCACTCACATCCAGTTTGGGAAGTCTTACCAGCTCAATTATGGCAGCCCTGTCCGGATTTCCTTTTAGAATATCTCTTAATGCAATTTTAAAAATAGTAAGTATTTTCTTTTTAGATGTATCCGCAAGCGAAGAATTTTCTCGCAAAACTCTTATAAACCGCAGAACAGACTCCTCACTAATGTAATTATTTGAATTTTCTCTAAAAAATGGTAAAATGTGTTTATGCATGCAATGATAGTAGCTCTCATAAGTAGATGGTTTCACCCTCATGCAGGCATCATTTTCCAGCCATAATTCAAGCTGCTCAGATGCAGTTGACAGCTGTCGAAAATTTTCTCTTATATAAGATTTTGCATCCTCCTGAAATAGCCTCATTTTGTTTTTCACTTCCTTGTACGATTTTCCGTAAAAATAACGATACTTCCCTTTCTCAAATAATAATCTTCCCTCCCAACGGTTATCCTTGCGTTTATAAATGTTTTCTCCTCTTCTTGCCATGATATCTTCTCCTTTAATTAATTATTTATATGACGCTTCCTATGACGGCGAATTTGGTATTATTTACTCAAAAAACCATTATATTCAATAGTTTTATGACCTAACTTCTCATATTTCGACAATTTTTTATAATAAAGTTGCAAAAATTGACAGATGATGAGGGATAGGTATATAATGGAATCTGTCAGAGTATACAAATTCTGCGGCACAGTATTGATTATACCGCGGATTGAACCAAAGGATTAGACATAAAATGCCCCTTTACCAATATTGTAAAGGGGTAGTTTATAAAATATTCGTATAGGGCTGTTTCCGACACTCTATTTTTCTGTCTGAGACAGTCTTGTAAACTCCTCCTCACTTATCAGCTTCTTAATGTCTACAATGAGAATTACCTTCTCCTCTTTATTTTGTCCCGCTTCCACTCTTGCTATGCCTGTAAGATATCCTCCCGATAATTCCGCATTAATATTTGACGGCAAAGTAATACACCCTTGCGGAATGTCGCATACCTCGTCTACCGCATCCACGACAAAACCAAACAGATTTTCAAAAATTTTTGTGATAATGATACACGTCCTATCATTGTATTCCTTTTCTTCTCTATCAAGACGCACACGGACATCCATTACCGGAATCACATCTTTCCTCAGGCTGATAACTCCCTTTACATATGCGGGAACATCTGGCAATCTGGTAATATGCTGCATCCCAACAATCTGTACTACATCCGCTATCGATAGTCCAAAAAGCTGCTGATCCGCCCAAAATGTCAGGTAACGGCTACTGGAGCTCTCATCTTCTACCCGATATTCCAAAATCTCATTTCTTTCCATTAATGAATACTCCTTTCTACCTAACGGCTGCATTAATATTTCCCTAGATTGTCCGTACTGCTCAGAGGAATTTCTCTTCCATATCCGACCTTTGCTTCTCCATCAGCAGAAAGGCTATTCTTAAAAGCTCTTGGTTCTTTGCTCAACCTGAATTTTCCTACCTCCTGCTGCAACACCTGCGCCTGAGCAGCCAATTCCTCGCTTGCTGCCGAGCTTTCCTCCGCAGTTGCCGCATTTGTCTGCACAACTGCCGATACCTGTGAGAGCCCCTCATTAATCTGCTCAATAGAAGCCGCCTGTTCAGTGGATGCCTGTTCAATCTCCCCGATTACCTTTTCTACCAGCTCCGATTTTTCCGATACCTCCAGCAAGAGCTTTAATGTTTCATTCGCAAGCTTCTCTCCCTCTAAAACAGTCGTAACTGATTTTTGAATCAGGTCTGCCGTCTGCTTTGCTGCCTCCGCCGATTTCGCCGCAAGGTTTCGGACCTCGTCAGCCACAACCGCAAATCCCTTTCCCGCATTGCCTGCACGAGCTGCTTCTACAGCCGCATTCAATGCAAGTATATTGGTCTGGAAAGCAATATCCTCCACAAGCTTTGTTATTTTTGATATTTCTCTTGAAGATTCACCGATTTCACGCATTGATGTATTTAAACGCTGCATGTGATCATTGCTGCTCAGTACTCCCTTAGATGCCTGATCCATATAGCCCGCCGCTCTCTGCACATTAGACGCATTCTGAGATGCCTGATCCGCTACACTTGTAATAGATGCATTTAATTCCTCTACCGTAGCCGCCTGCTCAGTTGCTCCTGAAGATAATGCCTGCGCACCGTCCGAAACCTGTGCGGATCCCGTGCTTACCTGCTCGGCAATAGACACAATTGCAGAAGCAAGGCTGTGAAATTTTTTTACAAGCTCCATCAGTGCCTTGCCCATTATGTCTTCCTCGGATCTGATTATAATATCAGTTGTCAAATCCCCATCCGCAATAATTTTTGTCTTTTTCACCTGCTCATCAGTACTGGTAATCATACGATCAAATGCACCTGCAAGTGTACCGATTTCATCCTCCCTTAACGACCAGAGTCTGTCCTTCTCATCAAAAACCTTGTCCATATTCATATCTCCAACTGCGATCAGTTCCGCGATTGCAGTAAACTTCCTTACGGGTATACTTATAATATCAGATATGTATTTTGATAAAACCAGTGAAACAGTTACAGAAATAATAATGACCACAACCATAATGATGACCGCTTCGTTTGCATTTACCGCATTGCTTGCAGATATTACAGCAGCTGTTTCCGAAACCTTATCGAATAATTCTGTAAAATTATCCGTGAGTGTATTTCCTAACTCGGCTATCTCTTGATTATACTCCACTACTTCTCCATTGAGTGCCGCCGTATTTTCCTTTACCATATTTTCCTTATACATATCCCATTCTTTCAGTATTTCCTCAGAAAAATCCTGAAGTTCCGGAGCCGAGACCGCTTCCTGAAATTCGGCCAGAGAAACATCTATTTTTTCGATATTCTCATTAATATCCTTTATCAGTATTTTTTTAGTCTCCAGATCCTCCGCACTCAAACGTCTGACGGCATTATAACGTATTTGCATAAACTCAACGGCAGCATCACCGGCATAATTTAGCCCCATTGTATCTTCTTCATACAAACTATTTGCATTGCTATTTATATGCAATATAGATATAATGCCTACCCCTCCGATAATTACCGATAACAGAACTACAAGCAGGAAACCCGTCGACAGCTTTTTTGCTATCTTTAAATTTTCAAACCATTTTTTCATCTTCTTGTACCTTCTTTCTTATTTTCATATTAGTTTCTGCTATCCCTGCCACCCCTCTATTAGCAAATCTATCGTTAAAAGCCGCAGTATAGCTAATACTGTGCCATCAAATTTGGCATATTTAAACAGATTTTATTATATAACGACAACCCTATTTTGTCAATTAAAAGCTTTTAAAGTCATATTTTGTTATTAACCATCGAAATTTGTAATTAAATATGAAAATGACTTTTTATAAAAAAAGATATTTATAATAGAGCGTCAAAAATAAAATTGTAATGACAACAAAATCCCAGCAAATCTGGCTCCTATTTTCTAAAATAGATAAGATGAAAACCGTCTTAATTCGTCGTCTATCTTATCGTAAGGCTCATCCCAATCTCACAAATAGAGCTATATTTTGTATTAAAACACAGTATTAGCTATACTGCGGCATTTTTATCATACTCAAAATCCGAAAATTTTCTATTTATACAAATAAAGTAGGGCAGCCTATTTCTAGGTTACCCCCTTACAATACTTCTCGATTTGCACCAGTGCTCACGAGTAGAGACTTTCACTCCAGAGAAATCTTGCTTTCAGAACTCTCAGTCCGTTTTTGCTCCACGTCAGATATTGGTGTTTCCTCCGCAGACGCACCGTCTCCTGATTTTTCCACTTTTTGTTTCGTCTCATCGGCATCCTTGTAAAAATGCAGCTTCAGCATAGATAGATATTTGCCAAATTCTGCATTCATCTCATCCAAATTCGGATCCGGATCGCGGAACCTATCTTTAATGAAGCCTTCTGACATCCACGTGATCATTTGAATCACACGGCCCACATCCACGAAATCATGAAAGCGCGTCATATCAGTCTGCTTGTAAATTGAGTTATAAGCAGGGGACATCGCATCTCCCACATCGCCTAATGCGGTCAGCGCATCCGAGTTCTTCTCAAATTTAACATTGCTTAAAAACTGCTGCATATAAGGGTAGTTTTTCATCACCCTTGTTTTTGCCTGCTCAATCTGCCTCAGTACCTCGAAAAAATCTTTTTCATCTTTCTTGACTGATTGAGTCAGTTCTAATGTCATGTATTTTACACTGTAATCATAAATAAATTCATACAAGCCCTGCTTGCTGATAAAATAATGAAACAATAAACCCTTCGAGATTCCGGCCAGCCTTACGATAACATCCGTACTCGCCTTCTTGTAGCCATTCTCTGCAAACACCTTCAGCGATGCGTTAATGATCGCATCCTGCTTTTCCTTCTTCACATCAAAAAACTTTGCATTCATTTATGGTCCTCCCACCTGCGCATCATAATCTTTGTGCGATCTACAACGAGCTTTAAATCCTATGAAATCAATACTTTACTACTGAAACGTAACAAGTTTTTCTTAGAAAAAAAATTATGCTTGACTTCATCAGTCAAGCATAATATAACATACCCCATGTCTTTTCGCAAGAATTATCTTCCGTTTTTAAATAGCCGCACTAATGCTTAAAATGCCGCATACCCGTGAATACCATTGTAATGCCATATTCGTCGCATTTATCAATTGACATCTGATCTCTGACCGAGCCTCCCGGCTGAATGATTGCAGTAATACCGGCCTCATGCGCCGCCTCGACCGTATCGGGGAACGGGAAAAATGCGTCGGAGGCGAGCACCGCACCCTTAAGCACCTCTGCACCAATCAACTCTCCGGCATGCTCCATGCACTGCTTTGCCGCCCATACCCGATTTACCTGTCCAGGCCCAATCCCAACGCTCTGTTTGTTTTTTACAACCGCAATGCCGTTGGACTTTACAAACTTTACAACCTTCATTCCAAATTTCATATCCGCGATCTGTTCTGCAGTCGGCTGTACCTTTGTCACAATCTGCCACTCCTCCTTGTTATAAAGCTTGGAATCAATCGTCTGCACAATCAGTCCGCCGTTTACCTTCTTCATATCAACTGCATTCCTATCCTGCGGCACGCTGATATCCTTCAATTCCAGAACACGGATATTCTTCTTCGTGCAAAGCAGCGCAAGCGCTTCCTTTTCATAGGAGGGTGCAACAATCACTTCCAAAAAAACTTCATGCAGCTCCTCGGCCATTTGCAGCGTCACCTCGCGATTCATAACAACAATACCGCCGTAAATGGAGGTTTTATCAGCCTCGTAAGCTTTTTTCCATGCAAGGTAAATCGCTTCCTTTTCTGTCGGTGTACTGTCACCGCACCCGCCGCCTGCCGAAATAGAGCCGACTCCGCACGGGTTTCCGTGCTTACAAGCAACGACTGTAGGCTCGTTAAATTCCTTTAAAAGCTCTAAAGCACCGTTTGTATCGTTGATATTGTTAAAGGAAAGCTCCTTGCCGTTATGCTGAACCGCTTCTACAAGCGAGCCTGTCTGCTTCCCTACCTGACGGTAAAAGGCCGCCGCCTGATGAGGATTTTCTCCGTAACGCATATCCTGCAGCTTTTCGAACGTCATTGTCAGCGTATCCGGAAAGCTGTAATCTCCGCGCTCTTTTTTCAGGTAATCGCAGATCATTGTGTCATAATTACTCGTATGCATAAACACCTTCTGCATCAAATAAAGCTTCGTATCCATTGACACGGCTCCGTTCATTTTCAGTTGTGCAAGCACCTCTTCATAATCAGCGGGATCGGTTACAACTGCCACATCCTGATAATTCTTTGCCGCACTTCGAAGCATCGTCGGTCCGCCGATGTCGATATTTTCCACAGCCTCCGCACGCGTCACATCCTCCTTCAAAATCGTTGCCTTAAACGGGTACAGATTAACAATCACAAGATCGATTGTCTCAACACCGAGCTCTGCAAGCTGCTCCATATGCGCGTTGTTCGCACGCATCGCAAGGATCCCTGCATGCACCTTCGGATGCAGTGTCTTGACCCGTCCGTCAAGACACTCCGGGAATCCTGTCAGCTCTGAAATCTCAATTGCTGCAATCCCTGCCTCCTTCAGCTTTTTGTACGTCCCTCCTGTAGAGATAAGCTCCACTCCAAGGCTTGTCAGCTCCTTTGCAAGCTCCACAATCCCCGTCTTGTCTGACACACTGATTAATGCTCTCATTTCGTCCTCCTGATTTCTTATTTAAGAACAAAAGTGTGCTCCGTCCACTCTCGTGATCATTTACACCGGCAGCACAGCTTTTGTTCTGCGCGCGTAGCTGCGCATAATATTTTGTTATATAGGAAATCCGAAGGAATTTCCTATATAAGAACAAAAGTGTGCTCCGTCCACTCTCGCGATC
>JAEYFP010000015.1 GCA_023402845.1 Bacillota bacterium
CCTGGGGAAATGTCAGCGGAATCGACCGGGAAAAGGGACTTTTCGTGATTAAACCAAGCGGTGTGGAATATGAGGAATTAAAGCCGGAGGATATGGTTGTTGTAGATTTGGAGGGAACTGTGGCAGAGGGCAGATATAAACCGTCTTCGGATACGGCAACACATTTGGAGCTGTATAAGGCTTTCCCGGAAATTGGGGGAATCGTCCATACACATTCCTCCTATGCGACATCATGGGCGCAGGCAGGAAGAGGCATTCCGTGCTACGGAACAACACATGCGGACTATATGTACGGAGAGATTCCATGTGCCAGAAGTTTGAGCGCAGAAGAAATTGATACGGAATATGAAAAGAATACGGGTTTGCTGATTATCGAAACGTTCAAGGAAAAGAATGTGATGGCAGTGCCGGCAGTATTATGCGCCAACCATGGCCCGTTTACCTGGGGCAGGGACGCAAAGGAGGCAGTACATAACGCAGTCGTATTGGAAGAGGTGGCTAAAATGGCATACCGAACGGAGCTGATCAACAAACAAGTCCAGCCCGCCCCGCAAGTACTGCAAGACAAGCACTACAACAGAAAACACGGCGTCAACGCATACTATGGACAAACCTAGAGCACTTAGCGAGGTATTGTCGAGCTTAGTGCGAAGGTTGTTCGAAGGAACTTGGCGAGGTATTCCACGAGCCTAGTGAATCGAACTTCCTAATACATAACCGTTGCGGATGCCGACCAGATCATTGTATTGGAAAATGGAGTGATTGTGGAAGAAGGCACACATAAAAAATTGATCGTAAAGAAGGGACTGTATGAAAAGTTATATCAAATTCAGCAGGAAAGTCTTGAATGGGCGATATAAAGATGGAAGGAAATAGCGCGGCTTGACAAATAATTAATAACGCGATACATTTGTATGTACAAACAAACGAGGTGATTTATTTGAGTGAAAAAGTAAATATAGGTCGACAGAATTGCCAACTTGACGGCTGCTTATTCTTTTCAACAACTAAGCTTGCCAGAGAATTGAATAAGCTTGCGGGGGACGCTTTCAGTAAAACCGGCTTGTCTCCCAGCCATGCAGTACTGTTATATGTGATCAATCTTAAAGACAAAATTCAGCAAAAGGATGTTGGCGAACTGCTTCATCTGACGCCATCTACCATTACACGCCTGATTGATAAGCTGGAGCGAAAAGGGTATGTGGAAAAGCAAGCGGAAGGGAAAAATGTCTGCTTGTTGTCAACTTCAGAAGGCCAAGCTCAGCAGGGTGAGATTGTTGCCGCTTGGAATTTGCTCCATAGTGGCTATCAGGATATTTTGACGGAGGAAGAAATGCTGCATTTTTTGGAGATGAGCGGAAAACTGTTAGAGAAGCTAACAAACAAACCCAAGTAAACCAATACAAACAGGAGGTTATTCATCATGGAAGAAATATTTATTAGAAGAAGTATTCGAAAATTCACGAACCAGGCGGTAGAGGCTGAAAAAATTGACAAGCTGCTGCGGGCGGCCATGCAGGCTCCATCTGCAGGCAATCAGCAGGAGTGGGAATTTATTGTCGTAGAGGACAAAGAAAGGCTGGCACAGGTAGCAGAAACTTCACCGTATGCAAAGCCTCTCGCAGGCTCTGGGGTGACCTTTATCCTTTTGGCGGATGAAAGTAAAATGAAGGTACCGACCGGCTGGGAACAGGACATGGGCGCAGCGGCAGAAAACATGCTGTTAGAAGCTGTCCATCTGGGGCTTGGCGGTGTGTGGTTTGGAGTCGCTACGGCTGACTTTGTGGTAGAAAATGTCCGCAAGCTGTTTGAGCTGCCGGATCATATTCGCCCGTTCGCAATGATTTCTGTTGGGTATCCGGACGGACAAAAAAATCAATTTATAGACCGCTATCAAGCAGAACGTGTGCATTATGAAAAATGGTAATAAGAAAAAGTGGAGAAATAGCTTATGAAAATGGATTTTCCAATTGAAGAGACAGTAAGAAAACGTCTGAGTGTTCGCTCCTATCTGGAACGCCCGGTTTCTGCGGACAAAAAGGAAAAGATCAAAAATTATATTGCCAGGCTAAACAACCCGTTCTCCGTGGAGGTTTCTTTTCGGCTTCTGGAAAATAAGCCATCCTCATCTGGAGAAAAATTGGGCACCTACGGCGTGATTAAAGGAGCTTCCAATTTTGTCGGGGCATCTGTGGCTCCGGGCGAACTGGGTCTGGAGGCTTTGGGCTATTCCTTTGAGCTGCTGATTCTATACCTTACGTCGTTGGGCTTTGGAACCTGCTGGCTTGGCGGAACCTTTGACCGGAGCGGATTTGCTGCCGCTATGAAGCTAAAGAAGGGGGATCTGTTCCCCGCCATTTCACCCATTGGATATTCTCAGGAGAAAAGGCGGATGATGGATTCTATGGCCCGTTTTATTGCAAAGTCGGATCAGCGGCTGCCTTGGGATACCCTGTTTTTTAAAGACGACTTTTCGCATACATTCACACAGGCTGAGGCCGGTGAGTATGCATTTCCTCTCGAAATGCTGCGACTTGCACCCTCCGCGGCAAATAAGCAGCCTTGGAGAGTGGTTCAGGACAGAGATACCTATCACTTTTATGAGATGCGTTCCATGAAGGATAGAAAGCTGGGGATTGACATCCAGCGAACGGACGTCGGAATCGGCGTCTGTCACTTTCATTTGGCGGCGCAGGAACGGGATTTGCCCGGCCAATTTATGAAGTTGCCAGAGCCTGAAATTCAAAAGCCGGAGCAGATGTGCTATCTTTTTTCATGGAAGGCCGATTAATTGGTTTGTGACCGAGCCAAGAAAAGATTTCAATGGGTGTTTCGTTCGTAAAAAGAGATTTGTTTTCATAAAAATTGAATGGTGCAAAATCGGAAGACATTTGAGAAAAAATAAGGTATATTAAAAACGGAGCAATTAATAGATGCGGTCATGTTTTAGTTGAACGGTTTTGGTACAGTGCTGTAGATTAGTCGCAGGAGGAAATTGTAATGAGTGATATTCAAAATGTCATGATACGCATGATCGAATATGATAAAGGAGATCCAAGAAGAATACAGCATTTCATAAAGGTTTATCAGTTTGCAAAATTGATAGGTGAAATGGAGCAAGCAGATGACCAAGTGCAGGAAGTCATTGAAATAGCTGCGCTGGTTCACGATATTGGGATTAAAATAAGTGAAGAAAAGTATGGAAGCAGTTCAGGTAAATATCAGGAATTGGAGGGCCCGCCAATTGCGGCGGTACTTTTAAAGGATTTAGGATATGCCGAATCGTTTATAGATCGCATCTGTTGGCTAGTGGGTCATCACCACACCTATGATAATATTGTGGATTTGGATCATCAAATTCTGGTAGAGGCAGATTTTCTTGTCAATGCTTATGAAGACAACTTAACGTCCGACTCCATCTGCCGCGTATTTACTAAAATTTTTCAAACTGATTCAGGCAAGCATCTCTTAAAAACAATGTATTTGTAGAAAAAAATAGTTGCCTAATTCGTGACAATTAGGATGAAACATTTAAAAGGGGGCGAATCTTATGAAATATACAGCATATATGCAGGCTTCACTGGAACTGGAACGAACCAATGTCGGCGGTTGAAACGAAGCTTTTTGACTATGGCAGAGAGGAAATGGAATACCTTACCTCTGCAGATCCGGTGCTGGGTGCTGCAATGGCAGAGCTTGGAAGAGTAGAGCGCGAGGTGATTCCGGATTTATTTGCGGCATTAGTCTATGCAATCATCGGTCAGCTGGTATCTGTGCACTCAGCAAACACTGTATGGAACCGTATGCAGGAAAGTATCGGCGACATAAACCCGGAAAACCTCGCCGCTGTTTCAGCAGATGAAATCCAGCGCTTCGGCATGACCATGAAAAAGGCAGTAGTAATTTCTGCTCTTTCAGAAGACATTCTGCAAGGCAGAATTTATCTGGAAAACCTGAAGGAGCTATCGGATGAAGAAGTTATTCGCCATTTGACTGCCTTGAAGGGGGTTGGTCTTTGGACAGCCGAAATGCTGCTGATCAATTGCATGGAGCGTCCCGATGTTGTTAGCTGGGGGGATATTGCCATACGAAGAGGAATGGAAAAATTATATGGCTTTTCGAAGCTGACAAAGAGCCAATTTGACGTGTGTAAAAGTCGATATTCGCCTTATGCCTCTGTGGCTTCCATTTATTTGTGGAAGATTTCCTTTTTGTAGAAGGATTGAAACCCTACTTAAGCAAAAAGGAAAATATGTAAAGAATCGTGTGTTTTTTGAAGAGGAGAAAACAGCCCTTGCGCAGTTTGCATGTCAAAAGAGTATGCAAGCTGGAGTAAGGCGCACAGAGAACCTTTTTAAAAAAGAAGGAAAAATCAACAGGAAGGGATAAGAGTTCATTTTATGAAAGTACGTGATTTAGTGCTGGCAACCGTTGTTATCGTATTATGGGGCATTAATTTTACAGTGATTAAATTGGGAGTTAGTGAAGTACCACCTATGCTGCTTGTAACACTGCGTTTTTTCTTTGCGGCGTTTCCGGCAGTCTTTTTTGTAAAACGTCCGGCTGTTTGCTGGAAGTATATTGTTGCTTATGGACTGACTGTGGGTGTGGGGCAATTTTCGTGTTTGTTTTATGCCATACATATGGGAATGCCAGCGGGCGTTGCATCTGTGGTATTACAGGCACAAGCATTCTTTACTATTTTATTTGCCAGAATAATTTTTCAAGAGAAAATCCGGATAATTCAGGCCGCAGGTCTCGTAGTGGCAATTGTGGGACTGTATTTCATAAGCGGAAACGTTGGAACGCAACAGGATTCCATGATACCGACAGGAGCATTTTTGCTGACATTAGTGGCTGCATTTTTTTGGGGACTTTCCAATATTGTCGTAAGGCAGGCTTCCAGGGAAGCTGCTTCCCAAGGAAATAAGCTTAATATGTTTGGTATGGTTGTGTGGTCAAGTCTTATCCCCCCGCTGCCTATGTTGGTAGCTTCCCTCATTCTGGAAAAACCGGAGCTGATCCGGCACGCATTGAGCAGTATTAATACATTAGCAGTCTTTTCGGTATTGTATCTTGCATTTTTTGCCACACTCATTGGGTATGGTATATGGAGTACGCTGCTATCGAAGTACCCGGCTCAGAAGGTTGCCCCATTGTCACTTCTTGTTCCTGTTGTTGGACTATTTGCAGCACTGGTTTTTCTTAAGGAAAGGCTTTTGCCTGTTCAGTGGATAGGAGGCGCAATTATTATATCGGGATTATTATTATCCAATTTTGCACCTTTGTTGGGAAAAATAATTTCAAATAGAAGAAAAAATTAAATTTACTTATCAGCAGTTCTTTTCAGATTATATCCTCTTAAAAGAAGAATTAAATAAGACTCCGATACAATACAGTGCTTATAAGCAGATGATTTTTATATAAGACCTAAATTATTCTTGCAAATATTAAACCTTTATAGTACCATTGGTACTGTAAAGGTTTAATTAGTACCATGGAAGGAAAATGGTGAAAATATGAAGAGTTTTGAAATCGTAAAGGGAACTTTTGCGTCCGAAAGCGGAGCCAGGTTGAATTTGATGGCAATTGATGATATGGCGGAAAATCTGGCCGGTACAAAGGACAAAGCCGTTGCAGAGCAAACAATGACACATTTGTGGAGGCAAAAAAATAACCGGTTCAGTCATGAATTTGTTTATGAAGCAAAACAGGAAGGAAGTACCCTCGGCATCGTGACCTGTTATCCTACAACGCTGCTGAACCGTTTGGCCTGGCCTACAGTCAGGCAGCTCCTGTTGCTTCGTCAGTGGCCGCTGGTGACTTATGCGCTGGGACATCTTGGAATAGTGTGGAACCTTTTAAATCTTCGGGAGGGCCGTGAGGATGAATTCCATATAGGCACGCTTGCCACCCTCCCGGAGAGCAGAGGAAGGGGAGTCGGAACTAAGCTTCTTTTACAAGCGGAAGCAGCGGCAAAGCAAAGTGGTTTTGCGAAGTTGTCTCTTACTGTGAAGCAAAAGAATGAAGGTGCAAGGAAATTATATGAGCGTGTTGGGTTTCAGGTGACAGAAAAGATTGATAGAGCCCCTTTTTTTCTGTACCGTATGGTTAAAAATTTATCGTAGCGATATCCTAAGAGAGACTATAAGAGGAGGAATATGAGTTGTGCAGGAGAATGATAGGGGAATTTATTTGAAAATATTGAAGTTGCTTAGCGCGAAAGGAACTCATTTTACTACTGAGGATTTAGCGAGAGCGCTTGGAACTAGCAAACGCACGGTTTATATCTATTTTAAAAACAAATATGATATTATTGATAAAACAATTGACTTTGTTTTTCTGGAGATCTGCAGCACTGATCACCGAATTCTGGAGGATGAAGCCCTTTCCTTTCCCGAAAAAATCCGTTTGTACTTCAAAAATATTCCGGATACTTATTATATCGGTGTTTTGATTCGGTATGCGGATGATTTGCAGCGGTTTTATCCGGAACTATGGGAAAAGGCAAAGCAATATATTGACTCTATGTGGGATGAGTTGATTTGGCTGGTGGAGGAAGGGATACAGGCCGGAGTACTGTACCCTGTCGATACGGTTGTTCTGCGCTTGATGTTGGATCAGACCATGGGCAGGCTGTTGGATTATGAATTTATCTCTCTGACAAAGCTTAGTTTTGAGTCAGGTATGCAGGCGATGTATGACATTATTCTGTTTGGTTTGATGGAACGGACACAGTAAGCTTGCGCAGACAACGGGTTGTTATTTCATCTATTTAAAGTCTTATCTGCTGTGGATTTGACATAGTTTCTCGCCGGGGGGAGATGAATTAAAACAAAATAAAGCCATAGGACTGTCTGCTTGTTTCAGGGTAAGATAAGCACTGGAAATAAAAAATCTAAAAGATAGATGACAAGAAGCATAAAAAATAATATAGTTAATTCTGATGGATGGTGAAATTTGGTTTTTCAAAGAACCTGATGATACAATAAGGGAAAAAGGAAGTAAGCTTATGTATATCATAGTCAGTTCCTGTATTATGGGAGAAAATTGCAAATACAGTGGGGGAAATAATTATAATCCTGATATTGCCGGGTTTTTAAAGGATAAGAAAGTTCTAAAGGTGTGTCCCGAATTATTGGCGGGATTGCCATCGCCGCGTTCCTGTGCCGAATTAGTGAACGGAATGGTCATAGATGAAAAAGGCAGGAATGTTGATGCTGCTTATCGTGAGGGAATTCGGAGGGCGCTTGAGGATATCCGGGGATTAGACGTTGAATTTGCTGTTTTACAGTCCCGCAGTCCCACCTGTGGAGTTAATCAAATTTATGACGGCACATTTTCAGGACGACTGGTGTCCGGACGCGGATTGTTTGCAGAAGCATTGATTAAGGCCGGATATACAGTCATCGATGCGGAAGATTTTCGAAATAAATAAAACGGGATCGAAAAAAACGATTAGGTACCTTGACAAAATACAAGCAATCATGTATTGTCAAGGTACCTAATCAATTTTGTTGAAACTGTCAGGCAGAAGATGGAGAAATGACCGGAAAGGAATATCTTATGAAAGAGGAAAAAAAGAAAAAGAAGGAACATATTTTAGAAAATTATACAAACTGTACGCAGTGTTCCAGGCATTGTCCGGTAGATGCACTGCGTTGTAAAAAAGGAAAGAACTATTTAGAAGGCCTGCTGAAGGAAAGTCATGGCGATCACGATAAGGAGTGCCTTGAAAGAGAACATCGGCATGGGAGGCATGGCCGCGGGTGTACGGAAGATAACCGCAAAGGCTGCAAAAGAAAACATGAAAGACATGGGGAATGTCTCAGATATGGAGAGCAGGGGGAATTATTCGATCTGTTCAGGGCGTGCGGACATATTCTTTATCACCGGTCAGAGAAGCAGAGCGGTCAGGGAAGAATTTTATACGTTCTTTCCGAACAGGGAGATATGAGCCAGAAAGAGTTGCAGGAGCTGTTTCAGGTGAAGCCCGGCTCCATGAGCGAAATTTTGTCCAAGCTTGAGCACAAGGGTTTTGTCCGGCGAATTAAGGATGACGAAGATAAGAGGAAGGCTATTGTGACAATTACGGAGGCTGGGAAAATCCGTTTGGAAGAACGCCAAAAGGTAAAAAATAACGGCGATCCGTTTGCCGCACTGGACGAAGCCCAGCGGGAGGAACTCAAAAAACTGCTGCAGCTGCTGTTAGACGACTGGCAAGGAAATCAGGAATAGAGGATTTGGAAAAAGCACTTCTTAAAACATAGAATGCAGAGGCATAGAATTTATCAATACATCTGGCAGATCAGGTATCCTTAGCGGATCTGCCAGGTGTATTTTGCTGCAGAAAAATATTAAGATGGAAAAATGCATGGAAATCAATAATTGAGTGGTATATGGATCGTATTCGTGATAGAATGATGACTTGTGAGTCATGATAAAGGGGATTGTAATTATGTGGATGCTGCTGGTGCTCGTGTACGGATTGTTAAAGGGTGCGCGGGAAATTGTAAAAAAGAAAAGTTTGGAACGAAGCAGCGTGATCGAGGTGCTGTTTTTTTATACGTTGGCCGGTTTTTTATGCTTACTGCCGGAAACAGGAACGGCACTGACCGTAGACACAGAAATGTTGCCTGCAATCTTGTTTAAATCGTTTATTATATTCTTAGCGTGGATATTCAGTTTCATGGCAATCAAGGAAATGCCTGTCAGCTTTTATGGAGTATTGGATTTGAGCAGGGTGCTGTTTGCGACCTTCTTAGGGATTCTGGTGCTTGGCGAGAGGCTGACCGTATTCCAGATGATTGGTCTGCCGCTTGTGCTCGCTGGGCTTTTTATGCTGCGGTTCACACAGGGAAAAAAGGCGGAAAAAGAAGAGATAAAGAAAAAATATATCGTATTTTCGGTGTTGTCCTGTCTGATGAATGCTGTTTCCGGACTATTGGACAAAATCATTATGAAAGAGATAACAAGCGCACAGCTCCAGTTCTGGTATATGCTGTTTTTGGTTCTGTTTTATGGGGGCTTTCTGCTGCTTAGGCGTCAGCGGATCAACTGGAAGATGCTTAAGAATAATTACTGGATTCTAATTTTAAGTATCCTGTTTATTATTGGAGATCGTGCCCTGTTTACGGCAAACAGTTATCCGGAAAGCAGGCTGACGATTATGACGCTGATTAAGCAGTCCTCCTGTTTTGTGACGATTTTGCTCGGGAAACTTGTATATCATGAAAAAAACATCCGGAAAAAAGCGCTGTGTGCTGCCGTTATCCTGGCCGGTATTTTAATTGCATTACTGTAGCATCTGTACCTGCGGACGAATATATCAGTAGTATAATGAAGCGGAGCAGAATATTTGCAGATGCGTTCAAAAAATAGTTATACAGATCAGGAACTGTGTGAGGCAACACAAGTTGCTTATTTCAATATTACACAGGAGTATCTTGCTGAATATAGAAGAACTCATAATGGCGGCAGTCCTACACTTCAGGAAATCGTGGAAGAAAAAGGGCCGGATATTTATTCAGGATATGGGCGTATGGACGCCGTTATCGGGGACCGTTTGAAAATAAAACAATCGATCGAAAATTTCTGCGCCTCAATAGCTGCGGGGGATGTATGCGCCGGCTGGAAAATTGTGTCCGTATCAGACAGTAATTCGGAAGACGGATTTTACGGAGTACTGATTGAAACAGACAGCAATCACGCAATTGTGGCTTTCAGAGGAAGCGAAAGTGTTACGATCAGACAGATTATTAAGGATTGGATTCAGGCAGATCTGGGACTGATTCAAAATGTACCTACACAGCAGCAGCTGAAGGCAGGGCAATACCTGGATGAAATAGGAAGTCATTTTTCATATGACCAATATGCAGTTACCGGGCATTCTCTGGGAGGAAACCTGGCAATATTCTCGGCAGTTTATGCCGCAACAGAAGATTGTGTCAGCGATATCGGAAGTAAAATAGTGCAATGTGTTAATTTTGACGGACCCGGGCAGACAAGGGAATTTATTGAAACCTATCGGGATGCGATCAATAAACAGCAAAGTGTGATGATGCATTATCAGTGGAGCCTTGTCGGTTCAATCCTGACCTCTGTTTGCGGGGATCATTACAAGATGATAGTATCAGAAGGCTTTTCCTCTCTATTATTCAAGCATTCGACTGCTTCGGTTGTGTTTCTTAATGGAATGATGGTTCCAAGTGAAATACTTGATAATTTGGCAATGTTAACTCATAATCTGACAAATCATTGTGATACCGACGAGGAATTACATGAAGTATTGGCGGCACTGGTTAAAATGGCAGGAGATACATCGGATCATGTACTGCAGATGTTAAAGCTTTGTGACCCATGCAATCTTCTTTTGGATTTGCTGGAAACAGAGGCAGGGTAAATTAGGTCAATTACATTGCTGTATTGAGTGGATGATGATATAATGTATGGAAAATCAATCAGAGGTGAATTATGTTATATCAGATCTGTAATGGCCGGGTAGCATTTGCGGCCACTACGATATTGGAGCATGTAAATTTTGAAGTAAAAAATTCAAAGGAAAAGATTGCGGTAGTCGGCAGGAACGGCTGCGGCAAGACAACGTTGTTAAAGCTGATATCAGGAGAGATTGAGCTGTCGGGAGGAGACGGGGAAGCAATGTCCGTCGCAAAGGCGGGGAGTCCTTCTATCGGTTACTTAAAGCAGATCACCTTTGAGAATGAAACCCTGACGCTTGATGAGGAAATCAGAAAAGTGTTTGAAACGGTGCTTACGATGCAAAAGCGCCTGGATGAGCTTGTCATTTTGATGCAAAACAGTGCAGATGAACAGCTTGTCGCCGAATACACAAAGCTGCAGGAGCGCTTTTTGGATATCGGCGGTTATTATTATGAAAAAGAATATGATATGATGCTGCGCAGCTTCGGCTTTGAAATGGCTGACAGGAGGAAGCGCCTGAATGAATTTTCAGGAGGGCAGCGCACGAAGCTGGCATTTATCAAGCTGCTGCTTTCGAGGCCGGACATTCTTTTGCTGGACGAGCCTACAAATCATTTGGATATCACGGCGATTGAATGGCTTGAGGGATATTTAAAAAATTATAACCGTGCGGTTGTCATTGTGTCCCATGACCGAATGTTCCTTGATAAAATTGTCGATACCGTTTATGAAATTGAATATGCTGCGATCAAGCGTTATAGTGGTAATTATACGGATTTTATGAGGCGCAAGCGTGAAGATTATGAAAAGCAGAAAAAGGATTACCTCGCTCAGCAGAAAGAGATTGAGCGCTTGAATGCAATTGTCGATCGCTTTAAAAATAAGCCTACGAAGGTTGCTATGACCAGATCGAAGCTTAAGCAGCTTGAACATATGGAAATTATTGAGGCGCCTGATCGGTATGATACACGCTCGTTTCATGCAAGCTTCGAGCCCGCCAGAGAGACTGGAAAGGATGTTCTTTCCGTCAGAAAGCTGCAGATTGGCTATGATCGGGTGCTCTCGGAGGTATCGTTTGAATTGAAGCGCGGACAGAGACTCGGTATAATCGGCGGAAATGGACTCGGCAAATCGACGCTTTTAAAAACGCTTGTCGGTGTTCTGCCGGCACTGAGCGGGGAATATTCCTATGGTGCAAATGTGGAAATCGGTTATTTTGATCAGCAGATGGCACAGTATTCAAGCGAAAAAACCGTGCTTGACGAATTTTGGGATGAGTTTCCGGCATTGAACCAGACGGAAGTACGCAATTGTCTCGGCGCTTTTCTATTTACACAGGACGATGTGTTTAAAACAGTAAAAATGCTTTCCGGCGGAGAACGTGTACGGCTGGCACTGGCAAAAATTTTTAAAAGAAGACCAAATGTGCTGATTCTAGACGAACCCACGAACCATATGGACATTGTCGGCAAGGAGACGCTGGAGTCCATGCTGTGCGATTTTGACGGGACAGTGATTTTTGTATCGCATGACCGTTATTTTATCAAGCAGGTTTCCGATACACTGCTTGTTCTGGAGCAGGACAGTGCGAAGCTTTATCCGTTTGGGTACGAGCAGTATTTGGAAGAACAGGAGCAGGGGTTTCAAGGGGATAACGCTGCCGCAAAAACACAGGCTCTTCGTCTGCCTGCCGAGAAACGGGCAGCAGAGAAGGATATGGAAGAGACCGAAAAACCGGGAATGCAATCTTATCAGGCGGGTAAGGAACAGGCACGTCTGGAACGGAAAATCAAAAAGATAGAGGAACGGCTTACTGCGGTTGAGGAAGAGATCCAAAACCAAAAGGACGAGCTTCACAATCCGGCTCTTGCAAGCGACTATATGAAGCTTCAGGAGCTTCAGGATAGGATTGATCAAAAGGAAGAGGAGCTTTTGACCCTGATGTCCGAATGGGAGATGCTGCTCTCCTAAAGCACGCATGATGAGTGTCAATATGAGGGAGGCGAAGCTTCATGTGGGTATTGTTTGCATTTGGCTCGGCACTTTTTGCAGGATTAACCGCTATACTGGCAAAGGTAGGAATTCAGGATACGGATTCCAATGTGGTGACGGCAATTCGCACATTCGTTGTCCTTCTGTTTTCCTGGCTGCTGGTGTTTTTGACAGGTGCCCAGAGAGGACTTTGCGAATTTGAAAAAGGAACTCTGGTATTTTTGATTTTGTCCGGTCTGTCAACAGGCGCTTCCTGGCTCTGCTATTTTAAAGCGCTGTATCTGGGGGACGTCAATCGGGTGACGCCGATAGACAAGTCGGGCACAGTGTTGACGATGCTGCTCGCGGCGCTCTTTTTAGGAGAACCCATCACATGGCTGAAGGGAATTTGCATGCTTCTGATTACTGCCGGAACGTATTTGATGATTGCCAAAAAGCCGGTGCAGGATGGCAGGAAGACGGATATTCGCTGGCTCTTTTATGCCTGTGCGTCAGCGATCTTTGCGAGCATGACATCGATCTTCGCCAAAATAGGTATGCAGGGCATTGACTCCGGCCTGGGCACGGCCGTTCGTACAGTTATTGTGCTCATGATGTCATGGATTGTCGTATTTGTAACGAAAAAACAGTCAGCTGTCAGAACAATCGACCGAAAGAGCCTGTTATTTATCTGTCTGTCCGGGATTGCCACAGGCGGCTCTTGGCTCTGCTATTTTAAAGCACTGCAAACCGGCCCAGCAAGTGTCGTCGTTCCGATCGACAAGCTGAGTATTGTGTTGACGGTGGGGTTTGCTTATGTATTTTTAAAAGAGAAACTAACAAAAAAATCATTCGCGGGGCTGCTGCTTATCGTAACCGGTACGCTGCTATTACTGCTGATCAAGTGAGGGTATTAAAAAATGAATCAATATACAATCAAATATGCGGCAGTTCAGGCATTTTACTGGGCAGCACTGTGTGCGGTCTTAGGCTTTGCGGTCATTGGCATGCTCGAAAAGGGTTATTCGAATTCCGAAATCGGCTATGTCATGGCATTTTCCAATATTGTTGTCGTCGTGTTGCAGCCGCTGATTGCAAATGCAGCGGATAAAAATAAGAGACTGACCTTAAAGCTTATTATCTGGTTCTTTTCGTTTCTGATGACTGCCGCGTCTGTTGTTCTGCTTTTTCTTGCGACGGCCTCTATACTATTGACGGTGATGATGGCAGTTTGTATCATTTCGGTTTTGGCCATGCAGCCGTTTATTAATTCAATGTCCGTGCAGCTTGAAGAGCGGGGGATTGCAGTTAATTTCGGAGTGTGCCGTTCCTGCGGTTCACTCTCGTATGCGTTCATCTCTTCAATTGTAGGTATCCTGATTAAGACTTATTCCTATTCGGTCGTGCCCGTTACGACAATTTTTATATTAATCGGTTTGTTTTTTAGTGTCGGCATTCTTGCGGGAAGCGGGAGCAGCCAAGCACTCTGTTTGCAGAATGAGGGAGATTCTGTAAAGGAGCAGAAAAGCAGACAGCCGCAGGGACTTGTGCAGTTTCTGTTTACAAACAAACGATTTTTCTTTTTTTTAATCGGAACGATGCTGATTTTCTATACACATATGATTACAAGCAATTATTTGATTCAGATTGTGTCTGCTGTTGGCGGAGATAGCTCCCATACGGGAATTGCTGCCTCGATTGCAGCGGTATTAGAGCTCCCTGCAATGATTTTCTTTACAAAACTCGTTAAAAGAATCCGCTGCCAGATGTTACTTCGGGTTTCGGGCATATTTTTTATGCTGAAATATTTATTTTTGTTTTTGGCAAAGTCCGTCGGAATGATTTATTTTGCAGAGGTGTTACAAATCGGTGCTTATGCATTGTTTGTTCCTGCCTCGGTCTATTATGTGAGCCGTTTGTTTGGCAGTGCGGACATGGTGAAGGGGCAGTCGATGGTCACGACGGCCATGACGCTTGGCAGTGTGTTTGCAAGCATCATCGGGGGCTGGATGCTGGATGCCTGCGGAGTACATGATATGCAGCTCGTTGCGGTGCTGCTTGCTTTGCTCGGTGTCATTATCATGTCCTTTTCCATGGAAAAAATATCGGCAGGTGTGCACTGAATCGTGCGTGTGTGAACAGTAACGGTGGATGTTCTCATAAGAATAAAAAAAAGAATAAAAGTTTGACAATTCTTGAGTTTCCGCAAACTGTAATTGAAGGATGAATCAATCTGCCCAAAGCATATGGCTGCCGATTTTTGAGAGATATAATAGGGGTATCATACGCATAAGCGGAACTTTAATAAGCCCCGCTTG
>JAEYFP010000018.1 GCA_023402845.1 Bacillota bacterium
CCTGGGGAAATGTCAGCGGAATCGACCGGGAAAAGGGACTTTTCGTGATTAAACCAAGCGGTGTGGAATATGAGGAATTAAAGCCGGAGGATATGGTTGTTGTAGATTTGGAGGGAACTGTGGCAGAAGGCAGATATAAACCTTCTTCAGATACGGCAACACATTTGGAGCTGTATAAGGCTTTCCCGGAAATCGGGGGAATCGTCCATACACACTCCTCCTATGCGACATCATGGGCGCAGGCGGGAAGAGGCATTCCGTGCTACGGAACAACACATGCGGACTATATGTACGGAGAGATTCCATGTGCCAGAAGTTTGAGCGCAGAAGAAATCGATACGGAATATGAAAAGAATACGGGTTTGCTGATTATCGAAACGTTCAAGGAAAAGAATGTGATGTCAGTGACGGCAGTATTATGCGCCAACCATGGCCCGTTTACCTGGGGCAGGGACGCAAAGGAGGCAGTACATAATGCAGTCGTATTGGAAGAGGTGGCTAAAATGGCATACCGAACGGAGCTGATCAACAAACAAGTCCAGCCCGCTCCGCAGGTACTGCAAGACAAGCACTACAACAGAAAACACGGCGCCAACGCATACTATGGACAAACCTAGAGCACTTAGCGAGGTATTGTCGAGCTTAGTGCGAAGGTTGTTCGAAGGAACTTGGCGAGGTGTTCCACGAGCCTAGTGAATCGAACTTCCAAATACATAGCGAGGTACTTACGAGCTTAGTGCGAAGGTTGTTCGAAGGAACTTGGCGAGGTACTCCACGAGCCTAGTGAATCGAACTTCCAAATATATTTAGCGAGATATTTACGAGCCTTAGTGCGAAGGTTGTTCGAAGGAACTTGGTGAGGTACTCCACGAGCCTAGTGAATCGAACTTCCAAATATATAGCGAGGTATTTACGAGCCTTAGTGCGAAGGTTGTTCGAAGGAACTTGGTGAGGTACTACACAAGCCTGGTGAATCGAACTTCTTACTATTTATTTAAAGATTTAAAGAAAGGATGACAATTCATGAACAAACTGGAATTGCAAAAAACAGCCAACGAAATCCGCAAGGGCGTCTTAACAGCGGTACATGCCGCTAAAGCGGGCCATCCGGGCGGATCCTTATCATCGGCAGATATTATGACGTATCTTTACTTTGAGGAGATGAATATCGATCCGGAAAATCCAGCAAAACCGGACAGAGATCGTTTTGTGTTGTCAAAGGGGCACTGCGCGCCGGGTCTCTACTCGACACTGGCACACAGGGGATATTTTCCGGTGGAGGAGTTAGTGACGCTCCGTAAGCTCGGTTCCCATTTGCAGGGACATCCCTGTATGCAGCATACGCCGGGTATTGATATGAGCAGCGGCTCATTGGGACAGGGGGTTTCCGTTGCAACGGGAATGGCGCTTTCCGCAAAGCTTTTCCATGATGATTACAGAGTTTATGCACTGCTTGGAGACGGAGAGCTGGCAGAAGGACAGGTCTGGGAAGCGGCGATGTTTGCAGGGCATAAAAAGCTGGATAACCTTGTTGTGGTTGTGGATAACAACGGACTGCAAATAGACGGACCGATCACAGAGGTATGCAATTCCTATCCGATCGATGAGAAATTTAAAGCATTTAATTTTCATGTCATCAATTGTAGTGCACATGATTTTGATGAACTTGCGGCAGCATTTGAAGAGGCAAGAAATACAAAGGGGATGCCGACGGCTATTATTGCAAAGAGTATCAAGGGCAAGGATGTATCCTTTATGGAGAACAATGTGGCATGGCATGGTGCGGCCCCAAATGACGAGCAGTATGAAGTCGCAATGGAAGACCTTAAGAAAGTAGGTGAAGCATTATGTCAGAAGTAAAGAAGATCGCAACGAGAGTCAGCTATGGCAATGCTTTAGTCGAGCTTGGAAATGAACATGATGATCTTGTCGTACTGACTGCGGATCTGGCAGCGGCTTGCAAGACAGATATTTTTATGAAGGTACATCCGGATAAGCATATTAACTGCGGTATCGCGGAGACGAATATGACCTGTATTGCGGCGGGAATAGCAACGACCGGCAGAGTGCCGTTTGCAAGCTCCTTTGCAATGTTTTCGGCAGGAAGATCCTTTGAACAGGTAAGAAACAGCATTGGCTATCCCCATTTGAACGTGAAAATCGGAGCAACCCATGCCGGCATATCGGTAGGCGAGGACGGAGCATCGCATCAGTGTAATGAGGATATTGCGCTGATGAGAACAATTCCGGGAATGGTCATTATTTCACCGGCGGATGATGTGGAAGCAAGAGCAGCCGTAAAAGCGGCTTATGAATATGTGGGACCGGTCTATATGCGTTTCGGACGTGCGGCAGTGCCGGTATTCAATGACGAGTCAACTTATCAGTTCGAGATGGGCAAGGGCATTGTACTGCGCGAAGGAAAAGATGTGACGATTGTGGCGACGGGACTTACGGTTCCGGAATCGATGGGAGCGGCAGAGCTGCTTGCAGCGGATGGGATTGATGCGGAAGTGATCAACATTCACACGATTAAGCCGCTTGATGAGGAATTGATTCTTGCATCGGCAAAGAAGACCGGAAAGGTTGTGACAGCGGAAGAACATTCTGTGATAGGAGGCCTGGGAAGTGCGGTTTGTGATGCACTATGTGCAAAGCTTCCGACTCCGGTTATGAAGATCGGTATGCAGGATGTATATGGCGAGTCAGGCTCCGCCTCCGCACTTGTTCACAAATATCTGCTGGATGCGGAGGGCATCTATCAGCAGGTGAAGGATTTTATGAAGTAAATTTGATTGATCAAAAGCGTGGTTTGTTATCAAACTGCGCTTTTTTTGTACATTCCAGGAGCGGGCATTTCTACATGGAAATGAAATAAGTTCTTAAAAAAGATAGACAGAAATATTTCTACTATGCTAGACTCATAGTAACTAAGCAACGAGCCTAAAAACAAGTGTTTATGGGAGGGTATATGAGAAAATTGGGAAAACTGTTTTTGGCTGTTTTTATGATGTTGGTTTTGACTGCCTGAAGCAGCAAAGAGGTGCTTGAAAACGAATCGGCTGCTGCAGAGAGACTAATGAGTGCAGGAAGCACTGAACGGAGGCTGTATGAAGATTGTCGTCATTGACGGACAGGGAGGAAATGTAGGACGGATGCTGATTGAACGGCTGGTAAAGCGGCTGCCCAAGGCGCGGATTGTTGCAGTAGGGACGAACAGCATCGCAACCGCAAATATGCTGAAGGCCGGCGTGAAGTTGGGAGCTACAGGCGAAAATGCGACGATTGTGAATGCACGTGATGCAGATTATATTGTTGGCCCCATCGGTATCATAGCTGCAGATTCTCTTTTAGGTGAAATCACTCCGAATATGGCGGTCGCGGTAGGGAGCAGCAGTGCAAGGAAAATATTGATTCCGAGCATAAAGTGCAATAATTATGTTGTCGGGACAAAAGAAATAGCATTGGATAAGCTGATTGAACTGGCGGTGGAAGAAATCCAGGAATGAAGCAGGCACCCTTTTATAAACAATACCAGGAAGGTATGACATTCCAGAAGGAATCAAAAGGAAACCTATAATTGTATTTTTATGAAAGGAATGTAATACTATGAACCAGAAAACAAAGAAAATAACGTTATCAGGAGTATGTCTGGCACTTTGCCTCCTGCTTCCATTTTTAACAGGGCAGATTCCTGAAATTGGAAGTGTCTTGAGCCCTATGCACATTCCGGTGCTGCTGTGCGGTTTTTTGTGTGGTTGGCAGTATGGACTGGTAGTCGGTTTTATCGCTCCTCTGCTTAGATTTCTATTATTCCAGATGCCGCCGGTTTTTCCGATCGGAACGGCCATGGCATTTGAACTGGCCGCTTATGGCACTGTTACGGGACTGTTATACCGCAGGCTGCCAAAGAAAAATATAAATATCTATATCGTATTAATCACTGCCATGCTCATCGGCAGGATCGTATGGGGCTGTGTGCAATTATTTCTATCCGGCATTACCCAAAATCCGTTTACCTGGCAGGCATTTATATCCGGTGCATTTATTACGGCTATTCCGGGTATTATTATTCATATTTTGATTATTCCCCCGATTGTGATTGCTCTAAAGAAAACGGGATTGCTTGAAGATGAAAGAGTTGTAATCAATGACTAGTCATGTAATTGATAAGCGATATGCAACGTTTATTCCGCTGATAACGGCTCTTGAAGAAAAGCGGAAAATAAAGCAGCGTCTTGTTGTCGGAATCGACGGCAATTCGGCCGCAGGTAAAACGACATTGGCACAGTATTTAAGTGAGCTGTATGAATGTGAGATTATTCATATGGATGATTTTTTCCTGCCGTTGCCTTTGAGAACAGAAGAGCGTTTGACACAGCCGGGCGGCAATGTGCATTATGAACGATTTATAGAAGAGGTGGTAAAGGGCGTGCAAAGCGAACGGGAATTTTCTTATCATCTCTTTTCTTGCAAAGAAATGAACTATATTGGAGAGAGTATGGTCAGCGGCCGGAAAATGCTGGTGATAGAAGGTGCCTATTCTATGCGGCCCGAATTCGGTGAACTCTATGATTTCAAGATTTTTATGAAGCTGTCTTATGAAAAGCAGTTAGAACGGATTCGAAAACGAAATGGGGAGAAGCAGTGTGAAATTTTTTGTAAAAAGTGGATTCCCATGGAAAATAGTTATTTTGAGGCATTTCAAGTAGAGCGCGGCTGTGATTTTATCTTTGACGGAAAATGAGTTGTGTTAATAAATTAAGTAAATTTACTTTACAATTTTCTTGCCAAGTGATATCCTAAATAAGGAAAAACTTAACTGATGTTTGCAGTTAAGTAAGGAAAAGGGATTTTTAAAACGTGGGGGCAAGAAAAATGGCAAAACAGGTTACAATGAAGGACATTGCAAATGCGCTGCACATCAGCACAGTATCCGTATCAAAAGCGCTGTCCGGAAAAGAAGGCGTGAGTCTTGAGGTTCGTGAGCGGATCAAAATCACGGCAGAGGAGATGGGTTACCGATATAATGCCGGCGTAAGAACGGATGATTATGACAAAAACTATAATGTCGGTATTTTGATTGCGAGAAGGTTTTTAGAGGATGATACTGCATTCTATTCGAAGCTGCACAGTAATATTATTATGAAGCTTGGAAATAATAACTGCTTTGGTATTATGGAGGTCATTTTTAAAGAGGACGAAGAAGCCTGTAATCTTCCGGCAATGATTGCCAACAAAAAGGTAGATGGGATCCTTGTGATCGGTCAGCTGAAAAAAGCTTATATCGGAATGCTTAAGGATCTGCACATGCCGATTACGTTCCTTGATTTTTATGACGAAAATGCCACCGTTGATTCAATTGTCAGTGATAATGTATACGGCAGCAATTTGCTGACGAACTACCTGATCAAATGCGGACATAAAAGAATAGGATTTATCGGGGATATTTTTGCGACCAGCAGTATTCTTGACAGATATTTAGGCTATTATAAATCACTTCTCCAAAATGGAATTTCGATGAAGGAGGAGTGGTTGTTGAACGACAGGGATGAAAACGGAACATTGCATGCCATCGCGTTCCCAAAACAAATGCCGACGGCATTTGTTTGTAATTGTGATGAGGTTGCCTACCGTGTAGTGGAGCAGTTGAAATCGGAGGGCTACCGTGTGCCGGAGGACATTTCTATTGTAGGCTTTGACGATTATATTTTTGCGACGCTGTCCAATCCCCCGTTAACGACATTTGCGGTGGATCTGCAGCTTATGACGGAAATGGCTGTGGATTCTATTTTAAGAGGAATTACCGGGGATAATTTATCTCCGGGAAGAAAGGTTATCAGTGGAAAGCTTGTAATCAGGGATTCTGTGGCGAAGCTTTCTTATGAAAAAAATATGGATACAGGAGCGTAAAATTAGATGAAAGAACTGCTTTTTTTGGAACCGATCGTAAAGGAATTGATATGGGGTTTGGAATATTGGACCGTCAGCGCACATCCGAACGGAGACGGGATGATAAAAAACGGCGCTTATGCCGGCAAAACACTTTCCTGGCTTTGGGAAAACAGGAGGGAATTGTTCGGAAATATCGAGGGTGATCGCTTTCCGCTGTTGGTGAAGAAAATAGATGCAAGGGAGGACCTGAGTATTCAGGTGCATCCGGATGATGTCTTTGCCGGCGCGAATGAAAACGGTTCTTTCGGAAAAACGGAGTGCTGGTATATCGTCGATTGCAAGCCGGATGGCACGATCATCGTTGGTCATCATGCAAAATCCAAAGTGGAAGCAGAAAAAATGATAGAAAATAACGAATGGACAAGCTTGCTTCGTGAAGTTCTGATCAAAAAGGGTGATTTTTTTCAAATTGAACCGGGAACGGTTCATGCAATCAAAAACAATACAGTCATTATGGAAATCCAGCAGAGCTCGGATATTACATACCGTCTATACGACTATGGAAGATTAAAGGACGGAAAACCAAGAGAACTTCATATTCAGAAAAGTCTTGATGTCATGCAGATTCCCTATGAAGAAGCGGACAGGCATACGGGAGGTGTGCCGGGACGCTTGGTCTCCTGTGATTTTTATGCGGTTGACAAGCTTGAAGTAGAGGGGGAGCAGGAACTTATGCAAGATAAGCCGTTTCAGATATTAAGTGTGATCGAGGGAGAAGGAGATGTTGACGGAAACAGGATCGTTGCGGGAGATTCCTTCATCATTCCGTATGCTTATGGAGCTTATCGGCTTACGGGGAAAATTACAGTATTGATTACAAGCCCATAAATGCATTATAATGATGTATGATATGGGTTACTGACAGCCGCCAGGTGCAGTACGCATCCGGCGGTTTGTTTGTTCCAATACTTTTAGTATTAATTTTGCAGTAGAAAATGGAGGAGAAGAGTATGAAATTTGGAGCATTGGAAGCAGGTGGAACAAAAATGGTATGTGCGGTCGGCTTGGAGGACGGCACAATATTGGAACAAATTTCGATTCCAACAAGAACCCCGGAGGAAACACTGCCGGAGATCATTGCATATTTTAAGGACAAGGAAATTGCATCACTCGGTATTGCAGCGTTTGGCCCTGTCGATGTGAACAAGGACTCCGAGACATATGGGAGGATATTGGATACGCCGAAACTTGCATGGCAAGGCTATGATCTTGTCGGTACATTAAAAGCTGCGCTGCAGCTTCCGATAGAGCTGGATACGGATGTCAACGGCTCCTGTCTGGGCGAGCTGACATTTGGCTGCGCAAAAGGTTTAAACAGTGTCATCTATATTACGATCGGTACCGGTGTCGGCGTAGGAATTGCGATTAACGGACAGCTGCTGCATGGAATGCTGCATCCTGAGGCGGGTCACATTATTTTAAACAGGCACCCTGAGGATCATTATGAAGGGCTTTGTCCATTTCATAAGAACTGTCTGGAGGGAATGGCCGCTGGCCCCGCAATAGAAGGCAGATGGAATGCAAAGGCAGTCACGCTGAATGACAGGCCGGAGGTATGGGAAATGGAAGCACATTATATTGCACAAGCCCTAACTTCGTTTATTTTCACGGTATCCCCTCAAAAAATTATACTCGGCGGCGGTGTTATGCATCAGGAGCAGTTATTCCCGCTTATCCGTGAAAAAACGCTGAAGATGGTAAACGGATATATCAATACAAAGCAGTTAAAGGATATTGATCATTATATTGTCCCGGCAAGCTTAAATGACGACCAGGGAATCATGGGGGCAATCCAGCTTGCAGTATGGGCGGTGGGATCGGATCGCTGACTCAAAAAAATATTCTGCCGACACAATCTGATAAATTATGAGTGTCGAACATGCTATTCTTTTCTTAGACTATTTTTGCGGAATGCCGAGGTCGAAGGAAGGAGAGAGCATGGAAGAAACGGTTTACCGTAAGGAAGATGCGGAATTAGAGAAACTGCCGGAAGAAGCGTCAATGGATCAGGTTGTCTACCACTTCAGAGAAATTATGAAGCAGAAGAAGCAGCTCGCCGGACAGAAACGGGTTACGGGACTGTTATGTGCCGTCAGTATGGTGCTGTTCATACTGTCGGTCGCAATCAGTGTCGCTACAATGAACAGTTATGAAAAAATGAAGCAGATGGAAACAGCGCTGCAAGCTATTTCGGAAGGAATGGAGCGGACGCTCGCACAATCCACGCCGGCAGCAGAACTGCTGCCGGAAGCTGCCGTTGAAGAAACAGTTGTGGAAGCGGCGGTTCAGGAACCCTCTTTAGAAGACCCCGTCTTGGAAGAAAAAGAGGAACAAGTTGTGTATATTGTGGAAGACCAGCAAACAGACAGTTATATTGTGCAAGAGGGAGATACGCTGGCTAAAATCAGCAGGATGTTTTATCAAACAGATAATAGAGTGGATGAAATATGCGAGTTGAATGATATTAATGATAAAGACAAGATTTTATGCGGGCAGGAGCTGCAATTGCCGTAGATAAATTCAAAATAGAAATTATTTGGAAAAAGTGCGGCGAGGCGAACGAACAAAAGAACTGTTACAGTTCAGACGGAAGCTGAACTGTAATATCCGGAGAAAAGCAAATGGCACAGATCAACGAATATTTTAAAAATAAATATGCCAGTGAGAAGCAGGATTACAAAAAGAAACTGACCAGACATCGATTGGCAATCTTTTACCGGATTTTGCTGGTGTTTGCTATTATTGCGGCGGTGGCAGGTGCCCTCTATTACAATTATCAGAATATGATTTATACGGATTATGATATAATAGAAACGTTGAATTATCAGGAGGCAACGACTGCAAATTACTTGAGCTTTAACGGAAATGTACTTCGTTACAGCCAGGACGGTGCCTCTGCTTTTAATATGGAAAATGAGATGCTTTGGAACCAAACCTATGAAATGCAAAGTCCCATGGTCGACATTTGTGACGATTATGTGGCGCTTGGTGATTATAAAGGAACGAAAGTCTACGTGATGAACGGCTCAGGGCTGCAGGGAGAAATTGATACGACGCTTCCGGTAAAGAAGTTTTGCGTGTCAGGAAACGGCAACGTTGCCGCAGTCTTGGAGGAGGGGGATGTTACATGGGTCAGGCTGTTTAATAAGGAAGGTGATAATATCGCAGATGATCGGACGACAATGGCAAAAAGCGGCTATCCGATCAATGTGGCGATATCAAAGGACGGGATTATGGTCGGTATATCCTATCTTTATATTGACAGCGGGGATATTTCCTCTTCTATTGCTTTTTATAATTTTGGCGAAGTAGGGCAAAATGAGATTGATAAACTTGTAAGCGGCTATAACTATGCAGATACGGTCATTCCTTATGTGAAGTTTATGAACGGCAAGACATCGTTTGCGGTTGGAGACGATAAGCTTGAAATTTACAGAGGGGATCAGAAGCCGGAGAATATATTCGAGCTTTCGCTGGAGGAAGAAGTAAAGAGTATTTATAATAATGAGGATTACATCGGGCTTGTTTATGCGGAGGGTACGAGCGAGGCTCTTTACAGGCTGGATGTTTTCGATTCTTCGGGGGCTTTGTGCCTATCGAAGAAATTTGATCTCGAATACTCGGACATCATTTTCAATAAGGATCTTGTTGTTATTTATAATAGTAATGAATGTGTTATCTACAATATGCAGGGTGTGGAAAAATACAAGGGCTCTTTTAAAAACTCTGTCCTGACGATGATTCCAATGGACAGTAAAACGAAATACTTGCTCGTATCGGGCAGTGAAATGTCGGAAATACAATTAAAGTAACGTAGAATTTAGGGAACGGAAAATACTTGAGGGAAGCAATATGGATGTTAATTATTTTTTTATTGCAGCAGTGGCTTTGTTTTTTATCTGCATCGTGAATGGTTACCGGAAGGGATTTCTCAGAATCGTGATTTCCCTGCTTGGAATTATTCTGGTCATCGCTGCCGTTACAGTGGTTTCACCCCATATCAGTGATTATTTGATCAATCATACGAAGACCTATGATTCAGTAAAACAAAAAGTGATCAGCGTATTTGAAGAGGATAATTCCAAGCTGGATAATTCGGTTCCCCAAAACCAAACACTGACAATCGAGTCCTATGATTTGCCGGATATATTGAAAACAAGTCTGATCAAAAACAATACGGCACAGATGTACCAATCGCTGATGGTCACGATCTTTGAGGATTACATTGCGGGATATCTTGCAAAGCTTATTATTAATGCGATTTCTTTTATTGGCATGTTTTTGATGCTGACAATTTTTTTATGGTTCGTGTTGTTTTCGGCGGATATCATTGCGAGAATTCCAATTATAAAAGGATTAAATAAAATTCTGGGAGCGGCGGCAGGTTTTGTGAAGGCGCTGATTATCGTGTGGGTATTTTTCTTTGTTGTCATTATCTTTTTCGGAAATGAGATTGGGAATACGATGATGACCGAGGTGAAGGACAGTCAGTTTTTGTCTTTTCTATTTAATTGTAACATCCTGCTCAGGTTTATTTCCTAGTTAAATTGTGTTTTTTATTATTAGTTATACAAGATATGGTGTATTTTCTTTGAATATAAAAACCCTCGAAAAAAATTATCAAAAAAATTAGAAAAACCGTTGACAATGCCAAATTGCAATGATATTATGTATAAGCCGCACATCGAGAAAGATAACTTTTCGAAGGGAAATAAGCAGTCATAAAGCGGCAGCAAAAGCACCTTGAAAACTAAACAGTATAACCAACCCTGAACAATTCAAGAAAAAAAAGAGAATGTTCAGAAGAACAAACCTAGAAACAGTAAACGGAAAAGAACGAAGCTACTTTTGAAA
>JAEYFP010000019.1 GCA_023402845.1 Bacillota bacterium
TCCGGGCGAAGGGATTCATATCCGTGACCGTGAAATTCCTCCAGCGGCGTTTCAAACAGCGCCCTGTCTGCTTCCATAATAGCGTCATCCACATATTTGAGAGTCTCCCACTTGGTTCCCACATCCAAAGAACAGCTCTCTCCCATCCCCGCAAAGTACGAATCCGTACGGGCACAAAAACCCTCTATATCTAATTTTTTCACCGCTCCCATGCATATCCTCCTGTTACATAGCCCGTTCCCGTATTACTCATCCGATTCCACCTCCAACAGTTGGGCAAGTTTTCTGCGCACCGCTCCTGTTTCCCAGTCTTCACAGGTATTCTTCAGGCGGTCATAGCTATGACATGCTTCTTTATTCCAAAAAAAGATCCGGCTCTCTTCCTGTTCTGCTTCCCTCTTCCCTGCATAAATAACCTGTTCCGTACTGTATGTTTCCAGCTTCTCATAAAAGTCCGCTTCACTCATCTCATATCTTCTCGGCATAGAAAACCGTCTGCAGCCCTGCCGCAGATCCGGATATGCCTGCAAGAGTGCATACAGAATGACACGGCGGCGGCTCATCTGTATGGATACCGACTCGATCTTCTCTTCCTTATCCCACTTGAGCGCAAGCTGAACAACCTCGTCTTCCTCCAGAAATCCGATTCTGGATTGATTGAGAAATACCTTTTTTTCAGCCTTCTTGTATAAGTCCAGCAGCTTGACAGCAAGCAGTCCGGCAGCACTTAAGTTTCCGTCTGCCTTCGCAAGTCCCTTATCCAAAAGCCCTACGCAGGCTCTCGCAACTACCTCTCTTTCGCTTTCCTTCGCAGCATCCCATGTAAGAGGGACGCCTGCTATGGGCTTTCCATCCAACAGGCTGTTAAAACACATCATTTCTTCCATCGTAAATTCCATATCATCAGCCTCCCTGTATCTCATCCAAAGTTCGGATGCATTGTGCCCTTTCACCGGCATTCTGTTCAAACATTGCTTCCTGTTCCTGTATCATTCTAAATTCGTCACGCCTGCTCGGACCATTCATAACGTCCGCCTATATAAATGCCTGTGAGCATAAATACTGACAACACAATTATAATTTTATTGGAAATCACGTATAAAATTGGAAACTTTTATTATTTTTGTATTATCTGATATTGCTTTGCAAATTTCAATATCATTTGCATAACTGACAGAGTTTTTGTATAACTGACAGAATTTATTAAATTTGAACATTATTTTTTTGTAAAAAAAAAGCTGTTACAAACTATGATTTATAGCTTTCCTTTCGGATTTACTATAAAACACCTTTTGTAACAACTCGTAATTTTTCCCTTTTAGATACTACTCTTTAATATGTTGTAACTTTGGGACTTCTATGTTGACTATATAAGTCAATCACAAAAACTGCACTACTTTCTATGAGTAGATGCTTAAAATAACTATACGGAAGGAGGTTATTAAGCGGTCATCGCTGTACCCTGCCTGAGCCATCGCCTCCCATAAGCACGGTAACTTCTTCTGCCGATACCATATTAAAATCACTCTCGACCGTGTGCTTTAAGCAGCTTGCGGCAACGGCGAACTCAAGTGCCTCCTGCGGTTCATAACCGTTCATGGCCGCATAGATCAGTCCCGCTCCGAACGAGTCTCCTCCGCCCACACGATCTACAATATGAATATCATAGGTTTTGCTGAAATAACATTCTCCGCCGTCATACAACATCGCAGCCCACTTATTGTCATTGGCAGATAAAGACGTACGAAGCGTAATTGCCACCTTTTTAAACCCGAATTGATCGGCCAGCTTTCCCGCCACCTCCCGGTAACCCTCATGATTGACCCTGCCGCTCGTCACATCCGTATTTTCCGACTTAATACCGAATACATCGCCCGCATCCTCTTCATTTGCGATGCAAACATCCACATACCGGCACAATTCACTCATGACAGCACGTGCTTTTTCCTTTGTCCAAAGCCTCTTGCGGTAATTCAGGTCACAGCTTACCGTAATTCCTTTTGCCTTGGCCGCCTTGCATGCCTCCAGACAGACTTCGGCGATATTGCCGCCGAGAGCCGGTGTGATTCCGGTAAAATGAAACCAGGAAGCACCCTCAAAAATCTGATCCCAGTTAAAATCTTCTTTGGATGCGGATGCCATTGAGGAAGCCGCACGGTCATAGATGACCTTGGAGGGCCGCTGGCTTGCACCTTTTTCAAGATAGTAGATGCCAAGTCTCTCGCCGCCTCTTGTAATATGGGATGTATCCACACCATACCTTCTGAGAGCATTAAACGCTGCCTGTCCAATCTCATGCTTCGGCAGCTTTGTCACAAAAGCTGCATCCATCCCGTAGTTTGCAAGAGAAACCGCCACATTGGCCTCACCCCCTCCATAAGTTACCTCAAAGGTGTCTGCCTGCACAAAGCGCAGATAGCCCTGCGGTGCCAGACGAAGCATAATTTCACCAAATGTAATTACCTTATGATTCATGCGTTACCTCCGTTCTGTTTTTGTAATAAATGAAGGGCAAAACCTCCGGACTCTTTCTTTAAATAAATGGCAGCCAGGTGGTTCCCGGCATCGTATTTCGCGGAATTCTCCCGGAATTCAAAGCCTCTCCGTTTCAGATAATCAACCGCACGCTCGATATCATTGGTGCGAACCGCAATATGTCCTTTTGCGCCGAGATATAGGGATTTCATAATTTCCAATCCGTCTCCCGCAAAAAAGGAGCTCTTCCCGGACCGCTTCTCAAAGCCAAATATGGCGGAAAATTCGTCTGCCAGCGCATCCGCACTGCCTTCGTCCTCCATATTAATTCCAATATGGGCAACCTCAAACCCAAGCATGCTGCTGACTGCCTCTCCCGTCAACCGGCAAATTCCGTCAAAATCGCCCACTTCAAGCATCTTGGTGTCCACCATCCAGCTTCCCCCGCACGCTATTACATTTTTCGTATTGAGATAAGCAAACAGGTTTTTCTGATTGACTCCACCGGTCGGCATGAATTTTATATTTCCAAACGGCCCCGAAAGCGCTTTGAGCATCGGGATGCCGCCGGCTGCCTCCGCCGGAAAAAACTTCACGACCTCAAGTCCCATGACGACAGCCTGTGCCACCTCGCTCGGCGTACTGCAGCCCGGCACAATCGTAATCTGCCTGTCAATACAGTATTGCACGACCTTCTGATCAAATCCCGGACTCACGATAAACTGTGCGCCTGATGCAACCGCTTGATCAACCTGCTCGATCGTCAGCACGGTGCCTGCTCCGACAAGCATTTCTGGAAATGCTGTCTGCATGGCCCTGATCGCTTCCGGCGCGGCTGTTGTCCGAAAGGTCACCTCCGCACATGGAATCCCCCCTTCACAGAGCGCCTTTGCTAATGGCACGGCCTTTTCGGCCTGCTCTATTTTGATGACAGGCACGATTCCTATTTTAGAAATTGCTTCTAATTTTTGATTCATATTCTCTCCTCTCTATGTTTCATATTATGGAACTAAGTTTCATTATTTAAAATTGATTCAGTTTTATTATATACAAATTTACCAGTCTGTCAATATGTTCCCTTTGTTTTTATGTAAAAATGACAGATGTCGCTTCTTTTTTATCTGAAAAAGGAACCTGGCTGACTTGAAAAAGTAAATTCTAGTGCAGGACTAAATTCCACCACCCTTTAAAGATTGCCGTAAGGGGGAGAGGTTTTTGCGCATAATTCTAATATTTCTGCTATAATTAAGCTGACTTCTTACAAAAAATCATGTTTCCGGGCAGAGAAAACAGGCCACTGGAGTTTCGTGTGTTGGACTAAATTCCACCGGCCACATTCAAAAATGTGAAAAGTTTACTTCCAGTCCGACAGCAGATTTATGTAAGTTAGTTAACGGTTGTAGCGAATCAGCTTAGGTGTCAGATTAACCTCATCAGGAACAATGCGCCTAAGCTGAAGCGCTTTTAAGGTATCTTCGCCAAATGATTCTAAAGCCAGATTATATGGTGTCTTTCCACCCAGACTTTCCCGTGGCATGGAATTGATATGATTAACAATCAGATTCACGTCCCATTGAGTTAGGAATTCAAAACTGGTTCCTTTTGGAAGCACCATGCGAAGCAAAGTATGGACATTTTCAACACCTCCCTTCTGGCCGCTACGCATTGGATCACAGTAGTAGAGGCTACAGCGTTGAATTTCACTGATCCCAGTCTCCAGGCTCTCAGGATCGCCAAATTCGGAACCACGGTCAGTTAATACGTATTCGAACAAGGAAACGAATTCATAGGTTCCGAGTCGTTTCTCGAGATGGTCAAATACAAGCCGTACGGCACCTTTGGTGCATCGGTTCATCAGGAATGCAAGAAAAAGTTTTTCCCTGATAAAGTAAAACGTCAACAGGGTCTTTTTAGATTCACGGGAAGAATGAACAGTGTCCATTTCTGCAAAATATTCAAGGCCTAAGGACTGAAAATCAAGATAGGTTCTATTGACAAAAACAGAGCGATCCATGATCTGTGTCTTGTGGCAT
Organism: Bacillota bacterium; assembly: GCA_023402845.1. Lineage (GTDB taxonomy): Bacteria > Bacillota > Clostridia > Lachnospirales > Lachnospiraceae > JAEYFP01. The sequence continues at coordinate 4,509 of JAEYFP010000019.1, forward strand.
TTTCGCGGCTTAAACTTAGGTTTACGCTTTAAATCAACATTTCTGGAAGAGAATAGACCTTTGTCAATGTAGGTATAGATTGTGCGGACAGACATATCCAGTTCCGGATGATTTACAGAGATCTGATAAGGAGACTGACCCTGCTCAATCAGAGGAGTAACAATCCTATCTTTTTGATGCAGCTCATGCTTTGTCATACAGATGCCGGTTCTGGAATTGCTGAGCAACTCCTGATATTTTCGGTCGGCAAACCGTGCATTGTATGTGTATTTGTGAGCAATGGTGCAGTGAGAGATCTTTTTGTCACAGCCATTGCAGACGTAGGGAGCCTTATCCAGTCTGGTGCAGCGTTCCTTCACAAAATCCCGACAGGTTTGGTTGCAGGTTGGGCAGGAAGTACATTTGACACCACATACAAGAATCTTGTTGCAGACATTTATTTTTCTGCAGCTATACCTGCGAATGCAGAAGTTTCTGGCATTGTAAAAGGTGCCCTTATGATACCAGTCAGAGGAACGCCTGGCCTTGACCTCTTTAGAGATGGTGGTTGGATCTTTGCACAGGTATTTTGCGATATCCTTAAAAGTATGATTTTGATTTAAAGAGTTCTCAATAAAAACACGATCCTTCAGGGTGAGATGCTTCTGGTTACCAGGAATATATTTACTCATAAAATCTCCTTCTACTGCTGTCAGAAGGAGTTATAAAGATACCATGTATGTATGAAAGAGTAAATATCAACTGTGCAGAGGTAAACGCTACCAGACTAAGAGGGAGTGGAATTTACTTTTTCAATTTTCGAAAAAGGAACCTGTGCGGCCGCCCTCTTGAGTTTTTATAACCGGGATGCTATAATAGCCATAATTTTGTGAAAGGATATGACGACATGGAACATGATAAAAATCCCGTCCAGTCTGCGGACAGAATCTTTCAGGTCATTGATGTGTTAACAGAAAAAGGGCCGTGCGGCCTCCTGGAAATCAGCAGCATGCTCTTATTAAATAAAAGTACGGTTCACCGCCTTTTAAATTCTTTGATTTATATGGGATATGTGAAACAGAACGAAGAAACGTTAAAATACCAGATGACCCTAAAGGTCGTGACAATTGCAGGAAAGGTTTTAAAACAAATCGATATTTTGTCGGTCGCACAGCCTTATATGCGATTTCTGATGGAACAGTCCTGTGAAACGGTTCATCTTGTCAAACGTGTGGACAATCGTATCATGTATATCAACAAAGTGGAACCCTCCTATGAGGGACGCACCATGCGGATGGCCTCCTTTATCGGAATGGTCAGTCCGCTCTATTGCACAGCTGTGGGAAAAGCGATCATGTCGGAATTATCCGAAGAAGAGGTGCTGGGCATTTGGAAAAGTTCCAGCCCAGAAAAAAAGACAGAATATACGATTCTGGAAATGGAACCGCTTTTAAAAGAGCTTGCGGCGATCCGAAGACTTGGTTATGCAATGGACAATGAGGAAAATGAAGTCGGTGTCCGCTGCATCGCGTCGAACATCAAGGATTACAGCGGCACGGCAAATTATGCCATCAGCATTTCGGCCGCGGCTGCAAGAATGTCCAACGAGCGGATGCAGGAATTGATTCCGCTTCTCACAAACACCTGCCTGAAGCTGTCTCGCGAGCTTGGCTATAAAGCCCGCTAAGCGTGCCTTTCTGCATTACATTGGCCTCATGCCATTCCCAAAGCAAAGGCCGCCTCCTCCGCAGAATAAATTGCAGACAAGATTCCAAAAACACAGCTTCAGACAAAGACTGCTGCCGCCTGCACTGCTCTCTCCGTAAGGGCTTTGCATATCCCGGTACCAGCTTCCTCCAGACTGCAATTGCTGTAAAAATAACTGATAACGGAGATTTCCCGGTTCCAGTTCGCATGCCATTCTGGCAAAATCCAGCGCCTGCACATTATTACCCATCCCCGCATTGGCCGCACCCGCATAATAATACCAGAGCGCACTTCTCTCCTTCATGCTGCGCAGCAGATTTAAGGCCTCCTCATACCGGCCGTTGTTGATATAAGTTCCCGCCGCCTGCATATGAAGTGCATCTTCATCACTGCCGCCGTAGCTTTCCCTTCCTGAATCGCCAAAGCCGTACCCGCCTCCGTAGGTGCCACGTGAATAGCCGGTGTATCCATGTTCCCGTTCCCCTATGATCTGTTCGTAGGCCTGCTGCACTTCCTTGAATTTTTCTTCTGCTGCGGCCTTATTTGGATTGTTAATATTGGCATCCGGATGGTATTTCCGGCTTAATGCCCGATATGCCGTTTTAATTTCATCATTTGTGGCATCTTCCTTTACCCCGAGTACCAGATAGGGATTTTTCATCTATTTTAATCTCCATTCATTAGTTACCATTCATCTAAAACCGAAATCCTGTTATTTAACTGCCTTGTCCTCCGACTGATTCTTTGAATCATAGTACCGGCACCAGACGCCGGAATACAAAATATTACGCAGGATTTCCACGTCCTCAACAATCGGAAGCCTCTCAAACGCCTTGGAACACGCCGCCATCATCATAAGCAGGATCTGCTCCGCCTCCGCGTCGACCGGCTGCTTCCTTAATAAAAACGGATTGTAATTTCCGCTCTTCTGATCCTTCTCCATGTCGAGATACGCATCCATCAAATAAATAAATTTTCCAAGAAAAAAACCGGTCTCTCTTAAGTCCTTTTCCCACTCGTCCACACGAAAAGCGAATATTTCCGCCATAATCCGACCGAATGCACCTGCCGGAATATCAATATCCGGCTCTTTTCGCATTTCCATTTTTTGTATTTTTTGCAGTTCTTCACGAATAATCGCTGCCTTTTCAGGATATTTTTCCGCAATCTGTTTTACTTTCGGCAGAAGCAATACAGCATAACCCCTTTTTACCAGCTTTTTTTCATCCTGCCAATCGTCCATACATTTTTCATAGGTGAGAAGCAAGTTGAGATCTGCCGCATAATCCGTATAAATATTTGCCCGCATCCTATGCTTTTCAAACGGATGAGCAATACACGTACAGGCAGATTCAAGTGTCTGAGGCTCATACAGAGACGTCAAAAGCAGGATCAGGAACGTCATATCATAAGTCAAGGACACCTGCCCGGCAAGGCCGTAACGCTTTTTTAGACTCTGACAAAGACCGCAGTAATAGGACCGATATTTTTCATAATCCTTAAACTTCATTTCCTGCTGGTTGATGATTACATACCCAAACATCCGTTAACTCCTTTTTGTAAATTCCGTACGGCATTTCGGACACATCACTACAATTTTTCCCTTTCCCTTCGGAATCCGGATTTTCTGCCTGCAGCTTGGACAGCGATAAATATGATGCGTCTTTCGCTGCACCCATTCCAGCTTCTTCCTTCCAAAATAGCTTCTAAACCGGTAGGTCTGCCGCAAATACTTTTGATTTTCCTGATACCTTCTTTCATGATTTCTGGAAAACACGCGAAAATAGGCATATCCGATAATCGCCGCCGCAATCCAATAGCAGACATCCGCTCCCGTAAATAAAGACAGCAGCATCGCAAGCAATGCCACAACCATCAAAAATTGGGAGAACTGGTCTGTTCCGTAGCGCCCATACATAAATTTTCTTAATCTTTCCTGCATATTCATCACCTTTCTATAATTACATTTTAACCGTTCTATCAAAAAAGGCAATGAACTTCCTCCAAAATAATTCTAAAATTTCCCTAAAAGGATTAATAAAAACCTATCTGATCGGATTTGATAAAAGTATTACTTCTTCTCCGGCGAGCGGCTTGCTGAAATAATAACCCTGAATATAATCACAGGCAAAATCCTTTAAGCGGTTGCGCTGGTGCTCCTCTTCGATCCCCTCGATTGTAATTTTAAGACCCAGACAGTGTGCCAGCCGCACAATATTATCGATAAATGTATCTTTCCCCTCAACTAAAAAGGTATCCACCAGGGATTTGTCCAGCTTGATCTTTTGCACCGGAATATACGTCAGATAACTGATAGACGAATAGCCTGTACCAAAATCATCAAGTGCGAGACCGACACCGATCGATTCAAAATCTTTGAACAGCTTCATGGCCTTTTCGTTGTTGTTGATAAAAATGCTCTCTGTAATTTCTATTTCGATCAGATCCGGTGAAACATTATTTTTTTCTAGGAGTTCTTCCAGATAAGTAACATATCCCTTGTCGAGTATCTGTTTGCTGGAAAAATTAATTGAAACCGGATGCACCTCATATCCTTGTTCACGCCATGACGCGATCTGCTCAATCACTTTCTTTGTGACAATACGACCGATCATTAGAATGGAATCCGTTTCCTCGGCAATTTTAATAAACTGCGCGGGAGATATTGCTTGACCCTTCAGGCGGACGAGTGCCTCATAACACTTGATCATACCCGTCATTGTATCAGCCTGGGGCTGATATAATACATAAAAGCCGTCATTCCTGCAAGCACTGTCGATAATGCTTCGAATCTCCTTACGTTGGTTGGCCTCATCCTTCATGCTCGCATCATAGTAAACACACTCGTTTTCGCCCGACTTCTTTGCGGCGTACATTGCAAAATCTGCATCGGAAACTACCTCGCCTGCCTCCGCCACTTCGTCCTTTGCAGAAGCAATCCCCATGCTCACTTTGATATAGTGCTTCTTATCTTCGAATTCAACAGGCGTTGCAAATACACGCTTAAGACGGATCACTTCGCTTTCATCCGCACTGACCTCTCTTTTATTGATAATAATCAGGAATTCGTCTCCTCCAAAGCGCGCGGCGTAAAACAAACCCTCCTTCGCCAACTCCCTTAAGCGCGCAGACAGTTCCCGTAAAACCGTATCTCCGCACGCGTGTCCGAAGGAATCATTAATCTCTTTAAACTCATCGATATCAACAATAATAACGGTGCATTCGATCTTCGCTTCGAGCCTGATGCTCAATTCCTCCATGGCAGAGCGTCTGTTCGGAAGATCAGTCAGATAATCATGCTCCGCCTGATAGCGGATAAATGACTCTTTCTTTTCAAGTGATTCCGTATATTCTCTATTTTCATCATATTGCTGCTTCAGCATCTCCTCCGCGACAATCAGCTTATTGTACGTCTCAGTCAACTCGACGTGAGAGTGTTGAAGCTCTCTTGTCAGACGGCGGCGTCTCAGATTATCGACCATCAATGCAAGCAGAACAACGAGGCACAGCAGAACAAACACAAGCACCGGAACCAGAACGCTCCGATAAGCTTCAAAAATTGTCAGCTCCTTATTGACAATAACGGCATCCGCGGGAACCTGAGAAAGATCGATCCCATATTGCTTTAACACCTGATAATCAAACGTGTATTGGCTTTCGCCCTTTGTAACGACCGGAATATCCGCGATATCTTTTCCATTTAAAATATCCACGATCATCGAACCGGCTTCAAAACCGGAATCTTCGTAAGAAACAATTTTTCCGCCAAGCAGCCCTTCTCCGATCCCACCGACAGAATTCCTGTATACCGGCACCCCTGCATGAGCGACAATATATCGCGTGCTGTCAGATATCGTATACGGGTTTCCATCCGCATCTTCAAAGCTGCTCATATAAATCAAAATACTGTCTCCGGAAATCCGGTCGAGCAACTCTCCAAACTCTTCCAGGGTATATTCTGATGTATTAATTCCAGAAAACTCATAGGCCGGATAACTTCCCTCCAAAGCATAAAATTGCTTCGCATCTCCCTGTCCCGTCAGCGTACCGTCATAAATAGCAATGATTTTTCCTGCCCCAGGCTGAAACCGAATCGCTATATCAATTGTATCCTGTAAATAGAAATCCTCCACAGCACCGGTAATGTTCGGATTCTCACCGACCTTCAGTGCATATTCCAAATCATTGATGCATAAAAATACCATCGGTATATTCGGAAACAACTCCTCCCGATGTGCCTCGGCAAATTTTAGAGCGGCGTCATCTCCGATCAGTAGCGCATCATACGTTCCCGTATTTGCAAGCTTATAACGCAGTGTCTGGTAAAATAGATCCACATTTGCCTGATCGTCATAATTTTTCATATCCATATAGGCAATATCAAGCTGGATGTTGCTGCCTTCAAATGCCCGTTTAATTCCTGTCTTTTGCAAGTCGATCGTATCAAAGCTTTCACTGTATGAGCTGATAAAAAGCACATGCTTATCCGGCGAATAGTTCCTGTCAACCAAGATACGATTCTCCCTGTAAAAGAAAATATAATAAATCAACGCAAACAGAAGCACTCCTGCTAAAGCAGCCCCTATCGCAATCAGTCGTATCAGCTTCCTATTATCTTTTGGCATATAATCGCAGCCCCTTTATCGAATCGTGTCAGATAATGTTATTATATCCTATCATTTGAAAAATCAAAAGGTTATTCCTGCTTGATTTCACAATTTTACATTTATTTTATATAGTATGGAATGCTCTTGTGATATCAAAAATCAAATCTGTTTACGGGAATGAATGGAACAGAAAACGAAGTGAGCAGCGCTGCCTTGCAATGTAAATGAGAATATTCAGAAAAATAAGATGATGAAATTCAACCTGGAGCAAATTTCCTTCAACCGCCGGCAGCTTGCCGACTATTTTCCGTCGGCTAAAACACTGTCCAATGAAATCAGCAAGCTGCAGCGGGAAGAAATGAAAACAATTTTGAAAACTTATAAAACTAAGCTCGGAGCGGTATAAGCCCTTGCCAGCAGTTCACTGTTGAGCATATACAAACTTTTGGCATCATCTCCGAAAAGCTCCATCTTTACGATTAAATCCGTAGCGTTTTTCTCTTCCTCTCCCTGCTCCTTTACAAACCAGTCAAGGAACTGCAGTGCGCGAAAATCATTAATTTTCTGTGCGGCTGCATAAATCGTATGAATCGAGTCCGTCACATATCTTTCATGCTCCAGGCTGACTTTTAACGGATCCATCAGCGATTCAAATACCTCGTCCGGCTTTGCAATCGCTTCCAATATAACTTTTTCATCATTATTATGCATATATTGATACATTAGCATGGCATGATCCTGCTCTTCTTTTGCCTGTACCTCATACCAGTTAGCGAATCCGTCCAGTCCCCTGTCATCATAAAAGCTCGCTATGGACAAATACAGATATGCAGAATAAAATTCTTTGTTTATCTGCTCATTTAATAATTTCGCAACTTCTCTTTCCATCACATATTCCTCCTGTTTTCTTTGAAATTTTGTCAGATAGACTGTACTAATAGATCAATTTCAGATTACTACCTTACCATGATTTTGTCAAATCGTAATTGACCCGTATTACTGTTCACTTCGTTCTCAGCAACGCATGATTTCTGTCTGACTAACAGGATGATTTAATTTAGGTGTGACAGCTTTCCTGTTGCTTACAAAATTTCTGATGCTCTGATGAGAAGTGCAAGGGCTTCCCCTCCGGCATTATTTTTTTTAATTCTCGCGATTCCGGTAAAAAATGATTCCGCTCCCATCAAACCACTTTCGGGAGGGGCTGAAATCTGCTCCGGCAAAATACGAATAACTTCATCGACTCCGTCCACAATCAATCCAAAATTCTGATCCTTCACACACATAATCACAATGCAGGTGCGATCATTGTAAGATACCTCAGGGATGTTCAGACGCAGCCGCATATCGATTACCGGAATGATCTGTCCGCGCAGATTAATAATTCCCTTTATATAAGGCTGCTGATCATGCATCCTCGTAATATCCTGAATCTCAACAATCTGCATTACCTCCGCAATGGGAACACCAAACAGCCGGTCATCCGTCAGAAACGTAAGGTATCTCTGTTTCATTCCATCATCATCCTGCTGATTTTTCTCTAATTCTTCTCGCATATTCATAATTACCTCCTATTCGTAATGGATAGCGGATCAGTATTTTCCCATTGACGGTTTCGGCTGGGGCTGGATCGCGGTTTTTCGCTCTGCATCATTTATCGCGCTATGTGCAAAGGAAGAGTTAAACGAATTGTCCCTTGAATCCAATAGTCTGAATTTTGAAACTTCTCCCTGCAGAACCTGTGCCTGCGCCGCCAGTTCTTCACTGGATGCGGAGCTTTCCTCAGCAGTCGCAGCATTACTCTGCACCACTGCGGACACTTGGGACAGTCCTTGATTGATCTGCTCAATCGCCGCTGCCTGCTCCGTGGAAGCCGATTCAATTTCTTTAATTGACTGTTCTACTAATTGCGACTTTTCTGAGACATCACCTAATGCCTTTAATGTATCACCGGCAAACCGTTCTCCTTCGGATACGATTGCCGTGGATTTTTGAATCAAATCGCTGGTTTGTTTGGCTGCTTCCGCCGATCTGGCAGCAAGAGTACGAACTTCATCCGCCACTACGGCAAAGCCTTTTCCCGCATCTCCGGCCCGCGCTGCCTCCACTGCGGCATTCAGTGCCAAAATATTTGTTTGGAAAGCAATATCTTCCACAAGCTTGGTAATTTTTGAAATCTCCTGGGATGACATTGCAATTTCACTCATAGATGCATTTAACTGCTGCATATAACCGTTGCTGTCCGATGCCCCCTTGCCGGCCTGCTTCACATATTCCGTCGCGGTTTGCACATTGGCCGCGTTCATCTCCGCCTGCTGCGCCACACTGGAAATCGCGGCAGTTAATTCCTCCACAGATGCAGCCTGTTCCGTAGTTCCTGCCGACAGTGCCTGGGCACCGGCCGATACCTGCTCTGAACCGGATGCCACTTGCCCGGCAGACTGCGTTATTGTTTGGAAAACCTCATTTAAATTCATAACAATCTGGTGCAGAGAATCCTTGATTCGAACAAAATCTCCCTTATATTCCTGTGTGGCTTTTACGGTGCAGTCTCCCTGTGCCAATCCGGTCAATACATCAGAAATTTCATCAATATAACTATTTAAGGCTTGTACGGTGGCTGTAAAGGAATCCGACAGACTTTCTATTTCATCTCCTGTATGTACCTTTGGCACTTCGGAATGCAGATCCCCTGCCGCCAGCATCTCCATTCTGTTTACCAGCTTCACCACGGGATTTACAATAGGTGATGCAATCCGGAACGCAATTAGTATGGACACGATAACAAAAAAAATAGTCAGCACAACCGTAATCTCAATAGATGTATAAAAACCTTTCAGCATTTCCGAAGTTTTGGCTGTGACACCGATCGACCACCCGTCGGTGTCCTCAATTGGGCTATAGCAGACTACCTGATCGTTTCCCTTAAAAACCACATGTTCGATACTGGATTTACCGGCTATCATATTCTCAATCACTTCTGCCAATTTGGTATAGGTGCTGTCGTCCTGAGCCATTTCAATATAATTCGTTTGATTATCCACAGTCTCTGCGTTCTTATGGGCAATAATTTTTCCGGTATTATCTACGATAAAGCCATAGCCTGACTCACCGATAGATATATCATCGACCATTCCACTAAGGACTCCACTGTCAAGCGATGCAAAAACAATTCCGTTGTATCCACTATCATTGTTAATTGGGGCAGCCACATTTAAGACTACATTTCCGGTATCCTTGCTGACCAGCGTGCTGGATATATAGGTATTTCCCTTTATGGCATTTTGAAAATACTCACGCTGACTCACATCACTGCCGGTACTGGACATGCCGTTTTCATCGACTGTGACCATTCTGGTAAAGCCATACTGCTCAGCCATTTGAGCTAATAGTTCATCTTTTTCTTCCTGCGTCCTTTCGGGATCCGTAATATCTGAATTTTGCGCTGCCTCTTCAATTTTTATTTCATAAATTTGAATGGCATTTTCCACTGCCAATTTATAAGCGTCTCTGTTTTCCTCCAGCCTAATATCCATGTTGTTCGTAGTCTCCTGATACATCATGAATGCGCTGGCAAGACCGGAAATCATTGAAATAGAGACCGATAATCCGATAATACTTGCCAAAAGTGTTCTTTTTATGGATTTCTTTCTGTTGATACTCCCCTGTAACTGCGGTGTTGTTGTATTAAATTTATTTCTGATATTCATCTGATGTCCTCCTGTAAATAATTTTATCCGAAAGAATTTTTAACCTACAATATCAATTCACATGGCGCACGGCAATACTGACTGGGAGAGCCACATTTCTTTCCGAATATTAACGCACTTGTCGTTTCACCGGACAATTTTGTATTATCACAGCCTTTGCCTGTAACAAGCAAACTCATGCTTGTGTCACCTCTAATCTTTGACCGCCCGCCTCATACTGTACAGCGAACTGAATACTTTTATAAATATATAAATAATAATCTGCTACAGAAGATATAATAATAACTGTTAGCAGCGTATTGTCGTGTCGCAGTTCTATCAAAACAGTATCAAGTTGCCGCAGAACCGGTCTTTACCGCTCTTAGACGGCTGAATTGACGGCATATAGAGGTATTTCCATTTGAGCCGCATACATTTGATTAAATTTTTCTATTGCTTTTTTCTTTTGCTCTATGAGTGAATGGGCATAAATATTCAAGGTAATGCTGACATTGGAATGTCCGAGCAGTTCACTAAGTGTCTTAATATCTACACCCAATTCCAATGCTCTTGTCGCAAATGTATGACGGATGGCATGAAACTTACGTTCCTTGATTCCCTCATCCTTAAGCAGACCCTTATAGAGGCGCTGATATGCACGCGGATCAAAGGGAATCGCCTTTCCTGATAATACATAACAAGCTTCGTCTATAGAACCCATACTGCATTCCTGCATTTTCTTTAATAAAAACTCTGGGAGTGGAATTTTTCTGGTGGAAGTTCTGCTTTTAGGTGTTCCCTCGCAAAGCATTGTTTTACAGCCGGATAATTCCGGGTTACGAGTACGAGTCACAGTTCGTGAGATAGACATCATTCCTGAATCCAGATCAATATCTTCCCATTTCAAGGCACAAAGCTCTCCCAAACGGATACCGGTATAAAAACAGAGAATTACACCGAACAGTCGTCTATCTGCTGATCTTTCCACTGCATTTTGTATCATTTTTTGTTCTTTTATGGAAAAAATTGAAACCTCCTCACCGCCTATTACTTTTGGATATACTACAATTTCAATCAGCGAAGAATACTCCGGAAATGTTTTGGAAATGTCCCGAAGAGCAGTTTTGAAAATAGAAAGTATTTTTCTTTGATATGCTGTGGAAATTGTATTGTTTTTATGAATTGCATGTACAAAACGCAGGATGGATTCCTTTGATAGGTGCCTGTTTTCCGGTGATCTGAAATGAGGAATTATATAGCCCTGCAGACAGTAATAATAGCTCTCACAGGTAGATGGCTTTAAGCGATATCCCACCTCCTCCAGCCATAATTGAAATAAACCGGACGCATAAAGCTGCCGGTTTGTGCACTCCTCCTCTTTCGTGTCTGCTTCCTCACGACTGTCCCGCATCTTTGCCCGAACCTCACGATAGGTTTTGGCGTAAAAATACCGGAACTTCCCACCGGACTGCAATAGACGGCCTTCCCAACGCCCGTCTTTACGTTTGTAAATGTTTTCTCCTTTACGTGCCATTACTTGATGACTCCTTTCAGATTTGACGATTTTGTTGACGGCGCATTTTTCCGGATTGTCGAAAAAATCTGTTTTTTGCACTAAAATCCATCTGAATCTTGTCTTACAAGCATAGATTTTTGGTCAGATTGACAAACATAGTCGGAACCTTTATAATAAAAATTGTCGTAGTATGTCAAACTAAGGGGATTCAGTTTTGATAGAACTGCGACCATTTTGTTTCATAAAGAACATGGACGCAGTTCTATCATATTTTTTCTTTACACTTTTTATTACATATCTCCGGATTAAATGCCTTTCATTAACTGACATACCCTTTTATCCATATTATACTAACCACATGATCCAATAGCAATAAATGGTTTGTCACTTTTTAGTGTCCATGTGATACAATTTGTTGAATTGACGAAACCGCAGACAAAAAAAGAAATCAATCGAAAATTCCTCCATTCGAAATTTTCTGATTAATTCCTTTTATATCACTGCTGACCGCTTTATAGCAGCAAAGTATGCATAGATAGAATGCAGCGTGCATAATTTCCCCAATTTTACTCAAGCTCGAAAGCACCTGTATAAAGCTGATAATACTTTCCCTTTTCGGCAAGGAGCTGTTCGTGACTGCCGCGTTCCGCGATGCGGCCCTCCTCAAGCACCATGATCACATCTGAATCTTTGACCGTGGAAAGCCTGTGCGCAATGACAAACACGGTACGGTCCTGCATGAGAACATCCATGCCGCGCTGCACAATGGCTTCCGTACGTGTATCAATCGAGGAAGTTGCCTCATCCAGAATCATGGCGGGCGGATTGGCTACTGCCGCTCTTGCAATCGCGAGAAGCTGCCTTTGTCCCTGTGACAGGTTGGCCCCGTTGCCGGTCAGAGGCGTATTGTAGCCCTGCGGCAGACGGGTGATAAAGTCGTTGGCACCGGCCAGCACAGCCGCGCCCCTACACTCCTCATCCGAGGCCACCAGGTTGCCGTAACGGATGTTTTCCATTACGGTTCCCGTAAATAAATTTGTATCCTGCAGCACAATGCCGAGTGATCTTCTCAAATCCGCCTTCCTGATCCGGTTAATATTAATCCCGTCATAATAAATTTTTCCGTCTGCGATATCATAAAAACGATTGATCAAGTTTGTAATCGTGGTTTTACCGGCTCCGGTCGCCCCTACAAAAGCGACTTTCTGTCCGGGTTTTGCAAATACGGTAATGTTGTGCAGAACAATTTTGTCGTCCGTATAGCCGAAATCCACATCCTGCAGCCGCACATCTCCTGCAAGCTCCGTATAAGAAACCGTACCATCTTCATGCGGGCGCTTCCATGCCCACATATCCGTGCGCTCTGCACATTCCGTAAGCACACCGTTCGCTTCCCGGACATTGACAAGCGTCACGTTACCGTCGTCCGACTCCGGTTTTTCATCAATCAGCTCAAAAATTCTCGTTGCCCCGGCCAGCCCCATCACAACCGCATTGACCTGATTTGACACCTGATTGATATTTCCCGCAAATTGTTTTGTCATATTCAAAAATGGAACGACAATGCTGATGCTGAATGCCAACCCTGAAACACTTACATTCGACGTATTTGACATCAGAAAAAAACCGCCGCACAGCGCCACAATGACATAAAGAATATTTCCGATATTATTTAAAATCGGGCCGAGTGTATTCGCATACTTATTGGCCCGTTCCGCATCCGCAAACAGCGAATCATTGATTGCATCAAAGGCTTCCTTGCTTTCCTCTTCATGGCAGAACACCTTGATGACCTTCTGTCCCGTCATCATTTCCTCCGCAAAACCCTCCACCTTGCCGAGTGTGGCCTGTTGGCGGATAAAATATTTTGCAGAACCGCCCCCCACCTTCTTTGTAATCTGGTACATCACGAGCACGCCCACCAAAACGACAAGCGTCATCCAAACGCTGTAATACACCATAATACAGAACAGTGTCATAACAACAACACCTGAAATCATCAGCTGCGGAACACTCTGCGAAATCATCTGCCGGAGTGCATCGATATCATTTGTATAGTAACTCATAATATCCCCGTGGTTGTTCGCATCAAAATATCTGACCGGAAGATTCTGCATCCCGCGGAACATTCGCACGCGCAGCTTTTTCAGGGAACCCTGCGTGATGACCGCCAACAGCCGGTTATAAGTAAGTGAAGCCGCAAGGGAAAGGATGTAGCAAACGGCCAACAGACCGACAAATCCGGCAATCTGCCCAGATACCGCTGTCCAGTCACCGCTCTGCCACGTGCTCTCTATCAGAGAAATGATATTCTGCATAAAAATAGATGGAATCGAGGAAATAACCGCATTAAAAATAATACATACCATAACGAACGGCAGCATAAGGGGATAAAATTCCAAAATCAGCTTAAACAGACGCTTTACAATTCCTTTTTTTACAATTCCCTTACTCATTTTATTCACCTGCCTTATTCTGGGATTGATATACATCCCGGTACACCTCATTGCCTGCAAGCAGCTCTTGATGTGTACCGACCGCAAGGATTGTGCCGCCCTCCATGATGAGAATACGGTCCGCATCCTCAACCGATGCCGTCCGCTGCGCAATGATGATCTTTGTCGTTTGGGGGATAAATTCCTTCATCGCCTTACGAATTAATGCATCCGTTTTTGTATCGACCGCACTGGTGGAATCATCCAGAATTAGAATTTTCGGTCGTTTCAGCAGCGCTCTTGCAATACATAGCCGCTGCTTCTGTCCGCCGGAAACATTCGTGCCGCCCTGTTCGATATAGGTATCATAGCCCTGCGGAAAATGAGAAATAAATTCATCTGCCTGCGCCAATTTGCACGCTTCTGTGATTTCCTCATCGCTGGCCTCCTGACTGCCCCAACGGAGATTTTCCTTAATTGTGCCGGAAAACAGCACATTTTTCTGCAATACGACCGCCACCTGATTTCTCAGCGACTTCAGATCATAATCCCGCACATCTGCACCGCCGACTTTAACAACCCCCTCCGTTGCGTCGTAAAGCCTGGAAACCAGCTGAATCAGCGATGATTTAGAAGAACCTGTTCCGCCCAGAATGCCGATCGTCTCGCCCGAACAAATATGCAAATTAATCCCCTCAAGCGCCATGCGTGATGCTGTTCTGGAATATTTAAAGCTGACATTTTCAAAATCCACGGAGCCGTCCTTTACCTGCGTAAGGCCATCCTTCGGGCTTTGCATCGTACTTTCCTCTTCCAATACTTCCACGATACGGTGCGACGATTCTCCGGCAATCGTGATCATTACAAATACCATAGACAACATCATCAGGCTGCTCAAAATTTGAAAGCTATAGGTAAGCAGAGCGGAAAGCTGTCCGACATCCAGATCCAGCCCTCTCGACGTAATAATTGTGTAAGAGCCGTACGAGAGCACAAAAATCATGACGATATAAAGACAGAACTGCATCAGCGGATTATTGAATGCCAATATTTTTTCTGCACGAGTGAAGTCCGCACAGACATCCTCTGCCGCACGTTCAAATTTTTCCTTTTCATAGTCCTCTCTCACGTAAGACTTCACAACACGCATTCCGGCCACATTTTCCTGAATAGAGCTGTTCAGTGTGTCGTATTTGCGAAACACCTTTTTAAACAGCGGCATCACCTTTCGGATAACCAGAAATAATCCGACACCCAAAACCGGGATCACAAACACAAAAATAAAGGCCATTCGTCCACCCATGATAAACGCCATTGTAAAGGCAAAAATCAGCATCAGCGGACAGCGAATCGCCGTTCGGATAATCATCATATAAGCGTTCTGCACATTGGACACGTCCGTCGTCATTCTGGTTACAAGCGAAGAGGCTGAAAATTTATCAATATTTTCAAAAGAATATGTCTGAATCCGATAAAACAGATCCTTGCGCAAATTGCGGGCAAATCCGCTTGAAGCAGTGGCACATTGTGTACCCGCGATCGTTCCGAATAAGAGTGAGAGCCCTGCCATAAGCACCAACAGCAGACCGTATTTAACCAAAATCCCGTATTCGCTGCCCGCTTTAATCTGATTAACGAGCATCGCGATGATGAACGGGATGATGCATTCCATAATTACTTCAAATGATACGAGTATCGGTGCCATTAAAGAAGGCCTTTTAAATTCCCTTATACTTCTCGCAAGTATTTTATACATAACTGTTTCCTCTCCTATCATACAAAAAAAGAACAGCTGACCCATGCGGGTAAGCCACTCAACTTTATTTATTGTATCGAAATATTTTTCATTTGTCAACGGCAGAATGCACTTTGTCAGCCTTCAGTCGGGTATACTGTCCGCCAGGCAAAGCGCACCCCAGCCTGTCAGGGGATTCGGTGTTTCGGTGATGCCGGGAAGCTGTCTGGCTCCCTTGATCAGATATGCTTTTATTTTTTCACCGTACAAATACGGATCATTTCCTCTGACAATTCCCCATTCCATCATGAGCGCGGCCGAACCCGTCACAAACGGTGTCGCAAAAGAAGTTCCGGTAAAGCTCGCATACGAGTTGGTTGCCGTTGTCGTTACAATACCGACACCGGGCGCAGCGAGCGTCGGCTTATATCCGCCTGTATGCTGAAGAAGACCTCCCTGAAACCCTCTTCCGGAAAATGCAGCATAGGAAGAATAAAGGCTGTCGTAAGCCGCCACGGTAATCACGCCGTAGGCAACGGACGGAATCGTCAGTGTCTGATTCGGTGTCGAAAGCAGAAAGCGGGTTTCCGGGCTTAACACAGCTTCACTCGGCAAATAAAAATTATAGCGGCCGTCCACAATGTGGCGGGGCGTCAGCTCAAACCTCCAGATGCCGCTGTTAATAAAACCCTGTTCCGCTTCCGGAGGAAGACCCAGAGAGGTGTGCGGCAGCATTTCAATATAAATTTCCTGTAATATGGAATAAGGAGTCGGCTCCCCCAGATAGACGAGCAGTTCCGTCTGCTCTACCAGATAACGCCATGTCCCCTGCCTATCGCTCGGAATTACCACACGGCTCCCGTTCGGACTGACAAGCTCTACGGTAAAGGTGTCATAATATCTTTTCCAAAGCTGAATGCTGATTGTATCCTCCACAGAATCAATCGCAAGTTCTCTGACCTGAACCTGATCCGTTAAGGTACCTCCGGCATGCCCGCCTGCTGCTCCTTCATTTCCGCTTCCGACACAGATGACGTTTTTCCAGATACCGGAAGCATTGTTAAGAAATGTTTCCACAAGGGAATCCCCCTGATGAGAGCCGTAGGTATTTCCGAAGCTTATATTGATTGCGATTGGAATACTCACTTCAACCGCTCTTCTGATACAGAAATCAATGCCTCGCATAAGCTGAGTCGTATGCGGAAACGCATCCATGGAAGGATTTCCAAGCTTAACGACAATCAGCTTGCTCCGGTAGGCGACGCCCCGGTATCTGCCCTCCGAATTATTGCCGTTTCCTGCTGCGATCCCCGCCACAGCCGTTCCGTGTCCCGTAATATCGACACTGATCGTTTCATCCGACAAGAGTGCTTCATTGATCTGTGCCTCAGAATAGACACCGTTTTCCTGTGACTGGTCCCAAAGCCACATAATTCTTGTTGTCCCGTCTTCATTGCGAAAATCCATATTTTTATAGGATATTCCCGAATCGACAATTCCGACAAGCACACCGATGCCCGATAGAAACGGTGCGGCAACTTGGACCTCTGTAATACAAGAAGCCGCCTTTCCCTGATTGATGGAGAAAAACAGCCTCTTTGGTTTTTCAATATATTCAATTTGCTCCAATGCCGCAAAATCATTGATCAGCCGTTCTTCGATCGTCACGATCGCATAACCGCCAAACAACTCCTCAAACAGGAGCTGTCCGCCCATACGCTCCACAATCTGTGCGGCATCTCCATGGTAGCGGACAATCAACTCCCATGTTCTGTCAATCGGATTAAAACCCACATCAAGGACCTCTGACTTCCGACGTTCTTCCTCCGTGGCATCCAACGCCAGATTCAGTTGGTTTTCTATTTTTTGGTCATCCATATGGGACTCCTAAAACAGTATTCCTCTATAGTTTATGCCATTCTTTTTCTGATGATACCCTCCAAAACATCGGCGCAGCCCACCACGCCAAAGGTCCCCCTGTTTAAAATAATGTCCTTTCCTGTCTCGTGGCCCCATTTTCCATTCGTATAACGGTTATAATAAGCACTTCTGGCCGCATCCATCTTTTTCACAAGCTTCCTGGCCGCTTCCTCAGTAATCTGATGCTTTTCCCGGATAATTGCCACGCGCTTTTCAAACGGAGCCATAATCAAAACCCTGACCGCATCCGGTTCTTCACGCAGCACATAATCTGACAGTCTGCCGACAATAATACAGGAGCCCTTCTCCGCAAGCTGTCTGACCAGATTGGACTCCACCCGAACGAGCTGATCATTCAATGCATCCGTACCAAGCGGCATATAATTACTCAAAAGCCGATCCGATGCCTTTTCGTCAATGGCAGCGGCCCTGTCAAGCGCAAGCCCGCTTTCCTTTGCTGACATTTCCAAAAGCTGCTTGTCATACATGGGGATTTGAAGCCGATCCCCTAAAATTTTCCCTATCTCATGTCCTTCTGCACCAAACTCACGGCAAATTGTTACAACTACTCTTCTCATTTTTGCAAGCCCTCACAAATTCCTTCACAATTTTACTCTGATTTTCATCCTCTTTGTAAATAAATTCGGGATGCCACTGAATTCCCCAAATAAACCGTTTATCCTTCCTGTAAAGTCCTTCAATCAGCCCGTCCTGTGATACGGCCATCACTGACAGCGTATCCGCCTTTTGATTGACCCCCTGGTGATGATAGCTGTTTACCCAAAGCGTCTCCATCCCAAGAAGATGATAAAGCGGCGCATTCTGGGAAAGCGTCACCGCGTGCACCGTCCGGTTATAAGGCGCCTCCATTTGATGGGAAACAAAAGTCCCGCCATGATGCTCTGCGGGCAGATCCTGATAAAGTGTGCCCCCCTCCAGAGCATTCATGAGCTGAATACCGCGGCAGATTGCAAGCACTGGCTGATCGGCACTGACCGCATGGGAATAGACCATCGCCTCCAGTGTATCCCTCGCTTCGCACGCCTTGCCGCAAAGCGGCCGCTTCTCTTCCTTGTATAATTCCGGCGACACATCCTGCCCGCCTGTCAGCAAATAGCCGTCCAGCAGTTCCTTAAGCTGTTCAAACTCCTCCGGTGTCATTTGAAGCGGCAAAATAAGCGGGATCGCTCCCGCCATACGCAGCGCCTCCATATAACCGGGCAGCATCCAAATGCTGTCCCTTTCCTCATCAAACAGCGGTATGACACCAATGAGCGGTCGTTTCATTACTCTTCTCCTGCCTTTATCCAAATGCAAATTATAAAACTTTATTTAAAAAATTAATGGTACGTTCTTCCTTCGGATTTCCGAAAATTTCTTCCGATGTGCCTTCCTCCACGATATAACCGTCATCCATAAAAATGACCCGGTCGGCAACCTCTCTTGCAAAACCCATTTCATGCGTGACAACGATCATTGTCATTCCGTCCTTGGCAAGCTGTTTCATAACATCCAAAACTTCTCCTACCATTTCCGGATCAAGCGCACTCGTAGGTTCGTCAAACAACATAATATCCGGGTTCATCGCGAGCGACCGCGCAATCGCACAGCGCTGCTTCTGTCCGCCGGAAAGCTGACTCGGATAGGCGAGCGCCTTATCGCGCAGCCCCACTCTCTCAAGCAGCTCATATGCTCTTTTTTCCGCTTCTTCCTTTGTCAAAACCTTTAACATCGTCGGTGCCAGAGTAATATTGTCCAGAATATTTAAATTTGTAAATAAATTAAATTGTTGAAACACCATGCCGATATTTTCCCGAACCTTATTAATGTCCGTTTTTTTATCTGATATATTTACACCATTTATGACGACTTCACCGCCTGTAATGGATTCCAATCGATTTAAACAGCGTAAAAAGGTGCTCTTTCCTGAGCCGGAAGGCCCTATTACGCATAATACTTCCTTTTCGGTCACCTCCGCATCGATATGCTTCAGCACCTCCAATTCTCCAAAACATTTCCGAAGTCCCTTTACGGATATCTTAACGTCTGCCATAAGAAATCTTCCTTTCCACAACCTTTGCAATTTTTGCAAGAATCGTACACAGAACCAAATAGTACAGTGCGACCGTCACCCATATCGTCATAACGAGTGTGGAGGAATTTGCGGCAATGATCTTGCCGTTTTGTGTCAGCTCCCTGATACCGATGATGGAAATCAGGGATGTGTCTTTAAGAGTAATAATAAACTGGTTAATTACGGAGGGAAGCATTGTCAGAAACGCCTGCGGAAGCACAATTTTACGCATTGTCTTGGCATACGAAAGCCCGAGGCTGCGTGCAGCCTCCACCTGACCCTTATCGACCGCCTCGATACCGCCTCTGATAATCTCAGCCATATAAGCGCCGGCATTCAAGCTCAGTGCAACTGTGCCGGCTGTAAACGGGCCGCCGATATTCGCCCATGCAAAGCCGGTAGGGCGGAGAACCCCTGCCAAACCGTAATAGATGATAAAGGTCTGAACAAGAAGCGGTGTTCCTCTGATAATGTCAATATAAACGGCTGAAACAGCCTGTAACGGCTTGATATTGGACACGGTAAAAAGACTGAATACGATTCCCAGAACCGTTGCGATCAAAAGGGAGCAAACCGCCAGCTTGAGTGTCAGAATGAGCGCGTCCGCAAACGACGGAAAGTAATTGATCAATGTTTCAAAAAAAGCCATACAAACCACCTCAACATCCTTCTGTTTATTAAATTTCGGAAATCTTCCGTCTTCTGTTTTCACAAAAGACGGAAGATTTCCCTGCCTGTTTCTACACTGCTTTCAAAAACGTATTACTTTGCAATATACGTATTTAAAATTTCATCATATTTTCCGCTTTCCTTCATGTTTGCAAGGCCGGCATTAAACTTTTCGATCAGCTCCGGATGCTCACCCTTCAGTACGGCAAAACCGTAAGAGTTGCTGTGTTCCATTTCCAACGGAAGCTTTAAGCCGACGCCTCTGGAGATTTCATAACCAAGCACGGGATAATCATCAAAGCATGCCGCAGAGGTTCCCGCAAGCACATCCTGATACATTGTGGAAGAATCCTCAAACTGTGAAATTGTGAAGCCGTACTGATCCGCAATGGATTCTGCAAATGTACAGCCCTCTGTTCCGATCTTAGCCGCAACCTGAAGGCCAGCCAAATCCTCATAGGAATCAATATCGGAATCAGCAAGCACTGCCATGCCGACACCCGAATCATAATAAGGATCGGAAAAATCATATTTTTCTTTTCTTTCATCTGTGATTGACATTCCGGCGATCATTGCATCCACTTCGCCTGCCTCAAGCGCAGTCATTGCTGCGGAGAAGCCTACAAACTGCATTTCATACGAAAATCCCTGATCCTCTGCGATTGCAGCAAGAAGCTCCAAATCAATACCAACCATCTCGCCCTTATCATTTTCAAATTCAAACGGTGCAAATGTTGTATCCGTCGCAATCTTATATACCGTTTCATCCGCTGCCGGTGTTTCCGCATCCTCTGCGGGAGCCGCATCTGTATTCTCTTCCGCTGCTGCCGTTTCCGTACTCTCCGCAGCAGCTGCTGCATCTGCACCCTCTGTGGGAGCTTCTGTGCTGCTTCCGCAAGCGGCCAGCGCGAACATCATCACGGCTGCCATCCCTGCCACAGCAAGTTTGTTCAATTTCCTCATCTTTTCATCCTCCTGATTTTAAAATTTTCCATGGGAATGATAAATCCTATTCCCATAATGAAAAAAGAAGATAATGGTATCCTTATCATCTTCTTTGATTCTCTTCTATTTTTACCACAAATACAGGGGACTGTCAAATAATTAACGAATCAGGCGGTAAAGTTGTTTGATTTCATCACCCTTTGCCAATCCCTCTTGAAATGTGCTGGCACTGCCAGCTGCAAGTCCCATAACAAATGCGTCCTCATAGTTCTGTGTTTCCAGGTACCCGGCAATAAAACCGGCGACCATGCTGTCTCCTGCCCCCACCGAATTGACAACGGTGCCGTTTGGCGCCTTTCTCGTATAAACGCTCCCGTCCTCCGTGACAAGCATTGCTCCTTCGGCCGCAAGCGAAATCATGACATTGCGCGCGCCCTTCTCCTGCAGCTTTCCCGCCGCCCATGTCAGGCGATCCTTATCCATCGGAGAAAACTGCTCGTTAAATAGCTCCGATACCTCGATATGGTTCGGTTTAATCAAAAACGGATGATAAGGCAGCATATTTAATAGCATATGACCCGTCGTATCGACAATTACCTTCGTTTCCCTATAAGAGAGTTTCTCAATCAGCCTTGCAAACATATCCTCCGGCACGCCCTTCGGTGTACGTCCTGCAAGTACAAGCATATCATCCTTCTCAATTTTCTGAAGCTTTGCATAAAGCTTTTCAAGGCTTTCATCATCCACCCGCGGGCCAACCGCGTTGATCTCACTCTCTTCTCTGGCCTTTACTTTGATATTAATCCTCGAATGTCCTTCCTTTAAATGCACAAAATCGGTCCGACAGCCGAGCCTGTTCAGACCCGTTTCAATTTCCAGGCCCGTAAAGCCTGCCACAAAGCCGAGCGCCGTATTCTCTATGCCAAGTCCCCACAGCACCTGAGACACATTAACACCTTTTCCTCCATAAAAAATAGCATCCCGTTTCATCATATTCAATTTTCCGGGCTCCAGTTCATCTAAATAGACAAGATAGTCGACAGACGGACTGTAGGTTAATGTATAAATCATAAATTCCCTCCAAATTTTTATAAATATTCTAATGCGAGCAATTTTTTGTAAAGCTGTTCGCCAATGATCCGATAAAACGCACTTGTTCCATGTCCGTCCTCATCCGACCTGAGACTCACCGGAATCTCCCCGTTTTTTAGATCCTCCCGATCCTGCTCAGTTGCCGTCACCCCTGCCTCCTGCAGGCCGTTTTGCAGCAAGTAGGTCCTCACATCCAAAAAATGCTCACCATACTCCTCTGCAAGAAGCTGATTAACCTCTTCGATCTGAGGCATATATTTTTTCCTTGTCATACCGATAATTACATAGTTTTCCGTCCCGGCATAGTCGATCATCGCACGCTGATAAGCGATGACATCCCTGATGCCTGACGTATCGGGACTGTCGTTTGTCCCCGAAAAAATCACAAGAATATCATCCTCACGCTTGTCACGCATCGCATAAAACAGTACAGGCGACCGGCTTTCCACCGTGACAGCCTCCCCCGCCGCACCTCTCGTAAAATAGCGGATTCCTGTTTGAGAATCAATCGAAAGGGTCCCCTCTATGCCGCCGATGCTGCACGGGTTAATGCCGGCCTCACCGAATACGAGCAGCATTTCAGGATTATCTTTCGCATTTTCCAGCCGGATTTCCACCGGTTCTATGGCCGCCGGAATCGTCACTGTCTCTTCGACATGCATCGGATTCCCGCCCTGACGGGCCGCTATGCAGCTCGCCATCTCCGCATAAACACCGTAATTCAATACCTCTGCACCGCTGAGCTTCGCCAGCGTATCCGGATAGGTTACCCCTTCACCGCCCGTCCCTTCGGTCAGAGAATCGCCCCAGCATAGGATGCGCGGCAATTCAGAGCTTACGATATCCTCATTCCGGATCTCTTCAACCGGCTGTTCATTTTCCATTGAAGGCAGTTCCTTCACTGCCGGCTCCTCTTTCTTCACTGCAATTTCAACTTCTGTGGCTTTCTCCTCGGCAAAAACACCGGTCTCCCGGTTTTGTCCGCAGCCTGTCAGTATGCCGAAGAAAAATCCGAACAAAAGCATCCCGCCAAAAAATTTGTTACGCATGATCCCCATCCGTTGTCTCTCCTTTTAGTTATTCGGAATATAACCGAGATATTCCAACTTCCGGTACACCTGTCCTGCTAGAATTTCATAAAAATAAATATTGCCGTGCACATAATCCTTGCGCAAGCTTGACGGAATTTCCCCGTTTTTAAGATCAGCCCGGTCCTGTGCCGTCGGAGTTAATCCCGCTTCGGCAAGTCCGTACGAAAGCAGATAACTTCTGATATCGAGAAAGTGCTCTCCATATTCCTTAGCAAGAATTTTATTTACCTCTTCTATTTCCGGCATTACTTTTTTGCAGGTAAGCCCTATAATAACATATTTTTTACAATCTGCATAGTCCAGCATGGCCCTTTGCACTTCAATAATATCATAGATGGAGGACGCATCCGGGCCGTCATTCGTTCCGGAAAAAATGATAAGCACATCCCCCTTGCGGCGGCTTGCCATTCCGTCGGTAGTCAGCCGGCTGCCTGCTTCTATCCGGACTGCCTCCCCTTTTTTGGCGCGTGTAAAATAATAACGGCCCTCTGGCCCGTCATAGCTCAGTGTACCGGCAATGCCGCCGATATAGCAGGGATTGACGCCCGCAGAACCGTTCTTCAGCAGCTGGATACCGCTTCCGTCTGCGGAGGTCACCTCGACCGGCACCGGCACCGCATTTTCAGATATCACACAGGCACCCACAAAAATCGGCACCGCTCCCTCCCTTATCGCGATTGCCCTCGCCGTTTCGGCTCTCACGCCATAATTGACTACTTCGGTCTGTGTCAATTTTCTTAAAAAATCAGGATATGCCTTGCCGTCGATACTTTCCGTCAAGGAATCACCCCAGCATACGATCGTCGGCTGTTCGCCCGAAAACCCGGCAATCGGAACGACCGGCTGTTCCCATGGATATCTATCTTCATTTTCTTTTTTCTCTGTCTCTGCATCCGGCTCACGAGTCACCGTGACCGAAGCATTTGGTGAAGGATCCTGCACCTCAATAACGGGCGAATCCGGTGCTTCCTCCTTAGAAAACTCTTCCGCCCAAAATGTAACATAGGCCGCCGCCAGCAATGCTGTTATCAATAAACAAATCAGAACTGCCTTATTTCTCATGACGCCTCCCGTCTGCTCCTTAGTTTCTATTAAAGAAACCTCCCATTATACAACAAAGTGTACAAATTCCTCATGCTAGAGGGACTTGTACACTTTGCACGCCGGCACAGGCAGCAAAGCCGCCTTATTACTTATCCTATCCGATCGAAACTAATCTTATACTTATTCCAGTGCAAACGAAGTAACAATCGCTTTGAGCTGTTCAACACAGGAAAGACTTTCTTCCACGAGCGTGCTTGTCTCGCTCGTCCTTAATACCATATCGGAAGTCTTGCCCGCAATGTCGGTAACCCCCAACGTTGATTCTTCAATTGTTGAATTAATTCCGGAAATTGCATCGGAAATTTTAGCGATGGACTCGGCCAGATTTACAATGGATTCATGCACATCCTTCATGCTTTCCTTAAATTTCCGTGCATCCGCATTGTATTGCTCACTCACATCGGTAAATTCCTCATAGTCATTTAATACGGTCTTTTCAAGGAAGGAACTGGTTTCCTCAAGACAACCCGCCATATTGCTGACCGCTGCATTTACTTCGCCGACAATCGAGTTAATATCGCCCACTGACTTGGAGGTCTGCTCCGCAAGATTACCGATTTCTGTAGCCACGACCGCAAAGCCTCTGCCTGCCTCACCGGCTCTTGCCGCCTCAATACTTGCGTTTAATGCCAGCAGACTCGTCTGCGAAGAAATTGCCATGATCGATTCCGTCAGCTCATTGATCTTGCCGACTGCCTTTGAGCCCTCAATCGCATTAGCGGACCGTACCTTCACAGAGTCATACGTTTCCTTCGTCCGTTTAGAAGCATCTATTGTCTTATCGCGAAGTGCATTGGCACGCTCCATAATCTCGTTGGAAGCAGTATCGCCGTTTACCGACAGCTGTGTAATGTCCTTAGCACCGGTCTGCATATAACCAATATTGGCATAAATGCTTTCGGTCGTCGCTGCCGTCTCCTGCATGCCTGCGGCAAGCTGCTGTGTCGTAGCGGAATTATCGGAGCACATACTATTGACTGTGTTGGTCACATCCTGTAAATGATTCACATTCGTGTCGATCTTTGTACTCGCATCCTCAATGTTACCCACCATCTTACGCAGATTCGCACGCATATGGCGTACCGCACGAGCCATATCACCGGCCTCATCCCTGCGGGCGCAGAGCTTGTCACCATTCTTATTTCTCTTAAAGTTAAAATCAGCCGTTGTCGTAATAACCTCCGTCAGCTGATTGATCGGCCTGATGATCATGACACTCAGCAAATAGGCAATCGTCCCGCAAATAAGAACAATTACTATGTTGACCATAATTGCGACGCTGGTAATCCTGTTGATAGATGACATCACCTCATCTTCATCGGCTGTTATGACAAGAATGCTTTTATTTTTTGTGATCGCATAGCTCGCATATTTGGTCGAACCATGATAATCGTACTTAATCACATCATCTGCAGGGATATTACCATCCGCAATCTCAGCCACGAGGTTGAGCACCGCACTGTTTTCCACGGGCTGCCCGATCTTGTCGGCCGTCGGATGATATTTCATAATTCCCTCACTCGAAACAAGATATGCATAAGAGGAAGGGGCACCTTCAATTTTTACATCCTGCAGTATGTCGGTATATTGCTGTACCGTGGCCGAAATTCCTCCTGTTTCACTATCCAGAAGCGTTCGCTCGGCCTCAGCCATATAAAGCATAGAAGAGGTAATCTGTTCAGACATCGATGCCTTAGCCTGCTTGACAACGATTATGACAACTGTGGTAGCGGCAACAACCAGACTTAACACAACAACCAGCGTTACCTTAAAGGTAATAGAATGAAAAAATGATTTTTTTGTCACGGCACCTGCTTCACTGCCTGCTTTCTTCTTTTCTCTTTTGCCCATCATATGTCCTTTCCGTATGAAAACAATTATGTACCTGCTTTTTTGTAATATGGCACTTTCCTATTACATGAAAATATTATAATATAATTCCATAAAATTTTCAACAAAATAACTCAAATTTTGTCCAAATTTACCAAATTTTTGTCACTATTCACTCCTTTTCCAGTTACGCATAATTTCCTCTTCCGTTATTTTTCCGTTTGCAAAAACATTGCGCTGTAAGCAGGAAGTTTTGTTCCGCCGCCAAAGTCGAACGCTTCACCTGTTAACAGGTCGGTGGCACGCGGGCAGCCCGCATCAAAATGTGCGGTGTACGCTTCCCTGTCCGCATTGATTGCGATAAAAACACGCTCTCCTTCACAGGCCCGCTCAAAGATGCACTGCTGATTTGTAAGCACTAAGGAACGAAAGCCCCCATAGGTTAGTGCCCTGCTATTTCTTTTTGCCGCCGCAAGACTTGCAATAAAATCGGTCAGCCCATTCCATTCAGGATTTGCAAAGCAGGCGCGCAGCGCCGGATCGCCCTGACTCTTGTCTCCCTGTGCACCCCATTCGCTTCCATAATAAATGCAGGGGATGCCCGGCATACCAAAAGCCAATGCATAAATAAGAGGCAAGTGCGCAGGCTCCCGCAGGATGCTCGCAACCCTCGTCACATCATGGTTATCTACGAACGAAAGCAGATACTTTCCTTTATAAAGTGTCCATGCCTCCGGACCAAACTGCCTGAGCAGCGAATGATTGATTTCAAACAGGTTCCTGCTGTTAAAGCTCGAATACAGACCCTTGTAGCACTCATAATTCGTCGCAGAATGCAGCATCTCCTCATTGACAAATTGATTATAGTCTCCATGCAGCAGCTCACCCACGAGGAAAAACTCCTCCTTTAAGCTCTCACAGTGTCGGCGCAGCCTCTTCAAAAATTCCTTGTCCAGACAATACGCTACATCGAGACGCAGCCCATCGATCCCGAATTGCTCTACCCAGCCCTTAACTGCACCGAACAGATGCCGAATAACATCCTCATTGCACAGATTAAGTTTTACAAGATCATAATTACCTTCCCACCCCTCATACCAGAAACCATCCTGATAATTTGAATTTCCATCAAAATTAATATGGAACCAGTCTTTATACGGAGAGTCCCACTTCTTTTCCAAAACATCCCGAAAGGCCCAAAAACCTCTTCCTACATGGTTAAATACACCGTCCAGAATAATCCTGATTCCCGCTTGATGCAGCGCATCCGCCACAAGCTTGAAATCTTCGTTCGTACCGAGCCTGCAGTCAAGCTTTGTAAAATCGCGCGTATTATATCCATGCGTATCGGATTCAAAAACAGGAGAAAAATAAACGGCGTTGGCACCGAGCTTCCGAATATGACCAATCCAGTCATTCACCTTCAATATACGGTGCGAAACAATACCGTCATTTTCAAACGGCGCACCGCAAAAACCCAACGGATAAATTTGATAAAAAACACTTTCATATGCCCACATACTATTATTTCCTTCCTGAAGTTGCATTTTATTGGAAATTTTTTTTAGTATAACAGAAAATGCCCCTATTTGCAATTTTGCCATAGATACGGTATGATAGTTTTACTGTTACAAAATGAAAGGAGGGTTCAGGATGATAAAAATCGGTTCACATGTTGGAATGAGCGGAAAAGAAATGTTTTTAGGCTCTGCCATGGATGCGGAAAGCTATGGTGCAAACTGCCTGATGGTCTATACCGGCGCCCCTCAGAATACGCGCAGGAAGCCGATTGCAGATTTGAATATCGAAGCCGGCTGGAACTATATGCGAAACCACGGCATAGATGATCTGATCATCCATGCACCCTATATCATTAATCTTGCAAATACCATCAAACCGGAAATCTTTGAACTGGCAGTGGATTTTTTGACCCTTGAGCTGGAAAGAAGCGCTGCGATGCACAGCAAAGTCCTTGTGCTGCATCCCGGCTCTCATGTAGACGCCGGTGCCGATATCGGAATTGCAAAGATTATAGAAGGATTAAACGAAGTGCTGACAAAGGACACCGAATGCAATATTGCGCTTGAAACGATGTCGGGAAAAGGCTCCGAGATCGGCAGAAGCTTTGAAGAGCTTGCGCGGATCTATGACGGAGTAAAGTACAACGACAAGCTGCGCATCTGCTTCGACACTTGTCACACAAATGATGCCGGCTACGATATTATCAACGATCTGGAAGATGTCATGACACAGTTTGACAAGCTGCTTGGCAAAGACCAGATTGCGGTTTTTCATATCAACGACAGCAAGAACGAACGAGGTATGTCCAAGGATCGCCACGCAAATTTAGGCAGCGGCACAATCGGTTTTGATGCGCTCTGCCGTGTCATATATCACCGCGATTTTATAGATGTTCCCAAAATCCTCGAAACGCCTTACATTCCAAGCGCAGACAACCCAGATATTAAAGTTCCGCCATACAAGGAGGAAATCGCCCGCATTCGAGCGGCTGCCGAAAATTATTTATGATGCTGCTCCCAAAAATCCGCAACCTTTTCCTCGACATTTTCCAAATTACAGATTTCAAAATGTTTCCATTCCCTCGGAAACATTTTTTTATAGGACAACGTGAGGAAACGTTCATCCAGCAGCACAACGATGCCGATATCCTCCGCCGTCCGGATAACACGGCCTGCGGCCTGCAGCACCTTATTCATGCCCGGAAAGCGATAGGCGTAGTCAAATCCGTTCCACTCCTGTTCGTCGTAGCAGGCCTTCAGCAGCTCCCGTTCATTACAGACCATCGGCAGCCCCGTTCCCACGATCAGCGTCCCGATCAAGCTGTCTCGCTTCAAATCGATACCCTCGCTGAAAATACCTCCCATCACGCAAAAACCAATCAGTGTACGTTCCTGTTCAAATTCGATCGGCATCTGAATGACCGCATTAAAATCGCAATCCATGTTCCCTTCAAAGCGCATCAAAAACGTTTCGCGTTCCGTTTCACTCATATTCCCCTTCTGCACAATACATTCCAACGATTCGTCCGCGAAATATTCCAAAAATGCTTCGTATACCTTATTTAAGAAGGCATGAGAAGGGAAAAAAACGAGATAATTTCCCGTCAGCTGCCGTGTCACTTTATAGATATACGCAGCAATGTTATAATATTCCAGATGTGTCCTGCGCGTATACTTACTGCTGACATCATTTACCAAAAACAACCCGCATTTCTTCTCGTCAAACACCGACTGCGCATAAACAGAATAATCCTCATGGTCACCGCTTAACATATCCCGGTAATATTGAATCGGCAGCAGCGTCGCTGAAAAAAAGACCGTGCTTTTGCCCTTATCCAGGCACTTACGCAGGCTCTCCGAAGGATTCACGCAGAGCAGCTTCACCATAAACCGTCCATCCTCCTGCTGCTCCGAGTAAACAACATAATCTTTTTCTCCCATATTCTCGTACATACTTAAAAAATGCCGGACCTCCAAATAAAGCTCGAACACCTGCTGCCGCTCAGGGCGGCTATCCTGCTCCTCCATGAATTTCTCCATCAAACCCATCACACGGGTCAGCGTCATCACGAACGGCGCGATACTTTCCTCCACCTTGATGCTCTCACAGTCCCTCTTCATCAGAAGAAGCTGTTTATTACAGCCATCCAATCCCTTTTCCAGCTTTTTATCATAGGGCTTGAGCAGCCGCCTTAATTCCATGAAGCGTTCCTTGTACAAAGAGGCGCTGTACATATCCATCGCGCGATCGACAAGATTATGTGCCTCGTCGATCAAAAACAGATAATTTCCCTGCACGCTCTCTCCGAAAAACCGGCGCAGATAAACATTCGGATCAAACACATAATTGTAATCACAAATAACCGCATCCGCAAACAGGGACATATCCAGGCACATTTCAAATGGGCAGACCGTATATTTGTTTGCATACGTCTCTATACTCTCCCTTGAAAAAGAATCTTCCTGCATCAAAAGGTCATAGATTGCCTCATTAATCCGGTCATAATGTCCCTTTGCATACGGGCAGGCATCCGGATTGCATTCTGTTTCCTCCAGAGGGCAAATTTTATCCTTTGCAGTAATGACGACCGTTTTCATTCGAAGGCCGCCGTTTCTTAAAAGCCCGAAGCAGTCCTTCGCTACGGTACGTGTGATCGTCTTTGCCGTCAGGTAAAAAATCTTATCACCCAATCCCTCTCCCACCGCCTTCACCGCGGGAAATACAGTCGATATCGTCTTGCCGACACCGGTGGGTGCCTCAATAAACAACCGCTTTTGATGGTAAATTGTCCGATAGACCTGCGCCGCCAGCTCCTTTTGCCCCTTCCTGTACGGGAAGGGAAACGTCACGTTTCTGATCGAGGTATTCCGGATTTTTTTCCATTGGAACTCAAAATCTGCCCATTTCGCATAACTGTCCATTACATCATCAAACCAGCTTCTGATTTCGGCAAACGTATATGTCTCATGAAAATACTTAATTTCCTGCGTATCGATATTACAGTACGTCATCCGCACCCCAATTTCACGCAGGGCATTCTGCTCCGCAAAAATGGCAGCGTAGCACTTCGCCTGTGCAAGGTGTACCCCCGCAGGCGCTTTTATATACTCCAAATCGCTGAACGTGCTTTTTATCTCATCGACAACAACCGGCTTCTGCCAATCCCGCTCGTCAAAAATAATACCGTCGGCACGTCCCTCTACAACGATATCATAATTTTCCTTTGAAAAAATCCGGCGCAAAAAATATTCCGCATGATAATCCGCTCCCATCCGCCTCTGAATCATCCTATGGATCTTAGAACCCTCCTGCATGATCGTACTGTCCGCAGTACCTCTATGCCGGTTATCGATATCGCCCGAACGCAAAATAAACTCCACCAGATTTCTCACGGAGATATGAATACTCGGGCACTTTTTCGGCAGTTCCCCCTCGACCGTTGAATTCTGCCGCTTGGCAGCCTCATCCCGTATTTTTGCTGCCGCTTTCACCTGTAATTGATTTTTGCTGTCCATCCTGCTCTTCCCGGCTGATATTTATCTGCTTCTTAAATATTAGTAAAACAAAAGTGTGCTTTGCGCGCGTAGCTGCGCATATTATTTTATTATATAGGAAATTCGGAGCAATTTACTATATAATAACAAAAAACTCCTCATATGGACAGTATTATATCTGTCCATACAAAGAGTTTTAAATTCACAGGAAAGCGGAGTTCTATCCTACCACATGTCTCTTGATCATGCTTTCAAATTCCCCGTCTTCACCGCCGTATTTTACAGTCAATACCTGACTGAAATCCAAGCCCAGCACTCCTAAAATGGATTTTGCATCAATGATTACACGATTGTAAAATATATCAATGTCAAAATCACATTTGGAAGCCGTTTTCACGAATTCTCCTGCATCATCAGCCGCTAATCTGATTTTACGCTCCTTCACATCCATGCACCTCCTTTTGAGCAAATTAGTCCTATACATTTATCAAAAGCAACTACTGTCATATTTATTGAAACGAATTTGGAACAATTCATTTTTCTTTATACCCAACTTACATGAATTATACTTACTTTTCGTGATTTGTCAATTATTTTTCCAATTTGGGAACGGTACCGATGCACGTTAAAAAATACAACATCTTTGTGCATTTTTTAATTTAGCAACTAGATCTGGTGCCTCTTTTGTACAAAATTTACAATTTATTTTCTTTCTGCGACAGAGAAGCATGTATTTTTTCCTTTTTTTCTTCAAATTCGACCATATATTTTTGAAACCGCAACGGCAGCATTTGCTGCTGCAACGACAGGTTTTTACGCGCATCTATCGCAATCGTACGGCAAAATCCGATAAATAATGCCTGAAAATATTCCTCTCTTTCGGAATAACTTCTCATCACTTCCTCATCTATGATTTCTCCCGTAACCAAAACCCATTGCTTCTGCTTTTCATGAATAGCAAAGAGTCCTCTTTTTTCATCATAAATCATGAAATTCTCATTTGGCAACCGGTCTGCAAAATGAGGAGTCAGCATTGCTATGATATTATTTTTCGGACCGATTCTCGAAAAAAGCATACCATTTTCCAACTCCTGAAATCTCAAAAAGCCTTCCATATGCATAATTTCATTATTTGCCCGCCTTGCCAACTCCAAAACGCCTGCAACATGCGGATTGTTCCATGCGTCCAGCACTCTTGTGCCAAGTCTCCTGCCGAGTCCCAACACGATGGTCTTATAGATATCCTCCGCCTTGCCTGCTTCCTCGCAGGCCGCCGCCTTGCAAAGCTCCTGATACACCGGCATGCCGAGACTGCCGCAAATAGTACGGATCACCTTTCCCGCTTTCACCGCATCCGTTTTAACATCAATATATTCCGCAAACAGTTCGAAGTTTCCTCCCATGCCCGCCATGATGCTGCAGCCTTCGTGCGCCGCCTCATGTCTGGATACCGCCGCATAAGCTTCATACACCCCCGTAAAAATCCCTTCCAGACTATCTTCACATACAAAAATTTTTTTATTTTGATCAATCGGCATTTCCTTCTCCTTGATATTTCTATTTTTGACCATGTTTGGGCAAATTATGCATAAAATGATGCCTTAGGCATCATTTCATACAATTATTCAGCCTGCCGAAGTCATTCGCGGCGATTCGATTTGTACAACTTGTGTGCCGAAGCTTTGGTCGTCGAACAGGCTCAACTGCCGGAAGGTCATGCCGTCCGCAGAAAGTCCCTCCGGCAGACGTTCGTGCACCGCCAGAAGATTTCTGGCGATATAATCCTCTTCTATTTTCGTCTGATACATCATGCGGCCGTTACAGGTCAGAAAATACAGCGCACGTTTTAACACGACACCCAGCCGTTTTAAATCATCAAAACTGAGCGGTCCGAGCCGCCTTGCGCGAACGATCCTCTGTGCGGATTTCACACCAAGCCCTGGAACGCGCAGCAACATCTGGTAATCCGCCCGATTTACTTCAAGCGGAAAAAATTCCAGATGCCGCAGCGCCCAATCCGCCTTAGGATCAAACAGCACATTGAAATTCGGCCGTTCAGCGCTTAACAGTTCGTTTGCCTCAAATCCGTAAAACCGCATCAGCCAGTCCGCCTGGTACAGCCGGTGCTCCCGAAGGAGCGGCGGCCCGTCGAGCGTTGCCGGCAGATCCTTGTCCCTGTTCACATTGACAAAGGCTGAATAAAATACACGCTTTAAATCAAACTTCCGGTAAAGATTTTCCGCCACACTTACGATCTGATAATCATTTTCTCCAGTCGCACCGATTACCATCTGTGTGCTCTGCCCTGCCGGTACAAACTGCGGGGCATGCTTATAAAGTATCAGTTCATTTTTACTCTGTGTGATGCCGTTTTGAATCTGACGCATGGGCTTTAGTATTGTTTTGCGTGTCTTATTAGGCGCCAGCGTCCGCAGTCCCTCCGAGGTCGGCAGCTCAAGGTTCACGCTCATCCTGTCTGCAATCAGTCCCACCTTTTCAATCAGCGCGGCATCTGCCCCCGGAATTGCCTTTACATGGATATAGCCCTGAAACCGGTGTTCTGTTCTGAGCTTACGGATTGTCTGATAGATAAGGTCCATCGTATAATCCGGATTGTGCAGAACGCCGGAGCTCAAAAAAAGGCCCTCGATATAATTTCTCCTGTAAAACTCCATTGTCAGCTCGCAAACCTCGTCCGGCGTGAACGACACGCGCGGCACATCATTACTCGCCCGGTTGATACAATATTTGCAATTATAAATACACTCATTTGTAAATAAAATTTTAAGCAGGGAAATACAGCGTCCGTCAGCCGAAAAGCTGTGGCAGATACCTCCCGCCACCGTGTTTCCGGTCCCCTTTCCGTCACCTTTCCGACCCACTCCGCTGCTCGTACATGCCACATCATACTTCGCCGCATCAGACAGAATACTTAATTTTTCCATAACCGACATTTCCTGCTGTATTTTAAACTCCATCACACACCGCCCGCTTCTCGCTTAATAATTTTATTGTAGCAAACATTTGTTCTGATTTCAAGCATTTTTTCGAACAGGTGTTTTGATTTATCGGGTATGCATTACATATTTCCCGCAAGAAAATCCTTTACAACGCTGAGCGTCTCACGCAGCATGTTGTTGCACTGCAAAAACGGCTCGCTCCTTGCCGCAATCCCGCACACGTTCTTGTAACCGATCTTTTTTGCGATCTGTACGGAGCGAAATACATGAAAATTATTCGTCACGATGCCGACATGCGCTTTTTTCCTATCCAAATAAGCTGCCGAAAAGGTCAGATTCTGTACGGTATTTACAGACTGATCCTCTTTTATAATCTGCTTATCCGGTACACCGCAGCGGATCAGGTAATCATACATCCCCTGTGCCTCCGAAATATGCTCGTTCGCTCCCTGCCCGCCCGAAACAATCAGGATCGTATCAGGATTCTCCCGGAAATAGGCATATGCTTTCTCCAACCGGTATTGCAAGGCCCTTGACGGGCCGTTCTTTTTCATCTGTGCACCGAGTACGATAAGATAGTCAAGTCCCGCCTCTCCCTGCTCCAAAAAGGCGCCGCAGATACATAGCTCCGTAATCACGATAAGCACGCCGCAGACTGTCATAAGAAGCCTTAAGCCTAACCGGAGCGTGTCCGGCAGATGCTCCCAGCAGCCGCCCTTTAGAAATAGAGCTGACAGAAGTGCAAAAACTCCTAAAAACATCCATATAAAATAAAACTTTGTCCCATGTGAAAATAAAAAATGAATGCTCAAAAAATAAAGCAAGCAAAAAATTCCCAGCACGATCAACAAAATTAGCACCGACAGCCCTCCTTTCTCATTTTATAACTTCAAAAACAGTATAGCATATTAATATAGTTCGGCAAGCAGGGTTGACTTTTGAAAAGAATGAATGCAGAATAAAATCAAATACAGATTGGAGGGATTTTATGAAATATGGATCTATCAGGGATGCAGCAGGAAATTCTTACAAGCTTTCCAAGCTGATCATGGGAACTGTCCCGTTTGGGTCTGTGATGTCGCAGGAGGATTCCTTTGCTGCGATGGACCTTTATGTAAAGAGCGGCGGCAATGTTATTGATACGGCCCGCGTGTACAGCAGCTGGCTGCCGAACGGCAAGGACGCCAGCGAAAAATGTGTCGGAGAATGGATGAAGACACGAAACAACAGGAGAGAAATTATCCTTATTACAAAGGGGGCCCATCCGCCATTTGAAAACCTGCACAATTCCCGTATCAACCCCGCAGATATCCGCTCTGATTTTTCGGAAAGCCTGCGGTATTTACAAACAGACGACATCGATATTTACTTCCTTCACAGGGATGACGAATCCGTGCCTGTCAATATCATTATGGACACGCTCCATGAATTAGTGGCAGATGGAAAGGTAAAAATGCTCGGCGCCTCCAACTGGAGACTGTCCCGTATTCTCGAAGCAAATGAATACGCAAAAGCAAACGGCAAAACACCTTTCAGTGTTTCCGAAATACAATGGAGTTATGTTTACTGCACAAGTAAAATCTTAAAGGACGATACACTCGTCTGTATGGACGATCAGGAACACGCCGGATACTTAAAGGCAGGTATTCCCGTCTTTGCTTACTCCTCACAGGGACACGGCGTCTTTTCGCGCGGCTACAAGCCAGATTTGTCCGATATTGAAGAAAAGAACCGCGCATTTTACTGTCAGGAAAATATCAAGCGTTATCAATCACTGCTTAACACTTGCGAAAAAGAGAATAAAACGCCTTCGGATATCGTTTTAAACTATATTATGGAAAATGAATTAAACGGTTTTGCAATCGTCGGATGCTCACGGCTTTCCCAACTGCAGGAATCCTTGCACGCTGCCGAGTAAACAGCAGAATGTTTAACGTGTCGATTTACTCTCAAAAAGGCTGAGGAACTTATTCAAAGTTCCGCAGCCTTTTCTGATCTAAAATACAGCTTCCGGTAAATTCCGTTTTGAGCAAGCAGCTCCTCATGTGTTCCGTCTTCCGCAATTCCGTTTTCGGTCAGCACCAAAATACGAGCGGCATTTTGGATCGTCGATAACCGATGTGCGATTACAAAGGTGGTTCTTCCCTTTGCAAGGCTCTCCAGCGATTTCTGCACAATTCGCTCACTCTCATTATCAAGGGCAGAGGTTGCTTCATCAAAAATCAGAATCGGAGGATTTTTCAAAAATACCCGCGCAATCGAAAGACGCTGTTTCTGTCCACCCGACAGCTTTAAGCCTCGCTGTCCGATATCGGTCTGATAGCCGTCCGGAAACGCCATGATAAACTCATGCGCATTTGCGAGCTTTGCAGCCTCCAGCACCTCCTTATCCGTAGCCTCCGGCTTTCCATATCGTATGTTATCTAATATATTTCCCGCGAACAGATAGACATCCTGCTGTACAATTCCGATGTTGCTGCGCAGATCCTCCAGCCGAAGATCACGGATATCCATGCCGTCGATTAAAATACTGCCCTCCGACACATCATAAAAGCGGGGAATCAGACTGCACATCGTCGTCTTTCCCGCACCCGAGGTGCCGACGATTGCCACATAATCTCCCACTCCAACCTTTAAATTCAGATGATTCAGCACTTTATCATGATCCGCCTCATAACGGAAGGACACATCCAGAAAATCAATTTCCCCCCGCAATGTATCAACTGCAATCGCATTTTCCTTGTCCTTGATATCCGGCTCAATATCAAGAATCTCACGGAAACGCTCAAAACCCGTATAACCGCTCTGGAACTGTTCCGTAAAATTAATCAGCTTCTTGACCGGCTCCGTAAAGTTATTAATATAAAGCAAAAAGGTAATCAGATCCGTAACCGCCACAGTTCCTTCAACCAAATACATCGTGCCCGCTACGACTGCAGCCACAGTGACCAGAGTGGTCATCGCGTTTAGGCCCGAGTGATAAGCTCCCATATAACGGTAGCTTTCGCGCTTACTTTCAACAAAGCGGCTGTTTCCTTTCTTAAATTTTTCAATTTCAATTTCCTCGTTTGCAAACGACTTTACGACCTTGATACCCGACAGGTTATCTTCTATTTGGCTGTTAAGCTGGGCAATCCGCTCCCTGTTTTTACGAAACGCCTGCTTCATTTTATAATTAAAATAAAATGCATATAAAATTAAAAACGGAATAAATGCATAGCAAATCAATGTCAGCCTGTCGTTAATTTGGATTAAAATAAAAAATGCTCCGACAAACTTGATCAAAGAAATCAGCACATCCTCCGGCCCGTGATGCAAAAGTTCGCTGATATCAAACAAATCCGAGGTCACACGGGAAAGCAAATAGCCTACCTTCTGATTATCATAAAAAGTAAACGAAAGCTTTTGATAATGTCCGAAAATCTCCTCCCGCATATCAGCTTCAATACAGGCCCCCATAATATGTCCATAGTAGGCAATAAATATGTTGCAGCCGCATTCCAGCAGAACCAGCCCCAGCATCGATGCCGTAAGCCTGATGACGGCCGCCGATACTTCCGAAGGCGCATAATAGATGACCGTATCCGTGATGTAGCGGATAATCAACGGTATTACAAGCGTTACCGCTGCTCCGACTACCGCAAAACACAGATCCGCAATGAAAAGCCCCTTATAGGGGCCGTAATACAGAAACAGCTTTTGCAAGGTGGATCTCTTTGTCCTTACTCTTTTGTCATTCTCTCTTTCCATCTTCCATCCCTCTTATTTGTTATACCAGAAAAGCCGTCATCAGCAGCAGCGATGAATTCCAGTATATTGTAATTTCATTCAGGGAATAGCACTCCCATAAATCCAGATAGCAATTCATCGGCGCAGTACCCTCCTCAATAAGCCATTCCGCTTTTTCATCGATGGGGCGGCTGTTTGGTCCGCCTGCGACAAAGCCCGGAATCGGTTCTTTAATTCCGTCCGCATAGCAGGGTCGGCTGTGGGGGTTTTCATATGCCCGCTCCCCGAATCCTGTCACAAAGCTGTAACCCGTGCTGTTTTTTCCAAGCAGGTAGTCCAGATGATTCGTACAGCATTCCGCATACCTTTGATCTTTACAAAGGCGATAAGCCGCCGCCAGCACAATCCCGCGGTTGCTGACACCCATGCAGCTTCCCCAGCCAAAATCCTCCGGCACCATCGCCAGCCCAAATGCATTTTTCTCAGCAATTTCCAGACAGCGATCCGCTTCACTTATTATTGCCTGCCGGCATTGTTCGTAAAGGTCCCCGCCGAGAAGCCTGCCTTCTTCCCGAAGAATACGAAAGGCCGCAAGACCGGCCACCTCTCGCCAGCCCATGCCGGTAAACAGACAGTCCCCGGATGGAACTGCAAAGCATTCCGCCCTGCGCCGCTCTTCTTCAAAATAGGAACGTACGGCCTCCGGTTCCAATTTTCCCATATAAAACAGCTCGGTTGCCGCCCACAAGCGTTCATCCGTATCGCATTCATCGTCATATGCCCCTGTATTGCAACTCTCCGGATCTTTTTCGATAACAAGGTCCGGATTCCTTTCCAGCCAGGTCCACGCCCTGAGAGACGCACGCAGTGCCTTGTCCGCAAGCGCTTTATCATAATCCGCAAAGGCTCGGGCCGCCTGCGCCATGACAGCGCAAAAATCCGCCGTAGCCGGCGAAGATATAGGAAATAACAGCAGCTCCTTTTGATCCGCCTCCGGCATGACAAAATATGCGTGGCGCATCGAAGTCAGCTTATGACAGACTCCGCCGTCCTCCTGCTGCAGCTTCAAAAGCCATAACAGTTCATAGCGTACTTCATTTAAAATATCCGGAATTCCGTTGCCGCTCTCCGGAATATTAATTGCCTCACCAAATGCGTGCGGATACAGTTCCCATGCCCAAAGCAGATGGGCAGCCGACACCGCTGCGGCTGTCGTATAGCGTCCGTAATCTCCAGCGTCATGCCA
Organism: Bacillota bacterium; assembly: GCA_023402845.1. Lineage (GTDB taxonomy): Bacteria > Bacillota > Clostridia > Lachnospirales > Lachnospiraceae > JAEYFP01. The sequence continues at coordinate 43,852 of JAEYFP010000019.1, forward strand.
ACCGCCGCTGACATCAGCTTTCCTATCCGTTCCGAGAACGCTCGCTTCTTTGGTATGGCAGCACGCATGCCGGTATACGCCGGCATGTGCCTCCTCGAGTGCACAGCCGCAGCGCTGATAATAAAATGACTTTAACAGCGCATTTTCCAACGGCTGATAGACTGCTTCGTCAATCATAAAAGAGCAGCTCCTCCCCTCTGATTGTACCTCCTCATCCGCATTGGCAGAAAATTCAATAAAATAACGGCCGGTTTCTTTGCAGCCGGAAAAGTCCAGGCAATAACACAGTTCTCCGCTCAACGGATCTTTCCCGTAAGAAACAGCGTTCTGATGTATAACCATTCCACCCGGACCAACCAATGTATAGATACCGGGTCTTGTCACTACCGCTGTTTTTCTTCCATTCTTTTTATAACCGACTTGATTAACATATATCATCCTGTCTCTTTTCATTCCCCGCAATTATTTTTTATCTGTCTTGATACTCTGATAAGCGATCCACTTGGAAAGATTAAACGTCCTGAAGTTCATCTTTTCATAATCCGCACGAATCTCCTTTTTAAGCCTTGTATGATATCCCATCTGATCATCATTATAAAATCCCTCATAGCTCGGATCTAAATTGACAAGTACCGGCGCGGCGTCGCTCGACAGATTATGCAGATACCACCAGTCAAGATCATAAATGTCCTCGGTATCTCCGGCTGCCGGAACACTCACATTATATTTTGCAATCCAATAGTCCTGATGACTGAATGACAACCCCAGATACATGAGCGTTACGGCAAGCATGCAGTAGATGAATAATGGAAAGCGTTCCTTGTAAATACTGACAAATACGCCGGCAAGCAATATTGTGAGCAGCAGTAGACTCCATAACACAAGCACCCTTAAAAAAGTCAGCTTATAGGCACTTATATACAATAGCATACGATAAGCGCTGGATGCAATCATAATAAAGGTACATCCCGATATAATTGTCAAAATTATTTTTAGAATTCCGTGTTCACGAAAACAGGTCAAACAGACCAGCACCATAGCCAGATTAATCAGGCATACAAACAGCAGCTCAAAAAATCCCTGTCTCGCATATTGCGCATAGGTGTAGCCCTCCGGGAGTGTCAGACCTCCGCCAAACAGATAAACAATCTGGATCATGCTGAATAAGAAATAAATAACGGCCATTACGGAAGTCACTGTAATCGCAAGAATCGGCTCCCCTACTCTTTTATTACGTACACCCTCCTCCACATGCCGATTTACTACCGCAGCCAAAAAACAGTAAGCGGCAAAAAAAGCAAATAATGTAAGAAAGATAATTCCCCAGATATGCTCCGGCACAACAATCTCTATATATAAATGGCTGAGCATATCGTGAAACACCAAATCTGCCGAAGATAATAAAGCAACCACGACTGCCAGCAGCGGAATCAGAACCAAGATTCCATAAAATACATATTTTCCTTTGTGCGGCCTTTCCGGCTCCTCCTTTGTTTTCGGTACCTTCTTCTGTTCTCTGTAGGCATTAAAGTCTACAAACGGATCAAATAAATGGCCGATGGTACAAAGCGCGGTAAAAGCCAAAGCCCCTAAATACTTGCTAAAGCCCCATTGGCTGTCATCATAAAACTGGTGCAGCATAAAGCTGCCAAGCAGCAGCAGAAAACCGATAAAATTAAAAACCTGTATCGGGGTACTGTCCGTACAAAATGTGGAAATACCAAGCAGGATCGAGCACACAAATTCAAAAATAGTAACCGCATCTTTTTTCACGGGTATTTCCATTCTCTTCATGCAAAAAATTAAATAACAGTAGCTTCCTATAATAAAAAGCGGAAATGTGATCCCCGTCAAATTTTTATAGAGACAAAATGTATAAAAAACTGCATAGACCAATGTAGTCAACGCTATTGTTTTGTAATGCAAGGCAATGCTGTTCTTCCTTTTTACTTCCTTCATTGAATTTCCAAAAACCTGATCCAATGCCGCCTCATTGATGACCACCTTTTCCTCCATGGCCTTTTTCATTTCGTCTGTTATTTTATTGCTCTCCATTTTCATTTTCCTCCTCTTCCACATATTCAAGCAGATCTCCCGGCTGGCAGCCCAATGCCTTGCAAATATTCTCCAGCGTAGAAAACCGCACGGCCTTTGCTTTATTATTTTTTAAGATTGACAGGTTTGCCATCGTAATATCAACTTCATTAGCCAGTTCCGTCAAACCCATTTTCCGCTTTGCCATCATGACATCCAAATTTACGACAATGCCCACTTTCTGTGTCCTCCTTTCCGTATCCAACCTTCTAAATTGTCAAATCGTTTTCCAGCTTGTATGTCACTGCTTTATCGAACACACCGGAAAGGACAATACTGAAAAAGCCCGCCACAATGAATACGAGAATAACAAGAAGCATAGCAGGTGTTATATAAAACAAGAGTCTGACTGCCGACACTGCTGCAATACAAAATGCATAGATTCCCATACGCAGCAGACTGATCACATTTTCCATTACAAAGCAATCATCCTTCAGTACCGTACGAAACATTTTACGCAGTTCATTCACAAGCAAAAGTGCCAGAATCCCATTTATAAAGTATAAAATAACAACCTGTACATAATACCTTTCAAAGTTCTCATAAAATGACGATACGATTCTGACAGCTACCGGCAGCAGCAGACACAGCAAGATTCCTCCATAGAACATAAAGTCCAGCATCATCTTCGTAAAAACCGCCACCTTAGCCTTCTCTTTGTCACTTTTCATTACAATTCCTCCCGAATTAATTAATCTTACAAATTTCCAGCCTTCATCTTCGCAGCACATAGCCTTCTATCGACAAATCCGTTACCTCATAGGTGTTTTTTCGGTAAGTGATGTTAATGCTTTCAATCATAACCCGGGTATCCTGATCGGCCTGAATAAAGTCTTTATCTGAAATGATTGTATAGTTATAGCTATTATCACCATATTCCTGCCGCTGATCAATATAAGCCGACACCGTATCCCTCAGATCGAGCACCAGAGAATCCTCATTGCCGTTTGCGTGATTATATTTTGCCTCCAGATTGCCCAGATCAATTTCCAATTTTTCAAAATAAGGATCCTTCTTATCACTGATACTATGTCTGACCGTAAACTGGTACAGCTTTCCATAGCCGGTCACATCCAATTCCTTCAAAACATCCCAATAGCCGCTGACCGCTCTCTCCTCCCGCTCTTCCGAAGTAATATATAAGGTGACAATCTGTTCCTTTTGCTCCGGTGTCATAATCTGATCAAGATATTCTTCCCCATCCTTCATATTGGAAAGATAACTATATGCACCCCTGATTCTGACACTCTCTCTTTCTCCCCATTTCCAGCTTTCTCCCGCAAAATAGCTTGTAATTACTTTTCCTTGAAAATACCGGGAAACACTATTCCGGTTAACACCCGGCAAGAATACCGCAATCATGATCATTCCTCCCATAACAAGCAGCAATCGTTCTATTTTTTCACGCATTTTTAAAAACAGAAGGATATAAACAACCTCAAATATAATCATCGCGGCCCCTGCATATCTGGATGGCGTCATTCCATATTCCATAATGCGGACGCCGACCGCGTAGCACTGCAGCAGCAGAAACGGCGCATATACATATGGCAGAACATACGCCGACCTCTGCAGGAGGGTATCCCTGTCATACGCCATACACATCAAAGATACCGGCATTCCGATACAAAACAGTACCGTTAAAATCCCAAATATCTCATTCGACGGAATTTCTCTCAAGATCAAAATTCTGAGCATATAACCGTAGATAATGCCAAATCCGGCCAATGTCATACAAAGCAGCACATATTTCACAAGCACGCGGAAAAACATTCCCGCCTCCTCTTTTGCCTCTAAAATACACAATAAGCTGTTTGGTACATAATAAAAGCCGATCAGCAGTATAAAAATCCTAAATGTAAATCTGTAATCTTCATTTGCCAGAATCAATATGGAAAAGGCAGCCTCCAGCAGATACATTCCTACCAGCAGAACAAAAAATACAATTGCGATCTGCATCAGCCTCGTACTGATCCGCAGCAAATATTCCGGAAAAGACAGTCCGGTTTTTTTGAAATTACAGTACAAAATCAATATAAAAAAAATAAGGCAATATGCAGTCATCTTTTCTGCCGGCCATTCAGGCCGGACATTTATATCCCGGGCCGGACTAAAAAGCCTGAGATAATTCTCAAATGTCCCAATCACAGTAAAAAATGCCGATAGTGCCGAAGCACCGAGCCAGATTATTTTCTTTCCGGACCATCCATTCGGAAAAAGGCTTTCGGCAAACGCGGCGCTAAAGCAGAACAATACCAGCGTCAGAAAGATCCAATCACTATGGATAATCTCATTTACCGGATCGACGGCAACTAAATTATACAAAGTTGCCGAAAATACCAGAACCAGTGTGACCGGAAGCTTTCTAAACATTTCCTTGCAGTCGCTCAACACCTTATTGAAAAATCTTTTTATCCGTTCCATTTGTTTCCCCCTATAAATTAACACAATTTTGTTCGGCACGCACAGCGGCACCTATCATTTGCAGCATAGGAAATTCATAGAAATTTTCTATGCAACAAAAAACAGAGGTCCCTCTGATGGGTTTATCATATACCTCTGTTCCTTGATTGTCAATATAATTTTATTGTTTTTCGATATTTTATTTCTGTTTTTCGGAATCAATTGCTTCAGATACTCCAGCCAAGACTTTCCTGTTGAATGGTGTATAACCGATTATACAGGCCCTTTTTACCGACCAGCTCCTGATGCGTTCCCTGTTCGACAACCTTTCCTTCATCCATTACAATAATGTTATCGGCATCCACAATGGTACGCAGCCGATGTGCAATTACAATCACCGTCTTATTTTCTATCAATTTACTGATTGCCTGCTGAATAAAGGATTCGCTCTCCGGATCAAGGGAGGCTGTTGCCTCATCCAGCAGTACAATCGGGGCATTTTTCAATAGCGCTCTTGCAATAGACAAACGCTGGCGCTCTCCTCCCGACAGCGTGCTTCCGTTCTCGCCCAAAACCGTATCATACCCTCCCGGCAGCTTATCTATAAATTCATCACATCTCGCCAGTCTTGCGGCCTCTATTACCTGCGCCCGCGTAGCATCCATATTTCCGATCCGTATATTATTATAAATAGTATCATTAAACAGTACCACATCCTGAAATACAAATGACATATAAGACATCAAATGCTCCGGATCCAATGTTTTAATATCGACCCCGCCAATTGTAATCCGACCCTGATCCACATCCCAAAACCTCGCTATCAGGCGGGACAGCGTACTCTTTCCGCTTCCGGAAGGACCTACAAGGGCCGTGATTTCTCCGGGCATCATCGATATCGTTGCATTTTTTATCGTTTCCTCTCCCCCGGTATGATAGCTGAAGTTAACATTTTCAAAACGAATGGTGAACTCTTCTATCGGTGTTTCAATCCCTTCCATCGGTGAAATGCTCATCAGAGTACGCATCCGCTTGATCGCAATCTGATGATACAAAAGCTCCGGAAGCAGGGTAAGCTCGGTCTGAATCGGACCATAAATCCGGGTAACAATTAAGAGGCACATCAGCAGCGGAATCAGCTCTATCTGTCTCCCTGTCAGCAGAGTAATGCCCACAAATACCGTAAGCCCTACACCTCCCTGCAGCACAACCTGCGAGCCTGTCACAAAAACGCCTGTGCCGAACTCAAATTTAATTGCCAGATTCCGCATGGTTCGAAGGGCGTTTTCCAGCCTTTCAAAGTGCTCTCCGTCCATGTTGCAGGCCTTTATTACCTTCAGGCCCTCAATATACTCCTGAACCTGTTCGGAAGCATCCAGCTTTGCATCCACGTGCTTTTTTCCAAGCTTCCTCTGAAGTCTTCGGCTGCCGATAATGATCAAAAATGCAATCGGCACGGATATAAAAATAGCCAGTGCCATACGCCAGTCAAAAAGGGCGATCATAATGCAGATGACGGTAATCGTTATAGCATTGGAAAACAGCTGCGGATAGATATGACTCAATACATGCTCCGTAGTTGCCACATCTCCCATCAAATTTGTTGTCAGCTCCGAGATATCCTTTGAGTTAAATACACTCATTGGAAGCTTTCGAATATGCTCGGCCATTGAAGTCCGGGCATTTTCGCTTTCCAGGTAAGATACAATATAGGTTTTTTTGTAGTCATTCTTATTGCAGAAAAATACAACCAGTGCCGCCGCAATTCCCATACCGAACAAAATCCAGAGTTTGTTCCAGGAAAGCGTCCCTCCGGTAAACGGTTTAATCATCTCCATAATAACCTGAAGCATTACAATTGTGGGAAGCATCATGGAAAAGTTGGTCATTGTACAGGCAGCAATTGCCTTTTTTAAATCAATATAGCCCTTATCGGTCAGCATCAGCGAATCCTGCAGCCAAGGCAGTTTTTTCTTTTCAGGCATTTGCGGTCCCTCTCTTTCCTTTCATGGTCCAGCTGGCAGTTTCATTGTAAGTCTGCCACATCAATGCATATTTGCCCTTCCGGGAGAGCAATTCTTCATGTGTCCCTTCTTCCAGCACCTTTCCCGCATCCATCACAATAATCTTATTGGCACTCCTGACGGTGGACAGCCGGTGTGCAATAATCACCACTGTTTTTTGATGCATCAGTTTTTCAAAGGCTTTTTGAATCAAATGCTCATTCTCGGGATCTGCAAAGGCTGTTGCCTCATCCAGCACAATTACCGGCGCATTCTTTACGATTGCGCGGGCAATTGCAACTCTTTGCTTTTCACCCCCGCTTAAATGCACACCCTTTGTTCCGATGACGGTATCATAGCCCTTCGGCAATTTTAAGATAAAATCATGACATTGAGCGGCTTTGGCAGCCTCTATGATCTGCTCGTCTTTCGCATTCGGATTCCCCAAACGAATATTGTCCTTAATACTTTGTTTAAATAAAAACACATCCTGAAAGACAAAGCTTACCTGCTCCATCAAATAGGACGTTTTCATGTTTTTCACATTCACTCCGCCAAGCAGGATGGCCCCCTCCGTCACATCGAAAAAACGCGGAATCAGATGTGCAACCGTACTCTTGCCGCCTCCGGAGGCTCCGACAATTGCCGTAACCTCTCCCTGCTTTGCAGCAAATGACACACCATCCAGCGCTTTTGTTTCTATTGATTTGTCGTATGCAAATGATACATTCTGAAATTCTACGTTGTAGCTTTTAACACTTAGAGGATCAGACGGCTGAGGCAGCACCGCCTCCGCCAAAAGACTGTCCATTGCCTCCACTCCGTTCAAAATACGGATACCGTTAGAATTTACATACATCACCTTCATTAAAATACCCGCAATAGCCGGAACAAAAATCAAATAGAAAATCATTTTTGCGGCAAAACCGGTATAATCCGAGGTTTTCATTCCGATCAAAATCCCTGCGGGAAGTATAAATAAATAGATGTTGTTAATCAGTGTCGTAAAAAGTGAAAAAGCGTTTTCCCAGCTGAGCGTATAGGGAATTACCATGCTGGTATACTCCTTGATCGTATCATGAAGTCTCCGAAAGGAGTAGACTGTTTGCTTGAAAGCCTTTACCACAGCGATTCCTCTTATGTATTCTACGGAAGCATTATTCATATTCTCCAGCGATTTCTGATACTGATCCATCATTTTTTTTGCGCCTTCATTTCCATAAAGCGATATTTGAATTCCGAACGCAACAACAACCCCTGCCATAGCAGCCAGACCAAGCCTCCAGTCTACTGCCAGGAGTATTATCATCATTACGACCGGCGCTACAAATGCCGCCACGATATCCGGGAGTTGGTGGGCGATAAACTCTTCAATTTTTTCAATATTTTCATCCATAATTTTTCTTAATTTTCCGCTTCCGACGATCACATGAAAGCCAAGCGGAACCTTTGCCAGATGCGTGGCAAAATTGATCTTAAGCTCATACAGCGTGCCGAAAGCAGCCAGATGGGAACAGACAAGCGCCCCGAAATAAAGCAGAATATTCAGTACGACCCCGCCGAAAGCGAGACCACCGTAATACACGGCAATCCCCGGATCAAGTGCATCCGCATTAGGCCATACCTGCAGAAGCGCCTTCACCATCAGATAGATTGAAACATAAGGAATAAAGCTGGCAACCGATGCCAGCGACGACAAAATCACAGAGCTGATCATGAGAGGCTTTTTCGTAGCCGCCAGCTCCAGCAGACGTGCCATACCCGTTTTGGTACCATTTTCTTGTTTCATCATTATGATCTCCTATTTTATGAATGCATTCCTGATAACTGTTTGTTGATTTCATCCTTTCGGACATGTTGGTTAGTCATAACTAACCAGCTTTAATATAACAAACAGCTGGTTTTCTGTCAACTATGATTCCTATCATAATTTAAATTTATTTGAGATTGACTGTCAGAAATATATACTGCATTCTATTTTCAGCGGGAAGAAGGCCTGTAAACTTCCATTCAGATATCTTGTGAATGAAATTTTCTCCATAAACAAAAAACACCCAAAATCCACCTTCTCGGTGCATGTTGCGTGTTTTTCAGGGTTGGTACCTATATACGGCTCTCCGATTAAATCGTGTACTCTTCCTGTACATCCCGTGCAAAATCCATAAGTTTCAATATCTGTGTTCTCAGTGCTGTGAAATCGCCTGATGCACGGTTTCTCGGGTAACTCATCGGCACTTCGAGTATTTGTGCGATTCTGCCGGGACGGGGCGACATCACGACGATTCGCTGGCTTAAATAAATCGCTTCGTCTATATCGTGCGTCACCATCACCATTGTGTTGCCGCGTTCTTTCCAGAGCCGTATCAGCTCGTCTTGTAAATTCATACGGGTAAAGCTGTCAAGCGCGCCGAGCGGCTCGTCTAGCAGCAGCACTTCCGGCAAAACAGCCAATGCCCTGACAAGCGCTGCCCGCTGGCGCATACCGCCCGATAACTGGTGCGGAAAGTTATTTGCAAACTCAGCCAGCCCCGCCACCTCGAGCCAGTTGTCTACTACTTTTTTTCCGCTGAGCTTTTTTGTTGCCTTTAAAGCAAACTCGATATTTTGTCTGACGGTCAGCCAGGCAAACAAAGTATGCTCCTGAAACACAAGCCCGCGTTTCGGACTTGTGCCGTTGATTCTTTTGCCGTTAAATAAAGCATTGCCTTCTGTCGGTACTTCGAGTCCGGCAATGATACGAAGCAGGGTAGACTTTCCGCAGCCGCTCGCACCCAGAAGTGTGATAAACTCTCCATCACTGATCTGAAGGTTAATGCCGTCGAGTGCGGTAAGCGTTCCCTCTTCTGTTTGCCTTGCGAAGATTTTTGTTACGCTTTCTATCTTTACGCTCATATTTTATCCTCCTGCCAGCGAAGAACCCTATTTTTAATCGTATTCAGAATTGTATTTACAGCAAAAAAAGTCAGGCAGAGAATTATGATTGCGGCATACACTTTGGCAAAGTCCGCATAGCCGCGCTGCCAGTTGATGTACCAGCCGACACCGGCCTCTACGCCCATCATCTCAGCTATCAGCAGTACCGTACAGGCAATGCTCATACCTTGCGTAAGTCCCTGGAATATAAACGGTGATGAAGCGGGTACCGCAATCTTATAAATCATTTCCAGCCTGCCGACACCGAATGTTTTTGCCACCTCGTAGTTGTGCGCGGGAATATTAATTACTCCGTTCATAGTCGTCATCGTTACAGGATACCACACGCCAAGAGCAATGATAAACACAGCACCCTGAAAAAGAGAGATAAACGGCAAAACAAGGATGATCGGCAGCCAGGTATTGGATGGAATGGGCCCTAAGACCTTAATCAAAGGCATTACCCAATACCGCACTTTCTTGATATAACCGGAAAGTATTCCGCAAATCAGTCCCGCAGCCACACCTGAAAAGTACCCCGTAAACAATAAAATCATCGAATGCCAAAAGTTGATCCAAAGCTGTTCCCGCTCTGTAATGAGTGCGTTCAATATGTCATCGATCGCCGGGAAATATGTGACATGGAGCAATCTTACTTTTAGCGTTGCAAAGTCATAAGCGAGGAACAGTAAGAATACGGCCGTCAATAACGGTGAGGCGTTACGCCATTTTTCGTATGCTTTCTTTGAACAGAGCGCAATAATGAATATAGCAATAAATATGATAAGGAAAACACCGATAAAATATGCGTAAAAATTAGTCGGTTCGTAAACTTTGAATGAAATTAGAACTTTTTTATTTGGAATTAATTTGTATTGCAAAAGCACAAGCAGCGCTGTAAGTATGGGTAAAAAGCTCACAAGCCGATTTAATAGCTTAGACTTCAGTGTCTGAGGTTTTGCCTCTATTTGTTTCAATTCCCAAGCGGTTAGATTGTCTTTCATATAACTATCTTCCTTCTACGGTTTTTTGCACCGCCGCCGTCACAGCGGCGGTGCATAGTATTGATTGTTAATCCAGATCAAGCGGCTTCCAGATTTGCTGCTTCACATCTTCGGCGTTGATTGACTGGTCAATGATACCAAGCTGCTTATACTCATCGACTGAGGTATAAACTGATTTTTCAGTCGTTTCGGTATCAAGACCGAACTTAAACATTTTCATCAGCGAAACAGCGAAATCAGCCGTACCCGCAATGTGACCATTGTCGATCAGCAGCTGCGCAGCCTCCTGCTTGTGTTCGTCACTTTCATCAATCCACTTTGCGGCTTGATAAATCGCACGGCTGATTTTCTTTGAGGTAATTGGATTGTCATCATAGAATTCGCCGCGAATGGAAAGTACACAGCAAGCGTCGTTTTCAAATTTTCCTTCGTGCTGCGAGTAGATACGTTTCACCGTACCCTCTTTTACCCACTTTTCAGCCAATTGATCTCCGAGGACAACGATGTCAGCTTCACCGTTTTGAAGCACGCCGAGAAGTGCAGAGGCATCGCCGAAATCCTTCCAAACAAGCTGGTCTTGCGTGAATCCTTCACGCGCGGCAAACACCAAGCCTATGTTGTTGTAAACGCCGCCGATACCGCCTGCAAAACCAACCGTCTGACCCTCCGCAAAGCCTGTGATGTCAGAGTCGGCAAGCACAAACGCAGAGGAGCAGCCTGTATGAAGTCCTACGGTGAAACGTAGGTCAACGCCGTTTGTAACAGGTTTCAGCCAGCCCGCAATCATTCCTGCGGTAGTATCAATTTTGCCGCCGGCTAGTGCGGCACTGACTGCCGCTTGTGTACCGTCACCTGATTTAGTAAGTTCCACATCCAGGCCTTCCTCCTCAAAGTACCCTTTGAGGGACGCAAGAGGAATTGCCGCCTGGCAAAGTCCGCCGTCATAGCCGACATGAATTGTTGTGCCGTAAGCAGGTTCTTTTTTCCACGCCTCTTCTTCAAGCTCCTCTTGCGTTTGCGTGGGTGTCTCGGATACAGCCGCAGTAGTTCCTGTTTCAGTGGTGCTGCCGCAAGCCGCAAGCGAGAGCGAAAGAATGGCAGCAAGAACAAATGTGAGTACATGTTTCATAATGATTCTCCTTATTATAGTTTAGTTTTTAATGTACTTGAAGGCATCGCCCTCAAAATAGCTTTGTTTATACGGCAGCCTGATGTGCCGTGAGAGCCGGTCGCGGTACGAAGTGTTCTTGAACTCGAACACGATGCGCCGCAGAATTTGGTATATTCCATTGTAGGCAAAGAACAAACCATCTGCATTAAATAGCTGAATGGAAGGAACGCCCAGCTTGGCGATATATCCCTGTGTACCGTTGTGAGAGATAACGAGATCCGGTTTCAGCGTCTTAATCTGGTGCGTCATCTCAAACAACTGATTGCTGACAGCAACCGGTGTATCGGGCAGATTTTCATCCAGATCATCAAAAACCGGGTCCGCTCCCTCGTCGTAGTGGTAGGCACGTATGCCCAGCACATGGAATCCAAGTTCTGAAAGTGTCGTGGCTTCCGAACCTACTCGGACAACCCCTCCGCATATCAGGACGCTTTTGCCTTTTACCTGTTCAATAAGCGGTTCAATGGCTTTCTTTGCCAGACCCTCCTCATAGTCGGCAAGAGCGGCAGCCTCTTTTTCTAATCCGAAGTGTTCGGCAATCTGGATCAGCCACTTTCTTGTGTGCCTGAAGCCTATTGGCATTCCCGCTATCAAATAGGGCATTTCAAATTTCTCCTTAAGGTATTTCAGCATATAGTCGTCATGGACATTGCACATACTGACATTCAGACCCGCCTCCGTGACAAGACGCAGTTCGTCACGGGAGGAATATTCGGCAAAGAAGCGGACTTTCAGACCCAAAGCGGTGAGTAAACGTTCGACTTCCTTCTCATCTGCCACACCGATGCTTGTTGCGTTCCAAACATTGACCGTACGGCTCTTTTGATACCGGTACTTTTTTTCCGCAAGCTCATTGTCCGGGCAGCCTTCAAATAGCGGTCTGAAATCCACCCACGGTTTGGGCGAAAGGTTTAATCCGCGTAATATGCCGTGGTAGAACGTATCGTATGCGGTTGCTACAACGCGGCTTCGAAATCCCGGACAGTGAAGGCTTACTACGTCCGCCGAAACGGCTGAACGCGCTTGCCTGACCACCTCCTCAACATCATCGCCGATAATACTCGGCGCGCAAGTTACGACTACAAAAATAATCTCGGGTCTGAACTCACGGTCGGCAGATTCGATTGTTTCCCGCAGTTTTTTTTCTCCGCCGCCGATCACGTCCGCTTCCGTAAGATTTGTAGAAAGCCAGGGGGTAGGGGCAGCGGGTTTCCCGCGAAGACCTTTTCCTTTTGCCGACTGCACCGAGAGAGAGTGCAGAAGCGCACCGCAGCCGCCCGGAGCGTGCATAACGATAACGGAGTTCTCAACTGTTGTTGCCATCATAAGAGAAAGAGCCATCTGGCAGGAGTTTGCCTGCCAAAAGCCGCGTCCTTTTTGAAGCAGGCAGCCTTCTCGTGCGCAGTTTACCAAGTCGCAGGCATGACCGGCATAGCTGTCGCCAATTTTAAGTCTGGAGTCGCGTACCGGAGGTACGCTTTGTTCATAATATCCCATTTAAGTACCTCCTACGATTTCACGGACATCAGCTGTCCGATTAAATCTTCAAACAAGTGCAGTCCACCGCGATAGCCCGCATAGCCCCGGTCAGTGATCAGCCGGTCGTACGTTGGAAAGCTGACAGACAAATGCTTTGCGCCTCTTGCCGCAGCCGTTCGCTTTTCCAATGTACTGCCGATAATATACAGCGGCGACAGCTCATCAAAATATCGTTGCGCCCGGTTTCGCGGATGTTCTGTGTTGATTGCCCGTGCGATTTCCTGCACACCCGTGGCGAACTTCAGCGGTATCTCGCCTTGCAGAGCCGTTTGCTGCTCCTCCTGCAGCTTGTCGGTGACAAAGCTGTCCGTATGAACCCAGCCAAGTTCTGTCGTGACATAACGGGCAAGCGGTATCGCATAGGTTGCGTTTGTTACTGTAATTGCATAGAACTTTAAATCCTGGTCGCAAAATGCGTCCGCCGTCCGCTCGAAGTAACCGTAAAAGTCCCGATTACCTTTTTCGATTGCCTCATCTGCGTTAAGTCCGAACCGATCGGCGACATTCGTCAGAAATTGATCTGTCGCATCGGGTCCAATCGGCAAATCTGTCACCCAGTAGGGCGTACCATGCCGTTCCTCAAATTTTTCGGCAAGCTCCACGCCCCAAACTCTTGAAAGCACGATGTTCAATGCGGCGCCCGGTGCACAAGCCAGATTCTCAAAGGTCTGACCCGGCGTGAAAAAAGTATTCACTTCAAGCCCCAATCCGGTGAGCAGCCGTTCGATTTCCTCGAGGTCACCCCGAAAAAACGGATCATAACCGGGCACAAGCCCAAAGATGTTCACGAGCTTCGGATTTTTTTCTTTTGCCTTCGGCAGAAACTGATTGAAGATGCCGTCAAGCACAATGTCGTAACCGTGATAGCTGTCGCCCTTGAAGCTTGGTGTGCTAACGGCAAGAATCGGATACCCCTCGTCACGAAACTCGCTGACCACGCCCGCTGTGTCGTCTCCTATCATTTCAGTCATACACCCTGTGGTTACCACATACAGCTTACCGTCTATGAGTTCGAGCGTGTTTTTGATTTGTTCCTGCAAACGGTCAACACCGCCGAATACAATCTCCGTTTCCGTCACACCGGTGCTTGGCGCTGCTGCTCCGTTGCAGTAACCGCCGCCTAAGTATCCGCTCCCGAAAGCGACGGAGTTGGCAAGATTGCCGCCGCATCCAAGGCTTGTGTGGACAATTGGTATCACGTCCGGCAGATTACCGATAACCGACAGCGCTCCCGCAAGGGCGCAGGCTGTTCTCGGACGTTCTAAAAAATCTGACATTATTTGTTTTCCTCCTCTCCATATTGATATAGAACCGTTGACAAATACCTCTCGCCTGTATCGGGCAAAATTGCCACAATATGCTTGCCTTTATCCGCTGTTCGGCGGGCAACGGCCGCGGCCGCAAAAGCCGCCGCACCCGACGAGATCCCTACAAGCAGGCCTTCCGTTCTGCCGAGTTCCCGTGATGTCTCAAGCGCTTCATCGGAGCGAACGGTAAAAACCTCATCAATAACGGCTTCGTCGTACACAAGCGGAACGAATCCGGCGCCGATCCCCTGAATCTTATGCGGTCCCGGCTGACCGCCTGACAAAACAGGGGACTCAAAAGGTTCCACGGCGATTATGCGAATATCCGGATTCTTTTCTTTCAGGTTTTTGCCGACACCGGTGACCGTACCGCCTGTGCCGACTCCGGCAATAAAGATATCGATTTTGCCGTCTGTATCCGCCCAAATCTCTTCCGCGGTAGTTTTGTGGTGAACAGCGGGATTGGCAGGATTTTCAAATTGCTGAAGCAGTATGCTGTTTGGAATCTGTGCGTTCAACTCCTCGGCACGGCGTACCGCACCCTTCATTCCGTCCGCTCCTGAGGTAAGTACCACGTCTGCGCCTAGTGCTTTTACAAGGTTACGGCGCTCCACGCTCATTGTTTCGGGCATTGTCAGAATGACTTTGTAACCGCGGGCCGCCGCGACGAAAGCGATTCCGATTCCTGTATTACCGCTTGTCGGTTCAATGATTGTCGAGCCCTTTTGCAGTTTGCCACTGTTCTCGGCATCTGTTATCATTGCTAAGGCAATCCTGTCCTTGACACTTCCGAGCGGGTTGAAATATTCCAGCTTCAGCAGGATATTGGCGTTGTTTTCCCCGTGTGCTGCCAGGTAGTTTGCGGGACGCAGAAGAGGTGTGTTCCCGATAAGCTCAGGCAGGCTGTTTGCAAATTTCATAATGTTCCTCCTTATCCGTGCGAGAATGTCTCAAGTTCACGGTTTTGATATAGTTGTTTCGATACATCACTTACGCCCGGTATTCCGCAGGCATCAGCCCTGCAATGTTTGCAGTGCCGAAACTGCTCAAGATATTGCCCTGCTTCCTGCCTTGCCCGCTCAATCTGCTCACAGGTGGGCGGCAGCGTATCCTTAAACTCTTTCTGCGGGATGAGAGGAATGATGTTATGCCTTGTCGCTCCCGCTTCCTTGACTGCTTTGGCGATTTCGGCAATGTGATGGTCATTGACTCCCGGAATCAGCACCGTATTGACCTTTACAATCATTCCGACAGCCGAACACTCCCTGATCCCCGTAAGCTGTGCAAAGATCAAATCCCGTCCGTCCTTCACCCAGGATACCACTTTTACAAGCACTTCCGGCGTTACCGCATTCACCGTCACCGTGATTGTCCGAACGCCTATTTCCCACAACGTCTGTGCCTTTTGAGGCAATTCAAGTCCGTTTGTAGACAAGCACTTTATCAGATGGGGATAGGCGGCGTGTACATTTCGAAAAGCCTCTATTGCGTGTTCGCTTGCCAATGTGTCACCCGGACCGGCAATTCCCACAACAGAGATTTCAGGGCAGAGTTCCAAAGCTTTCCTTACTGTGCCGACAGCTTCATCAGGTCTCAGCACTCCTGCCGCCACGCCCGGACGATTTTCATGAGTATTCCTTGCTCTGGTGCAGAATCGGCATTGGATGTTGCACGTTGGGCTTACCGGCAGATGCAGCCTGCCTTTTGTGTTGTGCGCTTTGGCGGAGAAACAGGGGTGGTCGTCAATGACCTCTCTGCGTGTTAACCCTCCGAAAAGCGGTCGTTTTAAGAACTTTATGTACTCAACAATCAGTTCCTTAATAAACCCCGAGGTTTCCAGCACCTGAACACCGGAAAGCTGCAGCCGTGTCTTTGCGTGGTTTCCCGCCTGAACCGCAAACAGAACCTTGCAGTCAGCGATAAGTGCCATGCTGTTTTCAAACTTCACCTCGTCGTGTTCGCCCAATTTGCAGGGCGCATCGTTTTCCCGAACCTCAACGAATGAATACTCATAAGATTTTTCATCTATGTCTGCTATCACAAACCTTCGGGAATTTCCGAAGTGCTGTGATACGAACACTCCGTCGCTGGAAGCGAATGCTACTCTCATACAATTCCTCCTATCAGATACCTGCTTGCGCGCCGGGGACAACACCGGTTTCCAGCTGCAGGAGTTTGTCACTCCAGGAAGCCGCCCATGAGCGGAGTTCATCGAGCTCCAAAGGAGTCGGAACTTTGCTCTCCTCGTGGGAAGCGATTCGTTCGGCAAGCTGAATGTATACCTTTGCCTGTTCACTGTCGGGAGCTGCTTCAATGGTAGTTTTCCCTTTCAGTTCCGACTGCGTGACCGTAATGGAGCGAGGGACATATTGGATAATCTGCGTCTTTGTCCTTTCCGCGAAATCGTCAACAATCTCACGGGAATACCCCTGATTGATAGAATTAGCGATTACGCCGCCCAGCAATGCACCTCCGTTGCTGCTATATTTCTTGATGCCCTTGAACAAATTGTTGCTGGCATAGATAGACATAAAGTCGCCGCTCGAAACAGTAAACACGTGCTGCGCAATGCCCTCTCGAATCGGCATTGCAAAGCCGCCGCAAACAACATCGCCAAGTACATCGTAAATAACGAAATCGAGGTCTAATTCCTCAAAGACTTTCTGCTGTTTGAACAGTTCCACGGCTGTGATAATACCGCGTCCCGCACAACCTACGCCCGGAGCCGGTCCGCCGGCTTCTACGCAGTAGATGCCGTTAAACCCCTCAAAGATGACGTCATGTGCCTTGACCGAACCTTTTTCACGCAGTGTATCAAGAACGGTCGGAATGTAGGAACCATCTCTGAGTGTGTTCGTGCTGTCGGCTTTCGGGTCACAGCCAAACTGCATCACCTTGTACCCTTGCTTTGACAGGGCGGCAGTCAGATTGCTTGTGGTAGTAGATTTTCCGATGCCTCCCTTTCCGTAGATTGCGATTTGTTTGATTTTCTTTGCCATTGGTAGAAACCTCCATTTATAATACATATCTATTTACTATGTTTTTGGTTAAAACAAAAGTGTGCTTTGCACACTCCGGCATTTACATACCCTATAACACAAAAAAACGTTTGGATATCGAGTAGACTTCCGATATCCAAACGCTTTGCTTTAATTAGACTGAATGAGTCAATCTAAAATTCACGCCTTCGGACAGTCGGTTTACAGGTACAACAAGAACTGCTGTCATTACAACAGCACATCTTTGTGATCATAAAACCGATTGTGCGAACACTGAAACGATACATTGACTCAATCCTCCGGTAAATTTTTTAGTTTTGGAACAAAAGTGTGCTTCGGCCACTCTCGCAATCATCTACTCCCGCAGCACAGCTTTTGTTCCGCGCGCGCAGCTGCGCATATTATTTTACTTAATAGGAAATCCGTAGGACTTTCGTATTAAGTAAAAAGAGGGGTGGACAGGTAACGCTCACCCGTGTCGGGCAAAAGAACGACTACTTTCTTGCCTGCAAATTCGGGACGTCCCGCGATTTGAGTCGCGGCATATAATGCTGCGCCCGACGATATGCCGACAAGCAAGCCTTCGCTTGATGCGACCTTTTTGGAAGTCTCAAACGCATCCTCATTGGATACGGTGATGATTTCGTCGATTATGCTTTTGTCAAATACATCCGGTACAAACCCAGCGCCAATCCCCTGAATCTTATGAGGACCCGGATTGCCGCCGGAAAGAACAGGGGAAGCAGCCGGCTCAACAGCAAATATCTTCACACCCGAAACCCTTTCTTTCAGGACTTGCCCTACACCCGTGACTGTGCCGCCCGTTCCGACTCCCGCCACAAATGCAGCTATATCCCCGTCAGTATCCGCGAGAATCTCCTGTGCGGTGGTTTCCCTGTGTATTTTCGGATTGGCAGGATTCTCAAACTGCTGAGGAATAAACGCGCTTGGCAGAGATGAGGCAAGTTCTTTCGCTTTTGCAATTGCGCCTTTCATACCTTCCGAACCGGGAGTAAGCACAACCTCTGCGCCAAGTGCCGCAACAAGCTGGCGGCGTTCTACGCTCATTGTTTCGGGCATTGTAAGGATCAGTTTGTAGCCTTTTGCCGCAGCTACGAACGCAAGCCCGATACCGGTGTTTCCGCTCGTCGGTTCAATGATAACAGTTCCTTCCTTTACAAGTCCTTTTTCTTCGGCATCCGTAATCATCGCATAGGCGATTCTGTCCTTGACGCTGCCCAGTGGATTGAAATATTCGAGTTTTGCTATTAAACTGGCTGCAATGCCTTGCTCCTTGCCGTATTTGTTCAGTTGTAAGAGCGGTGTACGCCCGATTAAGTCGGTTAGATTCTGATAAATATTAGCCATGACGAGCCTCCTGTTTGATTTTATATAATACATATATGTTTGGTATGATATAATTATGCATGATCATTCCTCATGTGTCAAGAAATTTTAATATTTTTTAAAACATATCTGTTTAATATGTTTTATCATATGAAAACTATGTTGTTCACAATCAGTAGTTGAATCGCTAAATGCAGTACATATAGGCATCAAGTGCCGACTTTCTGAGTGCCTCTTCAGCTAAGTCGGATAACGGCATTCGCTCAAAAATCTCCTTAAACACTTTATTGGCAGGGTCCCAAAGTGTGTCCCGCAATGCCCTCTCGATGCCGGGCTGTGCCTCTGCCGCCGTGCTTTCCACGTCTTCAAAAATAGAAGTTTCCGTAACGGACAGCACATCCGCTGCGCTGATTTCGGAAGCGGGACGTGACAATTGATATCCGCCCTGCGAACCTTTTATAGACGTGACAAGCCCCCCCTTTCGCAGAAGCGAAAAAACCTGCTCTAAATATATTTTTGAAATACCCAACTGCCCTGAAATACCGATCACAGTCAACGGCGTACCGTCTGCTGTGTTCTGCGCCAGTAATATCATTGAAGCCAGGGCATACCGCCCTTTGGAAGATACTTTCATTTCTTGCCTCCAAATACATATAATACAAATATGTGTTATCATTATTGGGATAGTTTGTCAATCCATTTTTGAATTAAGCAAGGTCCTCCGTCCCATCTGCAAACGGATAAGGAGCATCGCAAAAGGAAATATAATCGCGGCAAGAAGCCCCGCTTTAATTCCGTATTCTGTGAAGAATTTGGAAACTGTACTGACTACGGTCGGACCCGCTGCACAGCCGATATCACCGGCCAGTGCTAAAAAGGCCCATATCGCGGTGCCTCCCTGGGGACATTCTTTTGCGGCCATGCTGAATGTTCCGGGCCACATGATGCCGACCGAGAGACCGCATAGCGCACAGCCAGCCAGTGCCAGTAACGGAATCGGCACAAATACCGCGATCAGATAGCTGACGATGCATAGTACACAGCTTCCAAGCATGAATTTCTGTATTTCAATTTTATGACCCATTTTCCCGTAAAATACTCTCGATACCGCCATCATGGCCGCAAACGCACATGGCCCGAGCAGATCACCGAGCGTTTTGGATATCTGCAATCCTGATTCCGCAAAGAAAGACGCCCATTGCGACATTGCCTGCTCGGAAGCACCGGCACAGATCATCAAAATGGCAAACAGCCAGAACAGTTTCATAGACAGAACTTTTTTTACCGGAAGTGTCTCTTCCTCTGCCGCAACGGTTTTGATCGGAACAACCGCGAAAAAGAAGCAGTTTAAAAACGGCACAATCGCCCAGATGACCGGAACAATATACCAGCGCTCCATTCCCAGCAGCCCAAACGCAAGCGTAGAAAGCAATACGACGCCCATATGTCCAAAGCAGTAGAAGGAGTGCAGCATGCTCATTGCCTTTGCCTTTTCCTTAGATGGGGCAGCCTCAACAATCGGACTGATCAGAACCTCAATGATGCCGCCGCCAACCGCATTGATTATGGCGGAAAGCACAAGTCCAGCATACGGATCCGCAAACAAAAACGGGAACACACCCATCCCGACCAGTCCCATCGCTCCCATAGCGTGTGCAAAAATGACGGAAGTACGATAACCAAACCGGTCAACATACTTTGCCGACAGCAAATCTACAATAATCTGCGTACCAAAGTTGATCGTTACAAGCAAGCCAACCTTCTCCAGAGAGAGTCCAAGGCTTTTTTGAAAAGTCAAAAACAGCAGCGGACTTAAATTGTTCATAATTGCCTGCACAGCATACCCTACATAACAGGCGTAGATTGTCTGCTGGTAAGTGATCTTTTTGGTTAATGTATTCATTCGTGTTGTTCCTCGTTTCTCAATGTATTTTATGCTGCGCGGCGGAACCTTTTCTCTGCACTTTCATATACTATATTTGATGTATTAAATTATTCTGCAAAATCAGGAGTTGTTGGCCCATGAATTGGTCAGGTATTCTAATCGGGATCCTAGCGTTTCTTATCATCGGTTTGTTTCATCCGATTGTTATTAAATGTGAGTACTATTTTACATGGCATATCTGGCCTGTATTTCTCGCAGGCGGCCTTGTATGCTGCATTGCTTCTTTGTTTATGCAAAATCCTATCTCATCCGGTTCACTTGCGGTACTCGGCGTCACAATGCTCTGGTCAATCGGGGAACTCAAGGAACAGGCAGAGCGGGTTAAAAAAGGCTGGTTTCCCAAAAATCCAAAGCTGAATAATAAAAAAGGCTAGCCGAAGCCCTTCACCTGCAGTGATGTTGATTGACAAACGGAGCATTGTTAGGTAAATTTATATTATCACTAATCAATACTGCTCTTATACTTTAGAATCAGGGGATCTATATGCGAATTCGAGTAATCATTCTAACGATCATTGGTTTTCTTTTTTTAATTATAGGCGCGATCGGCGTATTTCTTCCCATTCTGCCCACAACGCCGTTCGTGATCGCCGGTACGGGTTGTCTGGCCGGCACACCCAAGCTGCAGGCAAAAATTTTGCGGATTCCCTTTTTTCGGGAATACATCGAAAATTATCAGAATCGGAAGGGACTGTCTCGAAAAACCTTGACCAAAAGCCTCTGTTTTCTTTGGGGCATGCTGATTTTATCCATGATTTTAACCGGGAAGCTCTGGCTTATCCTGCTGCTGACCTTTATCGGAACCTGCGTGACAATCCATATTATACTGATTTCCAGGCCCAAGACGAAGACAAGTAATGCCGCAAAAACAGATGTATCTGAGTAGACTTCGTTAGATACGGCTCTGCTGCCAAAGTCCATAAGCCGCTTTCCATGTTTCGGTCTGATAGGGACGCACCGGATCGCAGAGCTTGATGGCATACTGCTCGACAGACTGTAAAAAGAAAGCAATCTGCTCATAGGCGGTTTCCATCTCACTGATAATAATTTCTGTCCACTCCGCAGCATAGGTATATAGCTCGGAACTCCGGATTTTCGCAACGGTCCCTGCTAAATCATAGGGTACGCGCCGCTGCATGATCGTATGATTTTTTCCGTTGTCCGAAATTGTAAGCAGCGTATAGGCCGGTACAGGATTACCGTCCAAAGGAAAGCCGCATGAGCCGGGATTAATGAAAATACGCCCGTTCTTCTCATAATTCCATTGCAGATGAGAATGTCCGAACACATAAATACCCTTCTTCAGCTCCTCGATCCCCTCCTGAAACCGGATATTCCTTTCAAGATTCCCGTATAAAAATTTTTCATAAGCTTCCTTCGTATACGTCTCCTCCTTAAAAAACAGAGCCACCTTAGATGTCAGCCGTTCCTCGGGTGTTTCAGGCACGAAAGTCTTTAAACTGTGCGCCATAAAGACAGGAACCCCCTGCGCAGAAAATTCAATTTGCTCCGGCAGTTCTTCTATATACGCAGCATGTCCCTTATTTAACCTCTGATATGCCCAGTAAACTGCCAAAAATTGAGCATCTTCAGGATGCTTCAGATCCTTCCCGACACATTTATCAAAGTACAAATCCTCATTGCCCGGAATAACATACGCATTTGGCAGCGAGCGAATCAGCTCCATGATCTCATTTGCCCAAGGCATGCACATAAAGTAATCTCCGCAAATCAAATACTCTTCTGCACCCTGTTCCTTCGCATCCGCAAGCACAGCCTCAAATGCGGGCAAATTGGCATGTATATCCGCAATAATCGCATATTTCATAGTGATCTCCTGTCGGCATACAGATGTCGTTTTTTATACAGACCTTTTGATTATATCAAAAATCACACAGACATACAAGCCGCCTGTGTGATCGCCAAATCCTTTATTCTTACTTACGGGTATCCAATAATCCGCCGTCCGTAATATCCTTTGCCGCCCGCTTCCTGACATAGGTAAGCAGAAAGTAAATTCCTCCCAGCACAGAAGGAAACAAAAATGTGGCAAACCGGTACAAAAGAACGGAGGAAGCCGCCCTGACATCGCCAAGAAGCGGCGTAAACAGCAGAATATAGACAAACTCTGTAGAACCGATTCCGGCAGGAGCGGGCATTACACCGGCCAGTGCTGCGGTAGCGGCAATCATACTCAGAATCGGGAATCCGGATACTTGGCTGTGGCGAAGCAAAACCACCGGAACGAGATACCATGCGGTAAGCTTTAATGCATTGAAAGCGAGCAGACCAAACAGCATTTTTCGGTCCTCGATAAGTGCTACTGTCTCTTCCCTGACAGCCTTCAGTTTTTCAGTGAGTTCCAGCAGCCCTTGCCTCCAAGTTTCCTTTTTGATGACCTTGTTTGCAAGATACAGCAGGAAGGTATGGAATCTTTCTGAAATACACACAAAAATTAAAACGGCAGCGACAATCACCGTAAGCAAAATTCCAAAGCCGAAATAGAACAGGTACTGTCTGTAATTATCCAGCATATAAGAATAATTGCACAGCAGACAAACCACGCAGTATAGTGTAATCGTTATTTTTTGAACGACATAAAACACCGTAATCAGTCCGTAGTTTTTTTCAGGTGGAATGCCATGCTCTGTGTAATAATACATGCTGGCGAATAAATCACCGCTGCCCATCGTAATTGCCTTGAAAAACGCAGTATAATAGGAGCAGCCGATTCCGTGCCGAAATCGAAATGAGGGATTATAACGCTTAGCAAGCAACGTAATGGCAACCCCATCCAGGCACTGATAAACAAGCGCACACAAGCAGATGACTACCAGATCTCCGGCAGGGGTTTTCACAAGTTCCCCTGCTATTTGACCGGACGAGTCACGAAAAGCATAATATGCCAGTCCCGCTATGGCAAGTAAAAATATTAGTTTCCAGATGAATTGTTTAGTCTTTCCGCGCATGGTGCCCATTCCTTTGCATAAGCAGCGCATTTGCTGCACAGATGCTCTGCTGTTTCCGGAGACTTAAGATCCGTGGATCTTGCTCCTGTCCTTTTCACCATCTCCTGCAGCTTTTCCGGATTCTCCAGCATCGGACACGGTCTTAAGTGATTGCCGTTAAACGGCTGGCCTTCCCGATAGGCCATAAATAGAGGCTGCTGCAGAGCTTCCAGCAAGGAAACCTCCTTGATGTTTGCTCCTGAATAATGAATAAAAACGCATGGCTCCACATCACCGTTCGGATTGATGTGGCAATAGTTTCTGCCGCCTGCAATACAGCCGCCGACAAACTCGCCGTCATTTTGGAAATCGATTGCAAAGATCGGCTTACCGCCTTCCTTTGCTCGAATTTCCCGAATTCTGTGATACATGTATTCCCGCTGCTCCATCGTAGGCAGAAGCTCTACGGCTGCATCGTTGCCGACCGGCATGTAATGGAAGTACCAGGAATAACGGCAGCCCTTTGCAATTATCATATCAAGAAACTCATCAGATGTCACGGTTTCAATATTATCTCTTGTATAACAAATTGATGTACCGAATACAAGACCGTATTGCTTAAGCAGATCCATGGCATTCATGACCTTTTGGAAGACGCCTTTTCCTCTTCTGCCGTCATTGACCTCTTCATATCCTTCCAGACTGATTGCAAGCGCCAGATTACCGACGCGCTGCATTTCTTTACAGTATTCCTCATCCACAAGTGTCCCGTTCGTATATGCCAAAAAAATGCAGTCATTATGTTTCTCGCATAGTTTAATCAGATCAGCTTTTCTGACGAGCGGCTCCCCTCCTGTATACATATAAAAATGAACACCAAGCGCCTTGCCCTCCGTAATAATTCGATCCATTTCCTCATAGCTTAATGAAAGCGTATGACCGTACTCTGCCGCCCAGCACCCGGTGCAGTGCAGATTGCAGGCACTCGTCGGATCCATCAGAATGACCCATGGAATATTGCATTGATATTTTTCTCTCATTTTATGCATTTGCTTCGTGCCGGCCAGCATGGATTCAAAACCAAGATTCATCAAAGTCTTCTTTAATACATACGGATCGATCTCTTTGATCAGCATATCAAAATAATGCATCCATTTGCTGTTTGGGTTTTCTGCCATTGCCCGCGCCCCCGAATAAGTATCCGGACTGAGATGGTCCTTCATCAGACCCTCCGTCATATCGATCAGCCTTAGAAAAGTTGCCTTCTGATTTTTCTTCACATTTTTTAAAATCTTATCCAGCATTTTTTCAAATGCGGCTCGTTTCATTTTGTATGTCATCCTGCTCATCATTCAATCCTCCGTATTCCATGCTGCCACAGTTGCATTTTTACAGCATATTTTTATAGTCTATTATTTATTCTTATGTAAGGCCGGTGATTCGTCTCCTTCTGCTTTTCTTATTGTTGATATTCCTTGCTGATCCTATACTACTTTTTAAAATTACTTTAGTTTTTCATTCATTAGTTGTTATGAACTATCCGGATTTTTCAGACAGAAATATACCGGATTGCCACATCCAAAGCTGCAATCAGAAGGATGCAGCCACCTACCGCCACCGCACGGTTTTTCACACCGCAGCCAAGACGGTACCCACACAGAATTCCGACAAGCACCGCCGCAATCGTCGTAAGCGCAGTGATAAGCGCTGTCAACAGCAGCTGTGTATCCAGAAAAGCAAATCCGACTCCGGCAAATACCGCATCCACACTCGTGATACATGCCCACAAGGCAAGCTGCCGAAAACGAAACCGGTTTTCTTTTCGCTCAACAACCTCCTCCTTCCTGCCTGCCCGGACAATCATATACAATCCAATCCCCAGGAAAATCACCGCTGCCGCGATCCGCCAAATCTGTTTTGCGGCCGCCTGTGTAACCGCCAGAAAAGGAAGCAGTGTGATCAAATTTCCAAGAAGCAGGCCGCCGACCTGCCATACTGAAAAGATCAGACAGCACTTTATTATATTTCTTTTATTAATTTCCGACAGCATTGCTCCCTTGTACAGAGCATAGGCGAACACATCCAGTGAAAGGCCGATTACAATCAGCAGAATTTCAATTCCATGCATCCAACCACCTCTTTTTCGTTTCTTTCCCTTTATTATAGATGTATGGCCGGCCGGCAGTAAGATTCAGCTCTATATAATTGTCTGTTATATTGCAACATATTTTCAAAAAAGTCTGCATACAGACTACAAATTCCTAAGATTGTATTCCTTTTTTCAAAAGAAAGAACTGTTTTTTTTGTGGCTTTCGTGATAAACTACACATGATATCAATCGACAGAGGAAAGCCGTCTTTGTCTTTGCCGGCATCGGCAATCAGTCCACCGGCATACCGGCAAAGCAATTCAGGGAGGGACAAGATGGACAGCAAAAAGGATGCGACAAAGGCTCTGCTCGTGAGCAGCTTCAAAAAACTGATATTGGTCAGGCCATTTGAGAAAATTACAATCAAAATGATCA
Organism: Bacillota bacterium; assembly: GCA_023402845.1. Classification (GTDB taxonomy): domain Bacteria; phylum Bacillota; class Clostridia; order Lachnospirales; family Lachnospiraceae; genus JAEYFP01. The sequence goes on from JAEYFP010000019.1 coordinate 70,049, forward strand.
CGGACGATGCCGGTGTCATCCGCCCTACTTTTTATAATTATTTTCAAGATAAATATGAGGTGCTGGAATGGATTTTCAGGCATGACATTGCGAATAAGATGGATCTTCTCTTAGAAAATGATATGGACTATGAAGCAATCAAAATGCTGTTTATCTGTTTGGAAAAGGAGCGGGACTTTTATAAGCGCGCATTTCTCATCACCGGTCCGAATAGTTTTTACAAACTGCTCGAGGATTATACATACCGGACATTTTTAAATCTGCTCGTTAAATATCCGTTAAAGCAAGAAGCACATATTCACTTCCTGACTTCTGAAAACATCGCAAAATACTACACAATGGGCCTTTGTGAAGCGGTTCGTGTCTGGATTACACTCGAAAATACCGATATGACAGCAGAGGAAATTTACGAGGCCTATTTGTATCTGATCCACCATTCCCTGCTTGACACAATTGATAAAAAATAGGAGCAGATGCTTCCCCTGCATCTGCTCCTTCTTTATGTAAAATCTTCCCCTTGCGCAATTATGCGCATTTCTGCACTTATGTGCATGTTCTTTTGATTGGCAGCGCGCCCCTTTTTGCGCTGTCAATGATACTGCTTATTACTTCAACTAGTTACTATCAATTTATCAGCCTATCCACCGGAATATTCCTGACGCTCCAAAATTTCCTGATAATGCTCCAGCTTAATAATCAGAAGCAACAGGAAAAATACTCCTGCTGATACGATGCTAAGCACCGTATTGACCTGATCCGGATTCAGCAGGTGCGCAAGAAGTGAAATCACAAACATAACTCCGCTCGCCTCACAGAATTTGATAACCTGCCCCAGCATTTGCACTCTTATTTTAGGAAGCTTCCCCGGTGCAAACAGGATATACCTGATCGTTTTTTTTACGTTTCGCCTGAATCTTTTCTTCATTTTGATTCGTTTACGCTGTGCACTCGTCACTGCAATCCCTCCATTGCACGTTTCTTTTGTACATTCGGTAATCTACTTTTCTCCTTTTTGCACGGTTACAAACCCTTCATAAGCTCTCAAAAGCAGCCGCTTGATTTCTTTTTCCGAAAGCGTTACCCGTCTGCTCGTCACCATTGTCGCAACACCATGGGTAAACATCCAAACCATCAAAAATAATTCCTTTTTTTTATCTGCGTTTAATTCCTTTGCATCCGGCAGTTTTTCCAGTAATTCCTCACAATCTCCCTGCTGTAAAAACTCATGGATTGTATCAGTTTCATAATCGTCTATTGCTGCAAGCAGCTTGAACAAATGTCGTTCGGTCTGTGCCAGTTCAATATAGGCCATCCCCATGGCAAGATAGGCCGGTATGGAGCCGCTCCTTTTTTTTAACATATAGTCAGAAAAAAATTCGGCACTTTTAAAAAACAGGTCTTTTTTCAGCATTTCCATGTTCTCATAGGCGCGAAAAATAGGCTGTGTAGAACTACCCAGTTTTTCTGCAAGCTTTCTTGCCGTCAGCTCCTCGAAGCCATGCTCTCTTGTCATTTCAAATGCTGTTTTCAGCACTTGTTCCTTCGAAACCTTCTCCCGTGGAGGCATGCCAATCTCCCTGTCTGCTCCCCATATAGCAAGAACAATAAATAACCCCGTTATATATCAAAGTTACATATCTACGTTATGTATCTATGTTACGTATCTTAGTTACACATCTAAGTTATATAACAATGTTATTCTACTATGTTATCTAAATCATGTCAACTATTTTTTCGCATTTTATGTCAACGTTATTGTGCACAATAAAACCCCTGCCATATTTATTGGCAGAGGCTGTTGTATTTTATCATAGATTTTTTAACGACTGGATTCATCAATAACCTTACTACTGCAACGTAATAAGGTCTTTCTTATGAAGAAACAAATCGAGGAATGGACCAAACAACAGCATCCCAAGGATCGTCCCTTCTCTGATTGTAAAATTCGTGCCGGAGAAAAATGACAGTGATAAGGCAATAAGAACAAAGGCAATGTCCCACTGCTGTCTAAGTCTTCCCATCGGTTTCCCGCGCTTATCTGCGACCAACTGACAGACTCCCTCAAGCGGGTTTCTGATAATATCACTTCGCATGATGAGCGTGATCCCGAATGCAATCGTAATATAACCAGCCGCCAGCACCGGAATCCGTACAATATAATGCTCAATTTTCCAGCCTTGAAATACTGTATAAACAAAAAAGTTGACGACAGCGCCCTGAAGCAGCACAAGTCCGACCTGCAAAAACTGGATCGGTTTAAATTTCCGCCTTTCAATCAGCAATTGCAGCAAAATACACGTGCCGTTCGTAACCATCGAAAGCGTCCCTACTTTAATACCTGTAATATAGGAAAGACTCAGTGCCATCGCATCATAAGCACCGACACCGATCGCAGCCCGAACAGTCAGAGCCGTTCCAAACGATACGATAATAATCCCCGCGATCAGTACCGCACATCTTTTTATAAAATTCATAACTGCTACCTCTCCACATTTTATGGCTTTCCGGCAGATTTTCAGCCGTTTTCAGTTCCATCCTACAGAATACGAACTTTGTCGCATCTTGTCAATGATTATCATCACGGAACCTTAAGATTAAAATAACTTTTTATTTTGTCATTTTTGTGGTATGATATTAAAGATTGTTAGGCTATTTTATTATGCTATTTAAATTGGAGTGTGGAATTATGAAAAGAAGAAATCGTTTTAGAATCATCATTTTGGCGGCTGTTATAGCGCTTCTGGTACTTATTGTCGCCCTGTTCTTTATAGTCAGGACAGTAACATCAGGGTTGGATTCACTCACGCTTTCACCGGATTTTACCGAACAGGAGCTGGATATCAACACGGATTACACGTTTACGATCACAGCCGATCCTGAGAAGGCCAGTTTAAAATCACTGGAGTACGTGATTGATAACACCGCCGCTACGTTTTCTGCTTCGGATGCAGCGGATGGACAGGCTGTGTTGCATACCGTTTCAGAGGGTACTGTGACTGTTTGTGTGAAGAAATCCGACGTGGAAAGCAATTATTTGACCTTCAACATTGTCGACCAAGCCGCAAAAGCCGCTGCCGAAGCACAGGCGGAAGCCGAGGCACAGGCCGCTGCTGAAGCAGAAGCGCAGGCTGCCGCCGAGGCGGAAGCTGCCGCAAATGCAACAGAGCTTGTGATTGCGACTGACAATGTGAGAATCCGTGCAACACCAACTACAGATGGTGAGGTTCTGGCTACTTGTAAGAAGGGAGATTCCTTTACGAGAACCGAACAAACGGAAGACGGATGGAGCAAAATCGATTACAATGGTACAGAAGCTTATATGAAATCCGAATATTTACAGGTGACGACTGAGGAAGAAATCCAACAGGCGAAGGAACAGGCGGAAAAAGAAGCCGAAGAAAAGAAAAAGACGGCTGAGGAAACCGCAGCGGCATCAGAGTCCACGAGTACACCGGCAGATACGGCAGCCGCTGATGCACAGGCGCAGGCAGATGCTGCGGCAACAGCAGCACAGACTGCGGCTCTTGAAGCAGCGCAGGCACAGGCAGCTGCTGCGGCGGCGGCACAAGCTGCGGCGGGGGTACCCTTTACGGACAAGAATGGTGTGACAACTGTGTTCACAAGGACTGAGTGGAATTATTTCCTGTCCTATTGGGATTACACGGGACAGGCTGAGGAGATGATCAGTCATCATACCGGGGATGAATTGAGAACGCTTTATAATAATACGCATTGATTGTGGGCCTGCATCGACGTGTGCTTTGCACACTGGATGCGGCGGTATGGAGTTGGGATAATGGGACTTTGCAGGTAGAGTGCTGACTGCATCGACGTGTGCGAGGCACACTGGATGCAGCGGGTATGGGTTAGGATAATGGGGCTTTACAGGTAGGGTTTTGACTGCATCAGCGTGTGCATAGCACACTGGATGCGGCGGGATGGGGTGAAAGTTTGTTGGTTCAATGATTTAGGTTGTGACGGAAAGTTCGAAATGCAAAGCATTTCTCACTCGCGTTGCTCCTCGCAACGCTCACTGCATCAAAAAAGAAGAATGGCAGTTCGTGCAAGCACGATGCCATTCTTCTTTTTTGATGCAGTTTCCGTTTCTTATCGTTCTTCGCGGAAGTAGTTGCTTCCGCAATAGGCGGGCTGTGATTTTTCTTTATTCTGACGAATTGATACAACGACCAAAATTACCGCTGTAATGATAAATGGAAGCATATCATAGAATGCATCCGGAATCGGAATGATTTCTTTATTTACATAATACTTCAAAATTCGCATTGCACCAAATGCCAATGATCCGAAGATCGCATTGACCGGCTTCCAGGTGGCAAAGATGACGAGGGCTACGGCGATCCAGCCGAGACCGCCTACACAGTTACTGATCCATACGCCGCCGTTTGTGATCATGATTGTATAGGCACCGCCAATACCACAAATACCGCCTCCCACGATGATATTTATATATTTCCACTTTGTCACGTTGATGCCTGCTGCATCTGCGGAGGCAGGATTTTCTCCGATGGAACGTACATTCAGGCCAAGCTTTGTCCGATAATAATAAAAACCTAACAGCAGTGCGATTACCACTCCAATATAAACAAACGGATTATAGGAGAATAACAGCGGGCCGATGACTGGTATATCACTTAAAACAGGGATATGAATGCTGCGCATCTGCGCCGTGATACCCGCCGGAAGCTTCAGCGTACCCTCCTCGGACTTTCCGAGGAAATAGTATCCGATAAAGTTTGTAAGACCGATTCCGAATATCGTAAGCGTCAAGCCGGTGACGGTCTGATTCGCCATAAAAGTCACCGTCAGCAGTGCATAAATTGCTGCGCCCAATGCTCCTGCCGCAAATGCCGCAATCATGGCCAGCACAAAATTATCTGTCTTGTAGCCTACCATAAAGCCGGCAACGGCTCCAAGCGACATCATTCCTTCCACGCCCAGGTTTAAGTGTCCAACGCGCTCATTCATAATTTCACCGAGTGTACCGAACAATAACGGAGTTCCCGCGAGCACTGCCGCAACTAAAAATTTTAATATAAAATCCATTATGCCGCACCTCCCTGACTTTTTTGGCGAAATACAAACCGATATCTGATAAAGAATTCACATGCCAATACGAAAAACAGGATGATTCCCTGTAAAACGTCCGAACAGTCTGTGGACAGACCAAAGGAGGACTGTATCACGCTGCTCCCCTTTTCCAGAACGCTGAACAGCAATGAAATAACCATGATTGTCACGGGATTCAGATTGCCGAGCCACGATACGATGATCGCCGTGAATCCGACACCTCCCGCAATACCCGCCGCAAGCGTCAAATCTGAGCCGCCCGCCTGTGTCATTCCGGCAATGCCGCAGACAGCACCCGATAAAAATACAGTCCGCAGAATTATTTTACTGACGTTCATACCTGCATAGGAGGCTGTCGCATGAGAAGAACCCACGACACTGATTTCAAAGCCTTGTTTTGTATATTTTAAATAGATAAAAACAAATACAAAAATAATTAATGCAAATACCCATCCGATCTGTACACCAAACAGCTTCGGCAGCTGCGCATTCGGAACGAACGTCGCGATTTTGGCAAACCCGGGATTTGCCGGATCTCTCCATGGTCCATCCCGCAAATATGAAATAATATATAAAGCAATGTAATTCAGCATCAACGTAAACAGAGTTTCATTTGTGTTATATTTTGCCTTAAAGAATGCAGGAATCAGCCCCCACAAGCCGCCGCCGATGATACCCGCAGCCAGCATAACCAGGATCAGCACAAATCTGGGCCAGTCCGAATGAAACAAGGCAAAATAGGAAGCAAAAATACCGCCCACGATAATCTGTCCCTCCGCGCCGATATTCCAAAACTGCATCTTAAAGGCAAGCGTCACACCGAGAGAAGCAATGAACAGCGGAATCATGATTTTTATCGTACCCTGGATAGCAATTTTACTTCGAAATGCGCCGGAAACGATCGTTGCATAAATCACAAAAGGATTATATCCCATGCATAGCAGAAAAATACCCCCTGCAATCAGTGCCAGCAGCAGTGCGGTCAGCCTGAGAATTGTGGCTTTTTTCTGTGAAAGCTCTGTCCGCTTGACAGTTCTGAGAATTGGGTCGCTGCACTTTACAGCCACATTCGTATTAAGCATGCTCAGCCACCTCCATTCCTGCTCCCGTCATCAATAAGCCGATCTCTTCCTTTGTCGCAGTTTTTGCATCCACAATACCGGTCACCTCGCCGTGGCAAAGCACCATAATTCTGTCGGAAAGCTCCAGCAACACATCAAGATCCTCACCGACAAATAAGACCGCTACCTGTTCCTTTTTCTGCTGGTTCAGCAAATTATACACAACATACGAGGAGTTGATATCAAGCCCTCTGACCGGATAAGCCGTAATTAGCACGTTTGGCCTTGATTCGATTTCACGCCCTAAAAGCACCTTCTGCACATTCCCTCCAGAAAGCATCCTGACCGGTGTCTCGGTATTCGGCGTTATGATTTCCAGCTTTTCAACGAGCCGTTCCGCAAGCTCCTTTGCCGGCTTTCTGTCAAGAAACATACCCTTTGCATTTTTATAGCTTTTTAAAAGCATGTTATCCGTCATCCCCATCGAAGCTACAAGGCCCATGCCAAGCCGATCCTCCGGTACAAAACTCATGCTGATTCCCATTTCGATGATTTCTGCAGGAGATTTTCCGACAATATCGCCGCCTTTATATAAAATAGAGCCGCCGGCTATCGGCATCAATCCGGCTATCGCCTCACACAATTCCTTCTGTCCGCTGCCGGCAACACCCGCAATCCCCAGTATCTCGCCGCCGTTTATCGTAAAAGAGACGCCCGAAAGTGCGCTTGTACCATCATGTCGGATCAGATTTAAATTCGATACAGAAAGAACATCTTCTATTTTTTCTGTCTCAGGTCTTTCGATAGAAAGGCTGACCGGACGGCCTACCATCAGCTCCGTTAACTGTTTTTCATCAGTTTCCTTTGTAATGACAGTGTCAATGCTCTTTCCCTTTCTGAGAATTGTGACACGGTCGCTGATCGCAAGCACTTCATTTAATTTATGGGTAATAATAATGATCGCGCTGCCTTCATCGCGCATTTTTTTCAGAATTGCAAACAGCTTTTCTGTCTCCTGCGGCGTCAGAACCGCGGTCGGCTCATCTAAAATCAAAATTTTTGCTCCGCGGTACAGCACCTTTAATATTTCTATGGTCTGCTTCTCACTGACCGACATATCATAAATTTTTTTTTCCGGTACTACCTCCAGTCCGAAACGACTGCTGATATCCAGTATTTTATTTTTGAGCACCTTTGGACTCAGACGCTTTTCCCTTGTTCCAAGAACGATGTTATCCATCGCACTATGTACATCCACAAGCTTGAAGTGCTGATGAATCATGCCGATACCGAGCGCCGCCGCATCAAGCGGAGAATTGATGCAGACCGCCCCGCCATCCAAAAGGATATTTCCTTCATCAGGGTGATAAATACCCGACAGCATATTCATCAATGTTGTCTTGCCGGAGCCGTTCTCTCCGAGCAGTGCAAGAATCTCCCCATAATTTACCTGAAGATTGATTTTGTCGTTTGCAACGACGGAACCAAATGTCTTCGTGATTCCCTGGCACTCAATTGCACAATTGTCTGGTTTTTCACCCATCCGATACACCTGCCTTGTTTTATTTGTTCCATTATGAAGTTACACTTCATGAATATATGCGCACTCTGCTTCGCTCCGGCGCGATATAATTTCTTAGCTATTATATCATAATAACCTGTACATATAAAATAGATTTTGTAGAACTAGCACATTGTTTTTTATATGCAATTTGATTTTGTTGTTTTTCTTCCTATTATTTCCTGAAATTAAACAGGAGTGAACCAACCGGTTCACTCCCTTGTGAATAATAGCCATTGCCTGTTCCGCTTTATTTTTCTACAACATTTTTGTAATACCAGTCAATACCGCCCTGAATCGTTGCATCATCAAGCGTCTTGCCCTCTTCGCCGACTGTGGAGCCGTCATTTGTCTCAATCACACCGTCGAATACGTTAAAGGAACCATCCAGCATTTTTGCCTTTGCTTCTTCGATTTTAGCTGCTGCCTCAGGATCATTAAAGTCTGCAAGATCGGAAAGTGTTACTAAGCCTTCTGTCATACCGCCAAAGTAGTTCTCTCCTGTCCATGTGCCGTTAATTACCTGATCTACAGCCCATGTATAGTATGCGGACCAATCCCACATAACGGAGCAGAGTACCGCTGCCGGCGCATCCTTGCTCATATCAGAGTTGTAACCAACGCCGTAAACACCTGCTTCCTCTGCCGCAAGCTGCGGATTCGGTGTATCGCAGTGCTGAGCGAGTACGTCGCATCCGTCTGCGATCAATGCCTGTGCTGCCTGTGCCTCGCCTTCCGGATCATACCAGCTGTTCGTAACCTTTACAAATACCTGCGCATCCGGATTCACGGAAGCAACACCCATTGCAAATGCATCAATTCCGCCGCCTGTCTCGGAAAGTGTCTTACCAAAAGCAGAAACATAACCGATCTTGTTGGACTCTGTCTTTAAGCCTGCAGCAATACCGGATAAATATCTTGCTTGATAGATTCTTCCGAAGTAGTTGTTAAAGTTTGCTCCGTTGCTCTTATATCCTGTGCCGTGTGAGAAAATAACATCCGGATATTCAGCAGCAAGCTTTTCACATGTATCCATGTATCCGTAGCTCGTTGCAAAAATAATCTGAGCACCTTCCTCAATACACTCTAACATTGCGTTTTCAATTGCTGTCGGGTCGCTGTCTGAGGTGTTGTTCTTTCTGATGATCTGACTGTCATCAAGACCAAGTGCCTTCTGCATTCCCTGAATACCAAGGTCATGTGTGTAAGTGTATCCTGAGCCTTCTGCCGGATCCGTAATATGAATCACACCTATCTTTAAATCTTCCTTTGCCACAGCCGGAAAAAGTCCTGTTGCTGCTTCTGCGCTCTCTTCCTCGCCTGCTTCCTCCGCTGCCGGAGCTTCCTCCTCTGCTGCCGCTTCTTCTTCCACAGCAGGCTCCTCTACAACTGCTTCATCTGCCGGAGCAGCACTGCCGCAACCTGCAAGCACGGACGCTGCGAGAGAAACACTGAGTATTACACTGAGTAACTTCTTTTTCATAATCATCCTCCTTAATAGAATTGTGATAGTTCTACGTTAGCAATTATACGCTATCCCTTCCGCAAACGTCAAGAAGAAATCCTCTCTTGAATCATGTTCTTACACAGCTTAACAGCAAGTGTTAAGCTATTGTGTGAACAATAACAAGCCGGTACTTATACATAGGGCTTATCGATATTGATGACTGCGAAATGATTTCCCGGCAGATCCCGCACGCTCCTCTCGATTGCTGCACAGACCTCCTGGTCCGTCATTTTAAATTCAAACGGCACCACAACATCAAAAATCAGATTGGTATGTGTCGGTCCCTGCACCATGCGAAAATCGTGCATCGTAAGCCGCTCGTCAATTCCTTTTACAATCAGTCCGGTCAACCGTTTCATCCGGTTTGTCACATCGTCGTCCATGACAACAGGGTCCATATGAATGACGGCCTCACAGCCGAGCACCTCCTTCAGCCGCTTTTCAATATTGTCAATTGTATCGTGCAGCTCCATAATATCACCATCTGCCGGCACTTCTGCATGAAGAGAAATCATCATGCGCCCCGGGCCGTAATCATGCACGAGCAGATCATGCACACCAAGCACATTTTGATAGGACATCACAAACTCTTCGATTTTTTCAATGTATTCCTTATCCTGTCTGCCTCCGAGCAGCGGATCGAGTGTATCCTTTGCGGAACTGAATCCCGTATATAGAATGAACACAGCCACAAGTAAACCGCAGTAGCCGTCAATCGGTATGTTCGTAAATTCCGCCACCATCATTGAAAGCAGTACGATTGACGTTGCCACGGAATCCGTAAAGCTGTCGAGCGCCGTCGCCTGCATCGCCGCGGAATTAATTTTCTCCGATACCTTTTTATTGTAGGCAAACATATAGAGTTTCACAAAAACAGAAATAATCAGAATAACAATTGTCGATGGGCCAAACAGCACTTCCCCCGGATGAAGGATTTTATCAAAGGAGGTTTTTACAAGCTCGATCCCCATCACAATAATGATCATTGATACGATTAACCCTGTGACATACTCAATCCTGCCATGTCCGAACGGATGCTTGGGATCCGGCTTATGCCCCGACATCTTAAAACCGACCATCATAATAATCGAAGATCCCGCGTCCGACAGGTTATTGAAGGCATCGGCCATGATAGCCACGGAACCGCTGATAAAGCCCGCCAGCAGCTTCATCAAAAAAAGCAGGATATTAAACGCGACACCGACCGCTCCGCACAGCACGCCGTACGACTGCCTCACGACCGGATTTTCTGTCTTTGTATAATCCTTAATCAATAATTTTGCCAATAAATAAATCATAATCTCACTCACACCCACTCATATCTATTTCTTTCTGCCTAATACCGGACCTCCATAAGCGTCAGACCCTGACCCGGCACGAGCGTGCCCGCACGCTCCCGGTTCTTTGAGGCAAGCAGCTCTGTCATGCTCTCCGGCGTGCGCTGCCCCAATCCCACTTCCAGGAGGGTACCCGTCATAATCCGTACCATATGATGGAGAAATCCGTTTCCCCGATAGGTTATTTGTATCTCTTTTCCGACCCGCTTAATCTCGATTTCAGATATCGTTCTGACTGTAGACTTTTTCATCCGTCTGTTTGCGCAGAATGACAGATAATCATGCGTTCCGGTCAGCAAGACCGCGGCGCGGCGCATCAAGTCCAAATCCAATGTTTCCGAAAAAAAATATGTATACCGTCGGGTAAAAACATCTGCAATCGCATCATTATGTATCCGGTACAGATATGTCTTCTCCTTCGCATGAAGCCGGCTGTGAAACCGGCCGTCCATCTCTTTTATGGAAAGAACCCGGATGTCATCCGGCAAATACAGATTGACATACTTTAAAATCTCCGCCTCAGTCCGATTGCTGTTCGTATGAAAATTGGCAACCTGACAGCGCGCATGGACACCCGCATCCGTCCGGCCACAGCCATGCAGCCTGACGGCTTCCCCTTTCATTCTGGAAAGCAGTTCCTCGAGCTTTCCCTGTATTGTATTTGCTGTTGTAACCTGCTTTTGCCAGCCTTGATAACGTGTGCCGTCATACTGCAGAATCATCCTGATATTTCTCATCTTCCTCCTTGCTTTCCTTGCGTGCCTCCCGGATATCCTGCTCCATCTCTTCGATCGTCAGAATCCCTTCTCTTTCTAAGTCTTCCTTTTCAAATCTGCGCAGTACACTCAAATCCTTTGCCAGTATTTGAACGCTGTATACAAAATTACTGAACACACCTGAGCGGTACAGGTTGATGATAATCATCCCGACAGGAACCGCAATGATCAAGCCGACCGCACCGCCAAACCGGAAGCCGACATAAAGCAGAATCAGCGTAGGAATCGGCTCCAGACCAATTGAGTCACCGACAAGCTTCGGCTGAATCAGTTGTCTGACAAACTGGCTGATCGCCCATATGACCACAAGACCGATTGTCAGCTTATAGTTACTTTGAAAAAATGAAATAACCGCCCAAGGCCACATCACGGCACCTGTTCCGAAAAACGGGAGAAAGTCGAGAATGGCAATCAGCAAAGCAATCAAAAACGCATATTTGACATTCAAAATTGCAAGGCCGATCAGCAAAATCACATAAACGACGCCCATAATTTTAAACTGTGCCTTGAAATAGCCGCCTACCGCGTCCTTCATTGTCCCATATACCAGATTCCAGCGCTCCTGCATCCTTGCCGGAAGTACCTTTTGGACCACACGCATAACATAGTCCTTCTCCGCAACAAAGAGATAGGAAGCAAGAATCGCCATCACTGTGCTGATAATCGCAAAAGGCAGATTCTTCGCGAAATTGCCGGCACCTTCCGCAATCGGCGTGCCGGAATTCTGGAGCCATTCCGTCATAGATACCCCGAGCGTTTCACCAATCCCATTCATCCAGTCCTGCAGCCCTGTGGGCATTCTGTCAAAGAAGCGGTCAAACATCGTCGTGATTTCCTTCAGCGTACCGCTTGTCGTCTCCCACATCTGCGGTGCTATTGTGAGAAAGCCGATAATTTCCGTCACAAGCTTTGCGATAATAAGATAGCTGCCAAGCACAACAAGCCCGAGCACTACGATAATAACAAATGCAGTCCCCGCCTTTCTGACAATCTTTACCCTGCGCTCTAAAAATTTCACGAGCGGATTCGCGATCAATGCGATGATGGCCGCCACAACAAATGGCATAAAATAGACGATCAACTTTGGCAGCAGCCATATGCAAAACACGACTGCCAGAATCATCGTAATGATATTAATTGCAATTTTCAAGTATTTGGTCGATGGTTTCATAAATCGCCTCTCTTCCCTGCTTTGTGGAAGCAGAAAATGGAATGATGACACTCTCCTTGTTCATCCCGAGTGTACCTCTGATCACCTTTACATTTTTAGCGATCTGGCTCCTATTTATTTTATCCAGCTTTGTCGCAATAATAATCGGCTGGAATCCATTTTTTAAAATCCAATCATACATATTCTTATCGTTTACGGAAGGCTCATGGCGGATATCAATCAACAAAAACACGGCCTTTAGCTGTCGCGACCCATGCAGGTAGTTTTCGATCATTTTTCCCCAGCGTTCTTTTTCCTCCTTGGATACCTTCGCGTAACCATAACCCGGCAGATCCACAAAATAAAGCTCACCGCTGATATTATAAAAATTAATCGTCTGCGTCTTTCCGGGCTGTGCCGAGGTTCTCGCCAATGACTTACGGTTCATCAGCGCATTGATCAGCGAGGATTTTCCGACGTTGCTCTTTCCTGCAAACGCGACTTCCGGCAGCGTGTTAACGGGCAGTGTACTTGTTACACCGCATACCGTTTCTAAATTTACATTTTTTATTTTCATAATGCTTCCTTTAAAACTTCCTCCATCGTATTGACATAGATAATTGTCAGGCCTTTTTTGATTTCCTCCGATATTTCTGCAATATCCCGTTCATTTTTCCCAGGCACAAGCACCTTTTTGATGCCGGCATTCTTTGCCGCCAATATCTTTTCCTTCAAACCGCCGATCGGAAGCACGCGTCCGCGCAGCGTAATTTCCCCTGTCATCGCCACGTCCGCATGTACCGGCTTATTGCTAATTGCCGAGTACAGAGCCGTCGCCATTGTGATTCCTGCGCTCGGACCATCTTTTGGCACAGAACCCTGCGGAATATGAATATGAAAATCATTCTTTTTGAAAAAATCGTCCGCGATCTTATGTTCCTTGCTGACAGCTCGAATATAACTGATGCCCGCCTGCGCCGATTCCTTCATCACATCACCAAGCTGTCCTGTAAGCAGGATTTCTCCCTTACCCGGCATGACATTGACCTCAATCTGCAGCGTATCGCCGCCAACGCTCGTCCACGCGAGTCCCCTGACGATACCGACTTCATCTGTCTCATTTGCCATATCATATTGATAGCGTTCTTTTCCTAAAAATTTTTCCAGATTTTTAGGTGTCACCTTGATACCCGTTTTATGCTCCTGCCAAATCTGCCTGGCGGTCTTCCTGCAAATTTCCCCGATTTTTCGTTCAAGACCCCTCACTCCGGCTTCTCGCGTGTAGTTGCGCACAATTTTTTCAAGCGCCTTATCCTGAATAATCAATTGATCCGGCAGGATCCCGTGCCGATCCATCTGCTTCATAATCAGATGCTCTCTTGCGATATGCACTTTTTCATTTTCCGTATAGCTCGTGACCTCGATCAGTTCCATCCTGTCAAGCAGCGGACGCGGGATATCCGCCGTAGAATTAGCCGTAGCAATAAACAATACCTCAGACAGGTCAATCGGCAGCTCGATATAGTGGTCACGGAATTTGGAATTCTGCTCACTGTCCAGCACCTCCAGCAGTGCCGAAGCGGTATCTCCCTTATAATCCCGGCTCATTTTATCGATTTCATCCAGCAGCATCAGCGGGTTTTTGACGCCTGCATTTTTCAGTCCCGTCGCAATGCTGCCCGACATCGCTCCGACATAGGTCCTGCGGTGCCCTCTGATTTCCGCCTCGTCATGAACACCTCCCAGACTGATGCGAACATACTTTTTGTCCAAAGCACGTGCCACGGACTTTGCGATGGATGTCTTTCCGGTACCCGGAGGTCCGACAAGACAGATAATCGGGCTGTCGCCCTTCTGCGTTAAATTTCTTACAGAAAGGAACTCCAGCATCCGTTCTTTGACCTTTTCCAGACCATAGTGGTCAGCGTTTAAGATCCGTTCTGCGTTATCGATATCCTTATTGTCTTTCGACACCTTATCCCATGGCATTTCGAGCAGAGTTTCGATATAGCCTCTCGATACGGCACTTTCCGACGAGCTGGAGGCGATTTGTCTGAATCGGTCAATCTCTTTTCTGACCTTTTCTTTCACCTCTTCTGAAGCCACCAGTCTCTCTACCTCTTCCGCAAAATGATCTGCATCCGACACAGAAGTATTTTCTCCCAGCTCTTCTCTGATATAACGCATTTGCTCGCGCAGTACATATTCCTTCTGATTTTTTTCAACCCGGCCCTTGACCTGCTCCTGCAAATTTTTCTTAATACCTAAAATCTCAACTTCACGAGATAAGATTGCAGTCAGCACAGTAAATCGTTCCCCGACCTCTACCGCCTCCAACATGCGCTGTCTGTCAGGCTGGGTCATCGGAAAGTTAACGGCCACAAAATCAAGCAGCTCCGGCAAGCTTCTGGACTCCTCAAACTGTTTTTCCAACGTCTTGCTGATCCGTGGATTATAGGTAAGGTATTCTCCGAGCAGCTCACGCAGGGTCCTGACCATTGCAGTCAATTCTGCCGAGGCTTCCGGTGTTAATGATGTCTCCCCATCGGCTTCGGTTTCTGCACCGGACGGAGTCGCTCCCTTCTGCGGATAGGGCTTTACTGAAACAAGCAGGTAGGCTGTCTCAGCCTCATCAAATCCACATAGCTTGGCACGGGACAGCCCCTCTACGAGCACCCTGACTACATTATTAGGCAGCTTCAGCACCTGCTTAATCTCCGCAATTGTCCCGATCGTATACAACTCCGACAGTGACGGCTTTTCCGTCTCAGCCTCTCTTTGTGTTACAAGAAACACCTGCTGATCCTTCATCATCGCCTTTTCTACGGCATGTACGGAAGTCTCCCTGTTCAAATCAAAATGTATAATCATTCCCGGCATAACGGTCAGCCCGCGCAGAGCCACCGCCGGTATTTTTTTCTTCGTTACTCTTGCCATGCTTACTCCTTAGTTCTTTATGGGAAATATTTTGCTTTTCCCATAGGGAATATTTTTTCGCAGTTCATAAATTGATTTTTCTCCCCAATCACATAACGCCGCCTTGCGGCGGCGTATGATTGTAATAAATTTATTCCGCCCTTTTCAAAGGTGCTTCCTGATGCACCAGAAGCGGAGCACTGATACCATCTACAGCTTCCTTTGTAATAACGCACCGTTCAATAGTATCGTCCGACGGGATCCGAAACATCAGATCCGTCATCATTTTTTCCAATATGGAACGCAAACCTCTTGCGCCTGTCTTTTTTGTATAAGCTTTTTTCGCGATTTCCGTAATCGCTTCTTTTTCGAAATCCAAGCGGACACCATCCAGCTCAAACAGCTTTTTATACTGCTTTGTAATCGCGTTTTTCGGCTCCGTCAAAATCTTTACGAGCGCCGCTTCATCCAGCGCCTCCAAAGAGACATTGAGCGGCACACGACCGACAAATTCAGGTATCAGGCCAAATTTCACGAGATCCTCCGGCTGCACCTGCGATAACAGCACGCCAAGCTCACTTTCCCTTTTGTCCTTGATCTCCGCATTAAAGCCGATTGACTTTTTATCCAGCCTTGCTTCCACAATCTTGTCAAGACCTTCAAACGCACCCCCGCAGATAAATAAAATATTCGTCGTATCAATCTGAAGAAGTTCCTGATGAGGGTGTTTTCTGCCGCCCTGCGGCGGAACGGATGCAAGTGTCCCCTCTATAATTTTCAGAAGTGCCTGCTGCACTCCTTCACCGGAAACATCCCTTGTAATAGAAACATTTTCGGACTTTCTTGTAATTTTATCAATCTCATCAATGTAGATAATACCATACTGGGCACGCTCAATATCGTAATCAGCGGCCTGTATAACCTTTAACAGAATGTTTTCCACATCCTCGCCGACATAGCCGGCTTCGGTCAGTGCGGTTGCGTCCGCGATCGCAAAAGGCACATTGATAATTTTTGCAAGCGTCTGTGCCAATAGTGTCTTGCCGCAGCCGGTAGGTCCCAGCATAATAATATTGCTCTTTTGCAGCTCAACATCGGAGCTTTTTGCCGATGTCACACGCTTGTAATGGTTATAAACTGCTACGGACAATACCTTCTTGGCTTCCTCCTGCCCGATCACATTTTCATCCAGAAAGTCCTTGATTTCCTGCGGTTTTAGCAGGTTGATATCCGGTCCCTTTTCCTTCTTTTTGGGTTCCTCCTGATCAAATTCCTCTTCAATAATATCCATACAGATTTCCACACATTCATCGCAGATAAATGCGCCATCCGGTCCCGCAATCAGTTTGCGGACCTGATCCTGCGTCTTATTGCAGAAGGAGCATCTGATTCTATCGTCATTCATTTTCCCTGACATATACTCTTCATTTCCTTTACGCCCTAGTTGTTATGATTTTATCAATCAAACCGTATTCCAAAGCTTCTTCCGCCGTCTTCCAATTATCGCGCTCCGTGTCCACTGCGATCACATCAATCGGTTTTCCTGTGTTTTCCGCTAAAATACGGTTTAATGTCTGTTTCGTTCTGAGAATCTGCTTTGCGGCAATCTCAATTTCCGTAGCCTGGCCCTTTGCTCCGCCGAGAGGCTGATGGATCATGACCTCCGCATTCGGCAGCGCAAAACGCTTGCCCTTTGTACCGCCTGCAAGCAGGAAAGCACCCATACTTGCCGCCATACCCATACAATAAGTGGCAACGTCGCATTTCACATAATGCATCGTATCATAAATCGCAAATCCATCCGTCACAGAGCCGCCCGGGCTGTTGATGTAAAAGTGGATATCCTTATCAGGATCCTCCGCCTCCAAAAACATCATCTGTGCGACGATCAGGCTCGAAGTTGTTGCATTTACATCTTCTCCGAGAAAAATAATACGTTCCTTTAACAGTCTCGAAAAAATATCGTAAGACCGTTCCCCTCTGCTTGTTTGTTCAATGACATATGGCACTAAACTCATCCTTACTCCTCCTTGCTGATCCTACTATCAATCCATAAAATCCGATTACTTTTCCTTTGCTTCCGCAACAACAAGCTCCACTGCCTTCCGGATCGCGATATCCTCTGAAATCTGCTCTTTCTCATAATCACCAATGATTTCCTTGAGCTTATCCGTTTCCATCTGGTAAGTCTCCGCCATCTTTGCGATCTCCGCATCAAATTCTTCATCGGATACAGGAATGCTTTCTTCCTTTACAACCGCTTCCAGCACAAGTCTGCTCTGAATTCTCTTGAGCGCGCCCGGTCTCATCTGATCTAAAAACTTATCCATATCCATTCCCGTAAACTGGAAGTACTGCTCCAGAGATAAGCCCTGCTGCTGCAGCCTGCCCGCGTAGTCCTGAGCCATCTGTTTTGTCTGCGTATCTACCATAGGGTCGGGAATTTCCATTTTGGAATCCTTAATGATTGCTTCGATAACGGCATCTTCCTTTTTGCTCTTTGCATCGGAAGCTTTTTTCTCTGAAAGCTTTGCCCTTACATCTGCTTTATATTCATCGAGGGTATCAAACTCTGAAACCTCACTTGCAAATTCGTCATCCAGCTCAGGCAACTCCTTTTCCTTGATCTCCTTTACCGTCACTTTGAATACCGCTGCCTTGCCCGCGAGATCTTTTGCCTGATAATCCTCCGGAAATGTCACATTTACTTCCATTTCCTCGTTCAGCTTTGCACCGATCACCTGTCCCTCAAAGCCGGGAATAAATGCGCCTGAACCGATTGTCAACGGATAGTTTTCTCCTTTGCCGCCTTCAAAAGCAACTCCGTCCACAAAGCCTTCAAAGTCGATGATTGTCATATCCTTATCCTGAACAGCCCTGTCCTCGACATTGATTGTTCTTGCGTTGCTCTCCCTCTCCTTTTCGAGTTCCTTTGTGATTTCTTCCTCTGTCACTTCGGTGTCGATCTTTTCGATCTTAACACCCTTATACTTTCCGATTTCAATTTCAGGCTTTAAGGCTACCTCTGCCGTAAAAATGAACGGCTTACCCTTCTCGGCCTGTATCACATCAATTTTCGGCTGGGAAACAACCTCAAGCTCTTTATTTTCTTCCAATTCCTTTTCATAGGCTTCCGGAATCAATGCATTTGCAGCATCTTCATAAAAAACGCCTGTGCCATACATCTTTTCGAGCATTGCGCGAGGCACCTTGCCCTTTCTGAAGCCCGGAATGCTCATTTTACCTTTATTCTTATTGTAAGCAGCTTCAATCGCTTTTTCAAAATTCTCGGCCGATGCTTCGATTGTAAGCTTCGCCATATTCTTTTCTAATTTTTCAACCTGTAAACTCATTCTACTTTAGTTCCTCCTTAATTCTGCCTTAGGCTCTCATTTCTACACTTGATTACAGTCATTATGAAATTATAGCACACACCTATTCAAAATTCCAGTCAAAAGTATTAAATATGCGTAAAATATGAATAAAAACTGAGGTATTTTATCAAAGAGCCGGGTTGTCTTATTGACGCCGAGGAGCTATAATAAATTATAGCAATATAGCAGCAATTAGAGGGAGGAGAACTCAACATGAAAAATTTTACATCCAAGCAGCTCGCACAAACGGCGCTGCTTTTGGCACTCTGCATTATCAGCCAGTATTTTAAGAATTTATCCGTTTACATTACCGGACCGATCGTAAATGCGATTTTGGTTATCGCCACTCTGGCAGTCGGACTGACGTCAGGCATTATTATTTCCATAATCGCTCCGATTACCGCTTTTTTCTTCACCGGCTCACCGCTTATGGCGGCTGTTCCCGCGATGTTCCCTATTATTATGGTCAGCAACTGCATTCTTGTGTTTTTCACGTATTATTTTCAGAAGAAGTTGGCTTTCAATTTCCATCTGGAAGCAGGGCTCGTTATCGGTTCCATTGTAAAAGCCATTTTTCTCGGCATCACCGTCGTATGGATTATTTTGCCGAATTTCAGTGACCAGATTGCCACGAAACTGCCGAAGCCGGAGGCTTTACCGAAGTTCCTCGCCACAGCAAAGATTACTTTTTCCGTCACGCAGCTTATTACAGCACTGATTGGCTGTCTGCTCGCATGGCTGATTTGGCTGCGCCTGAAAACAATGATCAATAAAGAAGATATTTAGGGAGTTCACAGAACTTTCCTATAAAATACGGAAAGAGGGTGTCCCCAAATTTTTGATTGGGGACACCCTCTTCCCGTATTTCTTATCGATGCCTATTTTACTTCATCTGAGATTCCTGCTTAGCAATCATCTGTCTGACCATTTCGCCACCGATAGATCCAGCTTCCTTAGAAGTCAAGTCGCCATTGTAGCCTTCCTTTAAATTAACACCCAATTCAGACGCTACCTCTGTTTTGAACTTGTTCAGTGCGGCCTTTGCCTCCGGAACTTCGATTCTATTAGAGTTTCTACTTGCCATTCTTTTCACCTCCAAAATAATCCCATATCGTGCTTTTTGCACTCTATTTTGATAGATAAGCAACTACTCTTCATCGCTTATCCATCACATCTGTGATTCAATAATCAATGTGTTTCATCACTTATCTTGGTATTATTATGTGATAAAAAGAATAAATTATTATGGAAATTTCTGCCACGTCATGACTGTCTATAAACAATTTTATTTTTCATTGCTCCCGCCTCTGTCTCACTGACAATCAATTTGATCAATTCGAGACCGAACGGAATCGCAGTTCCCATTCCCCTTGAAGTCGTAATATTGCCATCCGTCACAACTTCTTCCTTTAATACCTCTGCGCCAAGCAGCTTTTCTTCATTCCCGGGATAACAGACAGCTTTTTTATTTTTTAGTAAGCCGAGTTCTCCTAAAATTGACGGTGCCGCACAGATCGCCGCAATGCGTCTGTTCGTCTCGTCAAATTCACGAAGCATCTCAATCAATTCCGTACATTCCGCGAGATTTTTCGTCCCCGGCATTCCGCCGGGCAGTACAAGCATACCCGCCTGCCGCAAATTGACATCCTCTATTTTCGTATCCGCTTTTACGCTGATTGCATGAGAGCCTGTCACCATATCCGTTCCCGCTATGGAAACAGTTTCTACCTTGAGCCTCGCCCGCCTTAACAAATCAACAACTGTCAGCGCCTCAATCTCCTCGAAGCCCTCTGCTAAAAATACATAACAAATTTTCATCACAAGTCCTCCTTTCTACTACAATGTATTTATGGTTAATATCCCTTACAACCAGTAAGGAATTATCCATCTTGTTACTTAAGCTGTTAGAATGTAGGTAGCAATGGTATATCTGCTCCTTTCTTGGACTTCGCG
>JAEYFP010000067.1 GCA_023402845.1 Bacillota bacterium
AGCTAAAGGTATATAATCACAGGGACTACAATAACTTTCCCATGCGTCCTCTGGGCTGGAAAACACCACGGCAGGCATTGATGGATTATTTGGCGCAGAATGTAACACATGTTTGACAAACCTACAGGAAATATGTGGTGGTAATCCACGAACTGTTATGTAAAAGGGGGAAGCTTTCATAAGCTTCCCATTGCTTTGCAATAAAAGATTTCTCAGCCCTGTGTCAAAATGGACTTCACGTGTTCCACTTCCTGCATAGTGGCCTTTGCAGCGGGAACATAATAGCTTTTTTCGCGTGCGACCTGATAAAGCTTTTCCTGTGACATTTCGCATTCGTTGCGTATTTTTTTCAGACATTGCTTCAGTTCTTTGTTCTCGGTCTGGGGTATCATATCACCGAACATTTTTAATTCTCCGTTTACACCGACAAGCGCGTCGGCAACCATTGTTTTTTCGTTCATGAGCGGATTCCTTTCTTTTTCCTTAAATTATAAAAATTTCATCAGATCCTGTTTGTTCTTCATAGCGGATTCGGCTGCATCCTGGAAGAGCTGTTTGACTTCTGAATCCTGTGTCTGAGATGCATAATCCTGCATCTTACAATGAGTGGTGCTGTAGCCCCCGATCAGGTGGCGCAGATTCTGTAAATCCAAAACTGAAATATCCGACATTTAGTGACCTCCTTTTGCTTGTTGATTGCTAGTGTGACGCTCATCCATGCATCCGGACGCACCTTTTTGTCTAAATGTATGGATGAATGCTGTAAGTAGTATATCCAGTTTTTAAATTATTATCAGTCATTTAAAAATTTTTAATTATTTTTAGAAATGCTATTTGCAAGGGGCGGGCACTTGCATTTTTCCATGTCCTATGAGAGTATATAATAGCAACCGTAAACTTTAAAGGAGGAAGCAATATGAGAAAATTAACAGATACGTTTCGCTTGTATAATGGGTATCAAATACCATGTGTGGGTTTTGGTACATGGCAGGCACCGGATGGAGATACTGCCGTATCTGCGGTGAAAGCAGCAGTCGAGTCCGGCTATCGCCATATTGATACGGCCGCAGTTTATGGAAATGAGGCAAGTATTGGGAGGGCTCTCAAAAATACAGGTATTTCCCGAACGGAATTGTTTATCACCAGCAAACTTTGGAACAGCGAAAGGGGCTATCATAAGACAATGGCAGCTTTTGAGAAAACGATGGCTGATCTGCAGCTTGATTATCTGGATTTGTATCTGATCCACTGGCCGGCAGCAGAACATCGCTTCTCCGATTGGGAAACACTCAATAAGGAAACATGGCGTGCCATGACTGAGCTATATAAGGCCGGACGAATCCGTGCAATCGGAGTATCTAACTTCCTTCCCCATCATCTGGCGGCACTGATGCAGGCAGAAGTGACACCGATGGTAGATCAGATTGAGTATCATCCGGGTCAAATGCAAGCGGAGACAGTGAAGTTTTGCAGGGAAAATAATATCCTTGTGCAGGCGTGGAGCCCCTTGGGAACGGGAAGAATGCTGTCTAATTTACAGCTTCAGGAAATTGCTCAAAAGTATGGAAAATCTGCCGCACAGCTCTGCATTCGCTGGTGTCTTCAAAACGACGTATTACCTTTGCCAAAGTCGGTAACGCCCTCTCGAATTGCAGAGAATGCAGAAGTGTTTGATTTTGTTATTTCTGATGAAGATATGTCGGTTATCAATGCAATGCCGTATTTTGGCGGCTCCGGTCTGCATCCGGATAAAGCCGATTTTTGATTATATAGGAAATTCCTTCGGATTCCCTATTAAAAAATCTTATGCGCAGCTACGCGCGCGGAACAAAAGCTGTGCTGCCAAAGTATTTAATCGCGAGAGTGGGCGGAGCACACTTTTGTTCTTATATAGGAAATTGCTTCGAATTTCCTATACAAGAAAATTATATGCGCAGCTGCGCGCGCGGAACAAAAGCTGTGCTGCCAAAATATTTAATCGCGAGAGCGGGCGAAGCACACTTTTGTTCCCATTCCGGTTTATTCGACGGGAGTCAGGAAGCCCTCGATAATTTTTCTTTCGGCCTCATCTTCAGTGAGGCCGAGTGTTTTAAGCTTGATAATCTGTTCACCGGCTATTTTGCCGATGGCAGCCTCATGGATCAAAGAGGCATTGATGTCGCCGGCATAAAGCTCGGGAGCGGCGTTGACCTTTCCGTTGCCCACGAGGATGGCATCACATTCCGAATGACCGGTGCAACGGCAGTTTCCGATGATGTGGGAATGGTATTTTTGTGTGGAATTGCCCTTTGCCACCGAGCGGGAAATCAAATCTACGCTGGAATCCTCTCCATCCATTGACACGAGGAACTCTGTCTGTGCAACATCTTCGCAGTCGGTCAAAAGGCTTTCATGAATGATGAGTCTTGCGCGCCTGCCGAGTTTTGCGCTTGTCCTGCGCAGTGTCCGGTCAACACCCTGCAATTGCTGGGTTTCCATTTCCAAGACGGCGCCTTCGGCCAGTTCGGCTTCGGTCACCGGATCGATGACTTTTTTGCCTGAGCCCGTACCGGTGCCAACATGCTTTTCCTTGTAAACAACATGTGCATCCGGTTCTAAAAAGAAGCGGTGAATACCGTTGTGGGAGGCATCTTCTCCGGTGTCTACATGAACGCCGCATCCGGCGACGATTGTGACGTTTGCACCTGCCTGGATATGAAAGTCGTTGTAGACCAGATCCTGTACGGAACCGTGTGTGACACAGGCAGGGATATAGACGGATTCCTTTTGGGCTTTCGAGGAAATATAAATATCAATACCGGGCTTGTCCGTTTTTGGTACGATGCGGATGTTCTCCGAGGAATGCATATGGATAGATTTTCCGTTTTCGCGCAGGCTGTATGCGCCGCTGAAAATGCCGTCCCAATCGGTAATGGTCTGTAGCAGCTGTTCTGTAATGTTATCCATGAGATACCTCCTTGCCGAGCGGGCATTGACATTGCCGTTCATTGATCAGAAGCTGCGGAAGTACGGTGTCTTTATTTCCTGTAACACGAATCTTTCCATCTGCAATGACGGCGATTGTATCGGCAATATCTAAAATACGTTCCTGATGGGAGATGATGAGCAGCGCACCGTCCTGCTCCTCCTTTAAATCACCAAATGCCTCAATGAGGCTTGGAAAGCTCCATAAGTCGATGCCGGCCTCAGGCTCGTCAAATACGAGGACAGTTGCTTTCCTTGCAAGCACCGTTGCAATTTCGATGCGTTTGCTTTCCCCGCCGGATAAATGACTGTCTACGGGACGGTTCATATATTCCTGAGCACAAAGACCAACCTTTTCCAGCACGGAACAGGCTTCGTGTTCTGTCAGCTCTCTGCCTGCGGCAATATTTAAAAGCTGCTTGACGGAAAGCCCTTTGAAATGAACGGGCTGCTGAAAGGCATAAGCAATCCCGGCCTGTGCACGGCGTGTGATATCCCAGCTTGTGATATCCTCCCCGTTTAACAGGATTTGACCCGATGAGGGAGTATAAAGACCGGCAATCAGCTTTGCAAGCGAAGTTTTTCCGCCGCCGTTCGGACCGGTTATAACCGTCAGCTGCCCCGGCTTGATTGTCAGATCAATGCCGTCAATCAGCACTTCCCCATCAGGAAGCGCCCAACGTAAATTCCTTAATTCAAGCATATTGGATTCTCCTTTTGTAAGCGATCGGACTGAGATCGGAGAAATCCTGTATTCCGGTTCTCCCGCATGACTCTGCCCTTTGCGTAGTATATCACACTATTGAGAGATTCTCATTAATTATTTTATAAAAATAGAAGCTTTCCTAGGGGAAATAAAACATATAAGTAAAGTGAAGAGTAAATGAATGCGGCCGGGACTTTGAGGAGTCCCGGCCGTGCCGTTTATTTCAAGAGATGTGCAGTGTTCAGAAGGTGAATTGCGCGTTGCGCTCCATCAGGAGGGTGAGACTGCCGATGCACATCGCAAAGAGAATGAGCATCGCCGTAATGAAGATGGCGGATTTGTCGTAGATGACCGGGCAGGTATCGTCGCTTGCGTGAGCGGCACTGAACAATACTTCAATACCGAGGAAGATGAAAACGATCGGCCAAGCCTTCATAATCGTATAATAAGTGAGAGCAGGCACGAACAGGCGGACCAGAAAAGCGATGCCTGAGACAACCAGTGTGATGCCGAGTGTCAGGGTACCTACCTTATGTGTTCGGTTTTTTATCATAGTTTCCTCCTATTCGTTTTTGGTTTCAAGCTGTGCCGGCTCTTT
The DNA here is from genome assembly GCA_023402845.1 of Bacillota bacterium. Taxonomy (GTDB): domain Bacteria; phylum Bacillota; class Clostridia; order Lachnospirales; family Lachnospiraceae; genus JAEYFP01. The sequence goes on from JAEYFP010000067.1 coordinate 4,269, forward strand.
TGAAGCGGAATCATCGCCGCCTGAAAGCAGCTCCTTTTTTTTGCCGGTGATCAACCAGATACCGACAAGAATAATCAGGATGCCGATCAGTGCCCTGGGAATGTTGTCAAGCAGCGGGCGGATATAGTCAGTATAAAATGCTTCATCCAGATAACGGTAAAGGAAACTGCGCAGGACGTTCCACAGAGAGCTTAAACCAATGAGAACGAACAGAATTCCGACAATACGCTGCCCCTTTCTGGCAGTCAATACCTGCGGCAGACCGTTTAGCAGGCTTCCTTGGGCAGAATCCCATAAATAAGAATCTTCCAGCGCGTAAAATTCCTCATCGGGCAGTGAAGCAAGATTATGCACATGGAAAAAGCCGTAAAACCAGATGACCGGCAGCAGCATGATAAAGACTCCCGTGCCGCCGTTAAAAGAGGATATAGTAACAGCTGCAAAAAATAAAAGCATCAGAGATATCCCCTGTTTGAAAAAACCCAAATACATTTCCCCGGCACCCGGAATCAAGGAAAAAATAAAAGTCCAGAACCCTGTTTTCTTTCTAATCATGATCATTACCTCCGTTTGTTAATTGATTGAGTAAGCTGCGAATCGATTGCCCGGCCCTTTCGGAAAGACCGATATCTGTTGTTTCTTTCAGGGAAAGGACCGCATCTCTGGCCGATTCCTGCTCCGTCTGTAAATCGTGATAACTGTCGATGGCCCAGTAAAAGCAGACATTCATATCGGCAGGAAAGCGGTTGAGTGCCGCCAGCTGAAACAGACAGAAGACAACGGCTGCCGATATTTTCAGACTGTAAAATAGCAATTGCATCCTTTTGGAAATTTCTTTTTTTTGCTTTTCTAGATGAATCGGGACCTGAACCCTGATTCCCAGGCTTTTTTCTATAATTTCCTCCTTTAGATAAGACGGTGCCGACAGTAAAGGCTGTGATTCCGTCTGCCTGATCAACGCTTCGATATCGAGCGTTGTATCCATTATTTTAAACTGATCCCTCATGTCGGGGTCCTGTACTTTCATGAGGCGGCCTCCTTTCCATAAAGTTTTCGAAGCATTCCCTTTGCCCGATAGATTTGTGTGCGAAGAGTTTTTTCATTTCGGTTTAGCTGGTGCGCAAGCTCCTCAACCGAACGCTCGTGATAAAAATATTCGCGCGCCACTTCATCGTAAGGCGGTGAAAGGCTGTTGCAGCAGGAGAGCAGTTCTTCCCTGACTGTTGTTTCCAAGCACTCCTTTTCAGGAGAAGCATTATTTGTTTCAAGTGTTAAAAAAAAGGAATCTTCGGTCGGAACAGTTTTGGAGGCGGCCCGTTTCTTAAAATCGAGACATTTGTTCGTGGCAATTCTGCAGAGCCACGCCTTTGTATTTGCCCCGTCGAAGCCGCTTAAATTTTTATAGGCGGAAAGGAAGGTGTCCTGCGTCAGGTCCTCCGCATCGAAATAGTTGTTTGTAAACTTGAAGCATATGGTAAATATTAAATTTTGATAAGTTGTGATCATATGCACAAGCTGCTGCTGTTCGTCGATGCTGTCCGCCTCCTTCCCCCTGCAACTCCCCGCATTGTTAAAGCCGCAATGTGCGAAAGAGTGCTTATTATTTAAGTCCCTATTTATATAACGAGACAGCGTTTCAGTATATTTCAAAATAATAGCACACTATATTAAAAGTTGCGAATTCTACTATAATAGTGTAATATAAACGGGTATTGTATTTTTAAATTAGATTATGTGAAATGAAATTTCAGATACCGGCGTGAGCCGGGAAGAGAAGAGGAAAACAAATGTCAATATTAGTTACCGGAGGCGCAGGCTTCATCGGCAGTCATACCTGTGTAGAATTAATAAATGCCGGCTATGATGTGGTGATCGTGGATAATCTTTACAATTCCTGCAGGGAGGCGGTAAAGCGGATCGAGCAGATCACAGGCCGGCAGGTAAAATTTTATGATGCGGATCTGCTTGACAGGGAAGCGCTGGAAGCGATCTTTGCCTCGGAGCGGATTGAAGCAGTTATCCATTTTGCCGGGTATAAGGCTGTCGGTGAATCGGTCGAAAAGCCGCTTGATTATTACTATAATAATTTGACGGGTACGCTCATATTATGTGATGTGATGCGAAAGCACGGCTGCAAGAGCATCGTGTTCAGTTCCTCGGCGACCGTTTACGGTACGCCTGCTTTTGTGCCGATTACAGAAGAATGTCCGGTCGGCGAAGTTACAAATCCTTATGGACGCACGAAGGTAATGATCGAGCAGATGCTGCAGGATCTTTACGTATCGGATCAGGAATGGAACGTGATTCTGCTGCGCTACTTCAACCCAATCGGTGCGCATGAGTCAGGTCTGATCGGAGAGAGTCCGAAGGGGATCCCGAACAATCTCATTCCTTATGTGACGCAGGTGGCAATCGGAAAATTGAAAAGCGTCGGCGTCTTTGGCAATGATTATGATACACCGGATGGAACCGGTGTGCGTGACTATATCCATGTTGTAGATCTTGCGATCGGACATGTGCGGACGATTGAAAAAATACGGGAAATGAGCGGCGAAGAAAAGCCCGGGGTCAAGGTCTATAATCTTGGAACAGGGCAGGGCTGCAGTGTATTGGATATCATTCGGAATTTTGAAAAGGCGTGCGGAAAACAAATACCTTATGAAATCAAGAAAAGAAGGCCGGGAGATATCGCGACATGCTATGCCGATGTGACGAAAGCCAAAGAAGAGCTGCACTGGACGGCACAGCGCAGTATAGAAAAAATGTGCGAGGATTCCTGGCGCTGGCAGTCCATGAATCCGGAGGGATTATAATAGATAATTATGGATGGGGAGACGGGAAATGGCAGAGATCATAAAAACAATCTTTTACGGAATCGTGGAGGGTATTACGGAGTGGCTGCCGATCAGCAGCACGGGACACTTGATTCTGCTGGAGGAGCTTCTTCCGCTTAATCAGTCACCGGAATTTCTTGAAATGTTTCGTGTCGTCATCCAGCTTGGCGCGATTTTTGCCGTCGTCCTGCTATACTGGGAGCGGCTGTTTCCGTTTCAGTTTAAGGAAAAGCCATATATTAAGGAAGAAACGATTTTTATGTGGCTGAAAGTCATTGTGGCATGTATCCCGACAATCGTGATCGGAATGCCGTTTGACGATTTATTTGAATCACTGTTTTATAACTATGTCTGCGTTGCGATTGTACTGTTTGTGTTTGGCGTGTTATTTATATTGATTGAACGGAAAAATAAGAACCGTACACCTAAAATGGAGTCTATCGCACAGATTAGTTACCGGACAGCACTCTATATTGGTATTTTCCAATTGATTGCAGCTATTTTTCCCGGCACCTCGCGTTCCGGTGCGACGATTCTGGGTGCCATTTTGCTGGGCGTATCCCGAACTGCCGCGGCGGAGTTTACCTTTTTCCTGGCGGTGCCGGTTATGCTCGGTGCAAGCTTGCTGAAAATGATTAAATTCGGCTTCCATTTTACGGGAACGGAGATGTCGATATTATTAACGGGTATGGCGACCGCATTTGTGGTGTCTGTGCTTGCGATTCGTTTCCTGATGGGTTATATCAAAAAGCATGATTTCAAGGTGTTTGGCTGGTACCGTATCCTGCTGGCGATCATTGTTGTGCTGTATTTGTCGCGGTAAAGCTCTAAGACAACTGTTTGACGAAAAACAGACAGATGATGTATACTACAAACGAAAGGAGGAAATCTCCTATGGCAGATATGATGGACACACTGGAAAAACAGACAAGAGAATTGATTCTGGATGACGGCCGGATTGAGGCTATGAAGGAATTCTTAAGTCCTGAGGAGCTTTATCAGGATTTAATTGCCCGTGTGCAAAAATATCACCCCTCGGATGATATCTCTCTGATCGAAAAAGCATATAAAATCGCTTACGAGGCACATAAGGATCAAGTTCGCAGGTCGGGAGAGCCGTATATTATTCATCCGCTCTGTGTTGCAATCATCCTTGCAGATCTGCAGCTTGATAAGGAATCGATTGTGGCAGGACTTCTGCATGATGTTGTGGAAGATACAATCATGACGGATGAGGAAATCAAGGAAGAGTTCGGGCCGGATGTGGCGCTGATTGTAGACGGTGTAACAAAGCTCGGCCGTTTGAAATATAATGAGGATAAGCTGGAGTTTCAGGCGGAAAATTTAAGAAAAATGTTTCTCGCCATGGCAAAGGATATCCGTGTCATCATGGTAAAGCTTGCGGACAGATTGCACAATATGCGTACCTTAAAGCATATGCTCCCGTCCAAGCAGATTGAGATTGCACGGGAAACGATGGATATCTATGCACCGCTCGCACAGCGTCTCGGTATTTCCAAGCTGAAGGTAGAGCTGGATGATCTTTCGTTAAAATATCTGGAGCCGGAGGTTTATTACGATCTGGTAGATAAAATTGCGATCCGTAAGAGTGTGCGGGAAAAGTATGTGCAGGAAATTGTTGACGAGGTTTCTGTGCATATTCAGAATGCGGGCATTTCTGCGGCCATTGACGGCAGAGTGAAGCATTTTTTCAGTATTTATAAAAAGATGCTGAATCAGGATAAGACAATCGATCAAATCTACGATCTGTTTGCGATTAGAATTGTTGTAGATACGGTAAAAGACTGTTATGCGGCGCTTGGCATCATACATGAAATGTACAAGCCGATTCCCGGCCGGTTTAAGGATTATATTGCGATGCCCAAGCCAAACATGTATCAGTCGCTTCATACGACTTTGATTGGGCCGACGGGGCAGCCGTTTGAAATACAAATTCGTACTTATGAAATGCATAGAACAGCGGAATATGGAATTGCTGCCCATTGGAAATATAAGGAGGCCTCCGACGGCAAACGGGTTAAGGAACAGGAAGCTGAAAAATTAAGCTGGCTCAGACAGATACTTGAATGGCAAAAAGATATGTCGGATAACAAGGAATTCATGAATACGCTCAAGAGCGATCTGGATTTATTTTCCGACAGTGTTTATTGTTTCACACCGACAGGCGATGTCAAAACGCTTCCGGCAGGTTCGAACACGATCGATTTTGCTTACAGTATCCACAGCGCAGTCGGTAATAAAATGATCGGCGCCCGCGTCAACGGCAAACTCGTTACGATTGATTATGTCATCAATAACGGTGACCGGATCGAGGTCATTACCTCTCAGAATTCTAAGGGCCCAAGTCGTGATTGGCTCAATATTGTCAAGAGTACGCAAGCAAGGAGCAAGATCAGCCAGTGGTTCAGAAATGAGCTGAAGGAGGACAACATTGTCAAGGGTAAGGAGATGATTCTTACCTATTGCAAAACGAAGGCACTCGATACAAGCCAGCTGATGCGGCCCGAATATATGCGCTCCATTATGGATAAATATGGCTTCAAGGATTGGGATTCCGTTTGTGCGGCTGTCGGTCACGGCGGTTTAAAAGAAGGCCAGATCATCAACAAAATGCAGGAGCTGTATGAAAAGGATCATCCGAAGATTCTGTCTAATGAAGAAGTTCTGCAAAACGTAGCCGATACTCAGAAGGATAGGAAAATTCAAGTCAGGAGTAAGGGCGGGATTGTCGTCAAGGGAATCGACGATGTTGCCGTGCGTTTTTCCAAATGCTGCAGTCCCATTCCGGGTGATGAAATCATCGGCTTTGTGACGCGGGGAAGGGGCGTTTCCATACATCGCACAGACTGTATCAATGTATTGAATCTTCCTGAAATGGAGCGGGCGAGGCTGATCGAGGCAGAGTGGCAGGCGAACGATTCCAGAACATCCGAGCGGTATCTGGCGGAAATCAATCTTTACAGCAACAATCGGAACGGTCTGCTGGCAGAGATCACGAAGGCACTGACCGAAAAAAATGTAAATATTCTTTCGATGAATGTGCGGACGAGCAAGCAGGGAACAGCGACGACATCCATCTCCTTTGAAATATCCAATACGGAGGAGCTGAACAGAATTATTGACCGATTGCGTTCCATTGAGGATGTGATCGATATTGAAAGGACAACAGGTTAGAATGGGTAATTTAAAAATAGGAAGAACGGTTCTTGGAATGGTCAGCACGAACTGCTATTTTGTGTACGACGAGGAGGAAAAAAAGGCACTTGTAATCGATCCGGCCTTTGATGGTGCAGGCATTTATGACAAGCTGACGAAAAATGGGATTGAGGTGGCGGCAATTCTGCTCACGCACGGGCATTTTGATCACATCATGGGCGTGAATGAGCTTCGTGAGAAAGCAGGTGTCAGGGTATATGCATCCAAGGCAGAACAGGCACTGTGCGAGGATGCAGGACTGAACTGTTCCGATCAGATCGGACGCCCTTATACGGTAAAGGCGGATGTATATTTGACGGACGGCGAAATGGTTACGGCAGGAGGAATTTCCTGCAAAATGATTGAGACGCCGGGACATACGGCAGGAAGCTGCTGCTACTATTTTGCGGAGGAGGGCCTTCTTCTGTGCGGCGATACGTTATTTGCGGGTTCTGTCGGGAGGACGGATCTGCCGACCGGCAGCGGTGATACACTGGGACGCTCCTTAAGGGAAAAATTGATGGTGCTGCCCGATGACGTTAAGGCTTATCCTGGACACGGCGATTCCACGACGATCGGCGAGGAACGCAGGTATAATCCTTTCTGCGCATCTTAGCGCAAGAACTGGAAGGCATAATATAAAGCGGGCGGATATATGATAGCAATCAGATTATCAGAGGAAATGTTCCTATACGACATTCATTCCCTTGTGAAGGCATTTTATCAGGATGAAGATGTGCATATGATGTTAACAGCAGAAACCGGAGAGAATTTTTCCGGTTTCGAAGTCTGTTATTCGGAAAGTTATTTAGAGGTAAAAATCATTGAAGGGAACAGTGTGAAAAAGAGTTTAAGGGCTGTGACAGGGGGCCTTGAACGGCCTCAGGTGAAAAATGTATTAAAGCAGCAGCTTTACCTTTTGTTAAGTGAAGAAACAGGAAAAAAACTCCCGTGGGGGACGCTGACAGGAATCCGCCCGACCAAGCTTCCGATGGGAATGCTGAGGGAAGGGAAAAGCGAGGATGAAATCAGCGCTTACATGAAAAACACGTATTTCACCGCGGATGAAAAGATTTTGCTCAGCATTGAAATTGCAAAGCGTGAGCGTGCAATTCTGGGGAATCTTCATGGTGCGGAGGGCTTCAGTCTCTATATTGGGATTCCATTCTGTCCGACAACGTGTCTGTACTGTTCTTTTACGTCTTATCCGATCGGTAAATGGAAAAGCAGGGTGGAAGAATATCTGGCGGCGTTAAAAAGAGAGATCGAATTGACCGCTCAAATTTACCGCGGCAAGATACTCGATACGGTCTACATCGGCGGGGGAACGCCCACGACACTGACATCCGGACAGCTTGCAGAACTGATTGACTATATAAAGGCTCGTTTTGATTTTAAAACGGTGCAGGAGTTTACGGTCGAGGCCGGAAGACCGGACAGTATTACGCCGGAAAAGCTTGATACGCTGTTTCAATGCGGTGTGAATCGCATTTCGATCAATCCACAGACGATGAACGGACAGACACTCAAAATTATCGGCAGACAGCATACGGTAGAGCAGGTACGGGAAGCGTTTCTGCTTGCAAGGGGAGCCGGATTTACGAATATTAACATGGATTTGATCCTCGGGCTGCCGGGTGAAAACCTTGAGATGGTAACAAATACATTATCCGAAATTGAGGGGCTTTGCCCCGACAGTATTACTGTGCATTCTATGGCGATTAAGAGAGCGGCGGGCATGGCACAGTTTTTGAGTGAGCACGGGGAGATAAAGAGTATTAATACACCGCAGATGATGGAGGCGGCAGCGAAGGCCGCAGAAAGAATGGGTATGAAGCCTTATTACCTGTATCGCCAGAAAAATATGGCCGGTAACTTTGAAAATGTTGGTTATGCACACGAAGGAAAATATGGTATTTATAATATTCTGATTATGGAAGAGATTCAATCAATTGCGGCACTTGGGGCAGGCTCGGTTTCAAAGGTTGTGCTTCCCGACGGACGTATCGAGCGGAGCGATAACGTGAAAGATGTGACATTATTTATCGAAGAAAATGAAAAATTACTAAATAAAAAGAAATTATTTTATGATACAATAAAAGACAGATAAGGAGAATAAAAAATGGCATTGACAAAAAAACCGGTAACAGGAATGAAGGATATCCTTCCGAGGGAGATGCAAATTCGTGATTATGTGACCGGTCTTGTGAAGGAGACCTATAGCGGCTTTGGCTTTCAGCCGATTGAGACTCCTTGTGTGGAGCATATCGAAAATCTTTGCAGCAAGCAGGGCGGGGAGAACGAGAAGCTGATTTTTAAAATTTTAAAACGGGGCGAAAAGCTGAACCTTAATGCCGCTGAAAACGAAGATGATTTAGTCGATTCGGGGCTGCGGTATGATTTGACCGTTCCGCTTTCCAGATATTATGCAAACCATGCAAATGAGCTGCCGAGTCCGTTCAAGGCGCTTCAGATGGGAAGCGTGTGGCGTGCAGACAGACCGCAGAAAGGCAGATTCAGACAGTTTGTGCAATGTGATATCGATATTTTAGGCGATCCCAGTCACTTGGCGGAAATTGAATTAGTTCTTGCTACGACTACCTTGCTTGGCAAGCTCGATTTTAAGAATTTTACCGTACGTATCAATGACCGCAGGATCTTAAAGGCAATGGCCGCTTATTGCGGATTTTTGGAAGATCAGTACGATCAGGTGTTTATCATTTTGGATAAGATGGATAAAATCGGTGCAAGCGGCGTACAAAATGAGTTGGTTGCAAGTGGTTTTGCAGCTGATTCCGCCGAGCGCTATTTAATGCTGTTTGAGAAGACAACACGTGATATTGCCGGTATCCGTTATTTAAAGGATACATTGATAAACTGTCTTTCACCCGAAGCTGCGGAAAGCCTTATGACAATCATTACAAGTATTGAGGAAACCAAAATTTCAGATTTTAAAATTGAATTTGATCCGACGCTTGTACGCGGTATGTCTTATTATACGGGGACAATTTTTGAAATCAGTATGGATGAATTCGGCAGCAGCGTGGCCGGAGGCGGCAGATATGATGAGATGATCGGCAAGTTTACAGGTGTACAGACATGCGCCTGCGGCTTTTCGATCGGCTTCGAGCGCATCATCACGATTTTACTTGACAAGGATTTTCAAGTGCCGGGAGGTTCGGACAAGCTGGCATTTTTAGTGGAAAAAGGTGCTTCAAAGGAACGTTTGTGCGAGGTGATCAGGGAAGCCTCCAGACTGCGTGCGGACGGCAGACAGGTGTTGATTGCCCAGATGAATAAAAATAAGAAATTCCAGAAGGAACAGCTTGAAAAAGAGGGTTATACGCAGGAAAATATCAAGGACTTTTATAATACGGAATTAAAGGGCTGACAGGAAGGCCAATTGAGGAAAAGAGGAGACAGAGGAATGGCAGAAGCAATGATGGGATTAAAAAGGACCCACAGATGCACGGAACTTGGCGAACAGAATATCGGAGAGACAGTAACCGTGATGGGTTGGGTACAGAAGAGCAGAAATAAGGGCGGCATTATATTTGTGGATTTGCGTGATCGCTCCGGTATTTTGCAGATTATTTTTGAGGAAAGTGATGTAAAAGCAGAAGGATTTGCAAAAGCGGAAAAACTTAGAAGTGAGTTTGTCGTGGCCGTGACGGGGAAAGTGGAAAAACGCTCCGGTGAAGCAAATGCGAATTTAAAGACAGGCGGCATCGAGCTCCGTGCGACAGAGCTGCGAATCCTTTCGGAAGCCCAGACACCGCCGTTCCCGATTGAAGCAGACAGCAAGACGAAGGAGGAACTTCGGTTAAAATACCGGTATCTTGATTTGCGGAGGCCCGATTTACAGAGAAACATCATATTAAGAAGCCGGATTGTCAATATCATCCGCAATTATTTTATGGGCGAGGGCTTTTTGGAAATAGAAACGCCGATTTTGACGAAGAGCACGCCGGAGGGGGCGAGAGATTATCTCGTACCGAGCCGTGTGCATCCCGGGACATTTTATGCGCTGCCTCAGTCACCGCAGTTATTTAAGCAGCTTTTGATGTGTGCCGGTTATGACCGTTATTTTCAGGTGGCAAAGTGCTTTCGGGATGAGGATCTGCGCGCGGATCGCCAGCCGGAATTCACCCAGATCGATCTGGAGCTTTCCTTTGTCGATGTCGATGATGTAATTGCCGTCAATGAAGGAATGATTAAGGAGGTATTTAAGGAGATACTGGGTATTGATGTCATGCTGCCGATCGAACGTATGACATGGATCGATGCGATGGATCGTTTTGGTTCCGATAAGCCGGATCTGCGTTTTGGCATGGAACTGAAGGATGTATCCGAAGCTGTGAAAGGCTGCGGCTTCGGTGTATTTACGGGCGCTCTTGAAAACGGCGGTACGGTGCGCGGTATCAATGTGAAGGGTGAAGCCGAAATGCCGAGGAAAAAAATCGACGCTCTCGTAGAATTTGCAAAGGGCTACGGGGCCAAGGGGTTGGCATATCTGAGTATTCAGCCTGACGGCACCTATAAATCGTCTTTTACAAAGTTTATGACAGAAGAGGAACTCTCAAAGCTTGTGCAGGTGATGCAGGGCGAAAAGGGCGATCTGCTTTTGTTTGCGGCAGATCAGAAGAAGATTGTATGGGATGTGCTTGGCGCACTGCGTATTGAAGTTGCAAAAAATTTGGATTTAATCCCACAGAATGAGTTTCGTTTTTTATGGATAACTGAATTTCCTCTGCTTGAGTGGAATGAGGAAGAAGGCCGCTTTACCGCGATGCACCATCCGTTTACGATGCCTATGGATGAGGATCTCAAATACCTCGATTCCGATCCGGGCAGTGTACGTGCGAAGGCATACGATATCGTCTTGAACGGTACGGAGCTTGGCGGCGGAAGTGTCAGAATTCATCAGCAGGATGTGCAGGAAAAAATGTTTGAGATGCTTGGCTTTACGAAGGAAGACGCGTATGAACGCTTCGGCTTTCTTTTAAATGCATTCCAGTATGGTGTGCCGCCTCATGCCGGTCTCGCTTATGGTCTTGACCGGCTTGTTATGCTGATGGTCGGTGCGGACAGCATCCGCGAGGTCATGGCATTCCCCAAGGTGAAGGATGCATCCGATCTCCTGTCTCAGGCACCGGATACCGTAGATGCAAAGCAGCTTGAGGAGCTGCGGATCAAGGTGGATCTGCAGGGAGAATAATACAGGAAGGCGGGCAGGATTATGGTTACTAAGCTGAACAGTGCTATTGAAAAGTTCATATTGTTCATCTATGTACTCGTAATCCTGTTTATTTTATTCATACAAAAGGATATTAAGGTGACGATGTGGGTTTACGCCGTCCTGCTGTTTTCTGTTATGCTCATGGTTTTTCTTACCTATTATCCGAGGGTGAGCAACGACACGCGCGGTATGGCGATGGCAATCGCCCTGACGTCAATTTCCGGGATTTATTGCTATGCATCGGAGACGGAAAATGTGTTCAACATTGTGCTGCTGATGATTGCATGTCTGATGTCGCTGTACTTTTCCAAGATGGTTACCCGCCTGCTGTTTATGGTTTCCATTATTATTTGCTGCGTATTTCTGATCGCATCCTATCAGGAGCTGACATTGCAGTTTGTATTACAGGTGTTCGCCCTGCTTTTAGGACAGGTTGCCCTTGTGCTTTTATTAAATAAAAATGCGCTTGCGGAGCGGATGAACAAACAGAAGGAGCAGAGTAACGCGGATCTGCTTCGTGTTGTGGAAATTAAAAAAAAGGACGCCGAGGCCGCTTCAAAGGCAAAGGCGGATTTCCTCGCGAATATGTCTCATGAAATCAGGACGCCGATGAACGCAATTTGCGGTATGTCGGAGCTTTTGATGCAGACAAGCTTGTCTCCGCTTGGGGCGGAATATGTGAATACAATCAAAAACGCGTCTGATAACTTATTGAATATTATCAACGATATTCTGGACTTTTCCAAGATCGAAGCGGGAAAGATGGAATTTATCGAGCAGGAATATAATCTGGCTTCGCAGATGAACAATCTGCAGAATGTGGTGAATACCCGTATTGGATTAAAGGATATCGCATTTGTCATCAAAATAGATCCAAAGTTGCCGACTCTTCTTTATGGGGATGAGGTGCGTGTGCAGCAGGTATTGTTAAACCTGCTGACCAATTCCGTAAAATTCACTGCCAAGGGGCGGATTCTTTTAAGCCTCGCTTATGAAGCGATGTCGGAGGATCGGGTTCTGCTGAAGATTGCAGTTTCCGACACGGGCATGGGGATGAAGCAGGAGGATCTGCCGAGTCTTTTTCAGGCTTTTACTCAGCTTGACATGGAGCGCAACCGTAATATCGAAGGAACGGGGCTTGGCCTAGCAATCACTGCACAGCTCGTTAAGAAAATGAACGGCTCTATTCGGGCGGAGAGTGTTTATGGTGCAGGAACTACCTTTTTTGTAGAATTGGAGCAGGGCGTCAGAGATTGGCGGGCATGTGACAGCGCATTAAAAGGTATGGAAAAAAGAATTGTTTTCATTTGTGAGGAAAATGAATATTATAAAGAAGGACTGCATGATTTATTTGATTCTCTGCAGGTGGAAACAAGAGAGTATGCATCCGTCAGGGAGGCTGCAAACGTCCTTAAAAATGAAAAGCAGGAACTCGTATGTTATGATTATTCCTTATATCAAGAAGCGGTACTTTTGCTTGTAAAGCAGTATCCGCATGTGACCTGGGTTGCTATGGTCGATCTGAGTGATGTTGTAGAGGAAACGGGGATACCGAATCTCCGATATATCCATCGGCCGCTTTCTCTGTATGGCGCCCTTCCGATTCTGCTGAATGAAGCACCGGAAAATGACAGGATGAGAAAGCATGCGATTTCCAAATTCTATGCGCCGAATGCGCGGGTGCTGGTGATCGATGATAATCTTGCTAATTTAAAGGTTGCAAAAGGGCTGATGGGACAGTATCGCATGGAGGTTGTGACGGCTTGCAGCGGGGAAGAGACACTTGAAATATTAAAAAAAGATAAACAATTTGATGTTTTATTTGTCGACCATATGATGCCGGGAATGGACGGGGTGGAGCTTGTTCATATCCTGCGCGCAAAGGAAGAAGAATTTTACCGGAAGGTACCGGTTGTTGCACTGACCGCAAATGCGATCAAGGGCGTACAGGAAATGTTTCTTGCAAACGGATTTGATGATTTTCTTCCGAAGCCGATCGATTTAAAACGTCTTGAACAGGTGATGGTTCAATGGCTGCCGAAGGAGAAGCAGGTTGCAAAGGACGTATATCAGAAAATTCAGCAGGCCGGCGGGACGGATATGCTTTTGGAGAGGGCAGGGGCAGTGTTTGAAAAAGCCGGAGTGATTTCCTTTGAAGACGGTCTGCGGATTTGCGGCGGCAAGGTGGAGATTTTGTTGGAGGTCATTCATATTTATGTAAAATCCTCCGCAGAGATTTTAAGGCGGCTGACAGACGCCTATGAAAAAAAGGATTGGAACGGTTACGGCATTGAAGTGCACGGAATTAAAAGCTCCTCCAAAAACATAGGCGCAGATGCGTTATCAGAGGAAGCACACAGGCTGGAGCTGGAAAGCAAGGCAGAGAACGAAGCATATGTACACAGCTGTCATGAGCAGTTCCTATCGAATTATCGAATGCTGATACAGGAGTTGAAAGAGGCGGTTAGGCTCATCCTGCCGAACGAAGAAAAAAACTTAAGTCCAATTACGGAAGGTGAGCTTGCAAGGCAGCTTGCAAGGACTAGGGAGGCACTTGAAAACTGGGATACCAAGGAAGGAATTCACATTGTAAATGAGCTGCTTTCCTGTGAGCTTTCCGAGCAGGACAGAAGTGCCTTACAGGAAATTTTAGAAAATATTGAGCTGTTTGATTTTGACATTGCCGTTGAAAAGCTGAAAAAACTGACGGGCGAAGGTTAGGTGGCTAAGCATGATACACATTTTTATAATTAATCCGGTCGCAGGACTTAGAGACCGCTCAGAGAGTATCCGTCAGTTTCTGGAGAGGAAGCAGGATTTTTCTTACCTTGTGTTTGATACGGAAGATGCAGGGCATGAGACTGCAATCGTGAATCGGATGTTAAAACTGTTTGACGATGAGAAAATCCGATTTTATATTTGCGGCGGCTCGGGCACGTTTGCAAACGCAATCAGCGGAATTGAGGACAGGGATCTTACGCGTGTGGAAATGGCGCATTATCCGTGCGGACTGACAAATGATTTTTTAAAGAATTTCGGAGAGCGGGAAAAGCTTTTTTATAATATGGACAATTTGATCCGCGGCGAGGTCATTCAGGTGGATTTTGTGAAAAACAGCAATGCGGATGGCGAGGATATCCACAATCATGTATTGTTTTCAACGACGGGGCTGACGGAGCTTGTTGAACGCTTTGCGAGCAGGATGAAGTTCATCGGAAGCATGAACTCACAATTTTTATATGTGCTGTCTTTTCTTCTTACCTTTCTTTTCAATCCAACGGTTGATTATACGTTTGAAATCGACGGGGATGATCAGAGCGGAGAATACGATATGATCTATATGGGTAACAGTATTTGCCTCGGGGGCTCCTTTTACCCGATTTCCAATGCGTCGGCCGGTGACGGCAGAATGGAGCTGCTGCTCCTGAAGAAAATAAAAAAGTGGCGTGCCATTCATTTTATGAGATTGTTTCAGCGCGGGGAGATCGGAGGGCTGCCGGATGGTTTTCTTACACTCAGAGAGGTATCCTCCTTATCGATCAGGCGCAGGGACGGAAAATATATTTATCTGAATGTGGACGGCGAAATTCTAAAGGAAAAAGAGTGGAAGGTCGAGCTGATGCCCGGTGCGTTGAATTATGTTGTACCGCAGGGTGTGAGGATCAGCTAGAAAGGGTTGAAAGAAAAACCATAGATGACGGAGGCGGATATGCAAAGTCAGGAAATAAACGTGCAGAAGATCATTATGGTGGTAGACGATACACCAAGTAATCTGCAGTATGCGATGCGGGTATTGGGGGACCGGTATAAGGTCATTCCGGTGAAATCGGGTGAAGCAGCGCTTACGGCGATGGAAAAGATTCTTCCGGATTTGATTTTGCTCGATATCGAAATGCCGCAGATGGACGGCTATGAGACGATCAGACGTATTCAGCATGAGGAGAGAACCGCTTCGATTCCGGTGATATTTCTGACAGCCCATTCCGATATGGATAATGAGCTGAAGGGGTTTCAGCTTGGAGCGGTGGATTTCATTATCAAGCCATTTGTGCCGGAAATTATGCTTGCCCGTATATCTACGCAGATTGAGCTTTCCGATTACCGCCACTGCCTCGAAACCCTTGTTGGGAAAAAAACGAGGGAAGTCGAAGCACTCGGCGTGCAGGCGATCATGGCTATTTCCAATACAGTTGACAAAAAAGATGTCTATACAAGGCAGCATTCGGCAAGAGTTGCAAAATATGCACGGGAAATCGCAAAACGGCTTGGCTGGGACGAGGAGGCATGCGGTAATTTGTATAGCCTTGCCCTGCTGCATGACATCGGCAAAATCGGCGTGCCGGATGCAATTTTAAACAAGCCGGGAAGACTGACGGAGGAGGAGTTTGCCGTTATGAAAACACATACGGCAATGGGCGCCGATATTTTAAAAGACATTACAATCATCAGAGACGTGGCAAACGGTGCCCAATACCATCATGAACGCTATGACGGCAAGGGTTATCTGGAGGGGCTGAAAGGGGAAGAAATACCGATTTCAGCACGGATCGTCGGAATTGCGGATGCCTATGATGCCATGACTTCGGACAGAGCCTATCGCAAAAAGCTTCCTGAGGAGGCGGTAAAATCAGAACTCGAAAAGGGAAGAGGCACACAGTTTGATCCGAAGCTGGTGGATATTATGCTACAAATCATGGAAGAAAAAATTGATTTTCCTGATGCGGATTAAGGAGGGCGTATGAAATACTGTAAAAACTGTGGCATGCTCTTAGAGGACAGCCATGAATACTGTATCGGATGCGGCACAGATGTGACGGATAAAAACAATGTCTCCAAATACCCGCCTCAGGTGCAGCAGAATCTGGAGTCACAAAAAAAGGAGAACAAAGCGCGCACCGGAATTGTCGGGGCAATTATCGTCGTGTTCGTCCTGATTTTAGTGCTGATGGGCATCATTGTTTTTCAGGCTTCTCAAATGTCAGGAAGCCCGAAGGAGGGAGCGGAGCAGGAGGAAAGTTCAGGGCTCTCAGGGGAAGAAACTATCAACGCAGAAACTGCAGATGCGCTTTTGGATGGATCGGCAGGAGATTTGGAGAATACGAAGCAGGATACCGAAGCTGTTTCAGGCGCGGACCGGGAAATTTATGATGACCTTGGCAGTTATTACATTTACACGGAAGCTTCCGATGCGGACGGCAGTGTTATATTTTCCTCCCTTTACCCGGAGGATTTTACAAATGCGGAGCCATCGATCGACTACGGTAAATACAGCACAAAATTCCCGGAAGCCATGACTTTTGTTACAGGGAACGAGGACAATACGGTACGCTTCACCTACATGTCTCCGCAGCAGTTCTGGTATAAGAATTCCGATACCGGACGGACACGCAGCAATGAGCGCGACGGGAAGACGTATATGAGCTATTTAACCTATGGGGGTGCGGAGGGTTATATCGATGCATTGATCAGACAAGGATATTCCGACGCGAAAAAGGTGACGCTCGTGGAAACGGTGTCTGCTGATGAAGGGCTGACAAAGCGTCTTGAAAAATTATCCGCGGATTATACAATGACACTGCTTGGCGATATCGGAGATTATGCTCGTATTGGTAAAGATACGACGTATGCAACCGGAGAATCAGAATTTGCGGTTGATCTGTTAAAATATGAAATTACAACGAGGTATGATAACACGCTGTACTGTGAATTTTATGTGCCGCTGATTGCAAACCATTTTTATTATGCAAATGACCAGCTGGATGATCGCGGAACAGTGACAGAATGGATCTGCCTGAGTGTGATCGGCTTTGAGGCGGGCAACGAGGAGCTATATCATCAGTTTGAGGATGCTTTTTTTGTTTTTATGGAAAATACCAAAGTAAACAGGATGTTCTATGGGATTAATATGCTGTACGGCAAAGAAATTGCGGCAGCACTGGAAAAGGAAGAGACGCCCCCAAAGCTGACTGCGCAAAAAATAGAGGACTATACGGCACAGGGATCTTTGGAGCTGGATACTTTCTATGCGGATATTCAGGAATTTTCAGAAATGACCGGCGCTTCAAACCGGGTGTTTGACTCAGGAGATCTGACAGTGACTGCTTTGGAAGATACAAAGGCTGTATTTTACGATCAGTCAGCAAAAAAAGTATTTATCACGCCGGGCGAAGGAGAATATCCGGGGGACAGCTACACGGAGCTGACGGCAAGATAAGCCGCCCCGGCCTTGCGTAAGGCTTTTGGAGGAAGGAAGCATGAATCGGTATTTGGAACATTTTAAGACAATCACGGAGCATCGGCGCATAGTCAGAAAGGGGTGTTTTTCCGTCGGCCTGTACTGGCAGGGAATGGTGCATGATTTAAGCAAATACATGCCGTCGGAATTTCTTGTGGGAGCGAAGTATTATCAGGGCTACCGCAGTCCGAACAACGCAGAGCGGGAGGATATCGGGTATTCGAGTGCGTGGCTTCATCATAAAGGACGCAATAAGCACCATTATGAATATTGGATTGATTACAGTGCAACAGAATTAAAAGGGATGGTTCCGGCAAGAATGCCTGTGAAGTATCTTGTTGAGATGTATATGGATCGGGTGGCGGCATCTAAAATTTATAACAAAGGACATTTTACCAAGGATATGCCTCTGGACTATTTTTTGGGAGGCAAGGAGCATATTATTATGGAAGAGCATTCCAAGCGGATGCTTGAGCATCTGCTTAGAATGCTTGCCATAAAAGGGGAAGAGGAAACCGCCTTTTATATTCGCCGTCATTTGCTGAGAAGGGCAGCCGGCAGGTTCAGCTTTCCCAAATCGTCATGAGAATTCCGTCTGCAATGGCGGCGGCGTTGTCTTGAAAACTGGAGTCGAACAGCCAGTTGTCATTGTCGTTGTTTATAAAGCCGGCTTCGACGAGCACGGAGGGCATCTGCGTTTGTCTTAAGACGACTAGATTGGGTCGTTCACTGACGCCGAGGTTCGTCCAACCGACCCGTTCGAGCTGTTCATTAATGTTGTTAGCCATTTCGTCTGCGACGCCGTAGGCGGAGTAGACCAGTGTTTGAATACCGGAATACGTGTTTGGATAAGGAGAAGAATTGCGGTGGATCGAGACAAAGTAATCGGCTCCGGAAGCATTTGCTTTTTCTGCTTTTTCGTAAGGAGTTTCATAGACATCTTCCGTACGGGTATAGACAACATTCACGCCGTTATCGGTCAGTATTCTTCCGACTGCAAGAGCGAGGTTTAAGTTATCGTCTTTTTCCTGCCGGCTGCCATAGACGGCTCCCGGATCGGTAACTCCGCCGTGGCCGGCATCGATCACAACGGTTGCCATAAGCACCCTCCTTTCTATTTTTCGGAATATTTCTTCATATGACACAGAACATTATTTGCCCAGTTGCGGTCGGCTTCAGAGAAGTAAGAAAGTACACGTTTGATAATGTCCTGTTTGCAAAGGTAAAGTTCTACAGCAATGTTGTCGGAAAGTGCGTCACGTTCACATTCCGAAAGCGAGCGGTAGCGTTCTCCTGCCTGATAGAAATTTTCTTCTTTTGCGATAGACTGACGAACAATAGGACCCTGTGCGAAGGTCGGCGGCGGTACGGGAATGTTTGCAGGACAAGGGAAGTTATTGTTTAAGCTGTTAGGAGAGTAGTTGATCGGGCATGGATTGATATTGTAGGTCATGCTGCCGTCTCGTTGGTTATTATCTACGGGAGAGATGGATCGGTTAACCGGAAGGTCTGCGAAGTTGGGACCGATTCGGTACCGCTGTGTATCCAGATAAGAGAATGTGCGCCCCTGCAGCATTTTGTCGGCAGAAAACTCTACGCCGGGTACGACATTACCGGGACAGAAGGCTGCCTGCTCCACCTGCGCAAAGAAATTAACAGGATTTTCATTAAGCGTCAGCATACCTACTTTATATAGCGGGAACTGATCTTCCGGCCATGTCTTTGTATCGTCGAGCGGATCGAAGCGGAAGGAATCTGCATCACATGGGCGCATCATCTGCACACACAGTTCATAACGCGGATAATCCCCGCATTTAATGTGCTCATACAGATTCTGGACCGCGATATTGGGGTTTTCTCCCGCGAGTCTTAGGGCTTCATGGCGTGAAATCGTTTTAATACCCATCATCGTCTTAAAGTGATACTTGATATAGATACGTTCTCCGGTCCGGTTAACCCAGACATAGGTGTTGACACCGAAGCCATCTACATGTGCATAATCTTTGATCGTTCCGCGGTCGGAATAGAGCCACGATATCATGTGAGTGGCTTCCGGCGATAATGAAACGAAGTCCCAGAACCGCTGAGGATCGGTTAAGTTTGTATCGGGAGAAGGTTTTAAGGAATGAATAACATCGGGGAATTTAATGCTGTCACGAATAAAAAATACGGGCAGATCATTTCCTACGATATCATAAATCCCTTGATTCGTGTAAAATTTGACAGCGAAGCCGCGGGGATCTCGTACTGTATCGGCAGAGCCTTTGGAGCCGATGACTGTGGAAAAACGTACGAATACTTTTGTGACCGCATCCGGCGACTGCAGGAAATCTGCCATCGTATAGCGTGACATGGACTGGTAAGGCTTAAAACAGCCGAACGCACCGGCACCTTTGGCATGTACGACACGTTCGGGAATGCGTTCCCTGTCAAAATGAGCAAGCTTGTCGATCTGGTGGACATCTTCAAGCAGTGTGGGACCGCCCCTGCCGACGGTTAGAGAGTCATTGTCATTTGGAATCGGCCGGCCGAGGCTGTCGGTCATAAAGCCGTTGCATGGTTGGTTCATAAGGAGCCCTTTAGTCTTTTTAATAGTTTATTCAAGACAGAATGGAAGCGTTCATGTATAATAGATACAAATACGGACAGGAAGGCAGGATCAGGTGCATAAAAGGAATCGCCTGAAAAATAAAAAATGGAAAAAAGTAAGTTACTGGAATTATTACAGGACATGTCACTGGAAGAAAAGATCGGACAGCTTGTGCAGCTTCCGAACAGTTTTTTTGAAGACGCGGCAGTGCTGACAGGCCCGGCGATGGAATTTGGGATCCGAGAAAAGGAAATTTATGAGGCCGGTTCCACACTGTCTGTGTTCGGTGCAAAAACAATCAGGAAGGTTCAGGAGTCCTATATGAAAAAGCAGCCGCACCATATTCCGCTGCTGTTTATGGCGGATGTCATTAACGGCTACAAAACCTCGTTTCCGATCCCGCTTGCACAAGGCTGCAGCTTTGATCCTGCGCTTGTGAAGCGGTGTGCGGAAGTCTCCGCAAAGGAGGCCTCCTACGATGGCCTGCATGTGACGTTTTCTCCTATGGCGGACCTTGTCAAGGATGCGCGATGGGGCAGAGTTATGGAATCCACGGGAGAGGACCCTTATTTAAATAGTGTTTATGCAAAAGCGATCGTAGAAGGGTATCAGGGATCCGACTTGTCGGAGGATGGCACGATTGCTTCCTGCGTCAAGCATTTTGCTGCCTACGGCGCACCACAGGGTGCGCGCGAGTATAATACGGTGGAGCTGTCTGAACGGACACTTCGGGATGAATACCTGCCCGCTTATCAGGCTGGAATTGACGCGGGCAGTGCACTTATGATGACATCATTTAATACGCTGAACAGGGTACCGGCTACCGGAAATAAATGGTTGATGCGGGAAATCTTAAGAAAAGAGATGGGCTTTGACGGCGTGCTGATCTCCGATTGGGCAGCAATTGAGGAGCTTGTTCTGCATGGAATCGCCGAGGATAAGAAAGAGGCAGCCAGGCTGGCTCTTCATGCCGGTGTCGATATCGACATGTGTACGAATTCCTATGTCGGTAATTTGAAGGCACTTATTTTGGATGGGACGATCGGAGAGGAACTGCTTGATGAGGCGGTACTGAGGGTATTGGAACTTAAAAATAAACTGGGCTTGTTTGAAAATCCATACCGATTTGCGAATGAGCAAAAAGCAAAGGAAACGATTCTTTGCGAGGAACACCGGATGCTTGCGAGAGAAGCGGCGGTTTCTTCGATGGTATTATTAAAAAATAAAGGAAAGCTTCTTCCGCTTCCGAAGGAAGGAAAGAGAATTGCATTCATCGGACCGTATGTGACGCAAAAACGCCTGTATGGTGCTTGGTCACTGTGCTCCGAGGAAAAGGATACCGTATCGGTAAAGGACGGTCTCCTTAATCTGGCACCGAACGATACGATTACCTTTGCACAGGGCTGTTATCTGTTTGAGAAGAACGAGAAGCTGTACGGCTTCAATGGCCTTGTTAAAGAAGAAAGGACTTTTTCTGAGGAACGTTTACTGGAGGCGGCGGTCAGGGAGGCTGAGAATGCGGATATCGTCGTACTGGCGCTCGGCGAGCATGCCTATCATACCGGCGAGGGCGGAAGCCGTACGAATATCAGGCTTCCAAGGATGCAGCGCAAACTGCTGAAGGAAGTGGGCAGGGTCAATGACAACATTGTGGTTGTCCTGTTTCACGGGCGTCCGCTTGATATCAGAGAGGTGACAAAACAGGCGAAAGCGGTCATGGCTGCCTGGCTTCCGGGAACGGAGGGCGGCCATGCGGTCTGCGATTTGTTATTCGGCACGAAGGAGCCGAGCGGTCGGCTTTCGATGTGTTTCCCGTATTCCGTCGGCCAGGTACCGTTGTCCTACAACCATTTTTCTACGGGCAGACCTTATGACGGAAATAAGAAAAATCGTTTCCAGTCAAAATACCTGGATGCGCCGGTAGAGGCACTCTATCCGTTTGGCTATGGGCTCTCCTATACGGAATTTTCTTATTCCAAGGTGAATCTTTCTAAAAATGTGCTTTCTAAAGAGACGGACGGAGATTCGATTACTGCTAGTGTGGACGTGAAAAATACCGGCCGCCGTGAGGGAACGGAGACGGTACAGCTTTACGTAAGAGATCTATGCGGCAGTGTTGTGCGTCCGATCCGTGAGCTGAAGGGCTTTTCCAAAATCACACTTGCACCCGGTGAAAAGAAAACAGTGGAATTCACGATTACGGAGAACATGCTGCGTTTTACGACGGCGGAAAACCATTTTAAGAGTGAGAAGGGCAAATTTATCATCTACATCGGAGAAAACAGTGCAACGGACAACGCGGCGGAATTCCTATTGGAATAAAGAGCCGGGCTGCCATAGATACCGGTATATTTGGAAAGGGCAGGGATTTTATGGTGTTTTGGATTATTTTTGTATTGTTGATTATTTTGTGCGGCGCTGTGATTGTGTCTCTGGCAAACAAAGATGTGGCAGAGCAGAGCGGGCGGCGCAGGACAGTCGTATACTTGCAGATGGCTTTGGCGATTGCGGTTCTTTTGCTGGATCTGCTGTTTGGTGTATTCTTTCTTGTAAAGAGCCGGAGCGGTGAGCTGAAAGAAGCTGACAGGAAAGCGAGGCAGGAATATGAGAAGGAGCAGCAGCGCTTGAAGAAGGAACAGGAAGAACAGAGATTTTCGGAAGAACAGAGTGAAAAAGCGGATGTATTGTCAAATGCAGAATATCCGGTGAAGGATAAACCGAAGCAGGATAAACCGGAGCAGCTTGAGAAAAAGAGGGCAGAGATTGCCGCCGAACTCGAAGCTGCTCAGGAAGAAAAGGAGCGGCTTGAGGGAGAATTAAAGAAAAACCTTGAAGATGACGTAACGACACCGGAGGGGGCTTACAAATGTCTGTACGATTCGGTATTTGAGCAGGAGGGTTACAAATATCTGACGACCTATAATGCAAAGGGCAATTTTTACGGTATCCTTTATAAGGGAGAGGGTGTGTTCGGGGATACACCTGACCGGCAGATCAGCATCACGGCAGTCTATAACGGAGAATCCCAAAACGGAAAATGTCAGGTGTTTGTGCAGTATAAAGAACTGCTCGACGAGACGGGTAATGTCATTCAGACTGGGATTATGGACTTTTATGCCGTAAACATGCAGACAAAGGAAGTTATCCGGGGAGACAAGCACGCGTGGGAGGAGCTTGGCAGCAAGGAATATGTGGAGGCGACAGAAAAATAAGAGTAGCATACTGCGCAAAGTGGTTGACATTTCATTTGTTACAGGGGTGAAGCAAAATGAAAAATATTGCGGTGCTTGTGGCTGGGCTTACAATCAATACAATTACAGAGGTGACGGATGGTATCAGGGACTGTGCGGCGGAGAACAACTGTAATGTATTCTTTTTTACGTGCGAACGGCGTTATGAAAAGTCTATTCTCCATGATGTGGGTGAATATAATATTTTCAATCTGCCTGATTTTACAAAATTTGATGGTGTCATTGTGGTCAATAGCACGATTGGCTCAGGAGAGCTCCTTTCCGAGCTCGCCGAACGGATTGTAAGGGCCTGCACTCCCGCAGTGAGTCTGGAATATTATCATCCGGATATGTTCAATGTCATGATTGATAATAAGACGGCGATGAAGCAGGTCATAAGCCACTTTGTCGTGGACCACGGCTTTAGGCGGATTAATTTTATCACAGGCCCGCTTGATAACGCGGAGGCTCGTGAACGCTTGGACGCTTATCGGGAGGTGCTTGCCGAAAATGGGATCTGCGTGGAGGGAAAACGGATATTTATCGGAGATTACCTGAAGGAAAGCGGAAAGGCAGCAGCGCAGTATTTTCTTGAGATGGAGCCGGAGCTTCCGGAAGCGATCATATCATCCGACGATGTTATGGCTTTCGGCGCTTTTGTTTATCTGCAAAACAAAGGAATTCTTGTGCCGGAGCAAATTGCTTTATCCGGCTTTGATGATGAGACCTCCGCCCGTTATTTTGAACCGCGCCTCACAAGTGTGGCTAGGGAGCAATATAAATCGGGCTATCTGGCGTGTATGAAGCTCATTGAGGGGCTGCGGAAAGAGGAAAAAGGAGATTCCTATATTCTGGAGACACGGCTCATGAAGCGGGAGAGCTGCGGCTGTATCTGCCGGGATGTCATCGACAATGTAAAATTTCGAAAAAATCATTTTGAAAAGGAAGAAAATACGGAACGCTTCATGCAGGAGATCCGTGAAATGGCGATTGAGCTGACAACTGTGGAGACGCTTGACGGGCTGAAGGAAGCAATGAAAAAATATGTACAGCATATCGGCTGCGAAAGCTTTTATTTGCTGCTGTGCAAGGAATGGGAAGGATATCATAAGGATGTCGATCTATATGAGCTTTCCGATAAAAGTGATCATTATCTTCGCGAGGGTTACGGAGAGGCTTGCGAGCTTATATTCGGCTATGCGGATAACGAGTTTATCGGACAGTGTGAAATTGACCTTGGAACGCTGATTGCGGATTTAAAGGAAAATCCGGTCGGAAGAAATATCTATACGGTTTCCCCCCTGCATTACCGTGACCGGTGCTTCGGTTACTGTATGATGGGAAATAGTGTATTCCCATTTGAAAATCAGCTTTTTTATACATGGACGATGAATATCGGCAATGCGATTGAGACGATCCGAGAGCAATATTTACTGCGTGCCATGATCGAAAAGCTGAATTCCATCTGGATCTATGATAACCTGACAGGGCTGTACAATCGTGCCGGCTTTCATAAGTACGGTGGGTGTGTATGGCGGGAATGTATTCAAAAAAATCAGAACGCAATGCTTTTGTTTCTGGACATGGATGGCTTGAAATGTGTCAATGATACTTATGGGCACGATGAGGGTGACCGTTTTATTAAGGCGATTTCAGGCATTTTGAAGCGCTGCAGGCATCATGGAGAAATTGTAATGCGCTACGGCGGCGACGAATTTGTCATACTGGCCGCGGATGTTTCTGAAGAAGCGGCGGAGATATACCGGAGCAGAATCCATGAAGAGATGAGAAACTATAATGAGAGCAATCGGCTCTCTTACCAGATATCTGCCAGTATCGGCATCTACCTCACAAGGCCGGAACGGCAGTCCGAACTTGAGGAAGCGATTGAAGAAGCCGACCGAAGGATGTATGAAGTAAAAAAGATTAAAAAATGCCGTCGTATTTAAGGCTTCGCAGCCGTCCGATTGCGTGACGGATGCCGCGATGGTATGATTAATCTATCAATGTGGGAACAATAATAATTCAAAAGAGTATTCTGGAAAATTTATCGCCACAGAGGAGAATATTATGCTGTTTTCGGCTTTAAAGGATATATGGGAGGCGTTTCAGGTGTATTGGGAGCAGGCGCTGTCATTCGGGATGGCAGGCGCCGCTTTTTATACGGCTGCCGCTGTTTTGGCAAATGCGGTCAGAAAGAAAAGGAAACAGAGCAGATATCCGTTTTGGATCAGTTGTTTCCGGATCTGTGTTTTTACAGTATTCAGTATCTATTTTTCCTATTTGATTTCGCTGACGCTTTCCGGAAGGGAGGCAGGCAGCAGGACCGGCTATGTCAATCTTGTGCTGTTCAGTACATTGATTAGAAATGGCAGGCTGGGTCTGAATGCCGTGGAAAATATATTACTGTTTCTTCCGTTTGGAATTCTGGTGCCTGTGCTGTGGAGATTCTTCAGACAATGGTGGAGTCTTGTACTGATGGCATTTATTACGAGTATGTTGATAGAACTCACCCAATTGCTTACGGCACGCGGATTTTTTGAGCTTGATGATATTTTGCTGAATACGATCGGAGCCTTTGCAGGTTATCTTGTATTTGTATTGTTTTATTATAGCTTGCTTGCCCTCAGACGGCGTGCGAGAGAGGAAACACTGCTCCATCTGGCATCACATCCGGGAGGCTACAGCAACGCGTGGAGCATGTTTTTCAGCCGGGCAGCCTTGGTTGGAATTCAGCTTTTGCCGATGGCTGTCATGCTGCTTGTTATTTTCGGATTTTCATCGGATACCGGAGAGATTTCCGCCAATTTGAGCGGAATCGTAACGGAAAAAATAGTGCGAATTGTCAATCGGATGTTTTCACTTGACATGACCTATGAGGAGGTGGCCGCGGCAGCGGACAGTTATGAGTTTTATGTGAGAAAAGGCGCGCATATGACGGAATATGCACTGCTTGCGCTCAGCGCAGCGGTATTTTTATACTGCCGCAGGCTGAAGGCGGGCTGGACCTTTCTCATAACGGAGCTGCTTGTACTGTCCGTTGCCATTTTTGACGAGTGGTACCAGACCGGTGTGAGCGGCCGGCACGGAAGCAATACAGATGTGCTGATTGACGGCGCCGGCGCTCTGCTGATGCTGCTGTTCTTGTGGCTGTGCCTGTGCTTATACAGGAGGAGTGCCGCAAAGAAAACCGTGCGGGTACACAGAAAGTGAACAGCTTGAGTTTCCGCAAACTGTAATTGAAGGATGAATCAATCTGCCCAAAGCATATGGCTGCCGATTTTTGAGAGATATAATAGGGGTATCATACGCATAAGCGGAACTTTAATAAGCCCCGCTTGG
>JAEYFP010000068.1 GCA_023402845.1 Bacillota bacterium
GTTATACTAGCCATGCGAGGAAGCTCCTTTATGTGGATTTGTTTTGTGGTGATTCAAATATAACACAAAGAAGCCTATCCTCGCTTTTTAATTATTCAGTTGTAACACATGTATTGTAATCCTACACTGGAGAGACAAATAAAGATAAGGTTTCTATTGATATTTAACACATGATGTGTTACAATATAAAGCGGTCTTTTTAAGATTATGCCGGTTTTTTACAGCTTAAAAAACCGTGCGAAAAGTACGTAGTGTCGATTTTTATATAAAAATCGTGTACAAGGAACTGAAAGGAGGATTTAACGTGAAAGTTAGATCATCAGTAAAACCAATTTGCGAAAAATGCAAAATCATTAAGAGAAAAGGGAAGATCAGAGTTATTTGTGAGAACCCGAAACACAAGCAGAGACAGGGTTGAGAAAGAACTCACCGGTGGGGTAGAACAGGAAGCACCATCGTTGCTAAACTCGAAAGTACCTCGTTAAGCATCGAGGTGCGCTTTCGTACTGAGCTCGAAAATACCTCGCTAAGTACT
Organism: Bacillota bacterium; assembly: GCA_023402845.1. GTDB lineage: Bacteria > Bacillota > Clostridia > Lachnospirales > Lachnospiraceae > JAEYFP01. Next base: position 536 of record JAEYFP010000068.1, read on the forward strand.
CAATGCGCGGCTGAGCAATACTTTTTCCGTCAAAGAGGTATTGCAGACGATAGATAACTCGAAGCATGGAAGTCTTTTGACTGACTTGCGAGTCATCTGCGATTGATACCGGCTGTCAATTAATAAGCCGGACAAAACCGGTCTATCCGGTCGATTGCTCCATGAGGGCAGTCCAATCAATTAGTAACTATTAATTATCACTATTTCGGTGGTAGCGAAAGAGAGGAAACAAAAATGGCTCGTATTTCTGGTGTAGATTTACCAAGAGACAAACGTGTGGAGATTGGTTTGACGTATGTATACGGCATCGGCAGACCGAATGCTTCAAAGATATTAGCAGAGGCTAATATAAATCCTGATACACGCTGCAGGGATTTGACTGATGACGAAGTAAAGAGAATCAGTGAAGTCATTGATGCTGGTTATCAGGTAGAGGGTGATTTGAGAAGAGAAATTGCACTCAATATCAAGAGATTGCAGGAAATCGGATGCTACAGAGGAATCCGTCACAGGAAAGGACTTCCGGTTCGCGGTCAGAAGACAAAGACAAACGCAAGAACAAGAAAAGGTCCTAAGAGAACAGTAGCGAACAAGAAGAAGTAAGCACTCGGTGCGAACTTTGTAAAAACAGTAAAATTGTGAATATTGAGAAAGTAGGTTAGTTTAAATGGCGAAAAAAGTTGCAAAGAAAGTAACAAAGAAACGTGTCAAGAAAAACGTTGAACGCGGACAGGCACATATTCAGTCATCCTTTAACAACACGATTGTAACACTTACGGATGCTGAGGGTAATGCTCTTTCATGGGCAAGTGCCGGTGGTCTGGGCTTTAGAGGTTCAAGGAAATCTACTCCATATGCGGCTCAGATGGCAGCAGAGACTGCTACAAAGGCAGCGTTAGTGCATGGCTTAAAAACCGTTGATGTTTTGGTAAAGGGTCCCGGTTCGGGAAGAGAAGCAGCAATTCGTGCATTACAGGCTTGCGGTTTAGAAGTAACAAGTATCAGGGACGTGACTCCGGTTCCCCATAACGGATGCCGCCCGCCAAAACGCAGAAGAGTTTAGTTTCGCATAATTTAATTAGGAGGAAAAGCAGAGATGGCAGTCAATAGAGTTCCTGTACTGAAAAGATGCAGATCACTTGGTTTGGAACCAATGTATTTAGGAATTGATAAAAAGTCAAAGAGAACTTTAAAAAGAGCAAATAAGAAGATGAGCGAGTATGGTCTTCAGCTGAGAGAAAAGCAGAAGGCAAAGTTTATCTATGGCGTACTGGAGAAGCCTTTCAGAAACTATTACAAAAAGGCTGACAGAATGAAGGGTATGACAGGTGAAAACCTGATGATCCTTCTTGAGAGCAGACTTGATAATGTTATTTTTAGAATGACATTTGCAAGAACAAGAAGAGAAGCAAGACAGATCGTTGATCACAAGCAGGTTGCTGTAAACGGAAAGACTGTAAATATTCCGTCTTATTTGGTAAAAGCTGGTGATGTTGTTGAAATCAGAGAAAAATGCAAAGGTTCACAGAGATACAAAGACATCTTTGAGGTTACGGGGGGAAGACTTGTTCCCGAATGGCTTGATGCAGATCAGGAGAATTTTAAAGGAACTGTAAAGGAGCTTCCTACACGTGAAGTAATTGATGTACCGGTTGATGAGATGCTTATCGTCGAGTTGTATTCTAAGTAATCAGTAAACTGAAAAGTTGCTGGTATTCCAAAAAGGAGGTACTTTGCAGTGTTTGATTTTGAAAAGCCGAAGATTGAGATTGTTGAAATCTCAGAAGATAAGAAGTACGGAAGGTTTGTTGTTGAACCACTGGAAAGAGGTTATGGCACGACACTTGGCAATTCACTCAGAAGAATTATGCTTTCTTCCTTACCGGGCGTTGCGGTCAGCCAGATAAAGATCGATGGTGTTCTGCATGAATTCAGTTCAATTCCCGGAGTTAAGGAGGATGTGGCTGAAATTATCATGAACATTAAGAGCCTTGCCATTAAGAACAACAGCTCAACGAATGAGCCGAAGACGGCATTTATTGAATTCGAAGGCGAAGGTGTTGTAACGGCTGCTGATATTCAGGTGGATCAGGACATCGAAATTTTGAATCCCGAGCTTCCCATCGCTACATTGAATGGCGGATCAGATTGCAAGCTGTATATGGAGTTGACAATTACCAGGGGCAGAGGTTATGTGAGTGCCGACAAGAATAAGAATGAGGATCTGCCGATCGGAGTGATTGCGGTGGACTCTATCTATACACCTGTCGAGCGTGTCAACCTTACGGTAGAGAATACACGTGTCGGTCAGATTACGGATTTTGACAAGTTGTCATTGGATGTATACACAAACGGCACATTAGCGCCGGATGAAGCAGTCAGCTTGGCAGCAAAGGTACTTAGTGAGCATCTTTCCTTGTTCATCGACCTGTCTGAAAAGACAAGCGGTATCGAAGTAATGATTGAGAAGGAAGATAACGAAAAAGAAAAAGTTCTTGAAATGAATATTGATGAGTTGGAACTTTCAGTTCGTTCCTATAACTGCTTGAAGAGGGCAGGGATCAATACGGTAGAGGAGCTTACGAACAGAACCTCGGAAGATATGATGAAGGTTCGCAACCTCGGACGGAAGTCTCTGGAGGAGGTTCTTGCGAAACTGAAAGAGCTTGGTTTACAGCTGAACGTAGGCGACGAATAAAAGTACAGGCAGGCCAAACCGGTAAATCCGAATGGTACGGTGAGGCTGAAAAGAAAGATTGTAACCAGATAACGATGCCCGCGAGGGCAGTATTCGGTAAGTAAGTCCAAAGTGCGTGGCCGGATATGGATTCTGTGCATGTGGGTGCACAGCTTGGAGGTACAGTATGGCAAAGTATAGAAAGCTTGGCAGAACATCCAGCCAGAGAAAAGCGTTACTTAGAAATCAGGTAACAAACCTGCTTTATCACGGAAAAATTGTTACAACAGAAGCTAAGGCAAAGGAAATCAGAAAAATTGCCGAGGGTATTGTTGCAATGGCCGTAAAGGAAAAGGACAATTTTGAAACCGTCAAGGTTCAGGCGAAGGTTGCCGTAAAGGACAAGGATGGAAAACGGGTTAAAGAAGTTGTTGACGGCAAGAAAGTGACAAAGTTTGATACGGTTGAGAAGGAAATCAAGAAGGATATGCCGTCCAGATTACATGCAAGAAGACAGATGCTGAAGGTTCTCTATCCGATTACTGAAGTTCCGGCAGCCGGAGCAGGAAGAAAGAGAAACACAAAGGAAGTCGATTTGGTAGAAAAGCTTTTTGATGAGATTGCACCGAAGTATGCGGATCGCAAAGGCGGTTACACGAGAATTGTGAAGATCGGCCAGCGTAAAGGTGACGCAGCGATGGAAGTGCTGATCGAGTTGGTATAAACAGCGCAGCTGCCATAAATTAAAAATAGAAATGCCCCGCAGAACAGTCTTATCAGATTGATTTGCGGGGCTTTTTTAGGAAATAAGTTTTCACTCCGCCTACATTGACATAAATTTTTTTAAATGCTACTATTATGTTGATATACTTGATGACTGTTATTAAAAACACAGGAGGGTTACTATGAGACTGAAGGGAAAAGTAGCGATTGTCACTGGTTCAAGTTCCGGAATGGGGCGCGATATCGCATTGATGTATGCGAAAGAAGGGGCAAAAGTCCTTGCTGTTGCCCGGCGTGCCGAGCGTCTGAGTACGCTGGTAGAGGAAGCAAAAAGCTTTGAGGGAGAAATTGTCGCTTATCCGGCAAATCTATCCGTTTCGGAAAGCGTGGAAAGCATGGTTGACGAAGCGATTAACGTATTTGGAAAGCTGGATATTCTAGTCAATAATGCCGGAATTATGGACGATATGAGCGGAGTCGGCAACGCAAGTGATGAAATGTATGATAAGGTCTTCAATGTCAATGTCAAGGCACCTATGATTGCCATGCGAAAGGCGGTCAATCATTTTGAAACGGCTGGCGGCGGCGTTATCATTAACGTTGCATCTATCGGCGGATTAAAGGGCGGAGCCGCGGGAGCAATCTATACGGCAAGCAAACATGCATTGATCGGCTTTACTAAAAATACAGGTTATATGTATGCTCTTAAAAATATTCGTTGTAATGCCATCTGCCCGGGTGCAATTGCAACCGAAATCGGCACGACGGAAACGATGCAGCATCTCGATCCGACAGGTGCCGCAAGATGCGGACTTGGTATGGGCTTAAATCCCGGCACCGGCAGCGGAAATGACATTGCTTCTCTCGCCGTATTTCTTGCAAGTGAAGAATCTTCTTTTATTAACGGACAAAGCATTGCAATTGACGGCGGTTGGACAGCTTATTAAGTATTTTTACCGATCTGAACAAGGATATGGTTTTCTGGTTAAATAAGGCAATCGGTCAGGCTTTCAGGGCCTTGTCGGTTGTCTTTTCTTATTTAAAAGGAAATGTCTATGGATTTTCCCATTAAATAAAATACGATGTGCAGCCATACACGGGGTATATGGCAGATAGGTGAAAGCATGGATACGGCATTGCTGCTCAGAATGAAATTTGATGGGGGAGAACCGCTTACCCATAAGGAAATCGATGATTTACAGGAACGTTCAGGGATCGTCCGAAAAATGATAAAGGATTATGAGGAAACGCCTCTTTTTAACCTTTTCCGGCTGGTATGCCTGTCTGAAATCCCCTATGCGGAGCGGCTGCCCTATACCCGGAGGGTACTTGACTATATATCCGCAAATTTGTCTCTGCCGGAGGGCTTTTCCTATACAGGAAACGTAAATGATATTGTGCCCTGTTATAATGCCATGCTGTTAGAGGCTTACACCCGATTGGGCAGGGCCGGTTCGCAGGAAGTACAACATGCATTGAACTGGATAAAGCAATATCAGGTTTTTGACCGCAATGAATTAACCACATGGAAAAATAACGGAATAAGTAAGCACGGAGGCTGCATGAAAGCTGTTCCGTGCTATATCGGGATTGGAAAGACGGTAAGGGCATTACTCACCTACGCCGAAGCTGTTGGACATACCGACAGGGAAGCAGAGGCTTTGATAGAGAAGGGCGCAGAGTATATGCTAAGGCATAATTTGTATCAGAGGTTGTCAAACAATGCCCCTATCAGCGCACATATTACCGATATTATGTTTCCGCAGGCATATATGCTTACCGTTGCCGATTTGGTTTATATCGCCGGAAAACGGGAATTGTGGAAGGATGTCCGTACACAAGCACTGAAAGAACTGATTGAACGCAAGGCGTGCGATACGAATCGATGGAAAATCGATTATAGTTACAGCCATAAGGGATATCAGGCTTTTGACGGAAAACGGAATGCGTCAGAATGGATTGGCCATGTGTTTCGTTCCGGAATGAATGAGTGGAGGTAGAGAGATGTTTGAGGATTTTAGGAGGCTGCTGCAAATTAAAAGAAAGCCGAATAGGGCAATCGGTCATTCTGCTTTCTGAAAATGCTGATAATCCTTGGAATTTTTCCAATCGCCGCCCCAGGTAAAGCCATGCTCGATAAAGAGCCGGAAGGCGAGGTCATCATGTGTGATTTTGGCAATGTAAGCGGTGCTCCGGTCTGCATAAGCTGCGGCATTCGCAGGTACGACGTTTAATTCTCCGTCCAAATTGGTGACATAGGGATTGTAGAGCGGATTGATGTCAATCGCAAGCCCCAGCGCGTGCTGGGAGAGCTTAGTCGTACCGGAGATGACCCGATAGTTAAAGCACGAGGAATTGTTGTCTTCCATGGAGGCTTCATCATCGCCTCCATATTCATCGATCAGACATATTTTTTCTATCAGGTATTTCGCTTGATGCAGTTCATAAAAAATTTCAACGAGGTCCTGAGCGATCGCTTCATTGCAGATCAGTTCGCCGCTGCATTCCTTTTCATTAAAATCAAAATAGAGAACCTGTACATAACGCAGCTCGTTATAGGAAATTGTCGGATTTTCCTGATAGGAGATGCCGGTGATTCGTTCTTTGATGTCATCGCTCAGCGGTTCGTAAAAAAAACCGGGTTGATAGACGGTGCGCTCATCTCCTGCGGAGGTGGATACCGGGGCTGAGGAATCCTGCTGATCGCTGTCTGAGGAAGTGATACTGTTTTCAGATTGCGCAGGAACGAGATTGATGACCTGCTGTGTATCAATCTTCAAATCTTCAGCCGTGTTCTTTTGACATCCGGTCAGCAAGGCCGAGCATATTAAAATAAAAATTAATTTTTTCATAACAGATCCCTATCTATTTATAGCTGCTTCCTGTAAAAGCATCTTTTTCTTTTCACTGCTGTTTAAATTATAATTCATATTCACATAATAATCACCCTTTAATTTGTACCATATTTTATTTACAAAATTGCTGTTTAACTATATACTTAGAAAAGATGCAGCAGAAAAAGGCAGGCAGGGTACCGGAATGGGAATCATTGAAGCGAGAAAGCTTGTATTTGAATATATACGCCGTGATAAAGACGGCGCCGTAGAGGGAATTACCCGCGCGGTCGATGAAGTGGATCTGGACATCGAGCGCGGTGATTTTATTGCTATTTTAGGGCATAACGGCTCAGGCAAATCAACACTTGCCAAGCATATGAATGCGATCCTTTATCCGACTGAGGGGACGCTTTTTGTAGATGGAAAGGATACCTCCGATCTGGAAAATATGTGGGATATCCGTCAGACGACGGGAATGGTATTTCAAAATCCCGACAATCAGATCATTGGGACTGTGGTCGAGGAAGACGTCGGTTTTGGGCCGGAAAACATGGGTGTGCCTACAGACGAGATTTGGGCGCGCGTTGAGGAAAGTCTTAAGGCAGTCGGCATGTATCAGTACCGGAAGCATTCTCCGAGTAAGCTGTCCGGCGGGCAGAAGCAGCGCATTGCGATTGCCGGTGTTGTAGCGATGCATCCGAAGTGCATCGTACTCGATGAGCCGACGGCAATGCTCGATCCAGAGGGGCGCAAGGAGGTCATTCGTGCTGTCCGTGCGCTGAACGATGTAGAAAAAATTACGGTTATTCTCATCACGCATTATATGGAAGAAGTGATCTATGCAAATAAAGTATTTGTTATGGATGAAGGAAAGATTGTTATGCGAGGAACGCCCCGTGAGATTTTTTCGAAGGTGGAGGAATTAAAGCGGATCCGTCTTGGCGTGCCGCAGGCGACACTTCTGGCATATGAATTGAAAAAGGAAGGCATTCCGATGCCGGACGGTATTTTATCCGCAGAGGAACTGGTGGAGGCATTATGTCGATTATCGTAGACCATGTTAGCTATGTGTATGGCAAGGGAACAGCATATGAGATGAAGGCGCTCGACGATATCAGCCTGCAAATGGGAGACGGAGAATTTATCGGGCTGATCGGGCATACCGGTTCCGGCAAGTCCACATTAGTACAGCACTTAAACGGTTTGCTGCGTGCGACCTCCGGTAATATCTATTATAACGGAGCGGATATTTATGAAAAGGATTTTGAAATGAAGCAGCTCAGAAGTAAAGTGGGCTTGGTTTTTCAGTATCCGGAGCATCAGCTTTTTGAGGTGGATGTGTTTTCCGATGTCTGCTATGGTCCAAAAAATCTTGGGCTTTCCAAGTCCGAAGCCGAGCTGCGCGCATACGAGGCGCTGAAGCAGGTGGGACTTGCGGACGAGTATTTCTACCAGTCACCGTTTGATCTGTCAGGCGGCGAGAAAAGGCGCGTCGCAATTGCAGGTGTGCTGGCAATGAACCCAGAGGTGCTGATTCTGGACGAGCCGACGGCGGGACTTGATCCGAAGGGGCGCGAGGATATTCTTAAGCAGATTGCAAGGCTTAGGGAGGAGACGGGCATTACAGTTGTGCTCGTTTCTCACAGCATGGAGGATGTCGCAGAATATGTCGGCAGGATTATTGTCATGAATCAGGGAAGGGTTGCTTATGACGATGTGCCGAGAGAGGTATTTTCCCATTATCGGGAACTGGAGGAAATCGGTCTGGCAGCGCCTCAGGTGACCGACATTCTGCACCGGCTTCGTGAAAAGGGCATTCCGGTGTGCACAGACGCGATTACAATAGAGGAAGCAAAAAAGGAAATTCTAAGGGTGCTTCGCCCTGTTCGGTGAACTTTCCGAAATAAAAGGTAAAAGAAATGATCAGAGATATTACATTGGGACAATATTATCCGGCAGATTCCATTCTGCACAGGCTCGACCCGCGGGTGAAGCTTACAGGGACACTGCTGTTTATTATTTCCTTATTCTTATTTGAAAATTTTATAGGCTATGCTGCTGCAACGGTGTTTCTTGTTGTCGTCATCAAGCTGTCAAAGGTGCCTTTCTCCTTTATGGTGAAGGGCTTAAAGGCGATTGTTATCCTGATGCTGATCACAGTAGTGTTTAACCTGTTCTTAACGCCGGGTGAGCCGCTTTTGAGCTTCTGGAGGCTGACAATTACAGAAGAGGGTCTGCGTACAGCGGTATTTATGATTATCCGCCTGACCTATCTGATCATTGGATCCTCCATCATGACGCTGACGACGACACCGAACAATTTGACGGACGGCATGGAAAAACTGCTGAATCCGCTGCGCATTTTTAAAGTGCCGGTGCATGAGGTGGCAATGATGATGTCGATTGCCCTGAGCTTTATTCCGATCCTGCTTGAGGAAACGGATAAAATTATGAAAGCACAGATGGCAAGAGGAGCCGATTTTGAGAGCGGCAATCTTATAAATAAGGCGAAAAGTCTCGTACCTTTGCTCGTGCCGTTGTTTATTTCGGCGTTTCGAAGGGCGAATGACCTTGCGATGGCAATGGAGGCGAGATGCTATCGGGGCGGTGACGGCAGGACCAAGATGAAGCCGCTTATTTATAAAGGAAGAGACAGGGCTGCCTACGGAGTTTTGACAGGTTATCTGGCTGCGATTATTTGCGTACGTGTGCTGCTCGGATGAGGAGAATTTATGAAACGGATCATGCTGACAGTTGCATATGACGGAACCAATTACTGCGGCTGGCAGATCCAGCCAAACGGCGAAACGATAGAGAGCGTTTTGAACGCAGAGCTTTCGAGACTTTTAGGTGAGGATATCCGGGTGATCGGTGCGAGCAGGACAGATTCCGGCGTGCATGCCGAGGGCGCTGTCGCGGTATTTGATACCGATTCCAGAATTCCCGGCGAAAAGGTTTCCTATGCACTGAACCAGAGTCTGCCTGAGGATATTCGCGTCCGCAAATCAGAGGAGGTTGCATCCGATTTTCATCCAAGACATGTCCGGACCAAAAAAACTTATGAATACCGGATTTGGCACGATGAATTTCCTTTGCCTACGAACCGCTTGTATACACACTGGGTCTATACGCCTCTTAATATAGAGGCGATGCAGCAGGGGGCGGCATATTTTATGGGTGAACATGATTTTCGGGCATTTTGTAGCGCCCATACACAGACCGGTACGACCGTCAGGAAAATATACAGTTTGCAGGTGGAGGAGCAGGACCGACTCATCACAATTCGCGTGTGCGGAAACGGGTTTTTATATAATATGGTAAGAATTATTGCGGGTACGCTGATCGATATCGGACAGTGCAGACGGCAGCCGGAGACGGTAAAGGAAATGCTGCTTTCAGGGGACCGCAGTATGAGCGGGCCGACAGCGCCGGCAAAGGGACTGTGCCTAATGGGATATGCTTTAAATACAGACGAAAGTACGAATCAGGGAAATGTTGACAGTCTGAAAACCCCATGCTAAAATAAAAATGAAGTAATTTTTGATACACGAGAGAGGAGATATGCGATGGAGCAGAATAATGTACCAGGGAAGGGCGCGGCTACCGCGAGTTTGGTTTTAGGTATTATTGCAGTTGTTTTTTGGTTTTTTGGTTATTCCTCAGTACTATCGGTTGTACTGGGCATCATCGGATTGGTAATGGCATCTAATGCTAAGAAGGCAGGCTTTGAAGGCGGCATCAGGACGGCAGGCTTTGTACTTTCCTTGATCGGTTTGATTGGCGGAGCATTTTTCTTTGTGGCATGTGTTGCCTGTGTAGGCACACTTGGAGCAATAGGCGCATTTTATTAATGAATGTGATATAGTTAAGCTTGAGAAGACGTGCCTTGCCGCGTCTTCTTTGATGTAAGAGGATAAATGAAATCAGAGATTATTGTATTTGGCAGGATTATACCGGTATACGGTCTGCTTGGAATTACAGGTATTATATTTGGAATGCTGTATTTATTTCGGCAATGCAGGGCAAAAAAACTGTGCTTTGATGATGCGGTCTATATCTATACTGCCGCTTTGATAACGGCAATGATCGGAGCCAAGCTGCTGTATGTGGTCTTACGGTTTCCTGTGTTGATTCATTCTTTTACGAACAATACGGGGCATACTCTTGCGCTTTTGCATGGTTATATTTCCGGTGGGTTTGTGTTTTACGGAGGTTTGATAGGAGGAGTTCTCGGAGCAATTTTCGCGGCACGGTATTTTGGCTTGCGGCTTTCCGACTATTATGGAGGACTGGTTCCTGTGATTCCGCTTATTCATATATTCGGGCGTGCCGGATGTTTTTTGACGGGCTGCTGTTATGGTGTGCAGACAAGCGGCGGCTTGCACGTAATTTATGAGACCTCCCGTATTGCGCCGAATGGAATTCCGCTTGTGCCGGTTCAAATGATAGAGACTGTCTGTAATTTGCTGATTTTTTTATTACTTCATTTTCTTGCAAAAAAACAGCAGCTGAATTGCTTTTTATTGGATTGTTATATTCTGTGCTATGCACCGATTCGATTTATATTGGAATTTTTCCGAGGCGATCCGGAACGGGGAAGTTTATGGGTATTCAGCACTTCACAGTGGATTAGTCTCTTATTAATGCTGTGCTGTGCGGTTCATATTTACCTATTAACGCGTAAAGTGCCGTCTTAATGTCATAAATCTTAAAAAATCAAAAAATCTGTAGGTTTGTCAAACATGTGTTACATTCTGCGCCAAATAATCCATCAATGCCTGCCGTGGTGTTTTCCAGCCCAGAGGACGCATGGGAAAGTTATTGTAGTCCCTGTGATTATATACCTTTAGCT
>JAEYFP010000025.1 GCA_023402845.1 Bacillota bacterium
TCCGAGCGATAAGCATAAGACCCCTTGAAGAGTACGAGGTAGATAGGGCATAGGTGGAAGTGCAGTAATGTATGGAGCTGAATGTTACTAATCGGTCGAACGCTTGACCAAGAGAAGGAAGAGCAGCATAAGCTGCAGGGAATTGGATGGAATAAAAGAGAATTTCAGTATTCGGTTTTGAAGGTATGATACTTTCAAAAGCAGGCAGGCGAATAGTATCGGATGAGATTTCGGAATTCATTGAATATCTCAACTGATGTAATTTGGTTTGCAGATAACATCGTCCTCGATAGCTCAATGGTAGAGCACTCGGCTGTTAACCGAGGGGTTGTTGGTTCGAGCCCAACTCGGGGAGCTAGCCCGTTGAATGAGGGGTAAAAGATATAAAATCGCGTTCAGGCTCCGTGGTCAAGCGGTTAAGACATCGCCCTTTCACGGCGGTAACACGGGTTCGATTCCCGTCGGAGTCATTATAATGGATAACATCCGAAAGTATTCGGACCTTTAGCTCAGTTGGTTAGAGCAACCGGCTCATAACCGGTCGGTCCTGGGTTCGAGTCCCCGAAGGTCCATTATGGTCGTTAAGTTTTTGACGGCAGTATCAATGTTTTGGCCCAGTGGCTCAGTTGGTTAGAGCGCCGCCCTGTCACGGCGGAGGTCGTCGGTTCGAGTCCGATCTGGGTCGTTATATCTGGGATCTTAGCTCAGCTGGGAGAGCATCTGCCTTACAAGCAGAGGGTCATAGGTTCGAGCCCTATAGGTCCCATTTATCAATGCCGCAGTGGCGGAACAGGCAGACGCACAGGACTTAAAATCCTGCGGGACTAATCTCCCGTACCGGTTCGATTCCGGTCTGCGGCATACAAAAAGCACCGATTTATCGGTGCTTTTTTATTGTATAGGAAATTGCTCCAAATTTCCTATACAATAAAATCTTATGCGCAGCTTCGCGCGCGGAACAAAAGCTGTGCTGCCGGATCAAATGATCGCGAGAGTGGGCGATGCACACTTTTGTTCAGTTCACATTAATTTCTGACAAGTGCAGCAGATTGCTTGATATGCTCCTGAATATATACCATCGATTGTTCACACCAATCAATCTCCATCTGGCAGCGCATCAGTCCTCTGTTGACGGTAGTGCGCCTGTAATGCCAAAAGTCATCCTTTTCTGCTTCCGTTTCGATGCAGGCACTTAAATCTTCCATTTCCTGAAGCTGATTTTCCATTGAATCACGATAATTCTCCATATGCTTAAGGATCACCCCGGTCGGTACATTCTGCCCGTAAAACAGTTTTAATAGCAGCTCTTTGGACATCTGTTTTCCATTTACAACAGGTTTTTTCATCCATTCCTTAAATTCATGATGACCGGCATCGGTCAGTTCGTATCGTTTGCTCTCGCCGCCCTTTTCCGATCTTACAACTTCATAAGTCGCCAATCCGTTGGTCACAATATTTTTGAGTGTGGGATAAATTTGTTTATAATCGATCTCCAGAAAATAACCAACTCCCCCGTTAATGTTATATTTGATCTGATAGCCGGACATCGGCTCCACACTTAGAACTCCAAGAATAGCATAATAACTGTTATTGACTCTCGCCATCCTGATTTGCATGATAATTGATAAAACAAATCATGCTTCTCCTTTCTGCAATTTCTAAATTTAAAAAATCATTGTTTGCTGACCTTTAACACAATTTTAAAAGTTTTATATGTTAAAGTCAAGAATGTTTATGAAAGGTTGTTTGTAAAGGGTATGTTAAAAAAAACAAAGAGATATTCAAATAACAAGTAGTTTCTGAAAATATTAAAAAATAATATATGAAAATCATATAAAAGCAATTGACATTTATCTGTAAAAATGGTAATTATATATATGTAAAACATAGTATGAAAATCATATATAATAATATACATAAAAACGTAATCGATTAACTGAGTAAATTTTTATAAAAATAGTGAAAAGAGGGGTTACCAGTTCCTCATAAAAGAGGTCCCCAGGCTGAAAGAATTTTTAACATAAGGATATGTTTATCAATGCAGAAAATTTAGGGAGCCGCGGAATATGAAAATTTATTTGTATAAAAAAAGAAAAAACCTTTGCGGTGAAAGGATCCGGGAGGCACGTATGAAGCAGCGATTTTCACAGTCTGATCTGGCGGCACGAATGCAGATTGAAGGGGTGCTGCTGGAAAGGGACAGTATCAGTCGCGTTGAAATAGGAACACGCTTTGTAACGGACTATGAGCTGAAAATATTTGCCAGAGTATTGAAGGTAAAGTTGGAATGGCTGTTAGAAGAAAGTGAAGAGTGGTATTGGGTCGGATAGACAGAAGGCATTTCTATCATAAGGATATGTAGATAAATGCAAAAAAATAGGGAGGTAAGAGAATGAAAAGAAAAGTATTAAGCCTTATCTTAGCTGCTGCAATGATTACCGTATCATTTGCGGGCTGCGGTACAAAGGGTGGGGAAACTGCACAGGATGTGGCAACAGAGGCACCTGTTTCATCCGAGGAAACGGTGACAGAGCCGGAGGAAGGAGATAACACAGCGGAGGCGGCCGACAGTTCTTCAGAGGCTTATAAGGGAGAGCTTACAATCATGCATTTTTCAACCGAAGAGGAAGCAAAGGGCAATCCTGGTGCAGACGGTTTCCGTAAAATGGTTTCTGAATGGGAAGAAAGCAATCCGGACATTACGCTGAACCAGAGCATTTTGGCTAACACAGAGTATAAGACACAGATCGCTACGCTTGCGGCAAACGATGATCTTCCGGATATTTATGTGCTTCAGGGTATGGACACCGTACGGTGGGGTGCAGATGGACTTGCGCTTGACCTGACGGATGTTGTGGCAAATTCTCCGGATAGTGAAAAGTATAAGTCAGAGCTGTTCAGCGCATTTACGAGCGACGGAAAGATCTATGGAATTCCTACATTGACAGGAGGAACTTGTACGGCCATTATCTATGATTCCAAATTATGGGCAGAAGCCGGCTTCGATACATTCCCGACGACTTGGGAAGATGTCGTGAAGGCAAAGGAGTTTTTTGATGGAAAAGGCATCACAGTGATGGGCTTTGCAAATGGAGATCAGTGGCAGGCAAATTCCACGTTCCTGACATGTGTGGGCAACCGATTTACGGGTATGGACTGGTTCAGCTCTCTTGTTGCCAACAGCGGTTCTAAGTTTACGGATCAGAGCTTTGTGGATGCGCTGACATTCATGCAGGATATTTTCGCTTCGGGTATCTTCAATAAGGATTTCAATGCGATCGATCACTACACAGCCCGCGAATATTACATCTCAGGTGACTGTGCGGCTTACATAGGCGGAAATTGGGACATGACCTATATCGGTACGACTTTGGCGGAATCCAATCCGGAGCTGTTTGCAAATTCAAAGCTGGCGGTATTCCCACAGCCGGAAGGCGCAACAGCGGATACCAACACACAGGCAAACGGTTTAGGCTATGCGCTTGCCATCAACCCGAGAGTAGCGGAGGATCCTGCTAAATTAGCGGCAGCCGTTGATTTCCTTTACAAGACGACGGGCGCGGATTTCGCTGATTATGTATCCAGCAATTATGCAGTAAGCGGTTTGACAGCTCCTGACAGCGTGGATTTGAGCAAGTTTGACCAGTTGACACAGGATCTGTATAACTTTACGAATGTGGATTATAAATCATCACAGATATACGATTCGTTTATTTCAGGCGCGCTTTGGGGTGCTCTGAATACAGATTTACAGTCGATGTTAAACGGAGACATCGCACCTGAGCAGGTTGCGGAAAATGCACAGGCAGCCTATGAAGAAGTAATGAAATAGAAAAAACCAATATACAGCGCTCCTTCATCAGCCAAGTATAAGCCTTATCTGAGTAGTGCCGGGTAAGGCTTATATGCGGCTTGAAAGCTTGCGGGATGAATGTAGGAGCGATTAAGGAGGGGTATCATGTTAAATGCGATACGGCCAAAGAGCAGAGTGATTTTTGCCTATCTATTTTTTCCGATGTTATTATATATTTTTTCGGTATTTGTTCCGCTAGTAGCGGCTGCTTATTACAGTCTATTCGAATGGAAGGGGGGCCCAAAAAAAATATATATTGGTATTGATAATTATTTGACATTAATGAAAGATACTATTTTTTGGCAGTCCTTCAGTCATAATGTATTTTTAGTTGCGGCATGTGTGGTAGGGCAGATTGGGCTTGCCTTTGTCATTGTACTTGTCATTAACTCGCGAGTGGTCAGAGGGAAGGGCTTGCATCAGACCTTAAGCTTTTTTCCGAGCACAATTTCCGCGGTTTACATCGGTTTTATCTGGATGATGGTATTTGACTATAAACGTGGTCTGATCAACTGGTTTTTAAATTTTATCGGAAAAGAGGATGCGGTTAAGGTTTGGCTGAACGAGCCGAAAACGATTATGATTGTTGTTGCCATTCCGCTCATTTGGCAATATATCGGTTACTATATGGTCATTATTCTGTCTGCGATTTCCTCCGTAGACAAAGAAATTTTTGAAGTATCGGAAATTGATGGCGCAAATGCTTTTCAAAGGGCAATTCATATTGTACTGCCGCTGATCAGGAAGACACTTCTTGTTTGTGTAACGCTGTGCGTTGCCGGTAATATGAAGGTGTTTGACCATATCTATGCGATGACGCTGGGCGGGCCCGGCAATGAGTCTAATGTTATGGCACTCTACAGCTATCAGATGTCATTTCAGCGGTCCAACATGGGCTATGGCAGTACGATCTCAATCGGTATTTTTATTTTGAGCATGATCCTCATCGGAGGCGTTCAGCTTCTGGTAAAAAGCTTCACGAAAGAATCGGAGGACTATTAATATGAATGATAATCTATCACCTCTTTCCGGCAGGACAGCCGCGGAGAAGCTAAGAACGGGTGTTTTGGCCGTGTTTTTAAACACAGTTCTGATCGTGTTTTCCTTTAGTTGTATTTTTCCTCTGATCTGGATGTTCTATTCCTCGCTGAAAGCGGTGACGGAATTTAATAAGGATATCATTAGTCTGCCAACAGAAATCAGTATTCAGAATTATATTAATCTATTGACTAATTCAGACTATCGGATTCTTCCATCCATTATAAACAGCATCAGGACTACTGTAATTTCAGTGTTTTTTATTGTTGTGCTGGGTTTTATAGTCGGCTATATTTTATCAAGGATTCCTTTCAGGGGAAGCAGGCTGCTGTATGTTTTATTTCTGATGGGAATGCTGATTCCGATTCATTCCCTGCTGGTTCCGATTTATGTAATATTTAAGCGGACCGGAATATCAGACCATTGGTTTACCTTACTTTTTCCGTATGTTGCATTTGGTCTTCCGCTCGCAATTTTCTTGATTGACGGATACTTAAAGGGAATTCCAACAGCATTGGAGGAGGCTGCCGCAATAGACGGAAGCAGCTTTACCCGAACTCTGTTCCAAATCATTTTCCCTGTGTGCAGACCGATTCTCACGACAGTCGGCATTATTGCGACCTTCCAGTGCTGGAATGAATTCTCATTTGCGCTGGTGTTACTGAAAAATCCTAAATTACAGACCGTATCACTGGCACTGACACAGTTTTCGGGTCAGTTTTCGACTGATTATCCAAGGATTATGGCAGGGATGCTGCTTACTATGCTGCCCATTCTCGTATTTTATTTTATCTTCAGTAAGGAAATCATCAAGGGTATGGTTGCCGGTGCCGTTAAGGGCTAGGAACACTGAATTATATGGAGTCATAATTTTATGCGCGCGGAACAAAAGCTGTGCTGCCAGAGTATATAAAGCACACTTTTGTTCTAGAAGTGCAAGCTCCCATTTGCATATTTTCTTATTGTTTGGTAAGATATACTATCAGAATTACTTTGAGAAAAAGGGAGCTGTTTTTATGACAAAAAAAGAAGTTTTGCTCAATATTATGAAAGACAATGAATATATTCGCTGCCTGGGTATCGAGCTGCAGGTGCTGGAAAAAGGCTATGGGAAGGCGAGGATGCCTTACAGGGAAGCGCTGACGAATTCCTATGGAATGCTGCACGGCGGCAGTCTCTATTCGTTTGCGGATATCGTTGCCGGAATTGTGGCATGCATGGGCGGACAATATGCCATGACAGTAAGCGGAAGCATGAATTTTATGGCACCCGCTATCAATACGGAATATGTGTACTGTGAGGTAAAGGAAGTTAAGCAGGGAGAGAAGCTTGCCGTATTAGATGTGCGGATCACGGCAGATGACGGAAGAATATTGGATAATGGAAGCTTTACATTTTTCCGCACCGGAAAAGAGGTGGAGGGAGAGTAATGTTTCTCCGGCCGACCTTATGGGGCGGCCGATTTTAGGTGCTTTAAAAATCCGTTCAGTCCTTCCACGATATCCGCATAGGTCGTATCAAAATCACCGGTATACCAGGGGTCGTCAATATCACGCGGATGGTCCGAAAAGTCCAGCAGCCGGCATACTTTGTGCTCCGGATCGGAGCCGATGATGCGCATCATATTACGGATATTAAAGGAATCCATGCCGATTAAATAATCATAGCGCTCATAATCCGCCTGTTTAAGCTGAATTGCCCGTTTCCCTTCCGCAGAAATGCCGCAGGCGCGAAGCTTGTTTCTTGTTCCGGAATGTACGCCGTTACCGATCTCCTCCGTAGAGGTGGCGGCTGACGCGATCGAAAAATGCTCCGCCGTTCCCAGCTTCTTTACCATATCCTTCATCACAAATTCTGCCATCGGCGACCGGCAAATGTTGCCGTGGCACAAAAATAATATCTTGATCATTCTTTGCTTATCTCCTTATATCTTTTCTTTTAAAATTTTTTAGTGTCAAAATTATCATTTCGGATACCATTACAACTACAGCTCCAATCGCTATGTATAGACACCAGATCGGATACTTTGCAGGAATGACTTCCGTTGCAAGGATCTCACCGCAGACGGTACATTTTGCACTTGTTCTCCATCAGTGAACCATCCTGCACTGCAGGAACGGTCACTTCCCATTCTCCCGGTATATGTTCAAACGACAGGATTTCTTCTGTATAGGAATAATTTTCACAGATATACGTCGTTTCACCTGTTTCGGTACAGGTCGATTCCTTTGTTACTTCTACAATATAGTCCTCACTTCCCTTTACTGGGATGGCTTCTGTATAAGTATCACCGCATAAATAACAGGTATAAGTGATCTCGCCTTCTTCGGTTTCTGTGGGCTCTTTTTTGATCTCCGAAACATATTTATGCTCACAGGCTTTTTCTACTGTTTCTGAAGAAGTAGAATTTCCAGTTGTAGTTGCTGGTCCAGAAGCAGCAGCTGATGTTGCTAGTCTTGCATCATTTGCAGCCATAGCTTCTGGATTTTGTGCTCTGAATTGTGCATCAATTTCCTCCTGTGTTTCACCACCATAACCATCCGAAATAGTATAACAATACACCGGAGTCCCGATAACTAAAACAAGTAATATACATAATATCGTAGTAAGTATAATTTTATTCTTTTACACAATGATTAGCCATGTAGTTACTTAACATGAAATACTTCACCTTTACAATACACATATTGTTCAAACGTCCCTTGGCTACCAATAGGTACACTGATATCGACATCTACTATCATCTTACTCTGTCCATTAATAATATATATTTCTTTTAAATCAAATTTACCTATACGGTATACTTTAGTATACATATCAACACATTGATCACCTGCCGAAAAGAATAATAATGGCTCATTATAATTTCCTAATTTTGCAATAGAAGTTTGAAGTATTACATTTTCATTTAATTCATCATTATCCCCAAAAAATTCCCGATTAACATCATAATAGAAATTATGCCCATATTCTTCGTTCATAAATTTTAATTTAAACCTTCCTTGTGTATCTAAACTGATTATTCCGGGGACTATTGAGCCACTTGTCCGGACTTTGAAAGCCACCATTCCGGAGAATGAGAGCCACATATTCCGGTAATTCAGAGCCACTTTTCCGCCTCTATTACATACATATCCTTTA
>JAEYFP010000047.1 GCA_023402845.1 Bacillota bacterium
ATTTTTATTGTGTAATTGTGTTATTCGCATAACTAATTATACCATTTTTGCGGATTCTTAGGAATCCGCATTTTTGTTTTTCTGCATAAAAAGGGACCGTTACAAAAATTGGTTTTGCAACGGCCCCAATTATTTTCATTAAGTGAAAGACGGGATTGGAAAAGGGAGTTTATGTATCCCTTAAATATCAGCCTTCCTATTGATAAATTCCAGGAATTCTTGTTTCTCCATTTCTTCCGAAAAAGCGGTTACTGGAAGAATATATGCCTGTAAGGAACTAAAATAAATATAAATAGCTTTTTCTGTTACAGCAATTTTTTCGATCAATGAATATTTCGTCTTATTTTCAGTATTTGGTGTGATTTCATGTATACTTTCCTCATCGAACTTTAATATTGCTTCGTTGCTATAAGGGAGCCTGCCATCTTTTTTCATTTTCTTAATACTTTTCTTCATGGTGTTTAAAAATATTTTTTTAATATAAACAATCCATAATATTGATATAATCGTCATCAATATTGCCTCAATCAAAATTAATTGAGGATCAGAGTCTGCAATATAAAATATAACAACGAACATAAAGCAAATCAATGGAACAATAAATCGAAAGGACATCAAGGTTTTTTTACCAATAGGACTATTGAACAAATGATATTGATTAAATAGCAAATAATCATTATCATCTAAAGTTATTTTAAACTCAAACATAATTTTTACCTCTTATTATTCAAATATTTTATGCTTCAAATTATCCCTGTTCATCAAATTTGATTTCATAATAATATAATAACACATCAAATAAGATAAAAAAATAAACTAAATATCCCAATAATCTTTACACCTTTCATCAAAGTTGTATCTTCTGATGCATGTCCTGCAAATAATGAAAAGAAAGGGGGTTCATCCACTTCTGGTCTATGTGCACATATTATGCTTATAATGTTTGTAAAATACCAAATTCACTTAATAAATTCTGAAACCTGCATTTTTCATGTTCCATCACAGGAAAAAGTGGATTATATAGACAATGTTGCAAAACATCCGCATCTTTTAATACCTCATCAAATGCAGAATGAGTAATTGCCTTTGAACTGTGGCTGCGAATAGCGGAACATATTAAATCTGTTTCATTATCAGTTGTCAATGACAGATCCTCAAGGATTTGACGTGCCAAAACTGCACCATGCTCCGCATGATTTTCAGTATTCATTGCTTTGTAAGAATGTAAATCATGTAACATACCGGCCATAGTCGCCAATTCAACATCTTGGTTTCTTTTGAGCGCAATAAGAGCACATGCTTGCGAAACTCCATAAAGATGGAGATACCCACACCTTCTTTCCTGAGTGTCTTTCACATTTAATAGAATTTCATCAATATATTTTCGAAGAATTTCAATGCGATTTTCCATATCTTCAGCGCGCCCATTATGTAAATACTTTTGAATTGTTTTAATATGGTTTTCCATGTCTTCCTCCGCCCACTATATAAGAAGGGGGTTCCATTCCCTTCTTAATTTTATATACATATAATATAACTTTGTATTGTATGATATGCTATTTGGTACAGTATCCGGTAGCGCACATGAAATGAGTGTTTTTTATTGTTAAATTATATCAATAACGGTACTTATTAATTGTTTCGTCACTCCATACATGAGCTTCAATATATCGTTCCGGACCATGTTTTCCATCATCATTCCAATCCTGTGGCAATCCATACTTCTCAATAACTTTTAATATTTCATCATAAGTATAAAGCTTTTTTCGATATTCCTTTCCATCATTAATTGTCGGACTAAATGTCGGCATTGAATCACCATATGTAAATGAAATAGTCTTTATTTCAAATTCCTCAATAGGAATTTTTATAAAGGAGCTGTTTTCAAACCAAGTGCTTAACCATGGGCTATGTCCTATCACCATATAATGTGGTGATGTCCTATTTATAATTCCTCCTTTTTTAGTAAATTCTGACCGGATTATATTTTCGCAATTACGCCTATATTCCACATATTTATCATGCCTTTGAGCGCTTTGGGTATTTGGTTTTTTTTCTTTTATTGTATCAAGAATTGTTTTTGCTTCATCAATCGGCAGGTCTGACAAATTGACAAATGGGCCGATTGTTTTATCAAAATAATGATATAAATAAATTTCAACCACCTCCAATAACATAAATTTTCAACCACGCATTGTCGCTGATCACAGTTCTGTATGATAATTACAAATTTGACCCGATTATATTTTATTGAAATCATGGGATCTTTGCAAGGCTGCGGGTAATTCCCATCTTCTTTGGTTTAAACGACTTATTGATTCACATTGAAGGTAACATACAAGCTACCTGAATTTTGATGGGTGGATACCGGTAACTTTTTTAAATACGGTACTGAAGTAATAGGAGTTATCAAATCCAACCATTTCAGCAACTTCAAAAACTTTAAAATTACTATCTTTAAGAAGCTCTTTTGCTGCATTAATCCTTGTTTCTGTGATATATTTTGTGATGGTTAAGCCGGTCTCTTTTTTAAAAATTTGGCTAATATAATTGGGTGTTAATCCTATCTGGTCCGATATTAATTTTACATTGAGATTCTTGATGTATTGGCTTTTTATTATTTCCTTAACTTCTTTGACCACATGGGTATTTTTCTGGTTGAGTTTCTGATGAAAAAACAGGGTAATCTTATCAAAAATTTGCAAAATATAATGCTTAAGTTCTTGATAAGTGTCTAATTGGTAAATTGTATTGGATAGAGCAAGCGGCTCGCCAACAATATCATGCATTTGTTCCTGTATTTCATACAGCGAACGTGCAGTAATAAAAATCAGTTCTATGAAAATGCTTTTTGTGTATTCTTCAGCTTTGTAAGAGGAATTTTCAATATGGTTAAAGATTTCAGAAAGTGCATTATCTACAGTAACAGAAGCACCCATTTTGATACCGTTAATAAGTTTTTCCTCAATTACATGGAGCTCAACATATTCCAGTGAAGTCGTTTTATGAGATAGATCTTCGTAATTTATGATGGTATTAATCCCTGAATAAAACTTATATTCCAGAGAACTTTCGGCAGATTTATAGGAATCAAAAAGGAATAAGATAGAATCTACTTTTTTCCCAATGCCAATGGAAACTTTAATGTCTATGTATTTATTTAACGACAGGAGTATTTCTTCACATGTGTCATTAATATCGTTAATATCATCATAATTAAATATAATAATAAAATCGCTTTCATTAGCGTTGAAGCAAATACCATATCCTGCAGAGTTGTTTAAGATTTCATTTGTAATATTGAAGACGGACATTAAAAGCAGTTCGTAATTTTCTTCGCGGTTAGCAGAAAAAATTCTACTTGGTTCATCGATCACCATCTTACATAAAACATAGGAGTTGGAACTGGAAAATGGTATATGGAGGAAATTGCACTTATTATAAATTTTTTTTTCGTTCGAATATTTTCTAAATATAATATCAGATAAAAACCGATCTCTTATGGTTGGCATATTCCTATAAAGCTGGCTTTTAAGCTCCTTGAATTGAATCGCATGTTCTTTTTCATCGTTGATGGATTGAACAACATACTCCACGATCTCAATTAATTTATTTTTTTTGATGGGCTTTAATAAATATCCTTCCGTATTTAACTCAATCGCCTGTTGAGCATATGAAAAATCTTCAATTCCACTTACAATGATAATTCTGGATTTAATATTTTGGGCTTTCAGCTTTTGAGCCACTTCAATACCGTTTAAATAAGGCATTCCGATATCTGTAAATAAAATATCGGGCTTTAGCTCTTCACATAAGGTAAGAGCCTCCATTCCATTTTCAGCCAATGCTATGACATCTATGTTATAATCCTTCCAGGGAATGAGATTTTTCAAACCTTCTCTTACAAGTGCTTCATCATCAGCTATTATCATGGTCAACATTTATTTTTCATCTCCTCATGAGCCATAAAAGGTATTGTAATTTGTACTGTTATTCCTGCCAAGTCATTTTCCAAGAATGTAATGCCATAAGCTTCACCAAAATAATTTTTGATTCTTTGATTGACGTTTTTTATACCATAGGAATGGTCATCATTGGATGGATCAGCTAGGATATGATTTAGTGATTCCACATCGGCTCCTATCCCATTATCAATGACCTTTACAATGATCCTGTCATCTTCTCTCGTGCCCCTGATTTCTATAAGACCGGGCTCTCCATTAGGTTCAATACCATGAAGTATAGCATTTTCAACCAAGGGCTGAAGTGTGAGTTTAACGATGGAACAATCCAGTATATGCTCATCATAACTGATTGAATAATCGATCATGTCGGGATATCTGATCTTTTGTATCGCTAAATAGCTTTCCGTTTGAATGAATTCGTTTTTCAATGAAATGATGGTTTTACCCTTACTTAAACTATATCTAAAAAAATCCGACAAAGATGTTACCATAATACTGATATCTTCAGCATCATATTTCAAAGCCAGCCAATTGACAGCATCAAGTGTATTATATAAAAAATGAGGATTAATCTGAGCCTGCAAAGCTTTAAATTCAGCTTCTTTTTTTTCTTTTTCAATTTTGGTTATCGTTTTTATTAACCCTCTTATTTTTTTATTGGTAGCATTATAATGATTGATCAGATAGCGAAACTCATCATTAAAATGGTGGTCTTCAATCTCAACATGCAAATTGTCGGCATCAAGGGACGACATAGAGGTAACTAGTTTTTTTATAGGATTCGTTATCCTGTATGCCAAAAATAAAGCAATTAAAAGACTGATTAAGATAACGATGAAAACAACGAATTTAATAAATTTTTGTATTTTATTGATATCCGAACTTATTTCATGAAATGGAGTCATTGAAATAATTGTCCAGTTGGTTTCAGGCATTGTTTTGCTGGATAAAAGAGTTTTGGCTTTTTTGTAATTCATTACATTGGTCGTAAAACCATAGTCTTCATAGGCTTTCGGTGAAAAGGGGATGCGGGTGTCTGTAAAAGGAGTGAAAACCACCCCCTTTTCTGTGCTGGCGATAATCATACCATCCTCATTAATTAAAAATAATTGACTTGATAGAGTAGGTTTTAAGTTCACTAACATGGTATTGATTTCCTCCATAGATAACTCCACTGTTATTAATGAAGAAAAGGGGATATTGTAATTTTTTAGTCCGAATAATCGGCGAACATAGTTTACACCTTGAGGCAAGTTTTTGTTATTGCTGCCAGGTATATACATTATATGAGGATTAGAATCGGCCGGAATATCCACAAACCACGGTGTAGATTGAGCTACTTGTAAATCAAATACATTGGAAGGGAACTTATAAGCACCAAATTTATAATTATGTACATAGAGTTTAGCATTGGAAGGATAAGTATAATCTAAGGTGGACGTATAAGTATTAAGAATGTTTTCAAACTTTGAAGATTGAATAAAGCTGGTTGTATCATTAGTAAGGTTGTATTTGGAAAAAAGGTAAAAATATCGCATGGGTTGTGAATAGGATAGGGAATCCAGCATCTCGTTATCCAAATATATTTGAGTAACAACTTTATCAATTA
>JAEYFP010000054.1 GCA_023402845.1 Bacillota bacterium
TGTTCGCAACTTAATTCTACTACAAAAGGACTGGTGATTCCTTATATTTTTGGCATTTTTTAAAAGTTGTTTACAAGAGATATTGTGAATTAGGGCTTCTGTGGATAAATTTACGGAAACTCAAGAACGGAAGACCTTGACAGGGAAATGGATAAATGTTAGTCTGAATATAATCTTTTTTGTAAACGCAGTGAGAAAGAGAGTAAGCAGACAAGGAATGTTACAGAGAAATCCCCCGCCGAAACGGCGAGTGCTGAGAGGGATGCGGGAATTGCTGCTGAACATGGCTTTTGAGCAGTGCACCGAGCCGGACAGGATTGTGATTCTGTCATGCGGTAAGGCTGCAACAGGTCCGCCTGTTATAGCGGAGAATGAGGTTCGCCTTCAGGCGGACGAACAGAAGTGGCACCACGGATTATGTACCCGTCTTCTCATATGAGAAGGCGGGTTATTTATTTTATAGGAAATTCCTTCGGATTTCCTATAAAATAAAAGTGTATGCGCAGCTTCGCGCGCAAAACAAAAGCTGTGCTGCCAAAATATTTAACCATGAGAGTGCCCGAAGCACACTTTTGCTTTATGAAAGGAGAAATAAAATGGAAAACAAAAAATTTTATATGACGACAGCAATCGCATATACGTCAGGGAAACCGCATATAGGGAACAGCTACGAAATCGTGCTGGCAGACAGTATTGCGAGATTTAAGAGGCAGCAGGGATATGATGTGTTTTTCCAGACGGGAACAGATGAGCATGGACAGAAAATTGAAACGAAGGCGCAGGAGGCCGGTATTTCTCCTAAGGAATATGTGGATAAGGTTTCCGGTATTGTGAAGGGCCTCTGGGATTTAATGAATACGTCTTATGATAAGTTTATTCGTACGACAGATGCAGATCATGAGAGGCAGATTCAGAAGATTTTCAAGAAGCTGTATGATCAGGGAGATATTTACAAAGGAGCTTATGAAGGGATGTATTGTACGCCGTGTGAATCGTTCTGGACGGAATCACAGCTTGTGGACGGCAAATGCCCGGATTGCGGGCGGGCGGTGGCGCCGGCAAAAGAAGAAGCATATTTCTTAAAGCTGAGTAATTATGCAAACCGGCTGATTGCGCATATCAATACGCATCCGGAATTTATTCAGCCGGTATCAAGAAAAAATGAAATGATGAATAATTTCCTAATTCCGGGACTGCAGGATTTGTGTGTTTCCAGGACTTCCTTTCAATGGGGAATTCCGGTTGATTTTGATGATAAGCATGTGGTCTATGTGTGGCTTGATGCATTATCCAACTATATTACAGGAATCGGCTACGATGCGGACGGCAATTCCAGTGAGCAGTATAAGAAGCTGTGGCCGGCAGACTTGCATTTGATTGGAAAGGATATTGTACGTTTTCATACGATTTACTGGCCGATTATTTTGATGGCGCTGGGAGAGCCGCTTCCGAGGCAGGTATTTGGTCATCCGTGGCTGCTTCAGGGTGAAGGAAAAATGAGCAAGTCCAAGGGAAATGTTATTTATGCGGACGACCTTGTGGAACTGTTCGGTGTGGATGCGGTGCGTTATTTTGTGCTGCATGAGATGCCGTTTGAAAACGATGGGGTGATTTCGTGGGAGCTTTTGGTGGAACGCATTAATTCGGATCTTGCCAATACACTTGGAAACCTTGTGAACAGGACAATTTCGATGAGTAACAAATATTTTAACGGTATTGTGACTCAAACCGGTGTCAAGGAATCTGTTGATCAGGAGTTGATCGCGGTTGTGACCGGAACAAGAGCGAAAGTAGAAGAAAAGATGGAGCAGCTTCGTGTGGCTGATGCTTTGACAGAGCTATTTGTGCTGTTCAAGCGCTGCAATAAATATATCGATGAAACGGAGCCATGGATTCTTGCAAAGGATGAGGCGAAAAAAGACCGCCTTTCGGAGGTGCTTTACAATCTTGTCGAAAGCATCTGCGTCGGTGCAAACCTGTTAGCTGCATTTATGCCAGAAACCTCGGAGCGTATTTTGCTTCAGCTAAGAGGAACAGAGAGAGATTATGAACTGCTTTCCGATTATGGATTCTATAAATCAGGAGAGAAGGTAACTGAAACGCCGGAAATTCTGTTTGCACGTCTGGATATTAAGGAAGTGCTGGAAAAGGTGGAGGCAAAACAGGCTGCCGTTTTGAATGACGAAGCAGAACAAACAGAAGAAGCCGTTCAGGAGGAAGGTATTACAATAGAAAGTAAGCCGGAAATTACTTATGATGACTTTGCAAAACTGCAATTTCAGGTAGGAGAAATCATTTCCTGTGAAGAGGTGCCAAAATCCAAAAAACTTCTTTGTTTCAAGGTCCGAATAGGCAATGAAGTAAAACAGATCGTATCCGGTATTAAGCAGCATTACAAAGCGGAGGAAATGCCCGGTAAAAAGGTCATGGTGCTTGTGAATTTAAAACCTGCGACATTAGCGGGCCTTGTATCGGAAGGAATGCTTCTGTGTGCAGAGGATGCAAACGGAACGATTGCTCTGATGACACCGGAAAAGCCGATGCCTGCCGGTGCGGAAATTTGCTGATCAAAAGGACTTGTGCCTTTTTGGCGATTAACACGGACGGCAAAGCAAATTTTATTTGAATTTTGTTTTATAGTCTTCATCGGGCACGATATTTTCAAGGATACTGTCGAGATGTCTTTGTGTGTCATTGGACAGATTTCGATACATGACGAGATGGTGCGCCTCATTAGGAGGCAGCACCTTTTCTATAAGTGAGAAGTTAGAATAAGGCTTATTGTCAGAGGTATATCCGATCAGGTAGTCGACGGAAGTATGGAAAAACTCCGCAAACTGCATTAAAGTCGTTAAATCCGGCTCGGCAAGCTGATTTTCATATTTATATATGGATTGCTGGCTCAGATTGAATTTTTCAGCAAGCTTCTGCTGACTTAATCCTCTTGATTCCCGCAACAATTTCAAATTATTCATTACAAAACCTCCTAGAAAATGACAATCATACAATTAATTCCCAAATTATGTACCTTTTTATTGTATCAAGTGAATTTTATTAGGGATAAATACAGATAGTTGTTATATACAACAACTATCTGTTGTTTTCTGCGTAATACAAATATATAAAAACTGGGAAAGTAATTGGGATTATGCTATAATGCTTTTAGCTGTTCTATTATTATAACGCGTGCAGGCAAGGTGTGCAGAAAAGCAGAACTATGCAGTAAGGAGATGGGGAAATGATTCAAAAAGAAGAATTTTACTATGACTCCGAAGATGGCATTCATAAAATACATGCGGTAAAATGGATACCGGAGACAGAGGATATTTCGTGTGTTGTCCAGATTGTGCATGGAATGGCAGAGCATATAGAGCGTTATGAGGCTTTTGCGGATTATCTGACACAAAGAGGGATTGTTGTAGTCGGCAATGATCATCTGGGCCATGGAAAATCTGTAAAGAATAAGGAAGAATACGGATATTTTTGTAAAAAAGATGCGGTAACAATTGTTGTGAGGGATATTTACCGGTTAAAAAAGCTTATTCAGGAAGAAAATCCCGGAGAACCGTATTATATTTTAGGACATAGTATGGGGTCGCTGCTGCTGAGGAATTATATTTTTAAATATGGAACAGATATCGACGGGGTAATACTAAGCGGCACAGCTTCCCACTCTCCTTTAAAAATAATTTCAGGAAAAGCACTTTTACAGTTAATCGCACTGTTTAAAGGATTAAATTATCACTCTAAGCTTGCAGACATGCTTGTAAACGGCAATTCAAATGACAGGATTGAGAATAAAAGAACCAGATTTGACTGGCTCAGTACAGATGAGGAAATTGTAGATATCTATGTTAAAGATGAAGCCTGCGGCTTCCTGTTTACAGTAAATGGTTTCTTAACTTTGCTGCAAAGTGTTGACAATTTAAACAAAAAGAAGTATCTTGCAAATATGCCGGAGAGTTTGCCTGTCCTATTTTTGTCGGGTTCACAGGATCCGGTGGGCGGATATACCACAGGTGTAAAAAGAGCCTACCGTCAGTTCGAGAAGGCGGGCATGAAATGCCTGAGTTTAAAATTTTATGAGGACTGCAGGCATGAAATACTGAATGAAAAGAACAAGAAAGAAGTGTATGAGGACATCTATGCGTTTTTTAAGACTCATAATGAGAAAAAGACGAAATAGATGTAATGGGGAGTATAAGAAACAGGAGGATTTGGGATGAAAAAATTAGCATGCTTATTATTGACATTGTCTATGGCATTCGGAATGACGCTGGCCGTATCCGCAAGCCAGACAATCAGCTTCGACGATGCGGGCAACGGAACAGTATCCGATAACGCCGCTCAAGGGGCTGCGGCAACGGCTCAAACGACTGCTCCCGCAGTCACGGTGACGCCGAATAAATCCTATCTGGCACTCGGCTCTGATCTGACACAGGATCAGCTTGCGACAGTGCTTGGCTTGATGGGGATCTCGGCAGCAGATTTAGGAAATTATAATGTTGTCTATGTGACCAATGCGGACGAGCACAGTTATCTTGATCAGTATATCAGTTCGGGAGTCATCGGAACGAAGTCGCTCTCATCGGTACTTGTGCGTCCTATGGAGTCGGGACATGGTGTTGTCGTTACCACGAAGAATATTAATTACTGTACAACGAATATGTACCGCAATGCTTTGATAACGGCCGGCGTGCAGGACGCCGATATTATGGTGGTCGGCCCCACGCAGATTTCCGGCACGGCTGCGCTGATTGGTGCGTTAAAGGCATATGAACAGATGTCCGGCACGGCGATCTCAGAAACGGCACTGGATACCGCGTTGAATGAGCTTGTTGCTACAGGCGAGTTATCCGAGACAGTTGGTGATAACAGCGAGGCCGAGGAACTGATTTCGTATATCAAGGCACAGATTGCGGCAAATGATTTAGATACCGAGGAAGAAATTGAAGCGGTAATCAGACAAGGAATGAAGGATAAAAATATCAGCCTGACTGAAGAAGAAATCCAGAAAATCGTTGACCTGATGATGAAGATCAAAGCGATGGGCATTGATTTTAGTGTGCTTGCTGAGCAGGCAGACGATATTTATGCAAAGTATAAAGCACAAATAGATGCCGGAACCTTTAATATTAATGATGTTGATTTAAACGATTTGGGTCTTGGAAAGGTTATTTCCAATGCGGTCGGTAATTTTTTTAAGGGCATCGGTGATTCTATCAAGAGTTTCTTCGGCACTTTATTTTCAAAATAATTGCAGGGACAAAGGAGTGCGTACGGCGACGGCCGGGGAATGACAATATGGAAAAGACCGTGTATGAGATTCGGCCGCTTTATCGCGAAGAGTGGGCAGATGCAATGCAGCTTGCATGGGATACATTTTTAATATTTGAAGCACCGGAATATACACCGGAGGGTATTCAAAACTTCCAGGATTTTATTAAGGACCCAACGCTGAAAAAGATGTTTATAAAGGGACAGTACCAGACATTTGGCGCATTTGCCGGCCATACGATTATCGGAATTTTGGGCGTGCGTAACAGGAGTCATATTTCCCTGCTTTTTGTAGACCAAATCTATCACCATCAGGGAATTGCAAGTGCACTGTTAAAAAGACTGTTTCAATATGCGAGGACGGAGATGGGAATATACCAGATGACGGTCAACGCTTCACCATATGCGGTAGGTTTTTATCATAAGCTTGGTTTTATGGATTTAGGGAAGGAAATTACGACGGAGGGCATCCGCTATACGCCGATGCTCATCTCTCTGGACGGATAATATCCGGAGTGGGAATCTTAAAGAACTCTTAATAAAAAACAGTCTATGTTTTTAAAAAAGATGTGTTTTACTTTTTATAGTGAAATACATCTTTTTTGTGTTATGATGAGGGGGTGAAGCCGGGTGTGCGTTGAAAATAGAAGGAGGGGCAATGGAACAGTTAAATATTTTAGTATGCGATGATGATAAAGAAATCGTAGAAGCGATACAGATTTATTTGGAGAACGAGGGATACCGTATTTTTTGCGCTTATGACGGAGAGCAAGCAATCAAAATACTGGAAAAAGAGGAAATCCAGCTGTTGATTATCGATGTGATGATGCCGAAGATGGACGGAATCCGTGCGACGCTCAAAATTCGCGAGACGAGCTGTGTGCCCATTATTATTTTATCCGCCAAAACAGAAGATACGGATAAGATACTTGGATTAAATGTCGGGGCGGATGATTATCTGGCAAA
Organism: Bacillota bacterium; assembly: GCA_023402845.1. Lineage (GTDB taxonomy): Bacteria > Bacillota > Clostridia > Lachnospirales > Lachnospiraceae > JAEYFP01. The sequence continues at coordinate 6,244 of JAEYFP010000054.1, forward strand.
GCCATTTAATCCGCTTGAGCTTGTGGCAAGGGTAAAATCACAGCTCAGACGCTATACAAAGCTCGGTGCGATCGCAGGGGATAATAAATCCATTTTCAGCGTGGGAGGCCTTGTGATGAATGATGAGCTGAAAGAAGTGAGAATTGACGGGGAGCCTGTTAAGCTGACGCCGATCGAATATAATATTCTGCTTTTACTCGTTAAGAATCAGGGAAAGGTATTTTCGATTAATCAGATTTATGAAAATATTTGGAATGAGGATGCAATTGGTGCGGATAACACAGTTGCCGTACACATCAGGCACATCCGGGAAAAAATAGAAATTAATCCGAAGGAGCCAAGGTACTTAAAGGTAGTCTGGGGTGTCGGATACAAAATTGAGAAACAATAATACTACCGATTCCGGCGAATTGCGTGGAAATGGCAGGTAGAAAGGAATGCGCGATGAATAGGAAAAAATTAAGCGGCAGCGCCGGATTAAAAATTATTTGGGTATTGATTTCTTATGTTGGTGTTCTATGCCTTGCGATAGGAATTTCAGCTTATTGGACTGTCTATGAAAGGACGGGCTACGGCGCTTTTACGGATATTTTTACTTCTCAGGAAAAGGAATATTTCGACAGTGATTATTTTAATTCTCTTTATCTGGATTCAGTGAATAGCCTGGCAGATTATATCGGCTTTCAAAAGGCTTTTGAGACAGATCATGCCTATGACGGCGGGAAGCTGATCAATATCGAGTCTTATATGAATGAGCAGAAAGCACAACCTGAAGGTGCGGAGCAAGCGGAACAGCCGAGCTATTATTTAAATGATCTGCTGGAGTGGGCCGATGAAGGATTGGTATATGAAGAGCCTGATGAAGCTGTTGATGAAGAAACGACAATGGAAGCAGCGGCGACGGAGGAGATAGAAATAGAATCAGGGGCTGTTGTTGATGGAGATGCTGCAACCTCGATTACCACCTATGAGAATGGAGAGAATAGTTATTATTTGGCAATAGAGGATGCCGAGCCTCGCATCAACGAGCGATTCGTGCCTGCAAATGCAGATAGTTTGTATGATTTTGCTGCAACCGAAGAGGAAAGTATCCGTTTGCAAGACACACTTTTGAACGTCTTGAATATAATTTCCGAGGATTTTATTTACTATAAGGAGTTGGAAGGCAAGTTTGCGGATACGAATTTTAAGTATTTCGTATATGACGACAATGCAGAAGAATTTTATACAAATACGAAGTATTTGACAGAGACAGAGGCAGAAACAGAATTAAAGAGGTTTGGCCGGTTTGTGGAAATGAATTCGGAGGCAAAGGGATATGAAACAAATATGCAGCTTAGCTACAGAGCATTTCATGATAATTTTACCGGGTACAACGGCCTGTTTACAGGGGACTATTCTGTAATTACTGCAGTAGATACGGATTTTCCCGTCTCGGATGTTTTTACACAGCAGGAGATGCCTTACGAAGAATTGATTCCATGGCTTAGGATTATATTCAGCATGATGCTGTTCGGCGTGATTGCTGTTCTGGTATCGTTGATTGCTCTGGCGGTCAGTGCGGGTGTTGTTTCAAATAGTGAAGAGATCAGGCTGAATTGGTTTGACAGAATAAAGACGGAGCTGGCAGCCCTGCTGATGATAGCTTTGGGGCTGATTACAATCAGCGTGGCAGCCGGCGGTACACCCTTTTATAGTGGGAGTTCTGCATTTATTCAGACCATAATTTATTTGGCTGTCTATGCATCCGTGATCATGTGTCTGGAACAGACATGGTTTTTGATAGGCTATACGAGTCTCGTCAGAAGGATTAAAGCACATACGATGTGGAGCAACAGTCTTTGCAATTGGATCTTTAGGGGTGTTTCCCTTGTACTGACCAATAGTAAGGTCACGGGAAGGCTTATGCTGTATTATGCCGGCTTTGTATTTTTCAATATGATCTTAATGTATTTGAGCAACGGATACAGCACCGGCGGACGAATTTGTTTTATTCTTGTTTGGATCATTGATATTCTGACCGGTATTAAAATATTGGAGGAGGCGGTCGGCAGACAAAAGATAAAAGAAGGCATCGGTAAAATATCAGGCGGAAATTTAGAATATAAAATACCGGTGGATCATTTAAACAGCGGAAACCGCGATATGGCAGAGGCAGTGAATCACATCGGTGAGGGTCTGCATAACGCAGTGGAGGAAAGCTTGAAGAGCGAACGGCTGAAAACAGATCTGATTACAAATGTCTCCCACGATATCAAAACGCCGCTCACTTCCATCATTAACTATGTGGATCTGTTAAAACGGGAGAATATCGAAAATGAAAAGGTAAAGGGTTATATAGAAATACTAGATAACAAGTCGCAGCGGTTAAAGCATTTAACAGAAGACCTTGTAGAGGTTTCCAGAGTCAGTTCGGGCAATATTAATCTGTCGATGGCACGTTTGAATTTTGTGGAGCTGGTGCATCAGACCATCGGAGAATTCAACGAAAAGTTTCAGGCAAAAAATCTGGAACTGATCACAAATCTGCCTAAGGAGTCGGTCGTAATTATTGCAGACGGAAGGCGCCTGTGGAGGATCATCGAAAATCTGTATAACAACATTGCTAAATATGCCATGGAAAATACAAGGGTCTACGCGGATTTGACATCGGCGGACGGAAAGGCACAGTTTTCTATTAAGAATATTTCTGCACAGGCCCTGAATTTTTCGGGTGACGAGCTGACAGAGCGGTTTATTCGGGGAGATGTGTCCAGAAGTACAGAGGGAAGCGGATTAGGACTGTCTATTGCCAAAAGCCTGACAGAATCACAGGGCGGTGAATTTAAAATCTATCTTGACGGGGATTTATTCAAAGTGACAATCCGGTTTGAAATCGCTGAGGTATCTGTTGAAGAAAAAAAACAGGAGCCGGAAGAAGCGCAGCAGTAACAATACAGCATTTAAGAAAGCAGATAAATCATTTGGTTTATTTGCTTTTTTAAGTCTGCCTTTTAATTAATGTTAAAATGTATTTGTTTAGGGGGTTGTTTCTTGCAATTTACAGATTATTGTACTATAATAAATTAAAATATTGTCAGCATGGGGAAAAGCAACCATCCGTTGTTATACAGGGAGATAGATTTTAAGTTAAAGGGGACATGAAGATGAACAAGATTTTTGATATGGACGGACCTGTATTTTCAACACTAAACAGGCTGGCTGATTTGGTGTGGCTGAATATTCTTTATATTATCTGCTGTATTCCGATTATTACGATCGGCGCATCTACGACGGCCATGTATTATGTTACAATGAAAATTGTGAAGAACGAAGAAGGCTACATTACAAGAAGTTTTTTCAAATCATTTAAAATGAATTTTAAGCAGGCAACGCTGCTTTGGCTGCTTGCTTTGGCTGCCGGCGGTATTTTGGCATTAGACTATAGCATTATGTCGGACAAGTTTGGTGATATCGTCACATTGAACGAGACGCTGAAGAAAGTCGTTTTGGGCTTTTTGATTGTGATCGGCGGTGTTTACTTGTTTATCATGACCTATTTGTTCCCTCTGCTTGCTAAGTTTGAGAACAGCATCAAAAATACTATTAAAAATTCATTGCTGATCAGTATCCGGCATTTTCCTTTTACCTTATTATTGATAGTGATTCCGGTAATTCCTTTTGTTTTAATGTTATTTGTAAATCAATTGATCTTGCTATTATTTTTTATTGTTTTTTCGTTAATTGCATTTGTTTCTTCGTATATCTATGTGCGGATTTTTGCATATTATATTCCAGAGGACTCGGACCAGAACACAGATACGGTGCCGGAGGAATAGGGAAGAAGCATTGACAAAGGGTTATGGGGGCATGGCTTTATACGATGAACAAGCAGAAGAAGGATAACACAAATATTATACAGTGGGCAATACCAAGCTTGCTTCTGGTACTCTTTCTTATTATTACCCTATTAAATTATAATACTTCTATGATGGATACCGCCAGAGAAAAGGTGATCAGCAAATTAAGAAAGCAGGTATCTGCTTTATGCGATTACTATGCGGATTCATTGGTCTCCCTGACGACAATTGCAGAAATTACAGCCGATTACTGCAGCGGCTCAGAAGAACTTTTTGCGGAACAAAATGTGAAGCTGATTGCGGAGGTTGTAGACAGGATTGATGTAAAAAAGGCATATATTCAGAAAAAAGATGGTACCGCAATCGATCACAAGGGAAATTTATATACAAAAATTGATACAAAAAAAGAACTTCTGGAGCTGATGGACGGAAAAACAAAGGTCACAAGCTTTATTCAGGATGAGGACGGGGAAGAGGTGCTGCTTGTGGCTGCCCCAATTAAGACGGATACGGAACTGCTTGGTGTAACAATTTTTGTTTACAAGCCAGGTAAGCTTGCAGAGATCGTGGATACGCCTGATTATTTATCGACCAATACATATGCACTCGTTACCGATAAGGGAAAAGTGATCGAATGTGTAGGAGACGACAGCGGACTGCTTGCTGTCGGTGACAGTTTTTTTTCCAGGGTTGAGGGAGCTGCGTTTCTTGATGGTTCACTGCGTATATTGACACAGAATATCAGCAATCAGAAAAATGGTGAAGTGGAAATTAAAAAAAATGCCGATATCGAAAAATTTGTTATTTATGAACCGATCGGCAAGTATCATTCCTCTATTGTCATGCTTGTAAATCATAATCAAGTAGAAAGAAATATTTCCGACGAAAACAGAAGCACCAGATCGCTGATGAATAAAATCAGTATTTCGATCTTTGCCTTTACGCTGATCCTTGTTGGAATCAATGTGATTAACCGGGCAAAATATATGAATGAAAACAAGGAATTGAAAAATAAAGCTGAAACGGACCTGCTGACGGATTTGCTCAATAAAGTTGCTACGGAGAAAAAAATCAAGGACTACCTGCAGCATGAGGGCAGGGAAAAGTCCTCTATTATGTTTGTGCTGGATATTGATAATTTTAAGAAAATCAATGATACGATGGGACATGCATTCGGCGACGAAGTGTTGAGCACCCTCGGTAAACAGATTAAAGCAGAGTTTCGCATTAACGATATCATTGGAAGGACCGGAGGAGATGAATTTACCATTTTCTTGAAGGACTTAAAGGATGATGCGACAATGATACGGGAAGCGGAACGGGTGGCAAGGTTTTTTAAAAATTTCAAGGTTGGAGAATATACAAAATATTTTGCCACGGCCAGTATCGGAGCCGCCGTTTATCCGCGGGATGCCTGTGATTTTGAGTCTCTTTACAAGGCGGCCGACCTGGCACTTTACAAAGCGAAAAAACGCGGCAAGAATCAGCTTGCTTTTTACAAGGATAAAGAAGACTCTGCCGAAATAAAAGAAGAGGATATCATTGATCCTTCTAAGATGAATAAGGAAGGCTTTCCATTATAGGCAACATGTATAGGAATGAAAAAAAAGTTTGTGAAATAGTGGCATGTTCAAAAAAAAGCGCTTTTGATATACTTACAATAGATTTAAAGTAGTGCATGGCACACAATGAAACGATTATTTAGGAGGAATTAAAATGGCAAGTTTATCTTTAAAAAACATTTGCAAAGTATATCCGAACGGATTCGAAGCGGTAAAAGACTTCAATCTTGAGATTGCTGATCAGGAATTTATTATTTTTGTAGGACCTTCAGGCTGCGGTAAATCTACGACACTTCGTATGATTGCCGGACTTGAGGAAATTTCCTCGGGAGAATTAAAAATTGCTGACAGAGTAGTCAATGATGTAGAGCCTAAAGACAGGGATATTGCAATGGTATTCCAGAACTATGCTCTGTACCCGCATATGTCCGTATATGACAATATGGCATTTGGTTTAAAACTTAGAAAGGTTCCGAAGGATGAGATCGATAAGATGGTAAAGGAAGCTGCCAAGATTCTTGATCTGACTTCACTTCTTGACAGAAAGCCGAAGGCTTTGTCAGGCGGACAGAGACAGCGTGTTGCTATGGGACGTGCAATTGTTCGTGATCCGAAGGTATTCCTTATGGATGAGCCGCTTTCAAATCTGGATGCAAAGCTTCGTGTGCAGATGCGTATCGAGATTGCCAAGCTTCATCAGAGACTGGGAACCACGATCATCTATGTTACACATGACCAGACAGAGGCTATGACACTTGGTACGAGAATCGTAGTTATGAAGGATGGTGTTGTTCAGCAGGTAGACACACCGCAGAACTTATATGATAAGCCTTGTAATCTTTTCGTAGCTGGCTTCATGGGATCCCCGCAGATGAACTTCCTGGATGCGGTTGTTGAAGTAAATGGAGATGTTGCAAGCTTAAAGGTAGCTGGAAAGTCGATTCCGCTTCCTCCGGCAAAATCAAAGAAACTGATTGAAGGCGGATATGCAGGCAAGACGGTTACATTTGGTGTTCGTCCTGAGGATGTCTATGATTCTGAAATGTTTATTGAGACTTCTCCTCACAGCGTATTTGAGTCTACGATTAAAGTATATGAGCTGCTTGGTGCCGAAGTTTACTTATACTTTGATCTGGAAGAGTTCCCGATTACCGCAAGAGTTGACCCTCGTACAACGGCAAGACCCGGCGATACATGCAAGTTTGCAATCGACGTTGAGAAGATCCATATATTTGATAAGGAAACAGAGCAGACAGTTACAAACTAGTCATAAACATACAAAAGGGAGATGCAGCGCATCTCCCTTTTGTATGTTTATCTATAACTGATCGAGTAATTAACTTATGAAATCTTTGTTGAATAATCCTTTCTATTCATGCTATACTTAAAAACAAAGCATGACAGAAAGAGGTGTGTTAAATGATTTCAAATCAGGTAATTCAGAGTTGTATTGATGAAATCAGTGCGATTTCTAAGATAGAATTTTTAGTAGCGGATACATTAGGCGGGCTTGTTGCTTATACAAAGCAGATGCAAGCGCCGGATAAAACTGTTCTACTGAGTTTTTTACAGTCTCCTGCAGAGACACAGGAGGTAAAGGGTGAGCTGCTTTTCAAAGTATATGAGGATGAACAGCCAAATTATCTGCTTGTGGCAAAAGGCGGTGAGGATACTTTCCTGATTGGCAAAATTGTTGTCAGCCAATTACAGAACCTCATCATTGCATACAAGGATCGGGTGGACAGAAACAGCTTTTTTCAGAATCTTTTATTGGACAACCTGTTGCTTGTTGATATTTACAACCGTGCACAGAAGCTCCATATCGAGGCGGTACAGCCGCGTTGTGTATTTGTAATCGAAACAAAGTCAGAAAAAGATGTCAATGCACTTGAAATGGTAAAAGAACTTTTTTATACACAGACAGGTGATTTTGTTACCGCTGTTGATGAAAAGCATATTATTGTCATCAAGGCGCTGGATAACAGCGAATCATACGAAACACTTGATGAGACAGCAAGGATGCTCGTGGATATGCTGAATTCTGAAGCGATGACGACGGTCCGCGTTGCCTATGGTACGATTGTGAACGAGATTAAAGGTGTCTCTAAATCCTATAAAGAGGCCAAAATGGCATTGGATGTCGGCAATATATTCTATATTGAAAAATCCATCATTGCTTATAATACACTTGGGATTGGGCGATTGATTTATCAGCTTCCGGTTAATCTGTGCCAGATTTTTATTAAAGAGGTGTTCGGAGATAACATTCCGGATGAGATTGATGACGAAATACTGATGACGGTCAATAAATTTTTTGAGAATAGTCTAAATGTATCGGAAACGTCCAGACAGCTCTATATTCACAGGAATACGCTTGTCTATCGTATTGAAAAATTACAAAAGGCAACAGGGCTTGATATCAGGGTATTTGACGATGCATTGACATTTAAGATCGCGTTAATGGTTGTCAATTATATGAGGTATGTTTCACAGGAGGATTGAGTTTTTCAGGCGTATATTTTCTTTTTTTCCGGCATATAGTTAAAAAATGGGAACTGCGAAGGTTCTGAGCAGTACAAGACAAGTTTAGGAATGCAGGGAGAATGGATATGTATGAGAGGAAGGTTGTTTATTTATTTCAGTACCATGGAAATACGGCGGGGAAAAATGTCGGCTATATCAAGTGGAACCGGAGTCAGGAAGAGGGAAAGCTGATACTGAATATAAAAGGACTGCATTTGACAAAAGATATGGTTGGCGAATGCAGTATTTTATTTGAGAAAAAAAAGATCCGGCTTGGAAAGGTATATTTGAAGAATGCGGTCGCTGAGGGAAAGTATTTTATTGATAGCGGGCTGTGTAAACAAATGGAGGAGAAGAATATTTCTCCGGACGGTGTTCTTGTAGAGTTTGGTGATGTACGGTGTGCGGCGGGGTTTTCTCCGAAGCCGCTTGATCTGGACGCTTATTTATATTCAGAAGTATCGGAAAATAAGGGAAGGGCACCGGCAGCTCCGGTAAGGACTGAGGCAGTTTCGGCTGAGGCATCCGATAATACGGTAAAGGCAAAGCCGCCTTTAACTGAAGTACCTTCCGAACCGGCGAAGGCGGCAGACACTCCAAGAGCGGCAAATGCTGCAAAGGCGGCAGACGCTGCGAGGGCGGCAGATGCTGCAAGGACTGCAGATGCTGCGAGGGCAGCCCAGAGGAATCCTGCAATGGAGGTATTGCTGAAGCCGCGGGTTGTTTCGGCAGAACAGGGGGGTTCACCAAATGTTTTGGAGATATCCCCAAGTGTTTCGGATGTAACGGTGACAGACACGCAAAGGCGGCCAGCGGAACCGGCAATTAATCAAATGGCAAGACCAAAGCAGGGCATCAGAAAGACTGAAATGAGAACAGAGGCACAGGAAACAGCCACACAATGTCAAACACGGACAAATGCCGAAAAGAGGGTGGGGCGGAGGGAACCGGATAACGAAGATATCTTTGCACGTCTCAAAGAACTGTTTCCATCGGTGCATCCGTTTGAAAAGGTGGAAAATAAAGAATATCTAAGTATTACTCCACGGGAAATAGAATTTTTCAAAAAGGAGTATATCACCCTTGTCAATAACAGCTTCCTGCTGCACGGGTATCAAAATTACAAGTATTTGATACTGGGCAGGGATTTGGATTTAGACGTCTATTCAATAGGAGTGCCGGGTGTCTATTATGAAAAAGAAGAGATGATGGCCAAAATGTTTGGTTTTGATAAATTTATTCCTGCGCTTAACGGAGAAGTGACGCAGGGAAGCTTTGGATACTATACAAAGGAGCTGATCTAGCCTCACCTTCAGTTGATGCCGCGTAGCTCAACATACTTGACATAAGCGGAAAGCAGCTTCTGAAAATAAAGCAGCTCCTCCTTCCTGCAGGCGTGGAGCGTATGGTTCTCTACAAATTCAGAATCCTGAAAAGATTGCAGATAGTAGTACTCGGCACCGGAAATAAGTTTGCCGATTTCGTGAAAAACAGCTTTATTATGATATTCTGAGACAACGGTCGTACGGAATTCATAAGGCAGCCGTCCGCCGATCAAAAAAGAAATGCTTTCCTGTATCGGCGCAAAGGAGAGGTTTTTCACTCCGCATACAGCGGCATAAGTGCCTGGAGAAGATTTGATATCCATTGCGGCATAATCGATAAGCTGATTTTCTACGAGAACTTTCAACATGTGCGGATGTGTGCCGTTTGTATCGAGCTTTACGAGATAACCGAGTTCTTTGATTTCATAGATAAAAGGAATCAGATCCTTCTGCAGGGTCGGTTCGCCCCCGGTAATGCAGACACCATCCAGGATGTTCCTGCGTGACTTTAAAAAAGCGAGGACCTCCTCTTTCGAGATGGCAGGCTCGGTTTCAGGATGTCTGACGAGATTCATGTTATGACAGAAGGGACAGCGGTAATTACAGCCGCCAAAAAAAATGGTAGCAGCCACCTTTCCGGGATAATCAAGCAGCGTTGTTTTTTGTAAGCCATGTATTTGCATGAGATCACTCCTTTATGATATATTATAGACGAATCGTCCCTTAAGTTCAAGGAACGGAGAACACGGAGTATGATAAAAATGACAGCGGAAGAAAAATATATGAATCAGGCCCTGAAGCAGGCGAAGAAAGCATATGAGCTCGGAGAGGTGCCGATTGGTTGTGTGATCGTATATAAAGATAAAATCATAGGGCGCGGTTATAATCGGCGGAATACGGATAAAAACACGCTTTCCCATGCGGAAATAACAGCGATCAACAGAGCCAGCAAAAAGATGGGTGACTGGAGGCTGGAAGGCTGTACGCTCTATGTGACGCTGGAACCATGTCAGATGTGTGCCGGAGCGTGTGTTCAGGCTCGTATTGACAGGGTGGTAATAGGGAGTATGAGCCCCAAATCGGGCTGTGCAGGTTCGGTTTTAAATATTTTACAAATGGAGCAGTTCAATCATCAGGCGGAAGTGATGTCCGGTGTGCTTGAGCAGGAATGCAGCAGGATGCTGTCAGATTTTTTTGCCGAATTACGGGTCAGAAGCAAGCGAGAAAAGGTAGAAGAAGAATGCTGAACGCAGTGAAAAAGTATTGCGCATTTTTTTGTTTTTGATATACTTTAATTAACTGTCAACAGTAATATTTTTCTAATTTTAAAGGAGGAGCGGCAAATGAGCAGATTCACATTACCAAGAGATATCTACTATGGAAGAGATTCCCTGGAGGTTTTAAAAACCTTAACCGGAAAGCGGGCAATTTTAGTTGTGGGCGGCAGTTCCATGAAACGGTTTGGCTTTTTGGACAGAGCGCTTGGCTATTTGAAGGAAGCAGGCATGGAAACGCTTTTATTTGAAGGTGTTGAACCGGATCCTTCCGTTGAGACTGTCATGAAGGGTGCGGCGGCAATGAGAGAGTTTGAGCCGGACTGGATTGTTTCAATGGGCGGCGGTTCCCCGATAGATGCCGCCAAGGCGATGTGGGCATTTTATGAATATCCGGAAACGACATTTGAACAGCTTATTACTCCTTTCAGTTTTCCTGCGCTTCGGACGAAAGCGAAGTTTGCGGCGATTCCATCCACATCCGGGACCGCTACCGAAGTAACCGCTTTTTCAGTTATCACAGATTATGCGAAGGGGATTAAATATCCGCTTGCTGATTTCAATATTACACCGGATATTGCAATTGTCGATCCTGTTCTTGCAGAGACAATGCCGCAAAATCTCGTTGCCTATACCGGTATGGACTCACTCACGCATGCGATCGAGGCTTATGTGTCGACTTTACATTCCCCCTTTACGGATCCGCTTGCGATCAAGGCAATTCAAATCGTTAACAGTGATTTGATAAAGAGCTATGACGGAGATAAGGAATCCAAGGAGCTGATGCATTATGGACAGTGCCTTGCGGGAATGGCTTTCTCAAACGCGCTTTTGGGAATCGTGCATTCCATGGCACATAAGACGGGCGCGGCTTTTTCTACCGGACATATTATACACGGTCTTGCCAACGCGATGTACCTGCCGTATGTTATTAAATATAACGCAAAAAATGAGGAAGCAGCAAAGCGATATGCTGAAATTGCGGCGTCTGTCGGAATCAATGGAACAATAGAAGAAGCAATAGACGGTTTATGCGCAAAAGTAATCGAGTTGAACAACCGGATGCAGATTCCCAACACTTTAAAGGAGTTCGGAATTAAGGAAGAGGAGTTTAAGGAAAAAATTTCAGCAATCGCAGAAAATGCAGTCGGCGATGCATGTACAGGCTCCAACCCGCGCCCGATTGATCCGGCAACGATGGAAAAACTCTTTACCTGTATTTATTATGGCGAGGAAGTGGATTTCTAATTTGACAAAAGCCGAAAAAAACAGTATAATTAAGAATCCGTGCAGCCGGGGAAGCAGCGGCTCCCTGTACCTGCAATCCGCTATAGCAGGGGTGATATCCGGCCCCGGGTGTTGATTTATGCAGCAGCCCTTTGAAAGTGACGTTGATATCTGGGTCTTACGCAACAGAAATCCATGAACCGTGTCAGGTCAGGAATGGAGCAGCACTAAATGGAATCTTCTGTGTGCCGTGAGGGTGCCTGGGTTGAGTTGGCTGCAAAGGTAACGTGTGTAGAAAGGCATTCAAAGCCGGACGCACGGATTAAAAAGAAAAGAGAAGCAGTCGGATTTTCAATCCGGCTGTTTTTATTATATAGGAAATTGTTCCGAATTTCCTATATAATAAAATTTTATGCGCAGCTTCGCGCGCGGAACAAAAGCTGTGCTTTCAGACTATTTTGCCGTAAGAGTGATTGGAAAATTGATCAAATTCATAAGATAAATTAGTTGACAAATGGCGGGTGGTTTTGTATATTAAGTGTATTAGGAATATTAATACACTTAACAACATATAAAATTGTAGTAGAAAGGAGAGGCTATGTTTTATATTGATTATCAGGATAAAAGACCTATTTATGAGCAGGTTGTGGGAAATATACAGAATCTGATTGTCAAGGGTGCATTGGGTACAGATGCGAAGCTGCCGTCCGTTAGAAGTTTTGCAATGGAGCTTTCTATCAATCCGAATACAATACAGCGTGCCTATGCGGAGCTTGAAAAGAATGGGTTTATTTATACGGTAAAAGGCAGGGGTAATTTTGTCAGCGACAGTGAGGTCTGGATGCAGGAAGAAAAAAAAGAAACGATGAAAAAAGTAAAGAATTCCGTTCTGGCGGCTGCCCAGCTTGGTGTCGATCGGGGTGAAGTAGAAACCATCGTGGCGGATTGCTATAGGGGAGGAGAAAATAAATGATTGAAGCAGTAGAAATCACAAAAAGCTTTGACAAAATTAAAGCGATCGATCATGTTTCCGCTAAAATTCAGGATCGCGCCGTGTTTGGCTTGATTGGCACGAACGGCGCGGGAAAGAGCACATTTTTAAGAATGCTGTGCGGAGTTTTGAAGCCGGATGACGGCGAAATTCTGATAGACGGTATGTCCATTTATGAAAATGAGGAGGCTAAGAAGCAGATATTTTATATTTCTGATGAACAGTTTTTCTTTTCGAATGCGACGCCGGCTGAAATGAAAAGTTATTATGCGGCGGTTTATGAGAAATTTGATAAAGACCGGTTTGACACGCTGATTGAAAAATTTGGTCTTGATAAAAACCGTAAAATCAATACATTTTCAAAAGGAATGAAAAAACAGGTTTCTGTGATTCTTGGAATTTGTGCGAATACAAAATATCTGCTTTGCGATGAGACATTCGACGGTCTTGATCCGGTTATGCGCCAGGCAGTAAAAAGTATCTTTGCGGCGGAAATGGAAGACCGCGGTATGACACCCATTATCGCCTCACATAACCTGCGCGAGCTGGAGGATATTTGTGATCATGTGGGACTTTTACATAAGGGAGGGATCCTCTTTTCTAAGGATCTTGAGGAATTGAAATGCAATATCCACAAGCTTCAATGCGTATTTCGGGATACAGAATCACAGGTTTCTTTTATGGATGAAATGAACCCATTTAAAATCGAGCAGAGAGGTTCTTTGTATACAATAACGCTTCATGGGGAGCGGGAAGAAATTGAACAGGCAATACGCGGGAAGAATCCGATCTTTTCGGAAATCCTTCCTCTTTCCTTAGAGGAAATATTTATTAGTGAAACGGAGGTGGCAGGCTATGACATCAAGAGCCTTATTCTCTAAATTATTAAGGGATGAAATGAAACGAAGGATCTGGGTGGCTGTGGCCGCTCTGCTTGCAGCGCTGCTTTTAGGTCCTGTTTCGGTTTTGCTGCAATATGAAAGCTATGAAACTTATCTGTTTGTTCCGGAGGAGCTGATCATGGCGATGATTGATTCGCTTCGTCCCTCCATGTTCAGTGATATGATTTTTACAACCGGTATTGCAGTTGTGCTTGCTTTGACGGGTTATGCATATTTGTTTTCCAAAAAGAAAATAGATTTGTATCATAGTATTCCTGTAAAACGGGAGAAATTGTTTTTTGTGTCATATATAGGTGGAATTATTATCTATGTAAGCGTCTATTTTATACAAATCGTGACGGTAATTGCGGTAGCGGCGGGAAAGGGATTTTTTACAGAGGAAGCTGCCCTGATTTATTTACATACCATTATAGGGAATATCCTTCATTTTCTGCTGATTTATCATGTGACAATTATCGCAGTCATGCTGACAGGCAATCTGCTTGTTTCCATGGCGGCGACGGGTGTGTTTCTGTTTTATGGATTGATTGCCAGCCAAGTTTTATGGTGGTATTCCACAACCTATTTTTCTACCTATCTCGACTACTCATATACGGAAGGAGCAGCCTGGAAAACCGTGCCGTTTATTTCACCGGTCGCTTCCTATATGTTTTTTGTAAACAGCTGCTCCAGTTATTCCAATGTGACGGCAGGCACTCAGATAGGTCATCTACTCGCAACACTGCTGATCGCGGCGGTATTGCTCGCGGCAGCGCTGCTCCTGTATAAAAGGCGTCCTTCTGAGGCAGCGGGAAAAGCGATTGCATTTAAGAAGACAGAATCAGTCATCCGCATTTTTATTGTTATTCTTGTTGCGATGTGCGGCAGCATCATGTTTGACAGTGTACATGCGGACCCAAGGAGCAACTGGTTCTGGTTCGGACTGATTTTGGCGGGTGTTGTGTGTCACTGTCTGATGGAAATTATTTATCGGTTTGACTTTAAAGCATTTTTTGATCATAAGATACAACTTGCGGCTTGCCTTCTCATTACCGCATTCGTCGGTATTATTTACCGGCAGGATCTGCTTGGCTATGACACCTACCTGCCGCAGGAGGATCAGATCAAGAGTGCCTCGGTTGTATTTTCGAATGTGGATACCGACATGTCATCCTTTTTGTTTGATAATATAGAAAATGGAGTTGTAAACGGCAAATATGTGGATCGCTATAACAATCAGCTAAAAAAGGTATCGTTTGACAAGATCGGTGCAATTTATGCACTGGGTAAGCTTGGCGTAGAGCAATTGGATGTACTGCGGGGACAGGACTCAAACGAATATATTCCGGTAGGAAGGGCAAAGGCAGCTGAAGTTGGCATGGATGGGGAGTCTGATACAGTAACGCCGCTGACCTATCTGATTCGCTATACATTAAACAGCGGGAGAACAGTATACAGGAGCTATGCGGTAGATGTGGAAAGCGCAAAAACCGCTCTTGCAGAGATTTATGATAGTAACGAATACAAACAGGCTTCTTTCAGCATCTTGCCGATGATCGAACAAAACGCATTTAAGCGCGTGGAAGTATATGATGTTTGGGGAGTTAAGCAGCTTTCCTTAAACGGAGGCGATATGCAAAGCTTTTTCATGGTCTATGAAAAAGATTTAATGAAACTGTCTGCAAAGACGTTGGAGACAGAAGTGCCGATTGCCAGATTAAATCCTGTATACCAATTGCCTGATTATGAGGATGGGCTTTCCGGGTATTATATTTATCCCTCCTTTACGGATACCATTGCAGCTATGCAGAAAATGGGAGTTAAGATTGAGAATATGACAAGCACCATCAATCCGGATGATTTGGAAAGCATCCGGGTGACGGACAGTGGATATTTGGCTGATGTACTGGGAATGGAGGATCAATATTCTGAAGGAAAGCTTTATGTAAATTCCAACCCGGAGGACCAGGCCATAATTAAACAACTTTGCAAAGATTTGATCAATTCAAACTATAGCTGGTCCAATATAGCGCTTAACCCGTTAGAGCAGAGGATCGGTTTTGAGGTTCTTTATAAAACAAATGATGGCATCCAGAGAATGGCATATGCATATATGAAGGCGGAGCACATTCCCCAGCAGGTGATCGATGAACTGGTTGCAACTGCGAAGAGCTATAATGAAAACTAAAGCAGGCCTGTTTTGAATAGCCGGATCATTTCCGAGCCGACGCTTAAACGGTACGGAATTTCAGGTATTTCCTCGCGGGAGTACCAACCTCCTTCAGAAAGTTCGCTCTCTTGAAGAATAATTGTATCATCCCCACATAAGTCAGCTGTGAAGCCTATCATTTCCGTATCGGAAAAGGCCCATGGCTGGCTTTTATAATATTTGATATTTGTCACCTTCAGACCAACCTCCTCCTTGACCTCGCGGTGGATTGTATCTTCGAATGACTCTCCGATCTCTACAAAGCCTGCAACCAGACCTAGATTCTGATAAGGACCGTAATTATTCCGTACGAGCAAAAGCTTATCCCCATTTTTAACTGCGACAATAATGGCGGGTGCGATTTTGGGATATTCCAGTTGGCCGCAAACAGGACAAACAATTGCACGTTCTTTTTTGGAAGAAATCATTTTTGCGCCGCATCTTCCGCAATAACTGCGGGAAGCCTTCCAACGTGCGATCTGTAAGCCTGTCGCACCGGCAAATACCATAGGGAGAGGATTTAACTCCCGGAATTTGAAGATATTAAAAAAGAAAAACTGCGGTTCTGCATGGTTGGATAATCTGCCTGATTGATCGGGGAGTGCTTCATAAACAGAAAATTGTTTTGTCTTTTCCTGCGGAGGATTAACGAGAAAATAGGGATGTTCGTCGATGGAAAATAAATAGTAGGCCTGTTCCAGAAGTTTCTCATAATCATCTGGATAAAGCTCTTGCATATCAGAAAATTTGGGCAGCATGACATGCCCATTTTCCAGCTTTACAAAAATATGATCATCCGCATAGGCGAGTGCATAATGAGAAATTTTCGCATGCGTTTCAGAAAATGCAGGATCGAATTTTTGGGGATAGATCTCATGTACCATAAAAATTCCTCTTTCTTTGTTTTTTATTTCTAATCATACCGCGAAACAGAATTTTATGCAAATGGCAGGTTGGGACGGCTCCGCAATTTAGCAGGAAATGGTTTTATGCTTAAGATTTTTTTAATTTTATAACAAGAAGATCAAGAAATATAGATTTTTACAAAAAAAAGGGGTATACTCTGACTGTCAGCTTTATAAGAGGGCTTTTTAAGAAGATGGATTTGAGATGAGAAGGGAAGACACATAAAATGAAAAAGGGCAGTTTTTTATATGATGTTATAAAGAAAACGACACTGCTGTTAATTGCCGCTATGGTTATCAGCCTATACGGATGTGGCAAGAAGGAGGAAGAGGCTCCGGCTATCAGCGTGGAGCCGGAAATCACGACTGATACGGCTTCAGATAATACAATAGAAACGCCTGTCATTGAAGTTGAAAATCCGGTTGCGGCGGATGTGGCGGAAATGGACGATGCCGATGATCCGCAGGCTGAAGAAAATACAGACGGAGAGAGCAGCGGTGCCAAGGTAGAGATTACGGTGTTGAAAAATGAGTATGAGACGAGCGGTATCACTCTCGGTATCGATGTTGCCAAATGGCAGGGAACGATCGATTGGCAGCAGGTGGCGGCTTCGGGGATCGAATTCGCGGTTATCCGAGTCGGTTATCGTGCGGAATCGACGGGCGTGATTTATGAGGATCCCTGTGCGAAATACAATCTTCAGCAGGCGCAGGCAGCCGGTATCAAGCTTGGTGCTTACTTTTACTCTACGGCAATCACTGCAGAGGAAGCGGCGGAGGAAGCGGCATGGGTCACCAGCTTTATCGCTCAGTATCCGATTACTTACCCTGTCGCGTATAACTGTGAGAATTTTAAAACAGCGACGAGCCGGCAATATTCTCTGACAAAAGAACAGAGAAGCAGCATCGCGATGGCCTTTCTCGATTATGTGCAGGCAAAGGGATATACGCCGATGTTTTATGCGTCTAAAAATGAGATGACAGATAACACGGACTGGGAAACTGACCAGCTTGCTGCAAAATACAAAATTTGGGTGTCTCAATACCCGGATGTGCCTTATCCGCAGACGGCAAGCTCAAGCTATACGGGCAGCCATGCGATGTGGCAGTATACGAGCAACGGCACGATCGCCGGGGTTCCGAAGGGAACAGATATCAATGTGGCATATTTTGGATATAGTCAGGCGGCGGAGCCGAAGGATACAACAACGCCGGTGGAAATCGTAGAGGCAAATCCTGAGGTGGGCATTGTATTTACGGAGGTCAATGAAACTGTGACAGCAAAGACTGAGACGAATCTTCGTACGGTGCCAAGCTCAGCGGATGACAGTACGATTGTTGTTAAGCTGAAAAACGGGGAAACCGCGACAAGAACAGGAATCGGGAATAACGGCTGGGCCAGAGTCCTTTATAATGGGCAGAAGCTATATGCGGTTTCAAGTTATCTGACTGCAGATTTGAGCTACAGTGCAGCATCTGCCCAGACCGCCTCGGCATCATCGGGAGCCTCTTCAGAAAGCAGTGTGGATGCGGACGGTTATACGCCTGTCAATGATTCGGTGACCCCTAAGGATAACGTGAATCTAAGAAGCAATGCGGACATGTCTTCCGGTGATAATATTGTAGGGACAGTCTCCTACGGAGAAGCGTTGACGAGAACAGGAACCTCGGCAGGTGGTTGGTCCAGACTGCTCTACAACGGACAGACCGTATATGCCGTAACGCAGTATTTGACGACGGATATGAATTATAAGACTGCAAATACCCCGACGGCAGAAAGTCCGGAAGCAGGTATGAGTTTTGCGGCTGTAAGTGATACGGTGACGCCGAAAATTCAGACAAACCTAAGAACGGTACCGAGTACGGAAAGCGCAGATACCGTGGTTGCAACCGTCTCTAATGGAGAAACGCTGCAGCGCACCGGCACAAGCAGTAAGGGCTGGTCACGGATTAATTACAATGGCCAGACCGTATATGCTGTAACAAGTTACCTGACCGCTGCGCAATAACTAAAATAACTTAGCACGAGCCCCTCTTCACAAGCTGACATGGAAGTGTCATGTGAAGGGGGGTTTTGTATTGTTTGAATAAGGGGTATTGCGTCGTCAGAAAAGCGGCCGCATAAGCGCCCATTTCGTAAGAAGGAGCATGGACGGTTGTCAGGGGCGGCGTCGTGTAGGCCGCGCTGCTGATATCATCAAAGCCGACGATGGATACGTCTTTCGGAATTCGGTAACCGTTTTCAGCGAGCGCACGCATGGCGCCGATAGCGATGCTGTCACTGGCGGCAAAAATAGCGGAAGGAACTTTTTTTTCCTGAATGAGGGAGGTCATCATATGGTAGCCTGCGTCGGAGGTATAGGTATCCTCAAGCAGATAGGGTTGATAGGTGATGCCGTGTACTTCGCAGAAGGACTGGAAAACCTGACGGCGCATATCCGGGTAAACAGTATGCCCCTTTAAATATTCCCTGCCGCCCAGATAGCCAATCGTTCGGTGTCCTAGTTCGTACAGATAATTCATCACGTCCCTTACCGCATTTTCAAAATCAAGAGAAATAGAATTGTATTCCACCCGTGCCGTATGCATATCTACAAGGATAAAACAGGGTGTCAGCTTTTTAAAAGTTTCGATTTCCTCATTGTCGAATTTCCCGATACAAATCAGACCATCCGCTCCGGAAAGAGATGCCATATGATCGGAGTCCGAGCGAAAGGCACGGATCACGTTGATGTGGTTTTCCGTGCAGTAATTTTCTACGCCGAGGCGAATGGATAAATAATAAGGATCATCCAGCTCCTGCTTCGGGGAATACCATTGTAAAATCCCATAAGTCAGTGCGGCGGAATTTTTTTTGCCACGCTCCTTCTTTTCATATCCAAGCTCTGCCGCAATATCAAAAACACGCTGCCTGGTAGCAACCGTAACATTGAGAGAAGGGTCATTATTAAGGATTCTGGATACAGCGGCAGGAGATACCTGTGCCTTTGCTGCAATTTCTCTGATCGTCGCCATAAGAGGGGTCTCCTTTGTTTACTTGTTGTTTACTAAATTGTGGGCAATTTATTTTTAAAATTCTGCTTACTTTTTTGTTGAAAATCTTGCAAATTTGCAAGAAACGTATTGACAAAATGAATATAAATGGGTATATAATTAATTATACACAATTTACTAAAAAACGCAAGTAAAATCATAAATGTTTAGTAAATATAAAAATAATGTTTATCAAACTAAAAAACAAGGAGGCGAATTATGAAGGCAACGGGATGCTTAAAAAAAGAATTGCAGGAAAAGAAATATCAGGAGCTGCTAAAGGAAATTTATGTGGATGAAGCGGTGCTTGACTATCAGACGACGCGTTATTTAAAGGCAATTGAGAAATTTGAAGAACTGTATGGAGAGCAGGAGGTGGAAATCTACAGTGCGCCGGGCAGAAGCGAGGTTGGCGGCAATCATACGGATCATCAGCACGGACAGGTGCTCGCGGCAGGCATCAATCTGGATGCGATCGCCATCGCGGCTAAAACTGAGGATGGACAGATCAAAATTGTATCCGACAGCTTTTCTATTGAGCCGATTGCGTTAAGCGACCTTGGCAAAAAAGCGGAGGAGGCCGGTACGAGTGAAGCACTGATCAGAGGCGTGGCCTATAAGCTGCGGGAGGAAGGCTATCAACTCGGCGGTTTTTGTGCTTATATGACGAGCGACGTACTGATGGGAGCGGGACTTTCTTCCTCGGCGGCTTTTGAGGTGGCGGTCGGAACGATCATTTCCGGTTTATATAATCATATGGAAGTCAGTCCGATCCTGATCGCTCAGATCAGCCAGTATGCGGAAAATGTTTATTTCGAAAAACCGTGCGGTCTTATGGATCAGATGGCATCCTCAGTCGGAAGTCTTGTCAATATTGATTTTGCGGATACGAAAAATCCGATAGTAAAGAAAGTGGATGTGGACTTTGATAAATTTGCGCACAGTCTGTGCATTGTAGATACCAAGGGAAATCATGCGGATCTGACGGCGGAGTATGCGTTTGTTCCGCAGGAGATGAAAAAGGTCGCGGAATATTTTGGCTGTGAGTATTTAAGAGAAGTGGAAGAGGAACAGTTTTACAGAGAACTTCCGATGATCAGAGAAAAGACGGGAGACCGCGGTGTGCTGCGTGCCATTCACTTTTTTGGGGATCACAGGCGGGTAAGCGAAGAAGTAGCGGCTTTGCAAAATGGTGATTTTAATGAATTTAAGCGCCTGATTACCGAGTCCGGTGACAGCTCCTATAAATATCTTCAGAATGTATTTGCAAACTGTGATGTACAGAACCAAAGCGTTTCTCTGGGCCTTTCACTCAGCGAGAGGATTTTGGGAAACAAGGGTGCCTGCAGGGTGCACGGCGGTGGTTTTGCTGGTACGATACAGGCTTTTGTGGCAGATGATATGGTAGCGGAATACAAGGAAAAAATAGAATACTTTTTTGGTGAGGGAAGCTGTCATGTATTAAAGGTAAGAAAATACGGCGGCATGAAGGTGCTGTAAGGAAAGGAAAAATAATATGAAGGTTTTAGTATTAGGCGGTGCCGGTTATATCGGCTCCCATACGGTATATGCGTTGATTGAGGCGGGCGAGGAGGTCGTGATTATTGATAACCTGCTGACGGGTTATGAAGCGGCTGTCCATCCAAGCGCGTCATTTTATAAAGGAGATATCCGGGACAGGGCGTTTCTTGACAGCGTGTTTAAAAAGGAAGGAAATATTGACGCTGTTATCCACTTTGCGGCAAGTTCCCTTGTCGGGGAGAGCATGACTGATCCGCTGAAGTATTATGAAAATAATTTATATGGTACAATGGTATTATTAGGTGCACTTGTGGCACATCGAATCGATAAGGTTGTATTTTCTTCGACAGCCGCAACTTACGGAGAACCGGAAAATCTGCCGATTCTTGAAGGAGACAGAACGCTGCCGACAAATACCTATGGCGAGACAAAGCTGTCAATGGAAAAGATGTTTCATTGGGTAGGAAAAGCACACGGTCTGAGGTATGTATCGCTCCGCTATTTCAATGCCTGCGGCGCCCATGAGAGCGGAGTAATCGGAGAGGCGCATAATCCGGAAAGCCATCTGATTCCGCTGATTTTACAGGTGCCAAACGGACAGAGAGAGCATATCAGCATTTTTGGAGATAACTATTCAACAAAGGATGGGACTTGCGTCAGGGACTATATCCATGTGACAGATCTTGCACAGGCACATATCCTTGCGGTAAAATATTTATTAAGAGGAAAAGAAAGTGATGTCTTTAATCTTGGAAACGGAATCGGATTCACAGTAAAGGAAGTCATAGAAACAGCGAGAAAGGTGACAAATGATCCGATCAAAGCAGTTGTTGAGCCGCGAAGAGCAGGAGATCCAGCATTTTTGATTGCTTCCAGCGAAAAGGCACAGCAAACTCTTGGATGGAGGCCGCAGTACGCAGATCTTGAAACAATTATTACTTCTGCATGGAAATGGCATTCGTCGCATCCAAACGGTTACGATAAGTAGAAAGTGAGAGAAAAGAAAAGATGATTGAACAAAGCATCGCCTCTTTGGTGGAATACGCGGTAGAACAAGGGTTAATCGGGGAAGAGGAGCGGATTTATTCCGTTAATCTTCTGCTGGAGCTGTTAAAGCTGGACGAGTATGAAGAGCCGGCGGATAAGGAAAAAACGGCGGAGCTTGCAGGAAATCTGGAGCAGCTTCTTAAGGAGATCTGTGACTATGCATATGACAACGGGCTGATCGAGGAAAACGGAGTGGTATACCGGGACTTGTTTGACACAAAGGTCATGAACTGTTTCTGTCCGCGCCCGGCCGAGGTTATCCGCACATTTCATGAAAAATATGAGCATTCTCCAAAGGAAGCGACCGATTATTATTATCATTTGTCAAAGGCTTCGGATTATATCAGGACATACCGGATTGCAAAGGATATCAAATGGACGACGGACAGTGAATACGGCCCGATTGATATGACAATCAACTTATCTAAGCCGGAAAAAGATCCGAAAGCAATTGCAGCGGCGAAAAACGCAAAGCAGTCCGGCTATCCAAAATGCCTGCTTTGCATGGAAAATGAAGGCTATGCCGGTAGAATCAATCATCCGGCCAGAGAAAACCACCGGATTATTCCGATTACAATTTGCGGTCAAAAATGGGGCTTTCAGTATTCTCCGTATGTTTATTATAATGAGCATTGTATTGTGTTGAACACGGAGCATGTACCCATGTCGATCAATCGGGAGGTGTTTGAAAAGCTGTTTGACTTTCTGCGTCAGTTTCCGCATTATATGGTCTGCACCAATGCGGATCTGCCGATTGTCGGCGGTTCTATTTTAAGCCACGAGCATTTTCAGGGAGGAAATTTTGAGTTTCCTATGGCTCGTGCAAAAGTGGAGAAAGAAATTGTCATTCCGGGTTATGAGGATACACAGGCAGGGATTCTGCATTGGCCGTTGTCTGCGATTCGTATTCGTAACAAAGATCAGAAGCGGCTTGTAGCGCTGGCGGATCATATATTGACTGTATGGCGTAACTATACGGATGAGGAAGCCTTCATTTTTGCGGAGACAGACGGCGTGCCGCATAATACGATTACGCCGGTAGCAAGAAGAATAGGAGAATTCTACGAATTAGATCTGACGCTGCGCAACAACATCACGACGCCTGAGTGTCCGCTGGGAGTTTACCATCCGCGGGGCGCCTACCATCATATTAAGAAGGAAAATATCGGCGGCATTGAGGTCATGGGACTTGCCATTCTGCCCTCTCGCTTAAAGGAGGAACTGGAAGAGCTTGCGGTATCTATTTTGGAAGGCAGGGATATCCGTTTGAATGAAACACTGGAAAAGCATGCTGATTGGGCAGAGGAATTTATTCCTAAATACAAAGGAACTCTCACAAAGGACAATATTATGGACGTTTTAAAAGAAGAAACAGGGAGGGTCTTTATAAAGGTTTTAGAGGATGCCGGTGTATTCAAATGTACGGAAGAAGGAAGAGGTTATTTTATGCGTTTTGTAAAAAGCTTATAGAAAGATAGATGTTATTAAAAAGCAGCCTGAACGGTTGCTTTTTTGATACTGTAATCGGAAAATACTTCGATTACATAAAAGTAGCTGCGCAGCTGCATAAATGTTTTTCTTGAGTGAAATTTATTTCAATACTATAATGGAAGTAGTACAATTTTAGAAAGTGTATATTGGGGAAAGGGTAAGATCGGTTATGAGTTTCATACCAGAAAGAAAAAAGCAATGTACGAATTGCGGGGCCAACTATTCCTATCAGACTGCAAACTGTCCTTATTGCGGGACAGTCAATGAAATTGGTGCAGAACAAGAGTATATGGGGCATTTGGAAGATATCCGCCAGGATCTTGAGAATATTGCGAAGATTCCTGAGAATGCCTATAAAGAAGAAATTAAGACAACGAGCCGCAAAATTTATAAGCCTGTTCTATGGGCAGCAGTCATACTGGCAATTATCATCTTGGCCTATTGGTATTTTAATAAACATTCCTCAATTACCTATAGTAAGGAACAATTATTATGGGAACAGGAAACCTATCCAAAGCTGGATATGTGGTATGAGGAAGGGGAATATGATAAAATTCAGGAATTGTTTTCAAATGAGGAAGAGTATTCGCTCTACGGATGGAAGCATTATAATTTTATAGTGTCATACGGACAATATGAATCGGTGCTGTTTTATTTGGAGTCCATTCAAAACGGCGGCAAGCTGTCAAAAGCGGATAAAGAATTTGCATCTTATGACAGCCTCTGTTTGATTCATGAAGGAACTTATCGGGACAGTTATAAAGAATTTACCGATGAAGAAAGGCTTTTAATTGAGGACTATGGAAAGTCTGCAAAACAATTATTATCTGAGGGTCTCGGATTGGATGAGCAGCAAATAGGAGATCTATATCAAGCCGTATCGGAGGATGGTTATGTAGATTATAATAAGTGCTGTGAATATATTGAGAAAATAGAATGAAAGAGGGGAAAATGCAAGATGAAATGTAAGTACTGCGGATCCGATCTGTCAATAGAGGATGTGAAGTGCAGATATTGCGGAATTGAGAATCCTTATTATAAGAAGCATCGGGCGGATATGCGGAGTTACAGGAATAGGTTTGAGAGAACGAAAGCGGATGTGTATGAAAAAACAGGACGTTTTACCAAGGTGACGGTAAAAACAACAGCAATTGCTATTCTGGTCACGCTTAACTTGCTTATTTTAGTTATTCTCTTGAACTCTTGGGATATTAGTAATTTTATTATAAAATACCAGGCGAATTTTCATGCTGCTGAGCATCGGGAAAAATTGTCCGAACTGGAACAAAAGGAAGATTATATAGGCTTTACCTACTACTATGATAATCATAGTCTTTATGGAGTAGATTCCTTAGATGAATATAACAAAATTAGATCAGTCAGTATGTATTATAGTAATATCTACACCAACATTATGAAATTGACTGTGGAAAAGAATGCGTATCAATCCTCACAAGAGTATGCGGCCATGATTAATCAGGATTTAAATAGTATTTATTCCTCCATGGAAAAGAAGGAATATGATGAAGAGTCCGAATACGCAAAGGTACATGTAGAGGCTATGCAGAATGCATTGGATCAGGTTTATGCAATGCTGCATACTTATTGCAACATCAGCAGGGAGGATTTAAATCAGTTTGCCGATTTATCTCCTGCAAAAAGGCAGCTTTTGATAGAGGAAGGAGTCAAGGTTTATGAAGAGTGATAGATCACAGATTTTGAATGTTTTGCTGATCGTGCTGGCAGTATTATTAGTTATAAATGTTTTTGCAACAGCAAGCGGACTTATCATTAAATTTGAAAGATATGTACCCACCGAAGAAATAATGCTTTATCATGTAAAGAACGGCGAGTATGGAAATCTGGTATGTTCCGTAAATGGTAAAAAATATTCTAATCAGGACGACTCACAAACGGACAGAGAGTTGTATGCCGTTGCCGGTTATTTTGAAGCGGCCTCTTTATACCATGCATATCAGGAAATGGGAAATACGAAAAAGGCAGAGAAGTTTCAGAAAAAAATGGAAGAGAACAGCGTGCTGCTGGGGGAATTGAGCTTTACGAAAGAGGATATGGATAACAAACTGGAAATTCAATAGAAAAAAATACAAAGAAAAGGAGCAAATATTATGGCAAAGGTGTATACGGCAAATGACAGCAGATATGAAAAAATGATTTATAACCGTGTGGGGAGGAGCGGCTTAAAGTTTCCGGCAGTGTCGCTTGGGTTTTGGCATAATTTTGGGAGCAGAGACAATTATGATACGATGCGGGCAATGTGCAGAACGGCATTTGATGCAGGTATTACACAGTTTGATCTGGCTAATAACTATGGACCGGTGTATGGTAGTGCGGAGGAAAATGCAGGGAGGATTCTGAGTGAGGATTTTAAGCCTTATCGGGACGAGCTTGTCATTACAACGAAGGCCGGGTATGACATGTGGCCGGGGCCTTATGGGGACTGGGGAAGCAAGAAATATTTGACGGCCAGTCTTGATCAAAGCTTAAAACGATTGCAGCTGAATTATGTCGATATTTTTTATCATCACAGAATGGATCCGGAAACTCCGCTTGAGGAAACGATGGAGGCGCTGGCAGGCATCGTGCACAGCGGTAAGGCGCTGTATGCGGGAATCTCCAATTATGACAAGGAGCACACGGAAGCGGCCGCGAAGCTTTTACGGGAGTTGCATTGTCCGTTTATTGTAAATCAAAGGAGTTATTCTATTTTTAACCGGACGATTGAGGAGGATGGTGTGAAAGCTTACTGCAAGGAGGCGGGTGTCGGTATTATTGCGTTCAGTCCGCTGGCACAGGGACTTTTGACGGACAAGTATCTGCATGGGATTCCAACCGACAGCAGAATCGCAAAAGACGGCCGTTTTTTAAAGGAAGCTGCATTAACGAAGGAACGGCTTTCTCAAATTGAGGCGCTGAATGAACTGGCGGCTCAGAGAGGACAGACGCTGGCACAGATGGCATTGTCGTGGATCCTCAAGGATGATGAAGTCTGTTCAGTATTGATCGGTGCGTCCAGACCGGAGCAGATCACAGAAAACATCGGCATTGTTTCTCAAACAAAATTTTCGAAGGAAGAGCTGAAAAGGATAGACGAAATTAGTCTTTAAAATTTGATATGATTATAATGAATAAAAGCCTGTCTGCATGACAGGTTTTTTTATGTTTGCAAAAGCAGAAAAAGAGTTGATAAAAAAAATCCCCTGTGCAGAATTTCCATGGTAGACAATAGAATTTTGTATGTATTTTAACTATTCGGATTGCTATAATTTGTCTGTAGTTAAGGAAGGCGGATATACCGCTGATCATGAAGGAGGATATTTTAGTATGAAGAAGAAATTGTTAAGCGCGTTACTCAGTGTAACAATGGTAGCAAGCCTGCTTGTCGGCTGCGGCAGCGCAGCAGCACCTGCAGCGACAGAGGCAACGGCAGAGGAACCTGCAGCAGCGGAAGAAGCTGCTCCGGCAGAAGAAGCGGCAGCAGATGAAGCAGCAGAAGCACCGGCAGCTTCAGGCGGAAATAAAGTTGCAGTAGCAATGCCTACACAGTCATCGGAAAGATGGATCAATGACGGTGCCAACATGAAGGAAAAATTAGAAGCACTCGGATATGAAGTAGACCTTCAGTATGCAGAGGATGATGTTCAGGCTCAGGTTTCCCAGATTGAGAACATGATTGCAAGCGGTGCTAACTGCCTTGTCATCGCAGCCATCGACTCTTCCGCACTCGTGAATGTAGAAGCGCAGGCTAAGGAAGCCGGTATTCCGATTATTGCATATGATCGTTTATTAATGGATACAGATGCTGTTTCCTATTATGCAACCTTTGATAATAAAGGTGTCGGCACAGCAATCGGTAAGTACATAGAAGAATCAAAAGATCTTGCCAATGCAGAAGCAGACGGAAAATCCTATACGATCGAGTTCTTCATGGGATCTCCTGATGATAACAATGCAGTGATGTTATACAACGGTTTGATGGAAGTACTTCAGCCGTACCTCGACAATGGCGTACTTGTTTGTGAATCCGGAAGAACCTCCTTTGATGATACCTGTATCTTAAGATGGTCTCAGGAAACAGCTCAGCAGAGTTGCGAGAATTATCTGACAGGTTTCTATGCCGACAAGAAGCTGGATATCTGTGCAACAGCATTTGATGGCTTTGCATATGGATGTAAGGCAGCTCTTGAGGGCGCCGGATATAAGGTTGGTGTTGACTGGCCGTTAATCACAGGACAGGATGCAGAGCTTATGGCAACAAAGAACATCATCAGCGGCTCCCAGACAATGTCTATCTACAAAGATACACGTCTCCTTGCTGATAAGTGCGTAACGATGGTTCAGGCAGTTTTGGAAGGTGCAGAACCTGAGATTAATGATACCGAGCAGTACAACAATGGTAAGATTACGGTTCCTTCTTACCTTTGCACACCGGTAGCTGTTGACCAGAGTAATTACAAAGAAATCATTGTTGACGGCGGATACTATACAGAAGCACAGTTAGCTGAGTAATCGGGCTGATAACAGAATCAAAGTAAAGAAAGTAGGGGTGGCGGCAGGCTTGCTGCCACCCTGTTTGCTTTAGAATATGAGAAAAGGAGCTGAGAAGATGTCGGATTACATCTTGGAAATGAACCATATCACGAAGGAATTTTCAGGGGTCAAAGCGTTGAACGATGTAAATCTTCAGGTAAAACGCGGCGAAATTCATGCGTTATGTGGGGAAAACGGAGCGGGGAAATCGACCCTGATGAATGTTTTATCCGGTGTATATCCCCATGGTACTTATTCGGGGGAGATTGCATATAAGGGTGAAACCTGCAGCTTTCACAGTCTGAGAGACAGTGAAGCAAAGGGAATCGTTATTATTCATCAGGAGCTGGCGCTTAGCCCATTGCTGTCTGTTGCAGAAAATGTATTTTTAGGAAACGAACAAACCTCTGCAAGAGGAGTGATTGACTGGACGAAAACGAGAAAACATGCTCAGGAAATGTTGGAAAAGGTGGGTCTGGAACATGAGGATGTCAACGCTCCTGTCAACTCACTGGGTGTTGGAAAACAACAGCTGATAGAAATTGCAAAGGCAATGGCAAAAAAAGTTGAGCTTTTGATTTTAGATGAGCCCACAGCGGCTCTGAATGATGAAGAGAGCAAAAAACTTTTGAATATCATGCTGGAGCTGAAAAGACAAGGGATCACCTGTATTATTATTTCCCATAAACTGAATGAGATCAATTATGTATCCGATGCGGTTACGATTATCCGTGACGGTAAAACAATTGAGACGTTGATTAAGGGTGTTGATGAATATTCCGAAGATCGTTTCATAAAGGCTATGGTAGGACGTGAATTGACAAACCGATATCCGGTGCGCGAAGGCGTGACAATCGGAGATATCATTTTTGAGATAAAGGACTGGAACGTATACCATCCGGATGATGCGGAACGTCAGATGCTTAAAAACATTAATCTAAATGTAAAAGCCGGTGAAGTGGTCGGTCTTGCAGGGCTGATGGGGGCCGGAAGAACCGAGCTTGCCATGAGCATTTTCGGTCATAGCTATGGACAAAAAATTTCAGGAACAATTAAAATTAATGGGCAGGAGGTCACCTTAAAAACGGTTAAGGATGCGATCGACAACAAGCTTTCTTATGTATCTGAGGATCGAAAGACCTATGGATTGATTTTGATCAATGATATTAAGGAAAATATGACTCTGGCTGCCCGCCCGAGGTTCTTTTCCAAAAATGGTGTCATTAACGGAAATGATGAGATCGTGGCCTCAGAAGAATACAAAAAGAAAATTAATGTAAAGGCTAATTCCATCAATCAGGTTGTCGGATCGTTGTCCGGCGGTAATCAGCAGAAGGTAGTTCTTGCAAAATGGATGCTGACGCAGCCGGATGTACTGATTCTGGATGAGCCTACCCGTGGTATCGACGTAGGTGCAAAATATGAGATCTACTGCGTTATCAACGAGCTTGCAAAATCAGGGAAAGCGGTAATCGTTATTTCCTCCGAAATGCCGGAAATCATCGGGACATGTGACAGGATCTATGTCATCAACGAAGGTGAAATTGCCGGAGAGTTAATGAAGGAGGAAGTATCACAGGAACGGATTATGCAATGTATTATGGCTCATAATAGAAAGGATGATGGAGATGAATAGGAAAAAAGTAGTAAACCTTGACATGAAGCAATATGGAATGTTTCTTGCTCTTATTATAATTTATGTAATTTTTGCCGTATTAACAGACGGAAAAAATATGACACCGATGAATATCAATAACCTTGTCATGCAGAACGGATATGTTGTTATACTGGCGATCGGTATGCTCCTCTGCGTACTGACCGGGAATGTTGATCTGGGCGTCGGCTCCGTCGTAGCACTGACGGGTGCGACAGCCGGTATCATCATGATCGATTATAAGATGAATATGTGGCTGGCGATTCTGATTGCTTTGATCATCGGTCTTCTTGTCGGTATGTTTGCCGGCTTCTTTATCGCATATCTCGGCATCCCGCCCTTTGTTGTTACGCTGGCAACGATGCTGATGGGCCGGGGCCTTACTTATACACTGTTACAGGCTCAGACAAAAGGGCCCCTTCCGGAAACCTATAACTTTATCGGTGCCGGCTTTTTGCCGACAATCAAGATTCCCTTTGCAGGAGGCACACTGGATCTGATCAGTATCGCCGTAGCAATTATCGCTTCCGTGGCACTTATCCTTTCGGAAATAAAAAACATCGCAACGAGGAAGAAATATGGCTTTGCAATTAATCCTGTATGGCAGACAGGCTTGAAGCTTGGTGTTATGCTGTTTATCATCTGGTTTTTCTTTTATAAGCTTGCACGTTATAATGGTCTGCCTTTTGTCCTCCTGATTATGGTAGTGCTGATTGGACTGTACGGGTTCTTTACGAGTAAGACTGTAGCCGGGCGTCAGATTTATGCACTCGGAGGCAATAGAAAGGCGGCTAGCCTTTCCGGTATTAATACAGACAAAGTATTTTTTTGGGTATATACTAACATGGGTGTTTTAAGTGCCGTAGCCGGAATTGTACTTTGCGCACGTAACGGATCTTCCACGCCTAAGGCAGGAGACGGTTTCGAGATGGATGCCATCGCATCCTGCTATATCGGCGGTGCGGCGGTGGCGGGCGGCGCCGGAACAATTGTAGGTGCCGTAGTCGGTGCGTTTGTTATGGGTATTCTGAACAACGGAATGTCTCTGTTCGGATGGCCGACCGATATTCAGAAAATCGTAAAGGGAGCAGTCCTTTTGGGAGCGGTAACGCTCGATGTAGTTTCCAAAAGAAGAAAGGGCTGATTAAAATAAGATTATATTGTTATCTGGGCTGCCGGGCGTGATTCGTCTGGCAGCCCAAACGTATTTGTGATAAAATATTCGAAAAGGGCAGAGTTTTTGAGCCTCTGCCCGTAGGTCGGAACAAAATACAGTGTACATTGAGGGAGGGAAGGCGTTTTGAAACGGATTATGATTTTTGTAATGATGGCAATCTGCACGGGCTTGCTGACAGGCTGTAATGCCGTTTCACCCGCGCCCCTGTCGTCGGAGGACTATACTGAGGAGGATTATCTGGAAAATTTACAGGAAATCGAAAAACAGGAGCAGCCTGCGGGTACAAAAAGAGTCGGAGTTGCAATGCCCACCCGTTCCTCTGAGAGATGGATCAATGACGGGATTAATATGAAGGCGAAGTTGGAGGCTCTTGGCTATGAGGTTGATCTGCAATATGCCGACGATGACATCGAGCTTCAGGTTTCCCAAATAGAAAATATGATCAAAAACGGTGCTAATTGTCTTGTCGTTTCGTCCATTGACTCCACTCAGCTTACAGGAATCCTGGGTCAGGCAAAGCTGAACGGAATTCCGGTGATTGCGTATGATCGACTTTTGATGGATACAGATGCTGTTTCCTATTATGCAACTTTTGATAATCAGGCAATCGGCATTTTGATCGGCCGGTATATTATTGATAAAAAGAATTTAGAGGCTGCCAGACAACAGGGGAAAAGCTATACAATTGAGTTTTTTATGGGATCTCCCGATGACAACAATGCGCTGTTCCTCTACAACGGGATGATGGGGGTGCTGCAGCCCTATCTGCTGGATGGTACATTAGTCTGTAAATCGGGTCAAACCTTGTTTGAGGAGACCTGTATCCTCCGGTGGCTTGAAGACAGTGCAAAGCAGCGTTGCACAGAGCTGCTCACAGAATATTATCAAGAGGAGACATTGGATATTGCATGCTCTGCGTTTGACGGATTTGCCTATGGCATTCTGGATGCCTGTTTGGAAAACGGCTATACGCAGGAAAATTGGCCGCTCATCACGGGACAGGATGCGGAAATGCCTGCAGTCCGAAATATCGTGGAAGGAAATCAGAGCATGACGATCTATAAGGATACGCGGGTGCTTGCATCGAAGTGTGTAACAATGGTGCAGGCAGTTTTGGAAAATGCCGAGCCGGAAATCAATGACATGGGAACCTATAACAACAATGTGCTGACGGTACCCTCCTATTTATGTGTGGCGGTTGTGGTGGACAAGGATAATTACGAAGAAACGCTGATCGAAGGAGGATATTACACGAAGGAACAGCTTTTCAGATAAAGGTATTTGGGAGGTTACGCGGATATGAATGATTATAAGGTGATGCTTGTGGATGACGAGGAGGAGGTACGTCAGGCCATCGCAAGACGAGTAGATTGGGAGTCAATCGGATTTCAGGTCGTCGCTTCCGCCGAAAACGGGGAGGAGGCACTGGAAAAAGCAGAACAGTATTTACCTGATGTCGTTCTGTCGGATATTCATATGCCGTTTATGGATGGTCTGACCTTTTGCAAGAAGCTTAAGGAGCAGCTGCCGGGCACGAGGATTGTCATCTTTTCCGGTTATGATGAATTTGAGTATGCAAAAGAGGCAATCAAGCTGGAGGCTGAGGAATATATTTTAAAACCGATTGATGCCGGCGAATTAAAAGAGGTTTTTATTCGCATTAAGAGCCGCCTTGATGAAGAGCTTGACAAAAGAAGGAATATCGAACGCCTTGAGAATTATTATGAAGAGAGCCTTCCCGTCCTGCAGGAGCAGTTTCTGATTGGAATTTTAGAGGGCAGAATATCGGGAGAGGAGATCGTCAGGTATCAGCAGGATTACAAATTTATTATTAACGCAGCGTTTTATGCGGTAGGAGTGCTTCGGGCGGACTATACGGAGAGCGCGCCGGGAAGCGGAAATTTAAACAGCCGCCTGCTCTCTGTTTCCTTAAAACAGCTTGCCGATGAAACACTTGATAAGATGATTGAATATAAGAGCATCAATTATCTTGGCACGATCGTTGTTGTCGCATTGCTAAAAAATACTGCGGGTCACAAGCAGTTTATCACTGTAATGGATCAGGTCTGCAAAATGTCACAGAAAATGTTTGGTATCAATACAACGGCAGGCATCGGAAAGACCTATGGTGTGCTGAAGGATATTTCCTATTCGTTTACGGAAGCGAAGGATGCGGCTTCTTACCGGATTATGTTTGAGATGAATCAGGCGATTTATATTCAGGATGTAGAGCCTGGATCGGATGACAACTATTTTATGGATGAAAAGCAGATCCAGCAAATTATCCGTGAAATCAAGGTCGGTTCAAAGGAGAATTTAGAGAAAGCTGTTGCGATTCTGATTAAGCGGATGAAAAACTCAACGATCACGCTCGCACAGCTTCAGTTATTCTTTGCCGAAATTCTAGTGGAAATTATGCGGCTTGCACGTGGATATCAGTTGAGCAAAGGGCAGATGAATCTGGTTGACATTGATATTTATAATGAAATTAAAAAATTTGGTTCTCTGGATGCGCTTGGAAGCTGGCTGCTTGAAATCTGTATGCAGCTTCGGAACAGCATTCGCAGAGAACGGACGGATACGGCGAAGCTGCTGACAGAAAAGGCAAAACAGTATATCGCCGATAATTACAAGGATTCCACACTGTCCGTAGATCGGGTGTGCGGGTGTTTAAATGTCAGTGCAACCTATTTTTCTGCGGTCTTTAAAAAAGAAACGGGGATGAGTTTTGTCGTTTACCTGACACAGGTACGGATGGAGCAAGCACTGAACCTGCTCAATACGACAGAAGAAAAAAGTTATATCATTGCGGGAATGGTCGGTTATGAAGAACCGAATTATTTCAGTTATGTATTTAAAAAGCAATACGGCGTATCGCCGTCCAAATACCGGCAAAAGCAGGAAACGGCAGAATGAAAGAAAAAGCGTTATGGCTTGTGGAACGATCAAAAGGTGCATATAAACGAAGGAGCATCCAGTTAATTATTTCCATGTCCTTTACACTCGTGGCAATTTTGAGTATGACATTCATGGGGATTGCTTTTTATACGCATTTTATTAACAGCTCAAGAGAATCTGCTGTTGAAAACAATAAACAGATTTTGGATCAAGTGAGCTGGAATTTAAACACCTATATTCGAAATATGATGAGCATATCGGATACGATGTATTACAATGTTATCAAAAATAAGGATCTGACTTACGACAGTATTAATGCGGAAATGAACCTTCTCTATGAAGCGAACAAGGACAACCTGATCAGTATCGCCTGCATTTCGGAGGACGGGGCTCTGATTGCGGCATCTCCGGTTGCGACTAGGAAGGACGGTGTTGATTTTAAACGGCAGGAATGGTTTACACAGGCGGAGGATAAAATCGAAAACCTCCATTTTTCCACACCGCATGTACAAAACATGTTTGAAAACAGCAATTACCGATATTATTGGGTTGTTTCCCTGAGTCGAAGTGTGGAGCTGACGAATATTGGACGTATCAGACGGGGGGTGCTCCTTGTCGATATGAACTTCAGTGCGATTGAGCAGATGTTTACCAAGGTGAATGAACGCGGAATCGGGTATGTCTATCTGATGAACCGGAACGGAGAAATTATTTACCATCCCGAGCAAAAGGCGATTTATTCAGGGCTGATCAAGGAAAATAATCAGAAGGCGGCCTTCTATGAGGACGGAAATTATGTGGAGAGCTTTTTAGGGGAGGAACGCACTGTCATCGTAAAAACAGTAGGCTATACGGGCTGGAAAATTGTAAGTGTGACACCGGTAAAAGAATTTTCAATGAATCTGATGCAATTGCGTTTTTTTATGCTGATGGTATGTACCGTAACCATTTTTTTGATTCTGTTCGGCAATATTTTTATTTCCGACAAGGTGACGGATCCGATTCGAAAGCTTGAGGCTTCCATCAAATATCTGGAGGACGGTAATCTTGACGCAGATTACATTTATATTGGTGGGTCCCATGAAATCCGGCATCTCGGCAGAACGATCACTTCGATGGTCAAGCAGATGCGCAAGCTGATGGACGACATGGTACGGGAGCAGAAGGAAAAACGGAAAAGCGAGCTGGATGCGCTGCAATCACAGATCAATCCGCACTTTCTATATAATACGCTGGATTCGGTTGTGTGGATGGTAGAGAGCGAACGGTATAAGGAAGCCATATCGATGGTGACGGCGCTTGCGAGCCTGTTCCGCATCAGTTTAAGCAAAGGGAATAATATCATCACGGTTAGGGATGAGATTGTCCACGCCAGAAACTATCTGAGTATCCAGCAAGTTCGTTATAAAAACCGATTTTCAGTAATAATTGACATTGCACCGGAAATTGAAGAATGTTCTACGATTAAACTGATCGTGCAGCCGCTTCTTGAGAATGCAATTTATTATGGTGTAGAGCATATGGACGGAGATGGGGAAATTACGCTGCACGGCTATGAACGGGACGGGGATATTTATATCGAGGTCTCCGACAACGGAATGGGCATTCCGCAGGAGATGATTGAGATGCTATTGACCAAAAAGACAAAAACAAGAGGAAAAGGCTCTGGTATCGGACTATGGAATGTCAATCAGCGAATCAGTCTTTATTTTAAAGGAAATTATGGCCTGTCGATCAAAAGCGAGCTGGATGAAGGGACAACTGTTACCATTCACCTCCCTAAAATTCCTTATGAACAGTATAAGGAAGGAGGCGAGACACCCGTATGAGAAAGCGAAGGCGTTTTTTAAAAATCAGTATTTTTGTCGTGCTCGTGTTGATTGTGGCGGAGTTTTATTACTACAGTAACTACAGCTCCAAGGAGGAGCCGGCGTTTCATATTTCTCTTATCGTGTATGGAAACAGTTCTGACCGTTGGGAAAATCTCAAGCAGGGTGCCGAACGCGCTGCAGATGAGACAACCGCGGAGGTAAATCTGATTACGATGTCTACAGAAACGAATGCGAAGGAACAGCTCGCACTGATCAACAGGGAGATTGCAAACGGAGCAGACGCCCTCATGATTTCGGCCTGTGACAGCAGGGAGGTGGGAAAGTTTTTTCAGGAAAACAAGATGGAAATACCGGTTGTATTCGTGGAAAATGGATTGGAGAACAAGGAAGACTACTGGTATATTTCAGCGGATAATTATGCAATGGGGTATGAACTTGCCAATGTCATTGCGGCAAATGAAAAGTGCTGGATTAAGGCAGCCATTATCGCGGACAGAATGGAAAGAAAGAATGTTTCCGGCCGGTTTCAGGGTGTCTATGATTCGTTGAGTCAGTATGCGGACGAGGTTGTTATCTGGGATCGCGATGAAAATGAAAAGGATATCCAAACTGTGCTGTTTTTACAGAGAGAATTGACGCAGGAGGCTGTTGATGTTGTGGTGGCACTCGATACAAGCTCAATGGAGTCCCTGATGGACGCGGTGGAAAACTTAAACAAAGACATCAAAGTGTATGGGATTGCAAATAGTGATAAAGCGGTTTATTACCTTGACAATGGAAAAATTAAATCGCTAATTTATCAAAATGAGTTCAGCATCGGATATTTGGGTGTAAAGGTTATTCTCAATGAAAAAGCATACGAAAAAAATAAAATTTTCAATAAGGTTGAATACGAAATTATCAATGAGGACGATATGTATTCGGCGGAGTATGAAAAGCTGCTGTTTCCTTTTGTAAAGTAGCTGCTATCACAGTTTTTCATTTTTAGCCGAACGTGGGGGATCACAAAATATGAAGCGATTGAGTAAGAATAGCAGACTTTTGTCTTTTTTGATTTGTGTACAGCTGTTGTTTTCCATGACGGCATGCTCGTATGAAGGGATACTTTTGGGAAATGAAGAAAAAAGGCCGCAGAACATCAAAATCGGTGTCAGTATTTATGATGAATATGATACATTCATCTCCGATGTCGTGCAAAGCCTGAGTGAATGGAGTAAGGAAAAGGAAAACGAGGCGGGCATCACAATCTCGCTTGAAGTCGTGAGTGCAAACGGCAGCCAGCTTACACAAAATGATCAGGTCGAGAAATTTATTGATAAAAACTGTGATGTTATATGTGTAAACCTTGTGGATAGGACAGATGCCACCGTGATTATCGACAAGGTAAAGAGCGCAGATATTCCTGTTATCTTTTTTAACAGGGAACTTGTAAAAGAGGATTTGGAGCGCTGGAACAAGCTTTATTATGTGGGGGCGGTTGCAGAACAGTCCGGGCGTTTGCAGGCAAAGGTCGTGACGGAGGCACTGAGCGATGAGAAATATTTTAACGAGACGGATATCAATCACGACGGTACCTTGCAATATGTTATGCTTGAGGGAGAGACCGGACATCAGGACGCGCTTGTGCGTACACAAGTATCGATCGAGGAGATTAAGAAGGCAGGTTATTCGGTAGAGAAGCTAGGCGATGAAATTGCCAATTGGAACCGGGCGCAGGCTGCGACAAAAATGAGCGCTCTGCTCGAAAAATATCCATGGCAGATTGAAATGATTATTGCGAATGACGATGATATGGCGCTTGGTGCGATCGATGCGCTGGATGCGGCTGGTGTGGAGCATTGGCCGCTGATTGTCGGTATCAACGGCACAAAAAATGCGCTGGAAATGATCAAGACAAAGAAGATGGAAGGAACGGTCTATAATGATGCGAGAGGACAGGCTGATCTGATTATGAAGCTTGCCTATGGGCTTGCCATGGAGGGAGAAGTGCCCGAGAAAATCGGGCTGGATGAGGGGAAATATGGGTACCTCCCTTACCGTATTATTAACTATGATAATGTACAGGGCTATATCCGCAATACGTCGAAGTAGCTCAGATGTTATACGCAGAATATAAAAATAACAGTTTGAGGTGAGTATATGCCTGATGATAAAGGAAAGTCTAAATATTATATTGTGATGGAGCATCTGCGGCAGGAGATAACAAGCGGAAAGATAAAGGCGGGGGATAAGCTTCCATCGGAAAATGAGCTTGTGAAGGAATTTCATGTGAGCCGGCATACAGTACGCAAGGCTCTTTCCATTTTAGAAGGGGAAGGCTATGCGGAGGCAGTGCACGGAAAGGGAACTTATTGTACGGAGCGCCTGCGCCACAGAGAAAGCTCGCATAATATCGCAGTTGTGACGACGTATATTTCCGATTATATATTTCCGAGACTGATCCAGGGAATCGACAATATCCTGACGAAGGAAGGCTATAGCATCATCTTGAAAAACACGGGAAACAGTCAGAAGAATGAGGCAAAGGCACTTGAGGATATCATGACAAAAAATATTGACGGTCTGATTATCGAGCCGAGTAAAAGCGAAATTTTCTGCAGGCACATGCACCAGTATGAGCAGCTTGACCGAATGGGGATTCCTTATGTTTTTTTACAGGGAACCTATCCGCAAATGAAGGATAAGCCGCATATCGTCATGGACGATGTGGAAGGCAGCTATCTGCTGACAAAATATTTGATCGGGCTTGGACACCGGCATATCATAGGCATTTTTAAAATTGATGATGGGCAGGGAGTCGCCCGCCATAAAGGGTATAGTAAAGCGATTGGGGAAGCAGGCATGTTGTATGATCCGGATAATGTCATTCTATTTCACACAGAGGATCGGATCAAGAAACCGGCCGGCATGATCAAACAGTTTATTGATGAGAAAAAACCAATGGATGCAGTCGTTTGCTATAATGATCAGACGGCTCTTGAGGTTATACGGACCTTGGAGGAAAACGGACTTCAGGTTCCGCAGGATATTTCGGTCACAGGCTATGACAATTCTTTTATGGCGGAAACCGGTTCTGTCAGGCTGACGACGATTGCGCATCCGAAGGAACGGCTTGGCGAAATGGTTGCAAAGCTGCTGCTT
Organism: Bacillota bacterium; assembly: GCA_023402845.1. GTDB lineage: Bacteria > Bacillota > Clostridia > Lachnospirales > Lachnospiraceae > JAEYFP01. The sequence goes on from JAEYFP010000054.1 coordinate 45,325, forward strand.
GAAAAAATAAACGGCGTGAAGGACAGCGACAGCCGGGTAGAACGGATCGTAAAACCGGAATTGATTATTAGGGAGTCCTGTATGGAGAGAAAATCAGACAAGCTTGTGGAAAAATCGTAAAAAATTCAATTATTTAGTGGAAAAAACAACTTGTATATAAAACCATACAAGTTTTATACTGAACTTGTAGACAGAAGGCTCTCTGCCGTCATCCGGTAGGAGCTGAAACGAACAACAATCAGTATAGGAGGATCATCATGAAGACGGGTAAAAATTATAAGTTTTGGTTTTGTACAGGTTCACAGGATTTATATGGAGAGGAATGCCTCACCAGAGTTGCACAGCATTCCAAAATTATTGTCGAAGAATTGAATAAGTCGGGTGTGCTGCCCTTCGAGCTTGTCTGGAAGCCGACGTTAATTACAAATGAACTGATCAGAAAAACATTTAACGAGGCAAATGCGGACGAGGAGTGCGCGGGAGTGATCACATGGATGCATACGTTTTCACCGGCAAAGTCATGGATTCTCGGCTTACAGGAATACAGAAAGCCTCTCTGCCATTTACATACGCAGTTTAATCAGGAAATTCCCTATGATACAATCGACATGGATTTTATGAATGAAAACCAGTCCGCTCACGGTGACAGGGAATATGGTCACATTGTGACTCGGATGGGAATCGAGAGAAAGGTCATTGTCGGTTATTGGGATACCGGTGCGGTGAAGGATGCGCTGGCGGGTTGGATGCGGACAGCAATCGGTCTTGCGGAATCCTCCCATATCAGAGTATGCCGGATTGCCGATAATATGAGAAACGTCGCGGTAACGGAAGGCGATAAGGTAGAGGCACAGATCAAGTTTGGATGGGAAATTGACGCATATCCGGTTAATGAAATTGAAGAATATGTTGCGGCTGTTCCTCAGAACGAAATTAAGACTCTTGTGGAAGAATACTATGGAAAGTATGAAATTCTGCTTGAAGGATGGGATGCCGCAGAATTTGAGCGCCATGTGTCTGTTCAGGCAGGAATTGAAATCGGCTTTGAGAAGTTTTTGGAGGAAAAGAACTATCAGGCGATTGTTACGCATTTTGGAGATTTGGGAAGACTGCAGCAGCTTCCTGGTCTTGCAATCCAGAGGCTGATGGAAAAAGGCTATGGCTTTGGCGGCGAAGGTGACTGGAAAACGGCGGCGATGGTACGACTCATGAAAATCATGACAGCCGGGAAGAGCGACGCGAAGGGAACTTCTTTTATGGAGGATTATACTTATAATTTTGTCCCGGGGAAGGAAGGCATTTTACAGGCGCATATGTTGGAGGTCTGCCCGTCTGTTGCGGATGGACAAATCAGTATCCGGGTAAATCCGTTGTCAATGGGTGACAGGGAAGATCCGGCAAGACTGGTCTTTATCTCTAAGACAGGACCGGCGATCGCGACGTCTCTGATTGATTTGGGTAATCGTTTCCGCCTTATCATCAATGAAGTGGATTGCAAGAAGGCAGAAAAGCCAATGCCGAAGCTTCCGGTAGCTACCGCATTCTGGACACCGCAGCCGAATCTCACGGTTGGAGCAGAGGCTTGGATCCTGGCCGGCGGCGCGCATCACACGGCGTTTTCTTACGATCTCACAACTGAGCAAATGGTTGACTGGGCCGCTGTAATGGGAATTGAAAGTGTTGTCATTGACAAGGATACGACAATTAAAAATTTCAAAAATGAGCTTAGATGGAATGAAATTGTATTTAAATAAATGCAGAGCACTAAGTTCGATCATGAAACAGATCATTGAAACAGCTGGAGAGGTATGATATAATGTCATCAGACATTATATCGCGCCGAAACAGATGAGAATGTGTACATCTGCCGATAAATTATGCAATAATTTATCAGATAACGGTGAAAGAGGAGAGGTAGAATGTTAAAGCATTTAAAGCAGCAGGTTTATGAGGCAAACATGGCACTTCCCAAGCACGGTCTTGTGACGTTCACCTGGGGAAATGTCAGCGGAATCGACCGGGAAAAGGGACTTTTCGTGATTAAAC
>JAEYFP010000001.1 GCA_023402845.1 Bacillota bacterium
CCCAAAGCAGTAGGGACAGAGTATGAAGTGTTGAGCAGTGCACAGCTTTTACAGTCAGAGAAGAATAGGCATGGTGTACTTGGAAAATATACAGAAACTATTAGCCATAGTGTGTCTTTACAAAATAGGAAAATAATATACTTTAATTCACATATATGGGGAGTATAAAGACAGAAACAATATAGTAATCATTAATTAGTCCAGAAAAAAACTGGACTTGCTTAGAATGCCAAAAAGAGATATATTTAATCCACAAGTCAGTGCCTGATATTTTATCAGCGCATCGTGGGTGAACTCTAAATTATTAAATCCGAAGATAAATTTACGCAATCGGAGGGCAGGTAGGATATTGACAAGATAATCGAAACAAAATATGATATAGAAAAGAAAGTTAATAGATACTTATTATTTATATAAAACAGTATTTGCGGGGTGGCAGCACAGTGTGTTTGCCGCTTCATTTTATTATAGAAGGAAATACTGCGGATTTGAATAATAACAGGATTGATCGACATGAAAAGGAGCTGCCATGGAAGAAGCTATTCTTGAATCCAAAACAGGTTTGCCGCCGAAGATTCAATTTCGGAGAATTTATCTATGTCCCTTTCATTGGCATGACTCATTGGAAGTTATTTTTGTGCTGAAAGGAAGTATCTATATTTCTATATTGGATGATATGAAAATTTTAAAAGCGGGTGATATTGAAATTTTAAATTTTAATCAGCTGCATCAGCTGAGGGCAACCTCGGAGGATAATCTTGTGGGAATTCTGCATATAGAGAAAGGGTATGCCAAAATGCTTGATCCTTATATTTCAAGTGTATGGTTTTCTCATGGCTTTTCGCCCAGCATAGAGATCGATCAGTCTGTGCTGTTGATGCTGTTTCGTGAATTGTATCATTTATTAGGCGGCAGGCAGGATGGAACGGATGTGTGTCAAAGAGATGTCAGCCGCAGACTTGTTCGGCTGATTATGACTACCTTTGATGTTATGGCGCAGACATATGGCAGTAATTCTGCACAGCTATCCAGAATACGAGGTGTTTTTGATTTGCTGAACGACCCGAGATTTTATATGAGCAAGGTAACTCTTAGAGATTTATGTATCAGTACAAATGAATATCTGAATCTGGATTACATGTCAGCACTGATCAGAAGCTGTGCGGGAGACAACTTCCAGAACCTTTTGAATTATTTTAGAATTGAATTTGCGGTGAAACAGCTGCTGAGTACAGAAAAAAATATAACAGAAATTGCATTAGAATGTGGATATTCCGCAACAAGATATTTTTATAAGCACTTCAAGGGATTGTTTCCGGAGGGACCAAAAGAATTCAGGAGAAGGCATTGCAGAGAGAGAAGAGAAGGCAGTTATGATCTGGTGCGGGAGGATGCTGCCATGAAATGGTTGGAACGGCTGATAGCGGAATCAGAACCGGAAAAGGAGAGATGGATTGCATTGTATTGAAGATTTGCTGCAATTTAGATCATAATAAAAATGGCTATTGACAAAATCAATGCAGCTAACTATAATTGAAACAGTGTTGCGCAACACTGTTGCTTATTAAGGAGTAAAGGATGGCTAATCGAGTAGAAGGAGTTACCGAAAAGCTTTTGCATTGTGCGATGCAGGAGTTTTTGTCAAAGGGATATTTGGGTGCATCGATGCGCGTAATTTCAGAGAATGCGGGAACAACTCCCCGTTCTATCTATACGCGCTATGGTGATAAGGAAGGGCTGTTTGCGGCACTCGTAAGACCTGCTGCAGATCAGCTTAAGAAAACCTTTTGCGAACTTCAGGAGCAATATCACCAAAGACCGGAACCGGAGCAGAAGCAGCTTTTTGAAGATCCGGATTTCCGACAGGAGTATGACGGATATCTGAGCATAATCCTGGATCAAATTTATGAAAACCTCGATGCGTTTAAGCTGCTTGTCTGCCATAGCGAGGGCACCGGTTTCGCGGGATTTGTAGATGAAATGGTAGCGCTGGATGAAAAATATACGCTTTTATATATCGAGCATACCCAAAATGATGTACTGACCTCGGGCAGAGCAAAACCACAGCTGATTCATCTGCTGTGCAGTTCCTTTATGCATGGGTTTTATGAATTTGTGCGTCATGACATGCCGAGGGAGGAAGCAATCGAATATGTAAATCAGCTGCAGCAGTTTTATGAGCGGGGGTGGATCAATTTGCTTGCGCCTGAAACCTGATAATGGCTGACTTGCATGCAAACAGCAGCTTGCCAGTCATTATTTTTACCCGGAGGTTAGTTAAAACTAACTTTAAAGAAAGAAGGAAAAATGAATGGAAAAAAAGTCATCTGCAGTAAGTCTTGTGATGAAATATGCGCAGCAGCATAGAGGAAAATACATAGGGTCTATGATTTTAGCTGTTTCCGGCGAAGTACTTGGATTGCTTCCGTATTTTGCGGTAGCTCGGATGCTTGGAGCTCTTCTTGGAGAACAAAAGGATTTAGCCTTTTATATGGTATGGTGTGCCGTCGGCGTTGCAGGCTATGTGGCAAAAGGAATTCTTACGGGCATCTCTACCTCTGTTTCGCATAAGGCCACTTTTCTGACCATGGCGGAAATTCGCAGCCGGTTGGTTGCAAAGCTGGCCCGCATGCCGATGGGGACGCTGCTTTCCACACCATCCGGATATTATAAGGATGTAATTGTTGACAGGGTGGAAAGTATTGAAATTCCTTTGGCACATTTGCTTCCGGAAATGACTGCAAGTATTTTAACCCCAGTATTGATTTTAATTTACCTGTTTGCATTGGATTGGCGGATGGCTCTGGTTTCGCTGGTCACATTGCCGATTGGTTTGATGCTGATGAGTGGTGCGATGAGGGGATATGCCTCAAAATATGCCGGTTCGGTGGAAACCAGTAATAAAATGACAAATGCTATCGTGGAATATATGGGCGGAATAGAAGTCATCAAGGCATTCAGTCAAAGCGCACGTTCGTATGATAAGTATACCGGAGCCGTGAGAGAAAACGCCTCTTATTTTTATTACTGGATGAAAAGTGTGCAGTGGGCCATGTCGTCTTATACGGCTGTCACTCCCACTGTTTTGCTGCCGGTGCTCCCTGTCGGATTTCTGTTTTATGCAAACGGAAGTCTGTCGGCCTCAAATTTTCTGACAATCATCACCCTTTCTCTGGGGGTGATCGGTCCGCTGATTACGGCGAGCAACTATGTGGATAATCTGGCAAGAGTAGGAACGGTCATCGGTCAGATCGAAGAAATACTGGAAGGACAAGAGCTGATCCGTCCCAGGGAGCCTGTTGATATAAGTGACCTGACCGTGCGGTTTCGGGATGTTTCTTTTTCCTACACAAGCGACAGTAAAAAGGCGGCGCTTCAGCATGTAAACCTTACCATTTTTCCGGGAAGTATTACCGCACTCGTGGGTCCTTCCGGCAGCGGAAAATCTACGGTCGCAAAGCTTGTCGCAGGCTTTTGGGATAGCAGCCTTGGCGAGATTACTTTAGGAGATCACAATGTAAAGAGTATTCCTCTTTCACAGCTTGCGGCGCAGATTGCATATGTGTCGCAGGACAATTATCTGTTTGATGAAAGCATTCTTGAAAATATTCGGATGGGTCGGCCGGAGGCGTCTGATGAGGAGGTTAAGCAGGCGGCAAAGGATGCCGGATGTGATTCCTTTATTCGGGAACTTGCGTATGGATATGATACCGTTGCGGGCAGTGCGGGCGGACATCTTTCGGGAGGAGAGCGTCAGCGTGTGGCAATCGCGCGCGCAATGCTGAAAAATGCGCCCATTGTTATTCTGGATGAAGCAACAGCCTATATTGATCCGGAAAATGAAGCAGTTATTCAGTCTGCGGTAGCAAAACTCATTATAGGAAAAACGCTGTTGGTGATTGCACACCGGCTTTCCACGATTACCGATGCCGACCAGATTATTGTGATGGACAGCGGACAGGTCTGCGGCTCGGGCACGCATGATACGCTGTTGGAAAGTCTGCCGCTCTACCGGGATATGTGGAGAGCACATATGGGTATCAAGGAGGGGGAATATTAATGTTGGAAGCATTTCAAAAAATATGGATTTTTGCGGGAGCAGAACAAAAAAATATCAAGTCATCTATCATATTAGCTTTTTTTAACGCAATTTTTTATTCAGTGCAGTTTGGGGCGGTGTTTGTGATTCTGCAGGCTATTTCTCAAGGCAGCAGGGAAATGTCTGCCGCATGGATTTCCCTGGCACTGATGTTAGTCAGTATTGCCGGACGCATTGTAATGCAGACTTTTTCACAGTTGGGGCGTGTTCATGCCGGCTATTTCATGGTGGCAGACAAACGTGTTGAAATCGGAGATAAGCTGCGCGTCGTTCCCATGGGATTTTTCAGCCGCAATAATCTGGGGCAGATTACCGCGGTTACAACGACCACACTTTCCGATGTGGAAAATACTGCGCCTGTAGTATTGGTAACGATCCTGGGTGGGTTTATCAACTCACTGGTGTTTGCTGTATTTGTTCTCCTGTTTGACGTAAGGATCGGCCTGATCGTTTTGCTTGGTATGGGTGCCTTTTTGCTGGTGGCCTCCCGTCAGGAAAAAAACTCCCGTATCAGTGCACCCAAGCGGCAGCGCGCACAGGAATATCTTGTGGAGAAGGTACTGGAAACCGTGCAGGGAATGAGCGTGGTTAAGAGCTTTCATCTTAGCGAAAAAACGGGCAAACGTGTCGATATGGCAATTCGGGAAAGCTGTGAAAAGAATATGGCCATTGAAAGGCAGCTGACCCCTCTTACCAGTTTCCAGCAAATTGTGTTGAATTTGTTCGGTATTTTGATTATTCTCGCATCTGCCGTCTTGTATCTTTCGGGGCGTATGCCGCTTGTGGATGCGCTCATGATGCTGATTATGTCCTTTATGGTATTTGAACAGATGAAAAGTGTAGGAAACAATCTCCCGAATTTGCGCATTACCGATGCGTCTTTGGAAAAGACCGGCGAGATTGACCGCGTCCCGGTCATGGATGAGGGCGGTGTCGGCATTAGTACAGGAACATCCGCTGTTGTGTTTGAGGATGTGACCTTTGCATATGAAAACCGTACCGTTTTACAAAATATCAGCTTTACCGTTCCGGAAAAAACGACAACGGCAATTGTCGGTCCGTCAGGTTCCGGCAAGACGACGCTGTGCAGTCTGATTGCCCGTTTTTGGGATGTAAACGGCGGCAGTGTAAAGGTGGGGGGACGCGATGTACGGGAATATACCTTGGACAGTCTCATGCATAATATCAGCATGGTATTTCAAAATGTATATTTATTCAGTGATACGGTGGAAAACAACATCAAATTCGGACGGCCGGGCGCATCCCATGAGGAAGTGGCAGAGGCGGCAAGGAAAGCCTGCTGTCATGATCTGATCATGCAGCTTCCGCAAGGGTATGATACGGTGCTTAAGGAGGGTGGTTCCTCTCTTTCCGGCGGAGAAAAGCAGCGGATCAGCATTGCGCGGGCAATCTTAAAGAATGCGCCAATCATTATACTGGATGAGGCGACTGCCAATGTGGACCCCGAAAATGAGGATCGTCTTCAGACGGCAATTGAAGCGCTGATGAAAGATAAAACAATTATCATGATTGCTCACCGGCTCAAAACCGTAAAGAATGCAGATCAGATTCTGGTGCTGGACGGAGGTGAAATCGTACAGAGGGGAAACCATGAGGAATTGTCGCACGAAAAAGGAATTTATACGGATTTTATTAACCGCCGTCGCCAGGAGGCCGGCTGGAAACTGAAAACAAAATAGAAACAAAGGAGAAAAAAGTATGAAAAAAATAGTTCAGGACGATCGGCGTCTGAATATAAAAGATTTAATTAATGTTGGAATTTTTACGGCAGTTTATTTTATTATCTTTATGGTTTCTACGATGACCTCTTATATTCCCGTTATGCTGTTCGCTTTTACGGTTGTTGCGGCGGTACTGGCCGGTATCCCTATCATTTTATTTTTGTCACGGGTGAAAAAATTCGGTATGGTTACGATTATGTGTGTTCTGCTTGGCCTGATTGTTCTGGTAATGGGGTACGGCATCCCGGGTCTTGGCGTCGCTGCGGTATGCGGAGTGGTCTCCGACCTGCTGCTTATGGCCGGTAAATGGAAGAGCTGGAAAGGAATGTTGGGGGCTTATATTGTAATGAGTCTATGGCCTATGGGAACACTGATCCCAATTTTCATTATGGGAAATGCCTATTTTGAAGGCTTTCGTGAATCTTTAGGGGACGTGTACGTTCAAAGTGCCATCGAGATTTTTAACAGGATATCAGGGGGGCTTATTCTCACGATACCCGCAGCTACGATGATTGCGGCTGTTGGCGGAGCCTATTTAGGCAGGGCAGTACTCAAAAAACATTTTGTCCGTGCGGGTATTGCTTGATGAATAGAAAACAGGCATCGCGCCTGCCGATTGACCCGCGTACAAAGATGTTGCTGCTTGTTGTGATGAGCATGATTGCACTGACGGGATATCAAGGGTGGATTTTTGTGATAAAGCCCTATTTTTTCTGTCTGCCGTTTTGTTTGCTCGCGGTTGGAGGAAAGCCGATGCCGGCGTTTAAACTGTCAGTCATATACCTCTTTTTTCAAAATTGGGAAAAGTTTTTGTTTTTTTTGCCGCAGAGAGGTGGCTTGGGGGAGCTTTTCCGTCTCGTTGCGGCGGTGATATCCTCCTTCATGCCATGTCTGGTTATGGGGTATTATGTGGTTTCCACGACAAAAGTCAGCGAGTTTATAGCATCCATGCAGCAGATGAGAATCAGTTCCAAAATAATAATTCCCTTTGCAGTGTTGTTCCGTTTTTTCCCTACTATTTCGGAGGAATACCGCTTTATTCAGGATGCGATGAGGATGCGCGGAATCGGACTTAAAAAAGGGCCCGTCGCCATGATGGAATACCGAATGGTGCCGCTGATGATTTCCCTCGTGAAAATAGGAGATGATCTGTCAGCTTCTGCCGCAACAAGAGGCCTTAGCATTGAGGGAAAACGTACGACTCTGTGCCGTCTGCACTTTGGAGCGCTGGATTTTCTTCTGTGTTTGCTTGCGCTGGCCATTTTGCCTGTACTGTTCGCATCGGTATAAATCAAAACCCCGCAGACATTACTGCGGGGTTTCATGTGCGCCTGTATATCGAGACAGGATACTTATTTTTTGAATAGATTTACGACAAGCTTGATCCCATATTTACAGTAGTTGAAAAAAATACCGGGATTAGTAATGCATTCTCCCATTTTCTTAAGAATGTAACTGGGACGCAGATAGAAGGAGAGCAGAATATTCCTGCGAAGCTTCATCAGCTCATCTACACTTAAGTGCATGGTGCCGGTCATGCTCGAATGGAAGAAATCGCTGCCGAGTACGGATTCTGCCAGCAGATTGTTTTCCTTGCATGTTTCGTATAACGGTGTTCCGTAAAACGGAAGTGCGATCGTAATCTCGATGAAATCCGGTTTTGCCTGCATAATCAGCTTTTTTGTCTCCATAATATGAGACTTGTTCTCCCACGGGAAGCCGATGACGAAAAATCCCCAGAACGGAAGGCCGACTTCGTGGCACCATTTGGCAGCTTGCAGGTTCTGTGCGACTGTCGCACCTTTGCGTATTTTCTTTAGTATTTCATTGGAGCCGGATTCGAAGCCGAAAGCAACGAGAAAGCAGCCGGCTTTTTTCATCAGCGCAAGAGTTTCCTTTTTGAGAGGATTGACTCTGGAATTGGCGGTAAACTGAATTTTACCGTATAACGGGGAATTAATAATCAGATTACACATTTCCTTCACCCATTCCGCATTGATTGTAAATGTATCCGCTTTAAAGAAAAAGTTTCTGATGCCATGAACCTCATAGCACTCGGTCAGCTCATCCATGACATTCTGCGGACTCCTGAAACGGACACATTTGCCGGAAATCTCCGGCGTCAGACAGAAAACACAGCTGGAAGGGCAGCCTCTTGCTGTCTGGATGGTAGCCATCGGCTCGTCCGTGTCCGGACGCGTATAGAGTTTGTTGTTCATGAGCTGTCTTGCCGGAAAAGGCTGTGTATCCAGATTCTCACCCCAGGTATGGAAAGCGGTTTGTTTTAAACTGCCGTTCTCCTTGTATAAAATAGAAAGTACGGAAGAGATATCTCCTTCATGGCGCAGTGCATAATCGGCAATTTGGCCGATCGCAAAGTCCACCTCACCACCGATCATGTAATCAACCGGGGATAAGTCAAGTAAGTCGAGCATCGCCTGCTCCGGTGCGTAAAAAAGTGCCCCTTTCAATACGACGACGGGACGATAACGTTTTTTCAACAGAGCAATCAGTTTCAAATCCTCAAAAATAGTTGTATTTGTGATACTCATCATGATCAGATCAGGCTGATAGCTTTCCATGTCATGATAAAGCACATCAAGCGTATCGCGCTGTGTCTGGTAGTCACGCAGCATGACGTCATATCCCTTTTTCAGCAAGATGGCAGCGGCATAGCCCAAGTCATTGCAGGCGCGCATCGCCTGTGCGGAGCCCTCGTCAACATTTTGCTGGCAGCGGTCCTCTCCGCGTTGGAACATGAGTCCAGGCGGGTAAAATAAGAGTATTTTTTCCATTTGTTTTAAGTCCTTTCAATCGGATTCCGACAAATTACATTTTACACATCCCACACTTATTTGTCAAAAATAGTTGTTGATAAAGCTGTCTTTTTTGTAAAAGATGCCTTCGAGCAAGGAGGTTTTGGATTTATCATAGGTGACGTCTTCCATAAAATCAAAATCCCGGACAAGATAATGGCCTGTGATCGCAGCCGAAAAAACAGAAACCGGCATTGCGATGTCACAGTCTGTTTTGATGAAATCAATGCCCTGGGGCAAAGGTGCTTTTTCTACGAAAGCAGCCTGTCCATTTTTGATCAATACGGTAAATACCGCGTTGTTTTCGGCAAGGCAGGAATCGGCAACTGCAATGCGAACGGAGCCTTCCGTTAAATAGTGTGCGCCTAAAAGAGCGTTACCGATGTTGATGACACGGATCATTCCGTTATTCGCAAGTTCTCTCGAGGAACTATGCGGAATGAAGTCCGGGCAGAAACAGGTAAGATTCAGGCATGCCGGTGCGTGAAAGCGGATATAGTCATAATCGGCGCGAAAGCCCCTTGCAAAAGAAAACAGCGCTTTCAGCGTCACGAGACTGTCAAAAATAAGTTCCCGGCACCGCATCGTCCGTTCCGTTTTCTTGAACACGAGATAACCGCGCGGAACGCCGCCTGAGTCCCGGTATAGATAGGCATAGTTATTATTTTCAGAGCCTTTTGCCTCCGTGAGGTTTTTCCAGTCCAGTTCGTCCCGCTTGATCATCATATTGAACTTTTTTGCAAAAGAGAAATAAGCGGTTTTATAGTCCTCCGGCACCTCGCCGCCCTGCTTGATTGAAAAGCTGCCCGTGAAACGGTAGTCGGGAAGCAGCTGCAGAGAGTAGGTATGGCAGATGGAATTGTCCGCGCGCCGATAGCCGAACGCGCCGTAAAAAGCTTCACTGAACGGATATAAATAGGAAAAGGTCTGTCCGCTTTCGTAAGATTCTTTTAATATATTCATAAAAATAGCGCGGATGGCGCCCTTTCGCCGATGCTGCGGATAGGTGGAGACGTTTCCGATGCCGTTCCCGCTATAGGTGCTGCCGTCAAAATAGAACGTGAATGGAATGGCGGCTGTGGCGGCCATCAGCTCACCGTCATCCGTAAAAGCGCCGACCTCATATTCGGGATGCGCGTGCAGCTTCTCCTGCGGATGGTTTATTAAATATTCGAAATATTCCTCGTCTGTTTTGCCGTTCGTATCATAGGGGTAGTCAAAGCAGAGGGAAGATAGCTTCATCGCCGCCGTTTTGTCTGCTTTTGTGAAATGTCTGATTTTCATAATAAACTCCTCCGTAAGATTGTTTTATTTATTTAAACCTAAAATGTAGGAAGCGGTAGTTCCGTCGGTGATCAGAGTATTTGCTAAGCCATTTTTAATAGCACAGGAAATCGCATTTACTTTTTCACGTCCGGATGCGATCAATACTACATTTGGAACCTGTTTCATATTTTGAAAAGAAATACTGACGCATCTTCGGTTCCAGGCACAGTCGATTTCCTTTCCGTTTTTATCAAAAAATCTTGCAAACATTGCACCAACAGCACCTTTTTCACATATTTCATTATACATTTCAGAAGTCATATATCCAAGCCAGAATTCCTTTTTTTGAATACTTTCCACATCGTTTACACTGGTAAGTACCATATCTGAAAAAACGCCTTGATTTAATATTTTGCTGTTATTTGGATCTTTACATATGGCAGAGCGGACATAATCATCTTCTATATATAATGGAAGATTCAAAAAATTCCCTTTTTTTCCGAAAATATCAGACATCCCGGATACAATACCTTGGGGCGTATAGGTAGTTGAACTGCAGGGAACCGCTCCCATAAGCTGAACAATACGAATGGGAATATTTGTTTGCTGCAGATGCTTCACGGTATTTGAAAGAGTGGTACCCCAGGAAGTTCCGATTACCATATCTTTTTTTAGAGAGTCCATAATATAAGAAGCTGCAAGACTGCTGACATCATCCGGGATCGTAAATTTTTCACGATTCCGATTGTTTAGTATTCTTACATCATTTAATGCAAAACTATTTTTAAAACGCTCTTCTAATACATAATGTCTTTCAAATGGATAATTAATAGTGACTTTGATATCAACAATTCCTTTTTCTTCGGCTTCTTTAAGAAGACGGGAAATACGGGTTCGAGACAGACAGAGCCGCTCGGCGATTGTATTTTGATCAAGTCCCCGCTCATAGTAATCACCGGCAACTTCTGCCAGTAAACTTAGTTTTCTCAGTTCTTTAGGACTTTTCATATTGTCATCTGTTTTTTCCATTATGAATGAGCCTCCAATTATTAACTCTCAAATTTATTTAATAATTTATATTATGAATTCATTTTTGATTATTATATCATAGAATTATGTCCTTTGTGAGGTTTATAATCTACACACATGTTAAAAACGCACATATGTGCATTTTTAATAAAAAATATTCTAAAAATATTGTATTATTATATGATCGGTATAAATAAAACCTTATTTTTAAACGCACATATGTGCATATTTGAATAAAAAAATAAATCAATTACAGTAATGATATAGTAAAAGCACAAAAACAAAAGGAGGTCATTTTAAAATGGCAGAAAACTACAGAGAACCAAATATCATTTTTGAAGGCTGGACAGCTCCTGCGGGAACAGGAATCATTGTTACCGGGGCAGCAAGCGGAATTGGAGCAGCAACAGCAATTCTTGCGGCTCAGAGCGGACTGAAGGTAGCGGCCTGGGACATGTTTGCAGAAGGGGTCAAGGAAACAATCGCAAGAGCCGGAGAATCAGGAAAGAATATTAAAGCCATTCAGGCAGACTTATCTTCAGATGAAGCAGTTGAAAGGGCAATGAAGGAAACCTTGGAATTTTGTAAGCCGAAATATCTGGCAAATGTTGCGGGTCCAAAAATGTTGAATACACAGTGGGAATATCAGGAGGTTACGGGTATTGCGGTCGGAATGATTCACCGTTTGTGCCGTGCCTTTGAAGCGACTAATCCGGAAGATGGAGCTGCTATCTGTAATGTTGCGGCAGTTGCCGGTATTTTTGAAGCAGGCGGCGGGGATCCGTGGTATGCAACCGCAAAAGCAGGTATTGCGGGATATACAAAGCATCAGGCAGTTGAACTGAATTTGAACTCTCGCGGAAAATATCGGATGAACTGTGTCTGTCCGGGCGGACCGATTCATACTCCAAGAAATCACGGTGCGGTAGAGGGAGAATTTATGCAGCATCTGGTTAGTATCAATCCGATGGGAAGACCGGGAAGACCTGAAGAAGAAGCGGCGGCTATCATGTTCCTGCTTTCACCGGCCTCCAGTTATATTAATGGACAGATTATTGCGGTAGACGGTGGCTTGACACTTGCGCGCTAGATTTTAAAGGAGGAAAGAATTGTGATTACGGAAACCAGAAAGCAGGAATTAGTGAAAAATATTGAAAAATTAGAAGTATACCAGGAAGTACAAAATGAAATGGGAAGAACTGTTGCAGCCTTTAATTTCAGACAAGCCGACAGGGTATTGTCACATTTTGCCTTGAAAAAAGAAGATGTATCACTCGAATATGCGGATGAAGGCGTATTTGAGGGAAAAGAAGCAGTTATGACAATCGTAAATGAAGTTGTGGGCGCTTCTCAGAAACCGGGAGAAATGCTGGATATCCAGCTGACGACACCAATGATTGAAGTTGCGGATGATCTTGAAACAGCAAAAGCAGTTTGGTGGTGTCCGGGGGGCGGAGCGATTGCAAATGATGATAAAGATCCGGATGCTATCTGGGCATGGGGAATGATTGGCGCAGATTTTATAAAGGAAGATGGTGAGTGGAAAATATGGCATTTTCACTATTTCCGTTACATTAAGTGTTTATATGAAAAAGGCTGGGTAGAGGATACCAGTTTGGTGAACAGATTGAATAATCCGGTCCATCCTTTGGCAAAGCCGACGACCTATCATAATCCATATTCGCCGTCAAGTGTGAGAGAAGCCATTCCTGCCTGTCCAAGACCGTATGCAGCGCACGAGGGAAATAGTAACTGGATGTTGGAAAAAGATAAAACAAAATAGAACGGAGGAGAACAATGAGCATTGAAAGAACAGAAATAGATGCATTGACTGATCAAGAATTTACTTCTTTGGAGCAGCGTGTGGAAAAATTACTCTCCGTTTGGGAAATAAAAAATTTAAGAGGTCAGGCCGCAACATTCCATGATGATCAGCATATCGGAGAGGCGAGAAAAGAATTGAAAGCCTTAAAACATCCGAGTTTTGATGTAGAAGGGGAGATGGCATTCCGTGCAAAAGCAGTTGTGGATAGTCTGGAGGGAAATTCCCTGATTCATCCATTAACAACACCGGTGATTGAAGTCAATGAGGAGTGTACAAAAGCAAGAGCGGTGTGGTGGTCTCTTGGTGTAGAGGGATTATCTAAATTCAGAGAACAGCCCATGGCAATTATCAGTTTGGGAATGGTCCCGGGAACACATGTAAAAGAAGACGGAGAGTGGAGAATCCTTTCGGGCGCATGGCAGAGGACAACAAAATGCGAATATCATAAAGGCTGGGTGCACAGTATGGAGCCGACCAATACCAGACCGCCATTAACACCGGAACAGGATCGGAATTTTCTCGGTAAATATGCATATCAGAAAGATGAAATGAGAAAGGCATCGCCGGAGCCGCCGAGAAAAGACACATGGGAGAAGTTTCCGGAAGAAACAGATAACGAATGGCTGTATATTAACCTTAAATAATGTGATAATTATTTAAAAGGAGACCGGTAAAAGATGAAGATAAGCAAGGATGTTTATAAACTGAGCGGATGGGAATATGGAACGAATTCAAATGTGTATGGAATTAAATCCGGAAAAGAATTAATCTTAATAGACGCAGGTTTTTCAGAGATACAGTATCAGGTGATAGAAAAAAATAGAAATTATGATCCGGAAATCAAAGATTTAAAGATAACAGATGTTTTCTTAACCCATGCACACGGTGATCATGCAGGCCTTGCTTTTCTTTATCAACAACAAGGAGCAGTGATACATATTGGAGAAGGGGATGCTGACGCATTAGAAGAAGCTTCATCGGTTATGTTAGGAGATTTATTTGGAAAGAAGTTTCATGGCTGTAAAGCAGATGATATTATTTCAAAGAAAGAACGATATAAAATCTCTGACAATGTAAGTATTCAAGCAATTCCCGCACCCGGGCATACAGAGGGAACAATGATTTATCTGGCTGAGGTGGGGGAAAGCAGGATTGTCTTTCTGGGAGATATTTTGGTAATTAATTCGGTCACACCAACTGAGGAAATACTATTAGAAGTAGGATGGAAAGGATCACCGGACTACAATGATGAAAAAAATTGTGAAACATTAAAAATGCTGCAAGAAATCAAGTGCGATATTGTTGCATTAGGTCATACATCTGTCTATTTTGGAAGTCTTGATGAACTGTTAAAAAATGCACAAATTAAGGAATGATTTGATTATTTTAGGAAAGGTATTACATATTGGGAGGATAAAGAATGGTACGTTATATTGTTAAGCGAATATTCATGATGATTCCAGTATTAATAGGGGTATCCATACTGCTGTTTGTCATTCAGGCTCTGACGCCGGGAGACCCGGCAAATATTGTATTGGGACAGGATGCGACTATTGAGGAAAAAACACAATGGAGAGATGAAAATGGATTGAATGATCCGATTATTGTTCAATATGGCCGATACATCGGAAAGATTTTGACAAACGGAGATTTCGGAGACTCCTACCGTAATGGGAAGCCAATCACAGGTGACTTAATTCAGAGATGGCCAATCACGTTAAAAACGGCTTTATTAAGTCTTTTTGTAGCGGCGGCAATCGGAATTCCACTGGGGATTTTCTCTGCATTAAGACGTGGAACTGTATTGGATTCGATTGTCAGAGGATTTGGAATTTTGGGAACTTCTATTCCAAACTTTTGGTTGGCTTTAATGTTAATCATCATCTTTGCATTAAATCTGAAAATATTACCGGTATCCGGATCATATGGGCCTAAGTACTGGATTTTACCGATTGGTACATTAGGGGTAATCAATGCTGCTTCCATTATGAGATATACCCGTTCGGCGGTTTTGGATAATGCGCAGCAGGATTTTGTCAGGACTGCCAGAGCAAAGGGGCAGAAAGAATCCAAAGTGATTATGCATCATATTATGGGAAATGCAATGATTCCGATTGTTACCTGTATCGGTATTTTCTTAGTAAGCAATATGGCAGGAGCAATTGTTATTGAACAGATTTTCTGCCTTCCCGGATTAGGAACCTTGATGATTAATGCGGTTACGCAAAGAGACTATCCGGTACTTAGAGGATGTATTCTATTAATTGCAGTTTCTACCTGTGTCATTAATCTTCTGGTTGACTTGGTTTATGCGGCAATTGATCCCAGAATTAAAGCCAGATTGCGTAAAGAAGGCGATTCCAATCATTCTAAAGAAAAAAAGTCTCAAAAAATCGTGAAAGGGGCTGCATAACATGAGCAAACAAACAAAAAGTACCATGCATGAAATCAAAAAAAGAAGTATGTTTGCAGAATCTATGATGCGATTACTTCAAAATAAATCGGCGATGTTTGGATTAATTATTTTATTAATTGTCATTTTGATGTGTGCATTAGCAGGTGTAATCTGCCCGGAAGGATACAATGGACAGAATATAGCAGATGCATATCAGCTTCCGGGAAAAAACTATATTTTAGGGACAGATAATCTTGGGCGATCCATGCTTGCCCGTGTACTCTATGGCGGTCAGGTTTCCTTATTGATTGGATTTTCGTCTACGGTGATAGCGGCAGTGATTGGTATCATTTTAGGCATGGTTGCTGCTTTTTATGGTGGAAAAGTTGATAATACAATCATGCGTATCATGGATGTAATCAACTCCATTCCCAATTTATTGCTTGCTGTATTGCTCTCAGCCAGCTTGGGAGGAGGAACAATCAACACAATTATTGCAGTTGCGGTTTCCTCCATCGCAGGATTTGCCAGAACCGTAAGAGGTCCGATGCTCGCTATTATGGGACAGGAATATATAGAAGCAGCCAGATCGATTGATGCAAAAGACAGCAGAATCATGATGAAACATATTTTGCCGAACGTACTGTCCCCGATCATTGTACAATTTACAATGGGAACCGCAATTTCCATTCTCTGCGTATCATCATTAAGTTTTCTTGGTATGGGAATTCAGCCGCCTAATCCGGAATGGGGAAGCTTACTATCAGCAGGTCGTCAGTATTTGACAAAGTATCCTCATTTATGTGTCGTTCCGGGTATCGCGATTGCGTTAGTTGTATTTTCCATGAATCTGTTTGGCGATGGTTTGCGTGATGCGCTTGACCCAAGATTAAAGAACTAGGGGGATTAAAATGGCAGATCAAAAGACATTATTATCAATAAAAGATTTATCCATCTCTTATCTAACAAAAGATATGGGTGATTGCAAAGCGGTAAATCATATTTCATTTTCAATTCAGGAAGGCGAAACAATAGGTTTGGTTGGTGAAACCGGTGCGGGAAAGACAACAATCGCATTGTCCATTTTGGGATTGATTCAATCACCTCCCGGAAAAATCATGAGTGGAAAAATTCTATATAAGGGGGAAGACTTATTACGGAAGAATCATAAGGAGATGCAGAAAATAAGGGGAAAAGAAATATCTATGATATTTCAGGATCCGATGACAACGTTGAATCCGATTGATACCATTGGTGATCAAATTGCAGAGGTCATTGAATTACATAATGAGGTAAGTAAAAAAGAAGCAATGAAGCAGGCAGGAGATATGCTTGAGGTTGTCGGAATTCCAAAAGAACGATATGGTGAGTACCCGCATCAGTTTTCGGGAGGAATGAAGCAGCGTGTGGTGATTGCCATGGCTCTTGCGTGTTCACCGCAGCTTTTACTGGCAGATGAGCCAACAACAGCGTTAGATGTGACAATTCAGGCACAGATTTTGGAAATGATGAATGAACTGAAAAAAAGCTATCAAGGTTCTATTATGCTGATTACACACGATTTAGGTGTTGTAGCGCAAATGTGCAACAGAGTTGCTATCGTATACGCAGGTGAGATTTTAGAGATCGGAACGGTTTATCAGGTTTATAAAAATATTTTACATCCGTATACAAAGGGATTGTTTGAATCCCTACCGGGCTATAGTAATAGTAACCGATTAAAGCAGCTGGACGGTTTGATGCCTGATCCTGCAAATCTGCCGCCGCTTTGCAAATTTGAACCGCGCTGCCCATATTCCTGCGAGAAATGTAAAAACGAAATGCCGGAATTAAAAGATGTGGGTGAAGGCCATCTTGTTCGCTGCCATTTGGCACAGAAAGAGCAGGTGCAGGGATGAAAAAAATATTAGAAGTTGAAAATTTACAAAAACATTTTTCTGTCGGACATGGGATCCTTCATGCGGTTGATCATGTTACATTTACAATAAATGAAGGGGAGACCCTTGGAGTGGTTGGAGAATCCGGCTGTGGGAAATCTACATTGGGAAGAACAATTCTCCATCTTCATGAGAGTACAGGCGGCAAACTGTTTTTTAAAGGAGAGGATATTACAAAGGTTTCCAGAAAAAAACTGAGTGAATTGCGCAAGGAAATGCAGTTTATTTTTCAAGATCCATTTTCATCATTAAATCCAAGATTTACGGTTTATCAAACGTTGGCTGAGCCGCTTCAAATAGCAGGGATTACAAACAAAAAGGAAATAGAAACCAGAGTTTACGGAATGATGGATACGGTAGGATTAGCAAGAAGGCTTGTAAATACTTATCCGCATGAACTGGACGGCGGAAGACGACAGAGAATTGGGATAGGACGTGCGATGATTCTCGAACCGGATTTTATTGTATGTGACGAACCGGTTTCTGCGCTGGATGTTTCTATTCAGGCACAGATCATAAATCTGCTTTTAGATATGCAGGAGCAGAAAAAATTAACTTATATTTTTATAACACATGATTTGATGGTGGTGAAATATATTTCAACAAAGATCATGGTGATGTATTTGGGAGAGGTGGTGGAGTTTGCAGAAACGGAAGAATTGTTTAACAATACACTTCATCCATACACAAAGGCTTTACTGTCGGCAGTTCCGCTTCCGGAAGTGGATAATCAAAAACAGAGAATTGTTCTTAAGGGAGAAGTAACCTCACCCATTGATCCTCCGGAATGCTGCAGATTTTGTGCGAGATGTCTGTACGCGGAAGAAAAATGCCATAAGGAAATACCACCGCTTACGGAAATTACCAAAGGACATATGGTGAAATGCCATTTTGTTGATAAAATTAACAACCTATAAACATTCAAGAACTCAGGAGGAAAAACGTATGAAAAAGAAGGCAATAACAAAAATGCTTGCATTGCTGTTAGTTGTGGCAACAGGCGTATGCGGATGCGGAAGCAGTGCATCTGATTCAAGCGGCAGTGAGACGACGGGTACAAAAACACAGACGACTGCAGATGTAACAGCAACAACAGAGGCAATTGAAGAGACGACAAAAGCCGCAGCAGAAAGCGGGACACTGATCAGTGTACCGGATATCAAAATCAATCCGGATGACAGCGTATCCTCAAAGGATACCCTGATTATTGCTATGCCATCGGATCCCGGCACGGTTGATATGCATTACTCGACAGCCTATGATTATGTTCAGCCTTTTATAATCAGTAAACTGCTGACCCAGTCATTTACCGAGGATGGAAGTGTTCAGGCAGATACATCAGAGGAATCCCTGACAGATTCTTATGCATATGACGATGATTTCTTAGGGCTCACCTTTCATTTGAAAAACGGTGTAAAGTTTACGAACGGTAATGATTTAACGGCATCAGATGTCATTTTCTCGATTAAGCTTTGCAGTGATCAATCGTATTACAGCATGATTGATTTTGATAATCTGGAAGCGGTAGATGATACAACTGTTTATGTTCCGTTTCTGAATGCAGATGCAAATGCATTGTATAACATCGGCGTTATGCTTCCGATTTATGATGAGCAGTATTACAATGAGCTGAATAATGAAGCAGAATTTTTCTCAACCAGTGCAATCGGCTCAGGACCTTATAAAATTGTTGAGTGGATATCCGGCGATCATTTAACATTGGAGGCAAATGAAGATTATTTTGCCGGAGCGCCCAAGATTAAAAATTTGACGCTGCGTTTTATTACAGATGCATCCGTTGCATTTATGGAGATGCAGAGCGGAGGAGTAGATGTCGTTACCTCTCCTAACTGGACAGATATTGGAGAAGTGCTTAATGGGAACATTACCGGAATCAATTGCTGGGAGGAATCTTCAGTCTACACACTTCAGTTAGGTATGAATTGCGGCGGCGCATTAAGTGATATCAAACTTCGTCAGGCGGTTGCCAGTGCAATTGATAAGGCATCACTTGTTGCAGGAAGCTTTGAGGGAAGCGGTGTAGACACTTATTGTCTGGTATCAAATTCACTTCCGGGAACCATTGATTACAGTGATAAATGGCCATATGCCTATGATCCGGAAAAAGCCAAGGAATTATTGACAGAAGCCGGATATGAGCCGGGCGAGGTGGAGTTGACATGTATTGTCGGCGCAGGCGGAGGACCTCGTACAGCGGCAGCCGAGATGATGGTTGGGTATCTGGATGCGGTCGGAATCAAAATGACGATTAAAGAGGTTGATATTGCCACCTATGCTTCCATGATTACAGACAGTCCGGATCAGTGGGATTTATGGCTTCGTAATTTTGGCTCCGGATTGGGAAATGCACCAAGTGCACATGATTATTTTGCTCAGAATGTTGAGGTAAACTGCTTTATCGATGATCAGGAAACTTCTGCAAAGATGTTGGAGCTGGCAAAGCAGATGGGAACAACAATGGATGAAACAGCCCGTAATGAAGTATACGCCCAGTTACAGGACTATTATTTAAATGATTGTTTATATACTTACCCTTTACTTCAAGCAAAAACCTATACATTAGTAAATTCGGATTTGGTTAACTTCTCTAAATGCGGACAAATTAATTGGAGCATGAAAGACGCTTATTTTAAATAAGTAAAGAAGTACTATAAAATCAGAATAAGTGGACAATAATTCTTATGAGAAGTATTATTGTCCACTTTTCATCAAGATGAAATATGCGAGGTCAAAATGAAAAAGGGATATTTATATGCAGGTTCGTGGTTAAATGAAACAGGCTTATCCGGCGGCGGCATCCATTTGTTTTTACAGGATAGATCCGGAACACTGAAATTAATAGATCATTACAGAGAGGACATTGCAGCGGGATACATTTGTATATCGTCAGATAGAAAGTACTTATATGTAGTTGACGAAATAAAGAGAAAACCGGGAACTGTTGAGACAGAGGGGAGCATCTATGCTTTTCAGATTGATCAACAGGATGGAAGCTTAACAGAAATGAATCATATAGCAACATGCGGTGTTTTTCCAAATTATTTGGTACTTTCTCCGGATAACCGCACACTATTCGGAATTAATTATGGTTCGGAAGACATTGTCATCAGAAGTAAGTGTAATAAAAATGGTACATACAGCCTGGAACATGTTTATGAGGAATCAAGTATATTCTCTGTGAGTGTACATTCAGACGGAAGCTTAGGCAGCATAAAGGATATGAAAGTAGTTACCGGTGAACCAAGCAGATATTTTGAATGGTTTCAAGCTTCGCCGCATCCGCATTGTATTGGAATAGATCCGGCAGGAAGAATGCTTCTGGTTGCGGACCGAGGCTGCGATCAGATCATTACATGCAATTGTGCAGAGGAAAACGGTACAATGAATCATTATCATAGGTATCAAACAGCGCATGGGATAGGACCGAGGAACTGTGTTTTTCATCCCTATTTACCTTATGTGTATGTTGTTGGGGAAGTACAGGCATATGTGCTTTGCTATCGGTATGATGCAAAAACTGCTGAATTAGAGCTGATAGACCAATATCTTACTGTGAATAAAGCTTTCATCTATAATAAAAAGAATCCTTTTTTTGATTGTGCACATCCTTCAGATATCAGGATTCATCCAAACGGAAAAATATTATATGTGGCAAACAGGGGGCCTAATACAATCAGTATATTTACCATTGATGCAAAGGATGGAAAACTGAAACTCATACAGGAGATATCGGCAAAGGGAGAAATGCCTTGGAGTTTTGCGATTGATTCGGAAGGACACTACATGTATGTAGGAAATAAAGACTCCAATAATATTACAATTTTTAGGCTGGATAAATATGGAATACCTGAATTCAAAAGTGAAATGAGCAATATTTCAAGACTGGTATGTTTGAAATTTTTAGAAATTGATTAAAAGCACAATAGAAAAATTTTTCAGAAAGGAGATTCTAATGGAAGAATCTTCTTTTTATTTGCCGCCATCCGTGCAATTTAGCACAAATGTGCATATTTTACATAAAAATTTTATCAAGCAGGCATAATGATATAGTTATTTTACAAAGTAAAGGAGCTGAAATCCTTATGAATCTATTAGTGATTGATGTCGGAACTTCAAGCATGAGAGGAATATTGTACAATGATGATTTGGAAAAACTTCTTTTTCATCAGATCCGGTATTGCCCGAATTGTAATTCAAATGGAGAGATCGAGCAGCCCGCAAAAAATTTTGAAGATGCCCTGACGGTGATTGTGAAAACATTAAATGAGAAAGCAAAGGAAATCAACAGCTCCTTTGATATCATTACAATTACTGCGCAGCGTTCCTCTGTGATTCCTTTGGACAAACACGGTAGACCGTTGATGAATGTTATGATGTGGCAGGATCTAAGGAATAAAAAGGTCTGTCAGAATCTTGAGAAAGAGAACGATCAGATTTTAAATGTGAGCGGAGCCTGTGTAAATACTGTTTTTTCGGGTGGAAAGATGGCATGGATTAAGCAGGAGAAACCCGAAATCTTTAAAAAAGCGCATAAGTTTGTCAATATACCTGAGTATTTAATACATTTGATGACAGGAGAGTTTGTTACAGATGTTACTTATGGAAGCCGTTCAAATCTTATGAATTTACGAAACGGTCAATGGGATCAGGGATTGCTCCACCTTTTTGGGATACGGGAAGACCAGTTGTGCCGGTTATTATCTGCAGGAAGCAAGTGTGGGGCCGTTACTGCCGAATTTGCTCAAAAAACAGGAATTAAAGAAGGAATCACAGTCATTACGGCAGGAGGAGACCAACAATGTGCAGCTGTCGGACAAGGTATCTTTAAAGATGGAAAAATGTCTATTGTAACCGGTACGGGTGCATTTTTAATTACATCCTGTGATCAGGTACCGGATCATCTGACACAGGGAATTATTTGTAACAGCTCGGCTGTAAAAGGCAAGTATATTTTAGAAACAAATATTCTTGCATGCTGTTCCGCATTTGATTGGTTTTGCAGAAATTTTTATGACAGTGATGTAATTGATTATGAAAAAATTAATCAAAAATTAGAGGCCTCTTATCATAAAAAAACACCATGCTTAGCGCTTCCTTATTTTCAAGGGCGCAGTACTCCTGACTGGAATGCAAAAGCGAAAGCTTCCCTATTTAATATTTCATTATCTACAACCCGTGAAGATCTGTTAAAGGCTATTCTGGAGGGTATTTTTATTGAAATAAAGAATAATATTGATTTATTAAAACAATATGCCAAGGTTGATCAGATTTGTATCAGCGGGGGATTGACAAACAGCCAAATTATGAATCAGATGCAGGCAGATATCTATGGGGCATCGCTGTACCATATCGATGATTCTGAGGCAACAGCGAGAGGTGCATTGATGGTAACGCTCGTTTCATTAGGAATTTATTCTTCTTATGACAAACTATATAAAAAAATGTGCAGATATATGAAAATAGATGTATTTGAAAGCAAAGAGGAAACAGATTATTACATAAATAAGCAGAACGATATGAACCTATTATATCAAAAAATATACAAATAAATAAGGAGGAAGATATGAGTAAAATTAGTGAAATGACAAGAGAAAGCTGGATTATGAACACATTCCCCGAATGGGGCACCTGGTTGGTAGAGGATATTGAGAAGGAAGCAGTAGCTCCGGGTAATGTTGCGATGTGGTGGCTCGGATGCACAGGTGTCTGGTTTAAAACACCGGCTGAGGCCAATATTACAATTGATCTTTGGTGCGGAAATGGAAAACGTACGCATGGCGACGGAAAAATGAAGGTGGGTCATCAGATGGCCAACATGTGCGGCGGCCGCCAGATGCAGCCTAATTTACGCAATGTTCCTTTTGTAATTGATCCATTCGCATTTAAGCAGGTAGATGCTGTTTTGGCAACACATTACCATCAGGATCATATGTCGGCAGAGTGGGCCGCACATGTCATTCAAAGCAAAATGACGACAATTGATGAAACGGGAAAAACAATTCCGGTTCCCTTTATAGGCCCTAAAAAATCGGTAGAGACATGGATGAAATGGGGAGTTCCGGCCGAACGCTGTATTACGGTAAAGCCAGGTGATTCGATAAAAATCAAGGATATTGAAATTGTTGCTTTGGACAGCTTTGACCGTACCTGTATTGTTACAACAGATTCTCAGGGACCGGATCGAGAAGAATTAACAGGAGTATGTCCTGTTGATATGGATGAGAAAGCCGTCAATTATCTGGTAAAAACACCGGGAGGAAACATTTATCATTCGGGAGATTCTCACTTTTCCATTTATTTTGCAAAGCATGGAAAAGATTATGATGTGGATGTGGCATTTGGATCTTTTGGGGAAAATCCGATAGGAATGCAGGATAAAATGACATCAATAGATATTTTGCGTATGGCCGAAAATCTTCAGTGTAAAGTGGTTGTGCCAATTCACTGGGATGTATGGACAAACTTTCAAGCTGACTGCGAAGAAATAAAGCTGCTGTATGATTTTAAAAAGGATCGGAATGAGTATAAATTCCATCCGTTCTTTTGGCAGGTTGGCGGCAAGTATACCTATCCGCTTGATAAAGAGAAAGTTTACTATCATCACCCGAGAGGCTTTCAGGATTGTTTTGAAGCACCGCAAAATATTCCTTTTCGTTCCTGCTTATAAGGGGGGAATCATATGAAAGTAAAGAAAACGATATTAGGAGAACTGGAAAAGTGTTATTCTCTTTGTCTTCTTGATTACAATCAGAAAAAACACATTCTGGTTGCGGCGGAAAAAATAAATAAGTGTTTATTGTTTGATATGAATGGAAAACTTGAAGAGACAGTCTGGGAACAGCCGGGAGGTGTCATGTCCATGGTACAGGTCCCGGGTAGCAATGGTGTATTCCTTGCAACTCATAAATTCTATTCACCAAATGATTCTGCGGAAGCCAAGATTGTCATTGCAGAGCCGATAACAAAAAATAATTGGAAGATACGTACATTAGTGAAACTTCCGTTTGTTCATCGCTTTGACATTCTGCAGAAAAATGGAGTCAACTACCTGATTGCCTGCACGTTAAAATCTGATCATACATATAAGGAGGACTGGACAAGTCCCGGAAAGGTATATGCGGCAATACTTCCTGATGACCTTAGCGGCTATGATGAGGAAAATCAGCTGCAGCTTCAGGTGATTGCCGAGGGCTTCACCAGAAACCATGGATATTACAGGAATCATCCGGGCGAATGTGACAGCGCTGTTCTTTCTTGTAATAACGGTGTGTATCACTTTACAGCACCCGGAAACCAAGGGGACAAGTGGGTCATTGAACAGTTGCTAGACACTCCGGCCAGCGATGCGGTATTAATTGATCTGGACAGAGACGGTTCAAAAGAACTTTTTGTAATGTCTCCGTTTCATGGAGATACCGTGAGTATTTATAAAAAATATAACGGAACGTATGAAAAAATATATGAATATCCGCAAAAGCTTGAGTTTTTGCATGCGATTTATGGCGGAGATATCAATGAAATTCCTACGGTTATAATAGGGTACCGCAAAGGGAAAAGAGAGCTGCTGGCATTCCGGTCAGATTATATGGGAGGATATTTGGTTGAGCGACTGGATATGGATGCGGGCGCGGCCAATATACTTCATTATAAGCTGGATGATAAGGAAATAGTAGTGGCTACCAATCGCGAAATAGATGAGATAGCCATGTACGAATTGGCAGAAAATTAGCATGGAAACGGAAAGAAGTGATAGTATATTGAAAGCTTATACGATTGGTCTATATGAAAAAGCAATGCCTTCCGATCTTTCCTGGAAAGAAAGACTGCAGCTTGCTAAAGAGACAGGTTATGATTATGTGGAGATCAGCATTGATGAGACAGATGAAAGAATAGAACGCATAGACATGCCCACAAAGAACAGACTTCAGCTTGTCGAGTGGATGTATGAAACCAAAATGCCAATACGTTCCATGTGTGTCAGTGCATTAACAAAATATTCTTTAGGTAATGATGACCGGAGCTTATGTGCAAAGGGAATGGAGATCATTGAGAAAGCCATCAGGTTTGCGGACGACCTTGGTATTC
This sequence comes from Bacillota bacterium, assembly GCA_023402845.1. GTDB lineage: Bacteria > Bacillota > Clostridia > Lachnospirales > Lachnospiraceae > JAEYFP01. The sequence continues at coordinate 25,216 of JAEYFP010000001.1, forward strand.
GTATTGTAATGATACCGGGCTATGATGTTTACTATGAGACGTCTACAGCCATGACGCAGAAAAGATATCTCGAAAATCTAAAAAAAGTTGTTGATATTGCGGCAAACTATGGAGTGGTCGTAGGATTGGAAACAATGGAAAACAATTTTATGAATACAGTTTGGAAAGCAATGTATTATGTTCATCAAATTGATTCTGTATATCTGAATGTATATCCGGATACGGGAAATATTAAAAATGCGGCTGTCCTGCTGGGCAATGATGAGATTCAGGATTTGATTGCGGGCAAGGGACATATTACTTCCCTGCATCTGAAAGAATCTGTACCGGGAGTATTCCGGGAAATCCCATACGGAAAAGGGCATGTGGATTTTGATAAGATGATCAGGGCAGCATGGAAAATTGGAATACGTAAATATGTAACTGAATTTTGGTATAAAGGAAGTCCTGCATGGAAAGAGGATATTATAGAAGCAAATAGAAGAATGAGAGGAATTCTTGACAAGGTATCAGAAGAGGAAAGGAAAAAGGATGAAATATAAAAATCTATTTACACCAGTTAAAATAGGGTCTGTAACAATTAAAAACAGATTTGCCATGGCGCCTATGGGACCGCTGGGTCTGGGAGACGAACAAGGAGGTTTTAATCAGAGAGGAATTGATTACTATACGGCACGTGCAAAGGGAGGGACAGGTCTGATTATTACCGGAGTGACTTTCTCGGACTGCAAGGTTGAGATACCAAGTATGCCGAATGTGCCGAATTCCACCTATAATCCGGTTCACTTTGTCCGGACAGGAAGAGAAATGACAGAAAGGATTCATGCCTATGGAAGCAAGATCTTTTTGCAGATGTCAGGCGGATTTGGACGAGTTACAATACCAACGAATCTCGGAGAGTTTCCGCCGGTCGCACCGTCAGCAATTCCCCATAGATGGCTGGATAAGACATGCCGCCCTTTAACAATAGAGGAAATCCGCAGTATTGTAAAATCTTTCGGAGACGGGGCGTATCATGCGAAGCGGGCCGGATTTGACGGCGTTCAGATTCATGCGGTTCATGAAGGATATTTGATCGATCAATTTGCGATATCCATGTTTAATCAAAGAGATGATGAGTATGGCGGAAGCCTTGAAAACAGACTTCGTTTTGCAAAAGAGATTTTAGAAGAAATAAAAAAACGCTGTGGAGAAGATTTTCCGGTAACACTGCGTTACAGCGTGAAAAGTATGATAAAAGACTGGAGAGAAGGGGCACTGCCGGGCGAAGAATTTGACGAAAAAGGCAGAGATACGGAAGAAGGAATAGAAGCGGCGAAGCTTCTTGCCTCTTATGGATATGATGCATTAGATACCGATGTGGGAAGCTACGATGCATGGTGGTGGAGTCATCCGCCAATGTATCAGGAAAAAGGGTTGTACAGGCCTTACTGCAAAATGATGAAGGAAACAGTAAATGTGCCTATTTTATGTGCGGGACGTATGGATGATCCGGATATGGCACTCGATGCAATCGATAACGGCATATGTGATATGATCAGTATGGGAAGACCGTTATTGGCAGATCCCGACTATGTAAATAAACTGCGTGCAGGCAAAGAAACATGTATCAGGCCATGTATTTCCTGCCATGAAGGCTGTATGGGGAGAATTCAGGAATACTCGATGATTAACTGTGCCGTAAATCCGCAGGCAGCAAGAGAACGAGTCACCGCATACAACTCGATTTGCAAAAGTAAGAAAGTTATGATTATTGGCGGCGGTGTTGCCGGATGTGAAGCGGCTCGTGTACTTGCCATAAGAGGACATAAACCGGAGCTGTTTGAAAAAAGTAACTGCCTGGGAGGGAATCTAATACCGGGTGGAGCTCCGGAATTCAAAGAAGATGATATCAGGCTGGCTAAATGGTATACGGAACAGCTGAAAGAACTAAGTGTACCGGTAACCTATCATACAACAGTTACAAAGGAGCATGTATCAGATGGAAATTATGATACTGTAATTGTTGCCACAGGATCGGAACCAAAGGTTTTTTCTCTTGGCGAAGATGAAAAGGTATTTACTGCGTCACAGGTACTGAATGGCGAAAAAGATGCAGGAAATAATACGGTAATAGTAGGCGGCGGACTGGTAGGATGCGAGACGGCTTTGTGGCTGGCTGCGCATGGAAAGAAGGTTACAATTGTCGAAGCGCTTGATAAAATTTTGGCTGTAAACGGGCCTTTGTGTCACTCTAATAAAGATATGCTTGAAAAATTAATACCGTATAAGAATATTAATGTGATAACCAATACAAAAGTGGTAGGATATCACGATCACATATTAACTGCATATGCGGATGGAAAGGAAGTACAAATTTCCTGTGATAGTGTGATCTTATCCATAGGATATCGGGAAAACAGTTCTTTGTATCAGGAATTAGAATTTGAAATTCCGGAGATTTATCTTTTGGGTGATGCGAAGAAGGTATCAAATATTATGTATGCAATATGGGATGCTTTTGAAGTGGCAAATCATATATAGGCAATTGACAAAAAGGCAGACATCTTTTAGTTACGCCTTTTTGTTATGATAACAAGTATTATTTTAAGAATATAGAATAGGAGAGAGAAGATGTTAAAGCATTTAAAGCAGCAGGTTTATGAGGCAAACATGGCACTTCCCAAGCACGGTCTTGTGACGTTCACCTGGGGAAATGTCAGCGGAATCGACCGGGAAAAGGGACTTTTCGTGATTAAAC
>JAEYFP010000017.1 GCA_023402845.1 Bacillota bacterium
AATGGATTAGTGTGGAATTAAGTGCTGATAATCGAAAACAAATCTATATTCCCAAAGGATTTGGTCATGTGTTCATTTCGCTGCAAGACAATACGAAAAATGTCATGCGCATTGACGAACCATTTGATTCGAATTATTCAAGACAAATAGCCTACGATGATCCTGACATAGCAATCAAATATCCCATTGACACCCCAATATTAGCACCTCATGATATTCATGCACCTTTACTGGTGGACAGTGATTTGAATCTTTAATGGTGGTTATGAGCATAATTGGAAGAAGTATAATGGTTTTGAATTTTTGATTATATTGATTCAAAGCGTGACAGTTCGAATCCCTATTTAAGAATAGTACGATATCCAGATTTGACGTGGCTTGCAAAGTTACCATGCTTAAATGGATGTGGAATTGCGTTTGCTTTAGTCTGACTATTTTTCTTAATTCTTTTGAGTATTGAAGGACGATACTCAAAAGAGAGTCGGTAGGAATGGAGAAAATACGTTGAAGGAGCAAAGCCCAGAGCATTGCTGTAAGAGAATATTTTTTCTCTGCAATCAGAAAAAATTTGTGACAAGGAAAGCTGTTTATATGTTATCCTAAGTATATAGTTCCTTTCGGATTTTGATAGATTGTTTTTCGACAACTCAATTTGATGTATCTGCATCTATTTTGATATAATGACACAAGCTTATCAGGCTGAAACAGATGGAGAATTGTATTTGTTTCAGTCTGATTTTTTAAGGCATACATATAAATATATTGAAATTCAAATTATATTATGAGCAAGGAGTTGCTAAATGAAATCAAGGAAAAATATTGTGTCAAAAATTTTACTTGGAATTGGAATTGTATTATTAACGTGTTACCTCGGAGGGCTATTCTATATTTATAATATTTATGAGTATGATCCCTACGGTTCCATAGGAGCTGATATGGATGCTTTATTTCACAGCATATTTTTTTTATCTCCAAGTGCAATATGCTTGATACTATCTTTTATATTATATGTTAAAGCAAAACAACAATAGGAACTATTTATTATGAGCGTAATGAGAATTAAATATCTGCATCTATTTTGACCCAATGATACAAGTAAACAGACCTGTTTTTTGCAGAGGCAAAAGACAGGTCTGTTGCTATTTTATAAGGAAAATAACGCGCAATTCAGGCGTGAGCCCATCGTTAGCCCAAAATATAAGCATCAAAAGTCACGAATACTTGACTTTTGGTGCTTTCTTTAATTTAAACCCCAACATGTGTGGCTTTTAATAATTAAGAAAGAGAGGTAAGAATCATGGCATACATCCCATATGGTTTTGTTCAGAAGCAAAATGGTATCCTTATAGAACCTCATCAGGCAGAAGTAGTAAAAACAATTTTTCAACGGTATTTGAATGGTGATAGCCTTGGGGGCATCGCTGATTTTCTTTTTGAGCAGGGAATCCTTTCACCCACTGGGCAAGAGAGATGGACACGACCGGCAATCAGCAAACTTTTGTCCAACTCTAAGTATATCGGCTATATCATCAGCTTCGAGGATTACTTTGCTGTTCAAGTTGACAAGGGAAACCGCAGCAACATAGACGAAGATACCAACCAGAGAAAGGGCACCCGGTACAGTTCACAGAACGTACTGAGTGGCCTTTTGGCTTGTGCGGAATGTGGCGCAAATTATCGGCGCATTACCCGCCCTTCTGGCGAGTTGGTCTGGCGCTGTGCCAATAAAGTCGAGCATGGAAAGAAGATCTGTAAAAATGCACCGTCTATCAGCGAAGATGCCCTCAAGAACTATCTTTGCACAACGCTTAATATGACAGAGTGGGATGAAGAATCTATCAAAAATTCGATAGCGAGAATCCTCATTCAGCATGATGGAGGGTTAGAAATAGAGTACAAATACGAAATGAGGTATAATTCATAAGTGAAGTATCATATTTTGAGCAATCAAAAAAGAACAACTGACAGAATACTGCAGTTGCTCTCAATATGATTCTTCATAATTGTACCAAAACGCGGAAACGTAGCCGGTATATGGGATTTGCTTAGTTACAAATCTTGCTATAAATCTTTAAAAAGTTAGCAAGTTGGTAGTTAAGAAGGAACGTAAACAACCTTAAATCGTATAAGTACCAGTTTTTTTGTATTACAAAGAAGCCTCCACCGGGAGACTTAAAAAAAAATATTCAGTTACCACCCTTTAGTTCCGATACGAATAGGTTTTCCCTATATGCCGCATGGAATTACAACCACACTTGGAACAAAGATGAACATTGATGTTCCAAAGCGAATGAAGAAGTTCATCATGGCTCATGGAAATATACTTTGATTGAAATAATGCCTTACCGGTTAACTTTGCAATCAGTTTTAAATTGATCTTTTTACTACAATTGCTTAGAAAACCATAGTAACGAATCTTTTGGAACCCGGAAGGTAATACATGCATCAAAAAGCGACGAAGGAACTCTGTATGAGTAAGGGTAACTAATTTCTGTTCCCCGGTTTTATAGTCCTTTGCAGAGAATGCCGTATGTGTACCCGTTACTGATTTAATGCGGGAGTTGCTAATTGCAATTCGGTGTGTATATCTGCCAAGATAATCGATGGCGTTTCCAAAACCATGAAAAGTCTCTTTGATATAGGGAATCCAATTTTTACAGTACAAAGAGTTTTTGAATTCATTAAACTCATAGGAATTCCTTAACTTGATGCAGCTATTGGAAAAATGGAGTTTTTGATTTCTATATATTGATTGCAGCTGATCAAGAAATTTACCACGAAACATCTTACCCAAGACTTTAACAGGAATAAAAAACTTATTTCGGCTTTTTTGCAATTGTTTCATTTTTGTTAATCCAGCACCGGTAATGATACAGTGGATGTGGGGATGGAAATTTAGTTCCTGTCCCCAAGTATGAAGAACCTGAATAATACCAGGAGTGGCGCCTAAGTATTTCTTGTCAGCAGATAATTCCAACAATGTCTCCGCTGCACATTTATGCATCAGGGAATAGAGTAAAGCCTGGTTGCAATAAATAAGAGGATTTAATTCGGCTGGCAGGGTAAATACCACGTGAAAGTAGGGCGAATCAATCACTTCTGCTTTACGTGCATCCATCCAAAGTTCTTTTAACAAACCCTGACAGCAAGGACAATTCCGGTTGCGGCAAGAATTGTTATGTGTTTGCGTATGACCACAGTCTTCACAAATAGAAATGTTGCATCCGAGTTTTCCGGATTTGCAATTCATAATAGACAAAGCCGCTTTATTTTGAACTTCCGATGGATTGTAATGACCACAGTATTCCGAATAAGAAGATTGAAAGATTTCCTGAATTTTATGCATAAGGGAAATCCTCCATACAGTCAAAAGGACTCAGAGCATGCCCAACCCCATTCGATGCTAATTGCACATAAATCGTGGTAGAATTCAAAGATTTATGCCCAAGAAGAGCTTTCAAAGTAAGTAAATCTGTACCGTTTTCATAACTATGAGTACCAAACGCGTGCCGAAAAGAATGGCAAGTCAGGCGGTGCTGCCAGCCGAGATTAGTTTCATGATTGAAAATATGTCTGGAAAGAAAAAAAGTATCTATTGGTTTATCAGAATTGCGCTGTTGTGGAAAAAGCCAGTTCATAGGTTTAGCAAAAGCAAACCAATAATCGGTTAAAATAGAAAGAGCTTCTTTGGAAAGAATGGCAAACCGGTCAGAACGGTTTTTGCCATGGGTAACATGGATACGCATACGTTTACGGTCGATATCCTGATATTTCAGATGGCAGACCTCGCCAATGCGTAGATCAGCAGAATACATGAGAGCAACCATAGCTTTCTGCTTTAAATCGGACATAGTAGATATAAAAATCCGAACTTCCTGCTTGGAAGGAACAAAAGGTAGATAGGTGTCAAACTTACGCATCGGAAGCTGATAAGGATTCCAGCGTTTGTGAAGGACGTAAAGAGTAAAAAAGCGAAGTTGGGAAACACAGGCATTTACAGTGCGGTCAGCAAGGGAACGCTCATTTTGAATAAAAACCACAAAGTCTCTGAGTTCCTGCCAAGAAACATCTTCTGGCTGTTTATGAAGAATGGTTTGCAGATAATCAAGATAGGCTTTAAGATAGGTGGAATAAGATTTAATGGTATGGTTGGTAAGACCACGAAGAGAAATCATTTGTTTGTAAGTATCTAAATATTTTTGCATAGAAAAATCCTCCTAGAACGTAGTGTTTAAAGTAACAGAGAAAGAAAAACACTTCATCGGAGGTGCACGAATATGAAATATATAATTGTTGATTTTGAAAACACATAGTATAATAGGCATAATAGTAGTAGTCGTTAATATATTTGCTTGTTGTGTGTGAGAACTTAACAATACAAAATATATTTAACAACCGCTACTATTTTTTTGAAAAAAAGAGAAAACTTTGGATTAGAGAAAATATAGTGGAAACAATGTACCTGGGCTAGCCATCGCGCAAGCGATTTGGTACAATTTGGAATATTAGGTCTATGCAGGCCACGCTCATCTTGATATAATATCCATATAAGTAGAATTGAGGTGAGCAGCATGACTGAAGGTGAAAAACGGCGCGCTGAGGCGATTTGGAGCTATAGGATATCGCAGGAAAAGGTTCTAAAGCGACTTGTCGAGAAAGGGATCTTTAAACAAGCGCACGCCGACTATATGTCTGCTTATCTCGTTGAACAACTGAATCTGTTGGATGTCCCCGGTTCCCATCTATCTTCTATTGGAGAAAAGATGGTCGATGCCAATTGGGGACACAGTCCTCATATATCACTTACGCATATCGCACGCGAAAAGAATAGCAGATCCCCAGGCTATCTTGTTCAAAGTTGGCTGCGTAACAACAATACCATTGAGTATTTAAGACTATGGGAAAAAAGATTCAATCCAGATTTCCTTGATGATGAGTGTGAAAAGCTCATTCAGACTATTCGGACAAGCAACGCTACCCTAACACCAAAGATATGGATCAGTGCTACCAAGGCAGTAGGTATCAAATCCAGAGCAGGTAAGAATGGCGGAACAATGGCTCATCCAGAAATCGCAGAAGCATTTCGGGCCTGGCTGTTTCCAGAGGTGATGCTGGAGATGGTGAAAAGGTATAGGAGCTATCAACCTGAATTGGATGAACCTCCAGCGCATGTGAATGAGGCTGAATCTTGATGCTCAAAGTTGCGGTTAAGATATGTGCAAACCGAGATATATTTGTAGGATTCCCAATTTAGCAATAATGGGAAGTTTGGAGAATAGTTTAATAACGATTACGATAGGAGAAATATAAATGGAAAAATATATACGTGAAGTCGAAAAAACAATTGATGATTTCCATAAACAAAGCCCTGTGTTTTCTCTGAATCGTAAAACTGCATTATATCATGCACTTACTGTCTTTGAAGATGTTTGCCGCTTGGGTGGTACTGCCAACATAGGCTTGCTTGGTGACAGTCTTGAATATTCGTTCCTTATTAGAGAGCAATTAGATGCACTCAACATTCTGATCCAATGGATTTTTCAAGATTGTCCTTCAACGCGAGATGATATTTTGGATAAGAGTATTATTCCATACAGATATATTTCCATAGGTGATTTGTTGGAAAAGCAGGCTAAAGCATATTCGCCAATATGTAGTGCCTACATAAGCTATTCCAGAGGGCGGTTTTTGGTTCAAACTGATGAAAAGCAAAAAAAGATAACTTTCTTGGATAACCCTGAAAAACGAGGTATATTTATTTCGGATGTGATGGAGTCACTTTTGCGAGACCAGTCTGCTGGTGTACAATTGGCACCAGCTCAAGAACTACCTATTGCCAGTCGAAAGCTAATTGCATCTATTCGGTTTCAAAATGGTCATATTTCTTATCGCACTGATTCGGAAGTTTGGAATGCGTATCAACAGATGATGGAGCGACAATGGATTCAAACAAGTGAATTGCCAGAAGAATGGAAGTTTGATACTTTTTCTGTTAGGGAATACAAGCAGTTTTGGGTAGCTGTTGCCACGCTATGCATTATTCATATGACAGCGTGTTTGAAAAGCAATATTCCCGGAGCGAATGTAGAGGAAGCCGTTATTACAAAAGCCCCTTTGGAGTTTAGCCAATTTATATCTCAAAAGTCTGGTATATCAGAACAGATTTCAGCGGCCATTGTGGAATTTTTGACCTATAATGATCGTATAAAGAATAATGACATTGTGTATCAGCCCTTTGTTTTGGTTGACGAAAACATGTTAGCGCTTGCACCTCATTTAATTCTACCCAGTAGACCAGAACGCAATCTTATTTCTTTAATTCATAAACTTCGGGATAAGTCTTATTTTGATTTGACCAATCTTCGCGAAGGAATTATGCAGGATGAACTTTCTTTTGTCATAGGCAAATTACCTTATGTAGTGGTTGCACAAAACAAAGCTTTGCCTGACCCATTACCAGATGTGGATTATGCTATTTGGGATAAAGAAAGTAACACCATTTTAGTTTGCGAACTCAAATGGCTTGTCGAAGCCGATTCAACATCAGAAATATTGGCCAGGATTCAAGATATAGAACACGGCTGCAAACAAATATCTGACATATTAACTTATGGACAAAATAACACTCTTGGTTTTTTCAACAAAGTATTTGGTGTTATAGAAATAGAGCAAACACCTCAAATTATTGGGTGTGTCATTTCCAAGCGAGGAATAAGAGCAGATAGCTCTAATGTACCAGTCATCAGTGCACAAAGATTGCTGGAGCTATTTCAACAGAACAGGGCATGTGAAGTTTTAGAGATTATTAGGAATAAGTCATACCTTATTCCGGCACCTCGCAATTTCGAGTTTGGACTGAAAACTATTTCCTATGCCGGATACTCCTTTGAAATTCCTGCTTTACTAAAAGACCGACCAATTCTCCAAGGAACTTATGAACGAGCTGGGGCTAAGATTGGCAGAAATGATCCGTGTCCTTGCGGTTCAGGAAAAAAATATAAAAAATGTTGTGGTAGATGAACGCTCATTATGTTTATGATGATTAATGCAGATGCAGACAAAATTCGCACGCCTACACTGAATGCTTGTTCAAATGAACGCAGTGCTTTGGGGCTTAACATGAAACCACGGGAAAGCTATAATAAACATACAATAACCAACACATCGGACGGGAGGGATATCAAGTATGCAAGCTACAGCCGCAGTCATCAACGCAGGATTGGGGGATATATCCATCGGCCTTGAAATGGCAGGATTTAAGGTCATTGCCGCCTATGAAGCAGACGAAAAGGCACTTTCGGTTCACAGAACTAACATAGACGGCCCTGTTTACCAGCTTCCAGCTGAGGAGATCAATGCCAAATCCTTTCCTGAAGTCGATTTGTTGGCGGCTCGAGTATACGTCCCTCCTGTTTCTCGTACCATGCGCACCCCACATTCGTATTGCGATTCCTTTATATATAAACTGTGTGAAATCTTGTCCATCCACAAGCCACGGGCCTTTTTTCTGTCGCTCAACGCATCTTCTGCCAGAAACAAGCGGTTCCAAACGCACGTAGATGAAATCTTTAAAATAGGATATCAATGCATGTGGCAGACCATCGATGTGGCACATGCGACCGGGCTCCCGGTCAGGGAGCATATGGTTTACATGGTAGGAACTTTACAGAGCGCGAGAAAAAATTTTCAGTTTCCGATGCCCAGCGTGCCAATGCAGATGCAACCGGAGCACTACCTGCAATTAGATCAGCCCGTTGATCCATGGTATTTTCATGTCAGACCAGAAAACATTTTACGGCATGAGGATGAGAAACGATTTTATTACTGGAAGAATCGTGCTTATGTGGAATCAGATCTTGTTCAGTGGAACTTTATGAAAGTTCCACTCATCAATACCGGCGAGGTGCTCCGCAAAATCACTCACCGTGAAATCGCCAATTTAAAGGAGTTTCCGGCGCATTATACCCTGCCTGACAGCACGAATAGGCAATGGCTCTACCAAAAACTCATGTATGCGAACAACGTACTTGTCATTAAACAGATAGCCGGTATGGTTAACTACATCCTGACTGATAATCCATGGCGTAGCCAGCAGGCGGAACGTGGGATGCGGCTTGAAAATCTGGTTGGACGCTATCTGGCGAACTTGGCAGACAAAGGTGTAGTCGAACAGGAACTTCGGATAAAAGACCAAGCTGTCGACTTTGTGCTTCATCAGGGCAACAAAATTCTATATTTCGAGGTAAAGTATTATAATGGCAGTGTCGCTCCAACATCGAAGGTAAGAGCGGCCTGTGAGAAGCTTTCACCTCTTAAGGCAGATGGCATGCCAATCCTGGTTCTTGCAAATGAGATTCCTGATCGTGTTAAGATCCAATGCTTGGAACAGTTCGGTGTTTCCATATGGGACGTTGGAAACCTGCTGTGGCTATTTGACAAATTTGCGGACATCAAAAATGAGTTTATCGCATCGCTGGACTATGCGATCGAGCACATTGATCTAACGCCACCTGTACCAGATGTGTTTCAGAACGTGTCAGAGGGAAAAAGGGAGGAACTCAGCTGGAAAGAGAAACTGCTGCGTATTGCGCCGGGACGTGAACAGTTTCAGGAGTATGAGACTACCTGTACTGATATCTTAAAATATGTACTGGGTGACTATTTGACTCTTTGGGAAACACAGGAACCCGCTAACAATGGTCTATATCGTTTTGATCTATGTTGTAAGATAAAGAGCGGCGCAAATCAGGATTTTTTTGACACAATTAAGCATTACTTCAACACCAAATACATTGTCTTTGAATTTAAAAACTACAGTGAAAAAATTAGCCAAAAGGAAATTTATACAACAGAAAAATATTTGTATGAAAAAGCACTGCGAAAGGTAGCAATCATTATTTCTCGGCTGGGTGCAGATGAACATGCACTGCAAGCGGCAAGGGGGAGCCTGAGAGAAACAGGAAAACTGATCCTCTGCCTCTCTGATAATGCTTTGTTGGAAATGATCGACATTAAAATGCGTGGAGAACAAGAGCCCGCAGAGTTTTTTGGCGCACTTCTGGATGACATCCTTGTTCATCTGGAAAAATGACCGCAACTCACACATGGTAGAACCAAAAGTAATATGATCAAAAAAGGTGGGAATTTTTCAAAGTTATTAAACTCAGTACCCCAATATGGAAAATGTCTACACTAATTTTTAGCAATATAGACTTAAAAAAGAAACAAGCCATAAAAATCTTTTTCCCACTGTAATCACACGATCAGAGTTGTCGAACTTGACGACTCTGATTTCTTTTTCTCTTGTTTTCTTTGATTTACTCGCTCATGCTACCTTATCTAATGAATAAATGCTGTAAGAACACTCGCAATAATTTGACTTTACGGAATTATTTGAAGATTGCATAAGTTAAGCTTTCCTACGAACTAATAGTGAATTTCATTTTTTTGTTCGCGTGGTCTTACACTCCTTTCTGCAGGGTATACGGCAATCCAAACTTGTTTCGTCAAGGTGTTTTGTACAAAAAAAGAAAAGAGAGCATGACGATTTTTCTCCGTGCCCTCTTGGTTCTTTGCCTATTTAATTATCGTACATTTATGCCACCTTTTTACCAGCGTAATATTGTCATATAATGATTGTTGCTGCCGTGGGTACAGCTATAGAGCTTACTGCTGGCGAGCCGCCGCCCAAGCCATTTTTGCGGGTCGCACTCCACAAAATCATTCTGCCGCTTGCCTTCCAATATAACACCATCTGCAATGCACCCCTGAGGAATATACTTCAGCTGCCCCAAAAAAGGCCTTGCTGCTCTGGATGCTTTGGCTGTTTCGATTGTGCCTCCGGCAGAAGTAATAATAATGCACGGCTCCCGGGTGAGGCCTAAAATGCGGTTGCTGGAGGCGTGTTTTGATACCATGTACTTGTTTGCCAAGCCGCCGATAAGCGCAAAATCAAGGGGAGCGCCTGCCATATCCAGCCTGAAAAGCATCTCTGGCATCAGAAGCTCTGCCGCAAAATGATTGGCCTCAACCTCGCGGGGGCGACTTCCTTCTCCGATATCGCTGGTGCTGCACCAAAAGCCGAATTGCCCATCAAGAGTATAGCTTGCAGGATGTTCAAGGAAGTAATGCCCCAGTTCATGTGCAAAGGTGAAATTGTGTCTGCCCGCATTATCAATCAGTGTATTGATGATAATTCCTTTTTTCTTGCCTTTATAGAGTAATTGACCACCCAAAGTAGGTTCATTGGGTAAAGAGCGGTAGATGAATCTTATATCCTCCTGCCGGGCGATGTCGTGAAGCTGCTCAGCTGGCACGCCTGTTGTCCCCTTAGTTTCAAGAACCCATCTCGCCTTGGCGATAGGGTCATTCATCGTCATCATCCCCGAACAAGTCATCTATAGCCAGATGCAGCTCCGCTGACTGTGCCTGTGCCGGAGTACCTTGCGCAACCATGCGGAGGGGTTCTTCATCCGGCGTACTTGGGAATGGGACAATCTTTTCGGCGCCAGCAAGCGGAACAACGACGTTCCAAGCAGATTTCAGCTCATTGCACAGGCCCATCAGTTCATCAACCTTGGAGACGATGCGTTGTTGCTCGGCGAGAGGTGGGAGGGGTAATGGAGCTAATAGAATGTGTTCTCGCGAAATTCCGGGGATTATGCTTTTGGCTTGAAATACCAGCTGCTGCACATAGCTTTTAATAAACAAAGCAATATAATTTGGAAGTATGTCGTCATACAGAAATCGAATGGACATAATTTGGCGCGCTATATGGCAATCACCAATTTCGTTAATAGCCATTTTGCCAACAGTCCCTTTACATGAAACAAGCAAATCCCCTATTTGAGAAATTACAGAAGGGAACTCTGTCCACCGACTGATTAGTATGCTATCGCCATCTATTGCACTTGCCCCTGTGATATATGGAACGCCCTGTTCCGTGTCATTGAATTGTCTTGCGTCTAAATCACGCCCTGATAACAATTGAATGACTTCACCCAACCGACACCAAACCCATCCATCCGGTAAATCATAGGGAATCTCATCCTCGACAATCGACGGCAGAGGCTTTTCCTTTTTGATTTTACCTTCCTTAATGAGCTTCACTTTTTTAGCCTTAATCCGCTCCAGCAGATCCGATGCTGGTTCATCATGCAAATCCTGCGGCACGGTCTTACCCTGCACCGCTATATGCAAGATGGTTTTCGGCAGATATTCAATAAAGTGATTTTCCAAAATGTCCAGCTCTTTTTCGGCGGCTTCCAATTCATTGCACATAGCCATAAGTTCATCCACCTTGGCGACGATACGCTGCTGCTCGGCGAGGGGTGGAAGCGGAAATACGATCTGCTTAAGGATAGTTTGGTTTAAAAAAACACGAGTAGAACCTCTACATAATTCTTTAACTTGGTCAATTACAATACCCTTGCTCTGAAACAGATATATAAAAAAGCGGGGAATCATCTTCTCTTTATCTAAAGTTACTCTCATAAGATTTGTTGATAATAAAGATCCACTCATGTCTGCTGGAACAAGGCACAGTTCGCCAACTGTGCCAGAACGGGATATAATTACATCATCAGCATAAAGTGCAAAAGCCCTGAGCTCTTCCGCTTTTTGGGGTGTGACAAATATTTTATTACCGGGAATGAATTTTCCTTGCCCGATATTTTCAATCCCCAACACAGGAATGCCGGTTAAACAGTGCTCTGATTTTTTTATCATTGTGCCAAATGGCCCGGTTGCCATAGGCCTCCGCCCTTTAATCAAATAATCCTCAATATAAACCTGTAACCATTTTTCTGATTTTTTGCGTTTCTTTCGCCATTTAGCAGTTAATTCTCCGGTGGAAGCCATCTGCAAAATAGATTGCCTCAATTCTGCTGCTTTCATAGCGCATCCTCCTGCTCCATTGCAGAAGTGATGCGCCCTAAAATGCTCTCAATACGCTGTGAGATGACAGCCTTTTCGTTTAGATACTGCGCGATAAAAACATCCGGCGGAAGAATCTCCACAGTCTCATGAGGGAATCCGCATAGGTCAAGATTATAGTCGCCTGCGATGATATCCTCAACCGGCACATATTGCGAAACTTCGCTCTCTATCCGCGCTTTCCACCACGTTTTCACTGGCTCAAAATGAACATCCAGCATCGGGCGAGTCTTGGAAAAATGCTTATATCCTGTTGGCATTTCGAGACGATAGAACCACACGCCTTTTGTCGGACGGCCTTTTGTGAAAAACAGCAGATTCGTATTGATATTTGTGTAGGGCGCAAACACATCTTTGGGCAAGCGGATGATGGTGTGCAGGTCGTTATCCTCCAACAACTTTTTCTTGATAGCCGCCTTAACGCCTGTGCCGAAGAGAAATCCGTCTGGCAAAACCAGACCACATCTGCCGCCATCATTCAGCAGCGCCATCATGTGTACAAGGAATAAATCAGCGGTTTCTGTGTTACGCAATTCGGCGGACACAGATTGGGAAATCGCCTTTTCCTCTGCACCACCAAAAGGCGGATTGGTCACAATGACATCCACCTTGTCCTTAATGCCATAATCAGTCACGGGCCTGCGCAGCGTATTGTCGTGACGAATATCCGGCACATCAATGCCGTGTGCTATTAGATTCGTGACACATAAAAGATACGGAAAGGGCTTCTTCTCAATGCCCTTGATTGTCCGCTGGAGTATTTGATATTGCACGGCAGTCTCAACATCGAAACAGTCAATAACGCTGGTTAGAAAGCCGCCAGTGCCGCAGGCGGGGTCGAGAACGGTCTCTCCCAGCTTTGGGTCAACCATATCGACAAGAAAACGGGTGACAGGGCGAGGCGTGTAGAACTCGCCCGCTTTGCCTGCGCTCTGAAGGTCTTTTAGCATACCCTCATACAAGCCGTTAAACAAATGGGAGCCTTTGACCTCATCGAAGTTAATCTCGTCGTTGATTTTGTTTGCCACTTGTCGGAGCAAGGTGCCTGACTTCATGAAGTTATTGACACCCGCCATCAAATCGCGGATGAGAAACTTGCGCTGTCGGAGCGTCTCGATTTTCTGCTTGTCCTTTTCGGGCGCATTGCTTTGCAGCGCATCAGGAACTTCAAGATTACGCAGAGCCGCAAACATGCTATCAACATGAGTAAGAAGATTGTCTCCGGTCATTCCTTCCGAATCATCGGCCCATACGCTCCAACGATACTCCTTAGGGATGACGGGTTCGTAATCCTCCTCCGTCAACTCCCATTCCAGTTCTTTATAATCAAATGCTTTGAGAAAAAGCATCCATGTAATTTGCTCGATATATTGCGCATCACCATTGATGCCAGCATCCATCCGCATGATATCCTTTAGCGCTTTAGTTGTGTTTGTACCAGCCATCGTGGTATCCTCCTAATTTAAGCAACGTAAAGCTCGTTCAAAAGCTCCGTCAACGCCTGCTCATAATTGCTTTTCCCTTTGAAAATCCGATTGACAATATGCACTGGTGAACCAAAATCTTTGAGCGGATTCACCTTGAGGATATCCATGCTCTCCAAATCAGACACGCCGGAATCCGTATATTTCTCCAGCAGAGCTTCCAATACGGCGGCAGCTTGTTCACCGTATTTGGCAAAATAGTTTCGCTTTTTCACATTGTTTGCACGCTCTCGCCGAGTCAGCGGCGGCTGGTCGAAAGCGACATGGCACAGCAAATCGAATGGATCAAACTCCTGACCAATTTGCTCCTGCAATTCCTCGACAAGAACTCCTTGCTTAGCCAACTCATCAAAAACGGCCTGCTTGCGTTTGGCTCCGTTCCAAACTGCGAGAAATTCATCTAAAGAAGCATATTGGTCACGCACATTTTTGCGCGTGTAATCGGTGAGTGATTCCGTGATGAGCTTGCCGTTCTTGTCGATGTACTGAACACGCTGTTTCAAGACCATAACCTCAACATCATGAACATAGTATTTCATTCGTCTGCTGGGGGGAAATGGGTCATCACCACCCTCCGGGAAATCAGGTGGTTCGCAATTGCCCTCAGATTCGTCAGACGGGTCATCCGTCAGTGGAGGAATTTCACCATCTGGCCCCGGCTCAAATTCATCGCTCTGCTCGACAGGTCCGTCGAAGTCAGGGTCTGCAAAATTGCGTGTGGCATTCTTGAAATCAAAGATTGTAAAAAACATTTTGCCCAAATCTTCACGCACACGAGTCCCGCGCCCGATTATCTGCTTAAACTCTGTCATACTGTTTATGGTTGAATCGAGAACAATTATTTTCACCATCTGCGCATCGACACCTGTGGTGAGAAGCTTGGATGTGGTGACAAGCACAGGGTATCGACTGGACACATCTCGGAAATTGTCCAACTGCTTTTTGCCGATATCGTCATCCCCGGTTATGCGCATAACATAGCGCTCGTCCTGCGTAACGAGGTCGCTGTTTTCATTGATGAGCGCCTGCCGCATTCGATCTGCATGATCGGTATTAGTGCAGAAGAAAATGGTTTTGTCAAAACGGATGTTGTGCTTCTTGAGGTAATTTGATACGACCATTGCCACCATTTGTGTGCGCCGTTCCAAAACCAACTCTCGGTCGTAGTCGCTGATGTTATACTCCCTATCAAAAATCTCATTTCCAAAGCGGTCTATCTGACCGGCAGTAGGGCGGAACCCTTCCGCGTCTTTATCAAGCAAAACACGGATGACACGATACGGCGCAAGAAATCCGTCGTCAATGCCTTGTTTCAACGAGTATGTATAAATCGGGTCTCCGAAGTAGTCAATATTGGAGACATCTTTTTCTTCCTTTGGGGTAGCGGTTAAGCCGATTTGGGTTGCGTCCTTAAAATATTCCAGCACAACACGCCACTCGCTGTCGGCCTTGGCACTCCCACGGTGGCATTCGTCGATAACAATCAGATCGAAAAATCCGGGACTGAACTGCCGGAATACTTCTTTATCACCCTCGCCGGTAAGTCCTTGATATAAGGCCAGATATATTTCGTAAGACTTATCCACCTTACGGTTACGGACAATTGTCATTTTATCTTTGAACGGCGCAAAGTCATTTACATATGTCTGGTCGATCAAGGCATTTCGGTCAGCTAAAAAAAGAATGCGCTTTTTCACGCCCGCTTTCCACAAACGCCAAATGATTTGGAAAGCAGTATATGTTTTGCCGGTGCCAGTCGCCATTACGAGTAAAATACGATTTTGCTTACTGGCTATGGCATCAACCGTCATGTTAATTGCATTAAGCTGGTAGTAACGGGGCGTTTTGTCCTCGCGCTCTATATAATAAGGCTCGGATATGATTTGTTCCTTCTCAGGCGTGAGGTTTGTCTTTTGTTTATACATATCCCAAAGCTTTTCAGGAGAAGGAAACTCATCAAGTGAGATTATCTGCTCCTTCATGCCATCTTCAGCCAAACGGTTATGAAAGGTAAACCCATCACCGTTAGAAGTAAACACAAAGGGAATCATCAAACGCTGGGCATAGTCCAAGGCTTGTTGCATACCGGCACCAATGGCGTGATTATTGTCCTTTGCCTCAATAATTGCCAGAGGGATGTGCGGCTTATGGAAAAGGACGTAGTCAGCATACTTTGCAGCATCCCGCTTATATGTACCGCCTCTGGCGATAATGCGTCCTTTTGTAATCGCATACTCACGGCGCACCTGTGTGGATTTCCAACCAGATGCATTGATTGTAAGGTCGATGAATTGGGCTCGAATATCTTCTTCAGATAGCTCCTTCTTATTCATCACCGCCACTCCCTTCATCAATAATCTCCATAATATCGGAAATATCACATTTAAGTGCCGAACAAATGCTGACGAGAATATCTGTGGTGACATTGGCATTCCGCGCCAGTTTTGCCATTGAGGAACCACTAATCCCGGCGGCATCCCGCAAATCCTGCTTCTTCATGTTGCGATCAATTAAAAGCTTCCACAGTTTTTTATAACTTGCAGTCATTACAGGCCCTCCCTAAAACGAAACAACCAATGCCTATATTTTATCACGAAATATGCGATTGCACAATAACTTGTGCAAATAAACACGAAGAAATGCGAAAGTAAATGCTATAGAGTTATAGATTATCGTAGTTATTTTATAGGAATCTCTTTCCTTTTTACATCACTGCTTCATATCTCATACCCTTTGGGATTGCCATGTTTGCAGGAATGTTAGCACCTTTGCATGAGTTTTTAAGCCAGCGCTTTTCTTTCAACCACTTTCTAAGTTTTTACTATCTGCAATACTTCCAATAATACTGATGGTTTTTTGCTTGGTAACATTGATTCATTTGCTGTCAAGTTTATACTCACCTTCTGAAATGGGGAAAGGCGCTCCGTTACGGGAACGCCCTCAAAATTAGCTCTTAATTATTCGGTTTTTAGGGGTAAACACTGCTTGTTGATTGCCTAAAACCCTTGATTTTACGGGCTTTTTTATGTAAATGCTGTAGTACCACTCGGACCAAGTTAAAGTTATGTATGATTGAACCCATACATGACTTTTTATTTTATTTATGCTAAAATCAAGAGAAACACACATCATTTATATTCTACGAAGGGAAGCTGCTTTATGAGGGTTGAGAATACAGATATTCAAGATGTAAAAATTATTGAATGCGAGAAGAAAACTGACAACAGAGGTTATTCGTATCCTATATACAGCAAAAATGAGTTGGTTAAAGCTGGAATCTTTTTTGAATACACGGAAGAGATTGTATACTTCTCCGAGAAAGCCGGTACGCTTTATGGAATACATTTTCAGAATGCTCCAAAAGCACAGGCAAAGCTGGTCTACTGCATAGAAGGAAGAGGAATTGATTATGCAATCGACCTACGAAACGGCTCTCTAACTTTTTTGAAATGGATTAGTGTGGAATTAAGTGCTGATAATCGAAAACAAATCTATATTCCCAAAGGATTTGGTCATGTGTTCATTTCGCTGCAAGACAATACGAAAAATGTCATGCGCATTGACGAACCATTTG
>JAEYFP010000043.1 GCA_023402845.1 Bacillota bacterium
CCTTTCTTCAGATTCCACCTCACGATGGACACCCTTGGCTTCGGCTGTATCCTTCCCACTGCCGGGCGGATTGGGGACTTTCACCCGTTAGAACGTGTGCCCACCGGGCACACAACAAAAACCGGAAGACAGTTTTTCTTCCGGTTTTTAATTATTACTATTTTTTTTGATAGAAAAAAGAATTTCTGCGTTCGTATCCGAAATCTCCCTGATTCATAATCTGCTCCGTACTGCCGATAAATAAAATCCCACCCGGAACGAGAACGTTAGAAAACTTTCGAAACACTTCATCCTTCGCTTCTTCTGTAAAATAAATCAACACATTTCTGCAAATTATAAAATGACATTTGTCCGGATAGGAATCCTTGAGCAGATCATGCTCCCGAAACTCAACCCTGGCCTTGATCTCATCAGAAATTTGATAAGAAGTACCGATTTTTTTAAAATATTTTGCTTTCAAATCAATCGGTACATTGGCAATGCTTTTTTCTCCATACAGACCGTTTTTCGCATGTGCGATGACCTGCTTGTCCAGATCCGTGGCAATAACCTTGATCTGGCTCAATGAAAAATGCCTGGACAGCGCCATAACAAGCGAATATGGCTCATCTCCTGTTGAACAGGCAGCGCTCCAGATTTTCAAATTCCTGCCGAAGCGGTTTTGCAGCTCCGGAATAAACGTCTTGTCCAACAACTCCCATTGGTCCGTATTCCGGTAAAATTCCGAAACATTGATTGTCAAATAATTAATGAATTCTTCAAACAGCTTTTTATCTGCCTTAATGGCTTTAATAAATTCTTCATAGCCCGCAATCTTGTGTTTGTTGATCAGTGTATCGATCCTGCGGCGCATCTGCTTTTCCTTATAGGAGTTTAAATCAATTCCTGTTATTTTCAACACGGCTGATTTAAAACTCTCATAGTCATAAGACATGAACCTATTCCTCTTCTTTTAACTTATTGATTTCAGCTTCGATATCCACGCTGGCAAAATCCTCGTTCTCGTTCACATCTTCCCTTGCAGTCTCAGCCGGAGCTTCCGGTTCTAACAGAGCCTTGATGCTTAAGCTGATCTTCTTATCCTCCAGATTAAAGTCAACGACCTTTGCCGTAACTTCCTGTCCGGCCTTCAATACATCCGACGGTTTTTCAATATGTTCTCTGGAAATCTGGGATACGTGCAGCAATGCATCAATTCCCGGCTCCAATTCGATAAATGCGCCAAAATCAGTCATTCTGGCAACTCTGCCCGTCACCACGGTGCCAACCGCATATTTCTTGTCGACATCAATCCATGGATTAGAATCCGCAAATTTTAAGCTCAAGGCAATCTTACTGCCACTGATATCCTTAATCAATACCTTGACGTTCTGGCCTGACTTAAACACCTTTTTGGGATTTTCCACACGCCCCCAAGACATTTCAGAAATATGGAGCAGTCCATCCGCTCCGCCCAGATCGATAAATACGCCGAAATCAGTCACGTTTTTCACGATACCCTCTACAACATCGCCGATTGCAATCCGTTCAAATAATTCCTTCTGCAGTTTTTCTCTCTCCGCCATCAAAAGCTGCCTTCTGTCGCCGATAATCCGTCTCCTGCGCGGGTTGAATTCCGTTATTACAAATTCAATTTCCTGTCCAAGATATTTGGACAAATCCTTCTCGTAGCTGTCTGAAACAAGACTTGCCGGAATAAAGACACGGGACTCCTCGACCAAAAGGCTCAGACCACCGTCAAGCACCTGTGCAACAGGAGCCTTCAAAACCTCTTTATTATTAAACGCTTCCTCGAGACGCTTATTTCCCTTGTCAGCCGCAAGACGCTTATAGGTCAAAAGAACCTGTCCGTCTCCGTCATTTACCTTTAATATTTTTGTCTCAAGCTTGTCTCCTACCTTTACACAAGTAGTGAGGTCCAAGTTTGGAGTATTGGAATATTCACTCTTTGTAAGAATACCATCTGATTTGTAACCGATGTTCAAAATGATCTCATCAGGCTTCACATCTATGACTGTACCTTCAACTACCTCTCCATTGTGTATTGTTTTAAATGATTGTTCCAACATCTGTTCAAAAGTTAATTCTGACATAATTTTGAACCTCCTCAATTATTTTATTTGGGGTGGATGCCCCTGCTGTAATGCCTACACGTGAGATGGATTCAGTCGAATCTAATACTAAGTCAGCAAGTGTCTGTATGTATTGCGTATTCTTGCATTCACGCCTGCATATCTCGTATAACTTCTGTGTGTTGGAGCTATGCATGCCCCCAATCACAATCATCGCGTCCGCCGAAGAGGCAATCTCCTTCGCTTCGGTCTGCCGTTCCTCTGTAGCGTTGCAAATTGTGTTCACAACATTTATATCATAATCTTTTTTATGAAAAATTTCAACTAATTCTTGAAATTTATTGTAATTAAATGTCGTCTGTGAAACAAGACACAGGCGCTTCTTTGGCTCAAGAGTAAAATCAGCCGCTTCTTTTGTTGTCTCAATAACGATCGCCGGCAGCTTTTTGGAACACCATCCCTTGATTCCCTCCACCTCCGGATGATTATCATTTCCGATCACAACTACCTGGACATCTTTTTCACTTTCTTCCTTCACAATCCTGTGTATTTTTTTCACAAACGGACACGTGGCATCTACGCATGTCAGACCCTGCTCTTCAATCAGCATGTAAATCCGCTCCGCCACTCCGTGTGAACGGATGATAACCGTTCCTTCCTTAAGCGCCTTCAGCTCCTCTTCAGAATGCAGCACCTGAACACCCTTTTGCTCCAAATCCTTTACAACTTCTTCATTGTGAATGATCGGGCCGAATGTATAAATATGCTCGCCTTTTTCTGCCTGCTCATAAACCGTCGCGACTGCCCGTTTGACACCAAAACAGAAACCGGCCGTTTTTGCAAGTATTACCTCCATCAATCATTCTCCTCTCACGTTGCCGCCTCACTGATTTCTAAGATCATATCAACAACATCCTGAACCGTCATCTCGGATGAATCCACAAGAACAGCATCCTCAGCTTGAATAAGCGGAGATATATCACGTGTCATATCCCTAAGGTCCCTCTTAACAATGTCTTTTTCGATTGCGTCGATATTAAAAGACTCCCCTCTCGCGGCAAGTTCCTCATAGCGTCTTTCGGCACGCACCCTCGTACCCGCCGTCAAATAGATTTTTACGGCAGCATCAGGGAGTACCTTAGTACCAATATCCCTGCCGTCCATCACAACACTTTTTTCGGCGGCAAGCTTTTGTTGCAGGGCGACAAGCTTTTCCCGCACTTTTGGATTTACAGAACTTGCGGAAGCCATGTTACCAACCTCCTCCGTACGGATTAATCCATTTACATTCCTGCCGTTTAACAGCACAACCTGTTCTCCCCCCTGATAATCAATCGAAATATCTGCCATAGCGCATGCCGCCTCTATTTTTTCAGTTTCCTGTGCACAGATTCCTTCTTGAAGCAAATACAGAGCCATCGCACGGTACATCGCTCCCGTATCGACATAAATATATCCCTTTTGTTTGGCAACTGCTTTTGCAATCGTACTTTTTCCGGCTCCTGCCGGTCCGTCAATTGCGATATTATGATTCATACTTTTTCTCCCTGCCTGCATTTTTGTCAAGGTTTACCGACACTGCTTCCTGCCAGATACCCTGTTGACCATGCAATCTGCAGATTAAATCCGCCCGTCAATGCATCGGTATCCAGCATTTCGCCTGCTGCATACAACCCCTTATGTTTTTTTAACTCCATAGTCGCCGGATTCATTTCCTTTACACAGATACCGCCGCGGGTAATAACCGCCTCCGCAAATCCTCTGTTTCCGTTTATGGTCAGAGACATTCCCTTGAAAAGTTTAACAAGATGTCTTCGTTCCTCCCTAGTAATCTCATTGACTCTTTTTTCTTCTTCAATACCTGAAAACCGCAATATAACAGGTATCAGCTTTGCCGGAAGAAGCTTTCCGAGCGAGTTTTTAAACTGACGATTCTGATTTTCTTCAAAATCCCTGCGAATCCTGTCATCCAGTTGTTTTTCATCCAATGCAGGCTTAAGGTCAATGAGCAGTTTGATCTTTTGCTTATACATTTCCTCTCTGATATGGCTGCTCGCACTCAGGATCAGCGGTCCGCTCACACCA
Source organism: Bacillota bacterium (assembly GCA_023402845.1). Lineage (GTDB taxonomy): Bacteria > Bacillota > Clostridia > Lachnospirales > Lachnospiraceae > JAEYFP01. Next base: position 4,158 of record JAEYFP010000043.1, read on the forward strand.
AAATGTGTAAACAGCAGCTCCCCAAAATCTTCATACAGCTTCTTTTCTCCTGCAAAGACCGACACCTTTACATTTTTTAAAGAAAGTCCCTGAAGTTCCTTTACAAAATCCTCTGACACCGTAAGAGGTACGAGGGCAGGCTCTGCCTTGGCTGTTTCGATCTGAAGCGCATTTGCAAAGCGCCAGCTGTCACCATCTGCTCCGCAAGTAGGATAGGACTTGCCCCCCAACGCCAAAATCACAGCATCTGCCTTAAGTACGGTGCCATCCTCAAGTCTGACGCCACATACGCTGCCGTTCTCCTCCATGATCTGAACCAGCTTTGTCTGCAGCCGGATTTTCACACGTCTGTTACGCAGTTCTTTTTCCAAAACACGAATGACATCAGAGGAATGATCGGAAGCAGGAAAAACGCGATTCCCCCGCTCTACCTTAAGAGATAAGCCGATCGATTCAAAAAAATCCATCGTTTGCTCATTGTTGAACGCATAAAAAGCGCTGTATAAAAATTTTCTGTTCGTCATCACCTGTTGAAACAACAAATCCTGTTCGCATGCATTTGTCAGGTTGCATCTGCCTTTTCCGGTAATAAACAGCTTTTTACCAAGTTTTTCGTTTTTCTCAATCAACTGCACCCGATGTCCATCCCCTGCCGCAGCAAGTGCTGACATCATGCCGGCTGCTCCGCCGCCCACTACGATTACTTCCATATATTTTGTCCTTAAAGTTTTTGGATTGTTCTGTTTCTATCCCTGACGAAAGGTTTCTACAACTTCGGTCAGCATAGGGACGACTTCCTTCCGAGTCAGATCAAATTCTCCGCTGGTTGCCATACAGGCCATTCCATGTATGAAAATAAAAATCTTCATGAAGATTGTGCCGGCATTTTCCATATTCAAGTCAGGAATTCTTCTCAGTTCTTTGATTACAAAGCCCTGTTCCTTTCCGTTTATCAAGTCGTACATTGTATTTTCTTCGTCATGCGCCGATAAAAACAACAGCTTAAATAAATTTAATTCTTCCTTTGCAAATTGTATATAGCAAAGCCCCAAATCCACAAACGGGACTTCACTTTCTTTTTTATAGTTCAGGCAATAGTTCTCATAATAGTCCTTGGCTCCGGCAAATAATTCCGCATTCAGTTCTTCCATGTTTTGATATACGCGGAATATGGGCTGTGTCGAGCAGCCGATATGGGCAGCCAGCTTCCTTGCCGTCACCATCTGACTTCCTTGTTCCCGAAGGAGTTGAAATGCCCCGTCAAGTATCACCCGTTTTGTAATCTGTTCTTTTCTCGCCATCTCATCAGCCCTCCTGTGTCGGAACCTTTGAACAAAAGTGTGCTGCGCGCGTAGCTGCGCATAATATATTGTTATATAGGAAATCCGAGGGAATTTCCTATATAACAATAAAGAGTCTGCAAATAGGCAGCTCCCATTCAGAAATAACCCTGTGCTGGGAACTGCCTATTTATTATAACATACGTTATGATATATTGCACCATATTTATATGCAAAAAACACCGGAAAACTTCAGTAATTTGAACTCCCTATACCGGATAGGTTCCGTTGGAAGAATCTGCCTTTGACATATCTACCTTTTCCTGCTGTGCCTGACGATATTTGAAGTAGTCGATAGCAACCTGCGGAAATAACGCATAAGTCAATACATCCTCATCCTGCTGTTTCCATTCCTTCATCTCTGATTCAAGCTTATCCAGCTCATTTGGAATCAAATCTGCAGGCCTGCACGTAATCCGCTCCTCACCCGGAATGACCTTCGCGATAACATCGGGATTCATCGGCTTTACGGTCTGTCCGTATTCGCCGCGCAGTACCGCCTTTGTCTCCTTGGTAGCCATTTTATAGCGCTCACCCATCAGAACATTAAACACGGCCTGAGTGCCGACAATTTGGGAAGACGGGGTAACAAGAGGAGGCTCGCCGAGATCCTGACGCACACGCGGAATCTCCTGCAGCACTTCATAATATTTATCCTCTGCGTTCTGCTCCTTCAGCTGACTGACCATATTGGAGAGCATGCCGCCCGGTACCTGATACAGCAGAGTCTTAATATCAACACCCATTACCTTCGGACTCAGCAGGCCGTCTGCCAGGCATTTATCCCTGAAAGGCCTGAAATAATCCGCAATTTCCGCAAGCAGATTCTGGTCATAGCCCGTATCATAAGGAGTTCCCTTAAAAGTCTCGACCAATACTTCCGTTGCAGGCTGGGAAGTCCCCATCGCAAACGGAGAAATCGCACAGTCAATTACATCGACACCGGCCTCTACCGCTTTCATATAAGTCATGCCCGCCACACCGGACGTATAATGCGTATGAAGCTGAATCGGAAGCTTCGTAGCGCTCTTCATAGCTGTAATCAACTCAGAAGCCGTATACGGAACAAGAAGACCTGCCATATCCTTGATACAAATTGAATCGGCACCCATATCCTCGACTTTCTTCGCCATATCAATCCAATAATCCATTGTATAGGCATCACCAAGCGTATAAGCCAATGCGACCTGCGCATGTCCCTTACCCGAATTCTGTTTCTCTTTGTTTGTTGAATCTACAGCTGCCTGCAGATTTCTCAAATCATTGAAGCAGTCAAAAATACGAATGATATCAATACCGTTTGCAATAGACTTCTGCACAAAATATTCCACAACGTCATCTGCATACGGACGATAACCTAAAATATTCTGTCCTCTGAACAGCATCTGGAGTTTTGTATTTTTTACGCCTGCTCTGATCTTTCTTAATCGATCCCACGGATCCTCTTTCAGGAAGCGGAGGGATGCATCGAATGTTGCACCTCCCCAGCACTCCAAGGAATTATATCCAACCTTGTCAAGTTTTTCAAGGATTGGGAGCATTTCTTCGGTCGGCATTCTTGTCGCAATCAAAGACTGATGCGCATCTCGAAGAACTGTCTCCGTAATTTTAATTGGTCTTTTTACTATTTCTGACATGTTCTTTCCTCCTGTATTGAATTTGAACAGATTTCCTCACGTCCGGCCTGTCCCGTCCTTACTTCAAAGTTGCAAGAACTGTGCCTGATTCTACGTTATCGCCTGCGGCAACTTCAATACTTGCAACGACACCGTCCTGAGGAGCAACCATCGGGATTTCCATTTTCATGGCTTCCAAAACCACCACTGAATCTCCCTTTTTAACAGCCTGCCCTACACTAACTTCAATCTTGAAGATTTTTCCTGCTGCGCCTGCTTCCACCTTAATCGGGCCTGCTCCGCCTGTCGATGCTGCCGCAGGTGCGGGCGCTGCTGCCGGCGCTGCCGCTACAGGTGCCGGTGCTGCTGCTACAGGTGCCGAAACTGCTGCTGCCGGTGCCGGTGCTGCTACGGGTGCTGCCACACTTCCTCCTGCTCCTTCTTCAACTGTCACATTATATACGCTTCCATTTACGGTAATTGTGTAATTCTTCATTTTTTAATCCTCCTGCTTCCTATTCTTTGTTTTTATTATTAGTTTTACAATGATTGAATGGTTCCTTATTCGTTAAATTCTGCCCCATCTGCTGCCGGGCGTTCTTTTAATTTTTCTTGCAAGAAATCCGTCGGTTCCTGCCGCCGCATTTCCTCTGCCTGGTTTTTGACCCACAGCCTGCGATGCAGCTATGATTGCCGTAATCACCGCCATCATCTCCGCGTCGTCTATCCGTTCTTCTTTTTCGATAATCTGTGCAATCGTATTATTTACCGCCATTTCCTTTTCCTCTACTTGATCCTTCTTTCCAAAAGAGTTTTTCATCCTTGAAGCAACGACAAAGTAAGTAATCACTGCGGTCAGCAAGATCAAAGCCACCATAACCACGGCGATAACCGTCAGCGTATTCGCTCCGATGCTTTCTATCCATCCTGTAAATGCATTATCCACCTTTGTCGAAGCAGATATGATCGTGTGATTCGGGTCATCATCAAAAACAAACGCCACCTGTGCCGTTCCTTTTTCTGCCTGAATAGAAATATTGACAATAATTGCGTCTCCCGCTGTATTATAGGCAACAGATGATCCTGTAAACTTCTGTACTGTTCCCACCTGACCAATTGCTTGATTCCATGAATCAAAAGCAGAAATCATCGCCTCACCGTCTACATTAATATTAAAGCTGCTGGTAAATATACTCTCTATTGCTTCCGCACCCTGTGACGTAAACTGCGTTGCGGATGCTTCATCCAACGGATAAAACGCATATGCGACTACGATCTGGGCGGTCTGCACCAGCTCCTGTGAGGTCGCTTCATCGACCGCTTTATTTTCTGTAAGTCCATTGCATCCTGATAATACAAAGAGACAGGCTGCCAAACATAATATTATTCTAAAATTTTTCATATTACGTGCCACCGCATCCTCTCTAAACTGTTCCATGTTTCTTATTCGGGTGTCCCTCTCTCTTGGTAAACAACATCTCGAACGCACCGATAACATATTTTCTTGTATCCGCCGCCGAAATAATTTGGTCTACATAGCCCCTTCTGGCTGCAGAGGCTGCGCTCGTCTGAAGTTCCTTATAAGCCGCCGCTTTTTCTTCAATCACCTCAGCGCCCTTGCCGTCATACATGATTTTCGCAGCAAGTTGTGCATCCATCATTCCAATCGAAGCACTGTCCCAAGCCAGCGTCAAATCAGCGCCGACCGCTTTTGAGTTCATCGCTGCATAAGCGCTTCCATAGGCTTGTCCGATAATGACATTTACCTTCGGGACAGTCGCGCTTGCAAATGCATAAGTGAGCTTTGCGGATGCCTTTGCAATTTCCTTTTCGGCTTCGATCGTAGCAGCAAAACCCTTTACATTTGTCAATGACAGCACCGGAATATCGAACGCATCACAAAAACCGATAAATTCCGCCGCCTTGACACAGCCATGCGGAGTCAGCACCGCATCAAATGTTTCACTAGCCTTGCCGTCGCTAGCCGCAACCTCTGCGCGGTTTGCAACAGCGCCAACCGTCATGCCGTTCAGTCTGATAAAGCCGACTGTCATTTCTTTTGCATAGTCCGCCTTTATTTCAAAGTAGATGTTATTATCGGAGATCTGAGTAAGCACCGCCGCCGTATCGCCAACGCAGTTTACAAGTCCTGTGCCCGTCCGATTTAAGTCATCGACGCATTCATCATAAGAACCGTTTTCTTCGTTATTGGCAGGAAGCATCGTCACGAGCTGTCTGATTTTCACAAACATGTCCGCTTCATCGGTAACAACATCCGCCATACCACTCTCTTTACTCTGGAATTTTGAAGAAGCCGTGTCGTTTTTGGACTCTGCATTTCCGTCCAGCGCATTCGGGGAATTTACAAATAATTTTGACTTTTTCCCTTCCATAAACGTAAAATCCGACATAGCTGAAAGCACTGCAAGACCACCGCCGCAGCTTCCAAACACAGCAGTAATCTGAGGAATCACGCCCGATGCCAGTGCCTGCTTCCTGTAGATTTCACCGAAGCCGTTCAAAGCATCCGTCGCTTCCTGTAATCTCAGCCCTGCAGAATCAAGCATTCCGATGACCGGTGCCCCCATCTTTAAAGCAAAATCATACAGATCAGCAATCTTCTTTGCATGCATTTCGCCGACAGAACCACCCAAGACAGAAGCGTCCTGACTGTAGACATATACCAGGTTGCCTTCAATCAGACCATAGCCTGTTATGACACCGTCTGCCGGAGTTTCCTTCGGTTCCATATTGAAATCGGTCGCCCTGGCCGTTATTAAGCCGCCGATCTCAACAAAACTGTTTTCATCGAGCAAAGATTTGATTCTTAAGCTCGCTTGAGAAGTATTACTCATTTTGTTCAGCCCTCCATTTTATATAAAAATTTTATTAAACAGTTTTTGCGCATATTTGCACACTGTAAAGATTATAACACAACTTTTTTGCAAATCATAGTAATAAATTCAACAAATTTTCATCATTTTCGTGGCTGGCAAAACATCAAAAACCGATCCCCGATCTGATTCATACACCAGGTAAAATCGATCGCATCCACCCGCTCTGCCGTCTTTATGCTGACTGATTTCCAGACGGTTCCGTCAATAATATAGCGGATATTCCCTACTGTTTCTCCCTTCTCCACGGGTGCCGAAAGTTCGCCGGCCACCTGACAGCTCATTTCAATCTGCTCATCCCTCTTCACCAGAAGTCCCTTAAGCTCTTCCGCTTGTTTTTCAGATGCCGGCTGCTTTTGTTCTGCCTCTGCTTCTTCCATATAAAGCGAAACCTGCGCTTGCCCTCCGAGCCGTTCGGTCTGCCCATCCTTTACAGACAACGGCTCCAGCAGATTTTCCTCGATCGGAATTTCCGAAAAGGCGTGATATGTATACTGCTCTACTCCGTATTCCATCAGTTTCCTCGTATCCTGCCATTTATAGCCCTTATTACTGGGCCATCCGCATGCCAGCAGGGACACTGTATAGATACGTCCGTCATCCTCCAGTGCACCGACATAACAATAGCCTGCATTCCCTGTAAATCCCGTCTTTCCCGAAAGAGCTCCCGGCATCATGTCTAGGAATGCATTGTGATTTGTGCAGGAAAAGGTCCTGCCGCCAAGCTTCCACTCTCCCGCCTCATCCTTTTCCATGTTGGAAAAACAATAACCCGCTGTGCGTGTGATTTCCAGAAACTCTTCTTTTTTCGGCGAATACAGGATACAGTAGGACATAATGCGTGCCAGATCCTCTGCTGTCGTTGCATGCTCCTGTACTCTTGTGTTGCCGTCCTGATCTCTCAATACTGCGGATGCATCCAATCCGTTTGGTGTAATAAAATAGGTATCAAAGCACCCGATATCGCGGGCCTTCTGATTCATCATATCTGCAAACCCCTCCGCACTCCCTCCGATATGCTCTGCAATGACTACCGCACTGTCATTATGCGATTCCAGCATCAATGAATACAGCAGATCCTTCAGCAGATAGTGTTCCCCCGTCTTTACGCCAAGATGAACCTTCGGCATGGAGGCTGCATAGGAGGATACTTCCATAATGTCATCAAGATTTCCGTTTTCCAGCGCAAGAATGCATGTCATGATTTTTGTTGTACTCGCCATCGGCATTTGTTCTTCGCCATTTTTTTCATATAAAACACGCCCGGAGGATGCGTCCATTAAGACCGCAGACCGGGCGTAAAGCTCATTTTCTTTTATGGTTGTCTCCATTTCCTCCTGAAGCTTCTGTGCAAATAATTCTGGGTTTCTAGAAACCGGCAAGTAAGGATTTCCAAGCAGCAGACAGGTTATAGCCGTCAATACGATTTTTTTCCCAATCATGTTCTCTGTTCCAAGTCAAAGGATTAATCTAATATATGCGCTATTCTAATCAGTCATGCCTTTTACAATCCTCACATTTGCAAATGGTTTTGTTTCAGATGTCCAGTTTTAGATGCACTTCCTCCGCAGCTTCTTTCTTAAATTCTTCCAGCCTGTCCGGAGCCGCCATCGGAAGTTCCTCCAGCGACCGCACTCCAAAGCTTCTCAAAAACTCCTCCGTCGTGCCAAACAACAGCGGTCTGCCCGGCGCATCCAGCCTCCCAAGCTCCGTGACAAGTCCGTATTCGATCAACTTATTGACTGCATGGTCACAGCTCACTCCCCTGATCTTTTCTATTTCCAGTCTCGTAACCGGTTGTTTATAGGCCACAATGGAAAGCGTTTCTAAAAGTGTATCCGTCAGGGCATAATTTTTCGGAGTCTTGGCTATCTTTACAAGATACTCATACATTTCGTTTTTAGAGCACATCTGCACCGCGGTGCCCAGCTCTATCAAGGTAATGCCGCAATCCTGATCCCGTTCGTAATCCGTCTGCATCTCATGGATTAATGCTATCGTCTCCGCCTCAGTCCTGCCGAGCACACTTGCAAGCTTCTTGATCTCTACAGAATTTCCCATTGTAAAAAGGACTGCCTCAATGACCGCCCTCGGATTTTTTGCCGGCAAAATTTCTTCTGCCGATACGTCTGCCACTTCTTTCTCTTCTGCTGTTTCCTCTGCAGGCGCCTCTTCTTTCACGGCCGGTTCATCTTCTGTCCACCCTTGCTCCAGGGACTCTGTACTTATTAAAATTTCATCCATGATATCATTTTCACTTTTTTTTGTCACTCCGGTAACCCCGCTGTATTTACTTTCGTTCTGTTTTGCAGCTTAAGCCGCAATCTGGGATGTGATTATAATGTCATCAAACAATTCCTGCTGTGCAATTACAATTTTACCCATCTTCATCATTTCAAGCACGACTAAGAATGTAACAACGACATCCATTTTAGACTTCTGTACCTCCAAAAGACTGCGGAAGCTGAAACGCCTGTGTGACTGCACGTAGTTTTCTATGTATGCCATCTTTTTCTCAAGATTAACCTCATCCTTTTCGATCTTTCCGAATTGGCTTCTGACAGGATCAACCTTGTCCTCCTGTTTTTTCATAATGGATTTAAAAATCTGGTTCAATCTTGATAAATCCATATCTCCAACGAGCTTTTCGTAATCGATCGGCTCTTTATAGTCCTCAACCTCTTGCGGAAGTGTCGGTCCCTTAAATAGGGTGCGCACCGCATCCACCTGCCTGTCCTTCAATTCATAGGACATATATTTAAACAGCTTATATTCAATCAGCTTCTCGACAAGCTCGGCTCTAGGATCCTCTTCCTCGCCTTCCTCATTGACTTCCTTAGGAAGCAGCATCCTGCATTTAATGTCAAGCAGGGTTGCAGCCATCACAAGAAATTCGCTCATGACATTTAAATCCTCTGTCTCCATCTGCCGGATATAATCAAGATACTGATCCGTGATCAATGAGATAGGAATATCATAGATATCTACTTTATTTTTTTCAATCAGATGCAGCAGCAAATCAAGCGGCCCTTCGAAAACCTGCAATTTTACCGTAATACTCATGTGCTCCCCTTCTTTAATACCTTTTTCTGCGAATTGTAATGCTGATAATCTCCGCCTTATTAAACACGCGGATCGGAATTGTATGGGAACCGATTCCCCTGCTTAAAATCATTGTAGATCTGCCCGAGTGAAATTCACCCGAATCATACTTCGGAAACAGCTTCAGCTGCGGTGAAACAACCCCGCCTAAAAACGGCAGGCGTACAATACCGCCGTGAACATGTCCCGAAAACACAAAATCCGGCCCCCACTTCGCGTACTGTTCAAACTGCTCCGGATTATGGGCCAGCAGGATCGATACATGATCCGCATCTGCCGGACCGAAGATCCGCTCCAGATAATTGTCCGGAATGTAGCGTGTTCTCACCTTCCTGTAATACGCATGCTCCAGATCCAAGCCGTAAATCGTAATACCCGCAGCCTCAAGCACACGCTTCTCATTGACAAGGATTGGCGCGCCGGCCGCTTTCAGCCGTCTTGTCAGGTCCTCATAACGGCCCGGAAATTTATCCGGCTGTCTGCGAAAGCGTTCTTCATGATTGCCCATGCCATAATATACCGGATATTTCGCAGCAAGTCTGCCTATGAAACGGAGGGTGGGTTCATAATCATATTCCATTTCCATGGACGAAGTCACCATATCTCCCGCAAATATGACGATATTCGGATGCAGTTGATCGATTGCCGCAAGCAGCGCCTCGTTTTCATTTCCAAAGTCTGTATCATGCAAATCGGACATCAGCACGATTTTAAATTCTGCTGTTTTCAGCTTGTCTGAATAATATTTGTATTCCGTGATGGTAAATCCGTTGCTTTCTACATAAACAAGCATACATCCCAGTATTACTACCAGGATGATGCCGATTATCATTGCTGTATTCATAAAGCCCCCATATACTTAACGGTGCCACTCAAAACGCTTCCTACTACAATATTTAGTATTATATCACAGGTTTTTTGATAAGAAAAGCACTTTATCTAGTTTTTTATCAAAGCAGCCACTGGGCGGTGCTCTTTCTCAGATAGTCTTTGAAGCCGGCTTTATCCACACCATTTACATAGAGAATTGGCACGCTTCCAATTTTTGCCCCGTTCAAGTAATAAATTGCCTCTCCGGCCGCATGACCGGCCGCAACCGGCGCATTGACGCTGTCTGCAAGTACTACCTGCTTTTCAATCGCGTTGACATCCTCACCCTTGAACGCAAGGTATCTGAATTCTCCTTCATAAGCAAGCTCCGCCGTGTCCGTAAGGCCTCCCTTTATTTGCATAACCGGCAATGCCTCTTTATTCTCATCCTTGTAAAGCCGGCATACGGCAAAGCCGTGACTCAGCAGCGTTACTGCATCATTAAAACGTACTTTATAATCCGGTGCCTGCATGATAACGGCGATCAGTTCAATTTCATTCTGTCTGGCAGTCGCCGAGACACAATATTTTGCAAGACTCGTCGATCCGGTTTTTAATCCCGTCGCATAGGTATACTGGCGAATCAGCTTATTGGTATTTGTCAGCCCGAATTCGCTTTCGCCGCGTGCTGTTTTATGTATAATATTTTCCATCCATATCTTTGAATACTCCTCAACCTGAGGATATTTTGTGATCAGCTCACGCGACATCAGCGCAACATCCCTCGCGCTCGTCATGTGTCCGTCCGCATCAAGCCCGTTGCAGTTTACAAAATGTGTATTTGTCATTCCAAGTCCGCTCGCACGCTGATTCATCTGATTTACAAATTCCGCCTCACTGCCGTAAATGTATTCTGCCATGGCCACACACCCGGCTTTCACTTTAGGATTTTTCGTAAGGGTTTATAAATTTAAAATAAATATTAATCCCATTTTTATCTTCAACCTCAATCCGGTCTATCATTTCTACCATAACCTCTCTGGAAAGCTCATCGATCTCTATGTAATTACTGAACCGCTCGACCCATTCTTCATACCGTTCCTTTTGTCCGTCCTCCCCAACGAGCTTCTTCTTATATAAAACAATCTGCTTTTCAAGTTCTTGCTCTTCTTCCTCAAACTTTTCCTTCAATACACAATATTCCCTAAAGTCCAGTATTTTTTCTTTTCCGGCATAGTCCATGTAGGCCTTCATCCTTAACTCCTTTATATCCTCCCGTTTCAGTTCAAGTCTCCTGAGCACGGTACCGTAGTCCTTCTGCTTTTGCTCGGACAGCTTCATCTGACGAAGTTCCTCTACATCCTCAGGACTTAACGCCTTGCGCGCTTCTACTCTTAACGCTTCTAAAACGGCGGATTTCAGATCGGGTTCCGTTATCTTATGAGAGGTACAGTATTGCTTCCCATACATCTTGTACTTTCGGCAGATGTATCCAACAAATTCAGAATTCCTGTTATAGCAGCGTCCCATCGCACCTTGACAGTCGGCACAAAACAACAGTCCGGAGAACAGTCCCACCCGCTCGGTATTGGCAAGTGTCCTTGTTCTGACCTTTCCAAGCTCCTGCGTTCGGTCAAATAGTTCCTTGCTGATAATCGGTTCATGTGTTCCCTCGACCCGAATCCACTCTTCCCTTGGCAATTTCTTTTTCTTTCTTGTTTTATAGGAGGGCGACGAGCAGCGGTTTTGAACCAGGTTGCCTATATAAGTCTCATTCTGCAATATCTGATGGATTGTCTGAAAGGACCATACCTTTGTATCTGTCCTCTCATTGGCATTTCTATAGCCTTCATTCAAAACCTCCCGCTTATATCTTGACGGGATTAGGATCCCCTCTGTCGTAAGAATGGTACCGATCTTTCGTTTTCCGATTCCCGACAAATACATAGTAAAAATCCGCCGTACGACACCGGCTGCATATTCATCAATAACCAGATGATGGTGATCATCCGGATCCTTTCTGTATCCATAAGGGCAGGAACTGCCCAAAAACTGTCCCTGCCGCATTTTGGCCTTGAAAGTTTCCCTGATATTTTCGGAAAGATCTTCGCAATACCATTCATTGATCAGTCCGTTAATCTGCCTTGCCTTTTTATTTCCCTTCTGCTCCGTATCAATATGGTCCACAACTCCAATGAAACGGATCCCCCATTCCACAAATTCTTTGTGCAGATACTTTTCAAGATGCTCCATATTCCTTGTAAACCTGGATTGGCTTTTGGAGATGACAATATCAAACTTGCTTTCCTCCGCGTCCTCAATCAATCGTTGAAAATCCGGCCTCGTATCAAACAGTCCGGAAAAGTTATCATCCTTATAAATACCGACGATCAAAAATCCACAGGACAGGGCAAAATCCGTAAGAAGGAGCTGCTGATTTTGTATACTCGCACTTTCATCACCAGCGTTTACTTTATCGATATCTTCTTTAGAAAGTCTCAAGTACAATACTGCCCTGTTGTCTTTCATACGGTCTCCTCCTGCTCTCTTTTTCTTAATTTCGTATCGGGACCTCCTTCTCTTCAGACTCTTGATTCCACCTGTTTAATATAGCCCTTTTCATACAGTCCTGAAAGGGTTTCCTTCCATAAAAGATGTTTACTCGAAGTAGATTGTCATCCTTTTCTGTTTTGAGCTTTTTCACCTGTGCAACTGCCATTATGATGCCTGCCCTTTTTTGTAAATACTATTATTTCGAATGATTCTTTATGCACGGAATTTATATTCTGTCAAATCAGTTCCTTCTCATTTCCATTGAAATCGGTTGACATGTATTACGGTTACTGATATATTTATTACAGTAACCGTAATATCGGAGGTATTCATTTGAGAGATAACGCAAAAGCCGGAGCACTGACAGAAGTGACTTTCTATATTTTATTGTCCTTATATGCTCCAAAGCACGGATATGCCATTATTAAATTTGTCGAAGAAAAAACCTCCGGCCGGCTTTCTTTGGGGGCCGGTACGCTTTATGGCGCATTAAATACCTTGCTGGACAAAGGGTGGATTCATATGTACTGCAATAATGAGGGACAAAAGAAAAAATATTTAATATCGGATGCAGGAAAGAAAATTGCAGAAAGAGAACTGCTGAGATTAAAGGAGCTTATGCAGATCGCTGCTGAAATTGTACACGAAGTAAATGCTTCATAAAAATATAATTGATTTTCAGGAAAACCTGAAAAATAGAAAAGTGGTGGCTTAAAGCTGCCGGATTGGAATATTATTATGATCAGAAAAATATGTAAAGAAGACCGTGAACGATATCTGCGCATGGCCTATGAATTTTATCATTCGAATGCCGTTGATCGCAGTCTTCCGGAGCCGAATTATGATACTACATGAAGAACTTATGCGTTCAGATACTTATGCTCGTGCATATATTCTGGAATATGAGAATCAGCCCGTTGGATATGCGCTATTGGCCCGCAGTTTTTCTCAAGAAGCAAACGGCCCTGTTATATGGATTGAAGAATTATATATCAAACCTCCTTATCGCGGTTACGGATTGGGAAGAGAATTTTTTAATTTTTTACGCAATGGCGGTGCCGGACAGTATGAGCGCTTGCGCCTTGAGGTGGCACCCGATAATCAAAGAGCTATCTCACTATATAATGAAATGGGCTTCAAGTCATTGTCCTATCAGCAGATGATATTGGATGTCTAAGCTCTGAAACCAATAATCCGGCTAACGTTAAGATGATGCCAAGCCCCGCAATACCGGTGATTGTTTCATGAAGAACAATCACAGAAGTAATGGCAGTTATGACCGGAACAATATAAATATATACGCTTGTTTTTACTGCGCCCAATAACTTAACCGCAGAATTCCATGTTACAAAGCACAGAGCAGATGCCCCCACTCCCAAAAACAGGATATTAAACAGATTGATTGGCTGCATTAATTGATTAACATCCGGTTCAAAACCAAATATAAATAATTCAGGTATCATAAACACCAGTCCGTAAAAGAAAATTCGCCTGGTTGACTGGATGCCGTTGTAATGAAATGTGCTGATTTTCTTTGTCAGGACAGAATAAACGGCCCATACTACAGCAGCTAAGACAGCCAATAGGTCTCCCAAAGGATTCCATTTGAAATTACTGCTTCCGTTAAAGCTTATAAAGAAAATTCCGGCAACAGCAACCAAAAAGCCTATAAAAAATTGCAGTCTTAATTTCTCACCATCTAAGAACAGGTTCGCAAAGATGGCTGTAAAAAATGGGGCTATTGAAATTATAACTCCTACATTGGAGGCAAAGGTATACGTTAGTGCAATATTTTCCAGCAGATAGTAAAGCGTGACTCCGCATAAACCGGCTGAAGCAAAATATAGCTCTTGTTTTTTTTCCTTAATTTTGAATCTATGCGGATATGCAGCAAACAATATAATAAAACCAATCGTAAATCTTAAAAACAGTATTTCAATTGGCGAAAAACCTTTTAAAAGAATCTTAGTCGAAATAAATGTTGTACCCCAAATAATAATTGTTATAAACGCAAATAAATGTCCCTGAAGCTCTTCTTTTCTGTCCATGCAAACCCCTTCTATCCTAAAATTCAGCTGTTTGTATTTTTAAAAATATTCTTGTATTGCCTTGGTGTCAATCCGATAAATTTTTTGAAGAAATTAGAAAAATGGCTCTGATCGGCAAAACCCGTCTGCATTGCCACATCAATTGGCAGCATGCCCTGTTCCAGCATCCTCTTTGCTTTTTCAATCCGTATTGCTTCCATGTAGCTATAAGGAGAAATTCCTTTTTGCTTAGTGAAAGAACGGAGAAGATAATATTTGCTTAATCCAGTCAGCTTGCAAAGATCATTCAGCGTGATGTTGTCCATATAATGTTTTTCCAAAAACTCGCAGATTGCCCTTGCTTCCATACTTTGCTCTGTATTTTGTGATAATACTTCTTGTTCGGTATATTCTTCAATCAACTGCTCCAACAGAAAAACATAAATTTCTTCTTTTCTAAAATCTCGTTCTTCCTCCATCATGATTTGATGTAATTCCCGAAGAACAGGAACCAGTTCACTATGAAAAACGACTTGCTGCGTAAAATAAGGCAGATATGCCCGACCTGTTATTTCAAGCATTGCCCTATCCATTATTTCCGGCTGGATATTAATACAACGATAATCCAGTGTTTTTCCGTCGATTTGTTCACAAGCATGATTGTCATGCGGGTTAAACAATAATAAGTCACCTGGCTCTATGGTATACTCCCGATTTTTGCAGGTTAAAAGCCTCCTGCCTTGTTCAATAAAGCCAATCACATAATACTCGTGAAAATGATTGGGAAATTTCTGCATAATCCCCTGAAAATGATAGGCTTCCACCTTCAGATCCGGATCATACTTAACAGTTCTGATCTCCTGCTTCATAATCTGTCCTCTCTGATATTTATTTCATGCATAAATATACCATAGATGACAATAGTTTTCTTGTATGATGTTGCTATTATTCTTTTTACTCTTCCGTATAAATAGAATCATTTAAGCTGACTACTTTATTCCGTCCGGTCTTTTTTGCATGGTACATTGCGCTGTCAGCGTCTCTCTGAATGTCTGCAACCGACTTATCATGTTCATTGCTTGAAACTGCACCAATGCTGACAGTGATTTTAATGATGTTCTCTAAAGTTGTAATATTCAGCTGCTCAATTTTTTTACGAAGTTTTTCAGCAAGGGCAATTGCACCTCTGTGGTCTGTTTCGGGCAGAAAAACCGAAAATTCTTCTCCTCCTACCCGGCCAATCAAATCGCTCTCTCTGCAGGCTTCTTTTATGCATTTGGCAACAAGTGTAAGAACACGATCTCCCGCACTGTGACCGTATGTATCATTAATTTTCTTAAAGTGATCCAAATCCAAAAACAGGACGGAAAAAGGCGCTTGTGTACGCTTTGCCAACAAAAATATCTTTTCTGCCGATTCATAATAGGCACGCGCATTTAAAACATCCGTCAAAGCATCATACCTGGACAAGTAACAAAGCTGTCGATTTGTTTCCTCCAGCTTTTTTTCCAGTTCTTTTGTTTTCGTAATATCTGTTAATGCGACCATCTCTGCAATAGCATATCCGGTATGATCCCTCAGCGGACGAACAGAAACAAAGAAGGTCTTGTCCCCGATAACCACTTCATGATCCGGAACCTCCAGGTTCGCATCAAAAGCAACAAAATCACGTATAATATTTTCTCCGCTTGCCTTGCTCATCTCTTCAATTTTTCTACCGACAAGCCCTTCGCTGCGAAGGCTGCTGATTGACGCAAGTGCCTGATTTAAAACAATATGTTCACCGCCGCGGCCTACCAGCACCATGGCAACCGGCATTGATTCAAACAGCTCTTCAATCGAAATAGGTGTACCCATTATTACAAGTTCCTTCATAATGTACCATCCTTTCTGCCCTTTTTGACGGCATACATAGCTATATCGGCTTCATTTTGAACATTATACAACGACTTACCTCGGTCATCCCCATAACCAATACCAATACTTGCAGAAATATTGATTTCCTCTTCATCGACGTTTACTACAATACTTTCGATAGATTCTGTTATCCTTTCTGAAAGCTTGATTGTTTCGGCTCGATCTGCATCATAAGCAAAAACAGAAAATTCATCTCCTCCAAGTCTCCCGACCAAATCAGCCTTCCTGCACACATGTACAATGCTCCCGGCTACTTTTTTTAAAACTTCATCGCCGATTTGATGTCCATAGGTATCGTTTATATGTTTAAAGTGATTCAGATCAATAAAAATCACAGAAAAGGGGATCTTTTCACTCCTTGCAATTTCCATTAATTGATCTGCTTTCTCATAATAAGTACGGGCATTTAAAACTCCTATCAGATAATCATGATTTGCATAATGTTCCAATTTCCGATTAGCTTCTATAAGTTCTTGTTCGGCCAATTTATTTTTTGTAATATCAGTTAATGCAACCATCTCGGCTATTACAGCGCCCAATTGGTCTTTTAATGGCTTAACCGATACGTGATAAGTCTTTTGGCCCAGTATCAGCTCATGATCCGGTATGCTCTCATTATGATCAAATGCAGTAAAATCCCGATTTGAATTTTCCAAGCTTTGAACACTTACAATACTTGTCTTTTTTCCAATTAAATCTTTAACCTCAAAACCTCCCATAGATGCGAGGGCTTGATTTAATGTAATATACCTTCCATCTCTGGACACCAGTCCCAATGCTACCGGCATAGCCTCAAATAACTCATTTAGGGAAATAGGCAAATCAATAAGAGTTTTATCTTCCATGATGCTTCCCTCCTTAGTAAAATATAATGAAAAAAATGGCATATCAGATAGCTGTTTTTACTATCCGATATGCTATTGATTATACTAATTATATCAATATTCTAAAGGCCTGTCCATGAAACTTATGCCGGAATTTGCAGAGAAATTCACAGAGTAATTGTAAAATTAGTTACAGGAAATTTGATTCCTCACAAACTTCCTCTTCCCCCATATGCACCAGTGCGGAGGACTTCCATAAACAATGCTATAGTCAGGGCACAGAGCACCTGGGATGTGACAAATTTAAACAAAGGCTGCGGCATTAATTCTGCCGCAGCCTTTGTTTGGTTTCTGTCAAATTTTCTTTGCCGTCTTAAAAAGCAATATTTATAAATTAAATTTTAATACCATTTCCAGCAATGTTTTGGAATATTGCTCGGATTTATTTGCCTCCTCAAGCAGCTCATTTGCTTTTTTGGTGACAATTTCAATACTGCTTGCAATGTTCCCTGCTCCGTTGGTGCCGTCGGCGGTCGCCTCTGCAATTTCACTCATTCCCGTTGTCATACTTTGAATAATTTCATTGAGCCGTTCCGTTCTTGTATGAAATTCTTCAAAAACCTGTTCCAGGTACCCTGCATCCTTGGCATAATCCTCAGAAGCATGCATCATCAGATCGTAGTCCTTCTTCACATTTTCTGCCATATACTGTACCAAATGGCGGGAATTAAGATATAATGCATCCACGGAGGCGGTTACTGATTGAATCATTGTCTGAATCTGTCCCACCGCCGCCTGTGAATTGTCTGCCAATGTTCTGATTTCATCCGCAATAACAGCAAAGCCTCTTCCTGCCTCTCCTGCACGGGAAGCTTCTATAGATGCATTGAGCGCAAGCATATTCGTCTGACTGGTGATTTCAATAATCGTATCTGCCAGCTTTCCGATCTGCTCCACCGCTTTGGCATCTTCTTTTGCCTGATTCAGTCCCTCATGTGCTTTTGTCAGGAATGCAGCACCTTTTTCCACTGCTTCCTGCAAATCACCCTGCAGCGTCTGTGCCCGTTTGCGGATCTCAGAAACCGCTCCTGTCGCATCCTTTGCATTTTGTGCAAAGCTGTCTGTTTCAGCCGAGACATCCAAAGCCCGATTCTTTGTATCCTCCGATACGGCAGTCGTTTCTTCCATTCCGGCCACAATCTCCTGTGTGGCCGAAGAGATTTCTTCCACCTCATCATTTAATGCACCCATATCGGCCTTTACTGTTTTTGCAACCTGTTCCACATGTCCGGATTCCTGACGTACTCCTTCAATAAATTCCCTTACCTGACCGGACATTTCATTTAATGTTTTTGCAAGCAGACCGATTTCGTCTTTGGAATGGAGTTCAATCTCCTTCATGCTGATTTTTCCGCTTTCATCTTTCTCAAATCCCTTGGCCAAAAGAACAATCGGACGGCTGAGTGCTTTGCTGAACCAAAAAGAAAATATCGCATTGGCAAGCAGTGATATCAACAAAAATACAGTCATTGCCAATAAATTTTCCTGAAAATCACGCTGCAGTTCAGCCTCTTTCTCTGCCACGTCGGTATTGATATCATCAATATAATTTCCGGTGCTGATCACCCAGTTCCATTGGTTAAAAAGCTCCGAGTAGGCTCGCTTGGGACTGGCATTATTCGTATCAGTTTCCTCGGGCTTCACCCACATAAAGTCAGTATAGCCGTCACGCTCTCCATCCTTTGCAGCTTTCATGATCTCTTGAATCAGATACACCCCATTTGCATCCTGCACCTGCAAGCGATTGCTTCCCTCATCCTCCGGCTGGATTGGATGAGCGATTAAGGTACCGTCAACATCATCAATCCAAAAATAACCGTCACCATGATAACGCAATGCCTTCAAGGCATCAATTGCCATAGCCTTGGCTTCTTCCTCTGTCATTTTGCCGGTCTGACTGGCATCATAATAAAAATTTACAACATTAAGTGCTGTCTCAACTTCATATTTTATTGTTGCGTCATACTCCTGCGTCAGCGTTGTCTTTAATGCCGCGGCCTGCTGTCTGTTCATTTCCATCATGTGATAGGATGAATATCCGCCCACCAGCAGCAAAAAAAATGTCGACGTACTAAGTACAAATGTTAAAATCTTATGACTAATTTTGCGCATATATTCCTCCAGTTTTATGTTTTATAAGAATTTAACATTCAATCGCCACAGCTCAGTAATCGCCTCCCATCCGAATTCGGTTCCCACCCTGCATCTACTGTAATTTGGGACTATCCTCCCTTTTCTCGCTGTAAACTAATTGAATCCTATAGCATTATAGGGTAAAAAAAATAAAATTGCAATCGAGAGTGTGTAAAATCAATTGTACTATTAGCGGTTTAAAGCATATCACAGGCAAATACTTTAATATAATAAACCGCCTCCCACCGGGGAGACGGAATAAACCTCATCATAGCTTGTTATTTTTCCTGATTTCCGTCAAAGCGATATCCAAAACCGCGTATTGTATGAATATATCCGCCTGACTCGCAAAGCTTTTCACGAAGCCGATTGATATGCGTGTCTACCGTTCTCAGTCCCGCATAATAATGGCATCCCCAAACCTTATGAAAAAGTTCCTCGCGGGAAATAATTCTTCCCTGATTTTGAGCAAGTGTAATTAATATCTGATACTCCTTCGGGCTTAAATTAATTTCCTGCCGGTTTACGTTTACCTTATGTGAAGCAGGTTCAATCGTTAGTCCGCCGAAATAATAGGCAGTTGAATCCTGCGGCTTGGTTCTGCGAAGAAGCGCCTTTATTCTGGCAGACAGCACCTCCCTGTGAACCGCCTTTCTAATATAATCGTCAGCTCCTATCTCCAATCCGTGAATCTCATCAAACTCTGCATCTCTGGATGTAAGAATCATAATAGGAATCATTGAATGTTTGCGAATTTCCCGGCATACCGTCCAGCCATCATAAACAGGAAGAATCACGTCAATGATAATGAGATCAATTTTATTCTGTTTTTCTTGAAATATTTCCAGCGCACATGCTCCGTCATATGCTTCTAATATCGCAGCTCCTTCTTCTTCCAGGAAATTTTTCACCCTGCCTCTCGCTTCCTGATTTCCATCGGCAAGCAAGATTACACTATTACTAAGCATCGTTCCACCTGAAATATCTATGTATGTAATCATTTCTTGGTAAATAAATCCTTTGTAGTATAGCATACTTTTTCAGGGGATTTTAAGAATACACAGTTATTTCACATAAAAAACACGAATTGTTTAAAAAATAAGCAAAAAACAGGCAGCAAGAATTTTTATCCGTAAAAATTCTTCTGCCTTCCTGCTAAAATGCAGACTATGCCTGATTTTTCTTCAGGGTTCCTTCCACTGTATCAAACATAGATTCATAATGAGTTCCATACGCCTGCAGAGTTTTAAACATAAGCTTCTGATACTCGGCAAGCATTATTCTTTCGTCCTCCTCGTCATTCTGACCGGATACCGCTTCTGCTGATGCCCCGATTGTTCCCGGTTCCGGTATTTCATCCTGCGAGATTTCACCATCCCCGTTTACATCGTATTGTGCAAAAAACTCATCGGCACTGAGCGCACCTGTGATTCCCAATTCTGAAATCATTTCCTCGTACTCATCCGCAGATATGGTGCCGTCGGAATCGTCATCAAAGCTGAGAACTCCTCCTGCACTGCCGCTCTCTGCGGTAATCTGCTCTGAACGTTTATCCTCCATCATGGCAGAATATTCTTCCGCAGACAATACACCGTCTCCATCAAGATCATACTCACTTAGGGTTTCCTCGTCAACAGCCGGAGTGCTTGGACGACTGTTCACAATTCCTTCTTCCGGTCTGCCGATTGTTCCCGGTTCCGGCATTTCATCCTGCGAGATTTCACCGTCCCCGTTTACATCGTACTGTGCAAAAAACTCATCGGCACTGAGCGCACCTGTGATTCCCAACTCCGAAATCATTTCCTCGTACTCATCCGCAGATATGGTGCCGTCGGAATCTTCATCAAAGCTGAGAACCCCGCCTGCACTGCCGCTCTCTGCGGTAATCTGCTCCAAACGTTTATCCTCCATCATGGCAGAATACTCTTCCGCTGACAATACACCGTCTCCATCAAGATCATACTCACTTAGGGTTTCCTCGTCAACAGCAGAGGATGAAGTTTCTGTAAGTTCCGGAATCGGTTTGGCCGGGCCCATCATCATCATATGCTCTTCAGAGGACAACTCTTCTGTAGAAACAGGCTCCGGAAGCAGACGTTTCTTCTCATCGGATTCTTCAATCGCCAAAAGGCTATTGACCTGAGAGGCATTGGATGAATCTGCCGCAGTATAAGAACCGACATTCTGGTACTGATAATACATTTCGTTTCTGACTGAACTAATCATATAACTGGCTCCTTTCTACTACAATGTATTTATGGTTAATATCCCTTACAACCAGTAAGGAATTATCCATCTTGTTACTTAAGCTGTTAGAATGTAGGTAGCAATGGTATATCTGCTCCTTTCTTGGACTTCGC
>JAEYFP010000044.1 GCA_023402845.1 Bacillota bacterium
ATAAGCATAAGACCCCTTGAAGAGTACGAGGTAGATAGGGCATAGGTGGAAGTGCAGTAATGTATGGAGCTGAATGTTACTAATCGGTCGAACGCTTGACCAAGAGAAGGAAGAGCAGCGGAAGCTGCAGGGAATTGGATGGAATAAAAGAGAAATTCAGTATTCGGTTTTGAAGGTATGATACTTTCAAAAGCAGGCAGGCGAATAGTATCGGATGAGGTTTCGGAATTCATCGAATATCTCAACTGATGTAATTTGCTTTGCAGATAACATCGTCCTCGATAGCTCAATGGTAGAGCACTCGGCTGTTAACCGAGGGGTTGTTGGTTCGAGCCCAACTCGGGGAGCTAGCCCGTTGAATGAGGGGTAAAAGATTTAAAATCGCGTTCAGGCTCCGTGGTCAAGCGGTTAAGACATCGCCCTTTCACGGCGGTAACACGGGTTCGATTCCCGTCGGAGTCATTATTATAAAACTTACAATGGTGCCATAGCCAAGTGGTAAGGCAAAGGTCTGCAACACCTCTATCACCAGTTCAAATCTGGTTGGCACCTCTTAAAACCCTAGTATTTTCTAGGGTTTATTTTTTTTCGTGTTGCATTTCGTGTTGCATTTTCTTCAAACTTAAAAAAATATTCATTTGCTTTTACACTCATTCCATTCTCCTTATCTTTTAAAGCGTGCCGGTAAACATTTTTCAGCACACCGTCAGATCCCCATCCACCACACTGCATAATGTACGCATTAGGAATTCCAATTGCATGCTGAATAGAAGTAGCCCAGCGAAAGGTAAACGTAAACTACAAGGGGACACGACTTTGTTCAATGCGGCAAAATCAAAAGTGAGTCAAAATAGAGAGCAAATGAAGTGCATGTATGCTTTCTGTTTTGCCCACCTTTGATTGTTCCCTAAATGATTACATGATCTTTCGTGTAATCAGAGGAAAATGTCTTTAGGGAGATCAAATATCCGCTGTGTAATCCATAACCGATCATAAAAACGACAGATTATTTAGAGGATAAATAATTAAATAATCTTTCACCGCGCAGTTTGAATCCGGCTTCAGAAAATACTTCTTTATCCAAAATATGATTCGATTTTACTCCCATTAAGAAATCCATAATGTTTTTTGCGGCGGCTTTTGAATGAAATGTAATTCGATCCACGCTGCATCCCGCATAATGAGGAGTTAGAAGAATGCGGGAAGGATCTAATTTCAATAATGGATTATCGGAAGCTATTGGCTCGTGGTTGTATACATCGATAGCAGCAAAAATTTTTCTGCTGGAGACGGCTTCAATTAATGCATCAGTATCAATTAAAGCAGCTCTTCCTGTATTTATTAGGCAGGCATCCTGCTTCATATAGGATAATTCCTTTTTGCCAATCATGCCCTTCGTTTCAGGTGTCACGCGTGCTAACAGACTGACATAATCAGACGCGCTCATTAGGGTTTCCAAATCAGTTGATTTGATATCGAATGAATCTAAATATTCTTTGTTGGCATATGGATCAAAGGCAATAATCTTCATGCCAAAGGCCTGTGCTCGTTTTGCTAAACCGATGCCATTTCGTCCGGCTCCTACAATTCCTAAAGTTTTTCCGTATAATTCGCGGCATTGATCGATTGTTTTAAAGAAGCCATAATAGCGATCCGGATCATTTTTTTCTGTTTCTTTTGACCAAAGACCATTATAGATAGACTGATTAGCCCAAACAAGCTGCCTTGCCAGTGCAAGCATTAACATCATGGTATGTTCGGGAACAACCCGCTCGCATCTTCCTGCACTGAATAGTACCGGAATACCTAATGCTTTGCAGGTTTTAACATCAATATTCTCTTCGGGACCATCTCGAACACTTAAAATAAGCTTCAAATCAGGAGCTGCCTTTAATATTTCATCAGTCACTTTGTCATACCCAACGATAAAGATGTCCATTCCCTGCAATTCATTTATTAATTCTTCTTTGGTCAGCATCTCGCGGAAATCGTGATTGATGCTGAAGCCTCGTTGATGTACTTCTGCAATATCAGATAATTTAGTAATATAATAGTCGTCAAATTCTGCAGTACATAAAATCTTTATCATACTTACACCTCGGTTTCTTCTGAGGGAATCAAAATAACTTTTGTTGCCTCTTGTTTTATGGTAAGTTCAAATCCTTTATCAAAATCAGATAAGGGCATTTGGTGTGAAATGATAGTGTGTAAATCGAGTATTCCGGCTGCGGCCAGAGAGATGCAGTTCCTCCAGGAGACGGTGTTGTATCCCATATGTCCACGGATGGTAAGTGATTTGACGTTTACATCATTCATCCCGTAACCGTAGGGAGAATCGTTCATGCCGATGCGAATCACTTTACCGATGGAACGAACCATCTGAGTTGCAAGATGTAAACAAGCTGGAGCGCCAGCGGCATCAACAGCCACCGCAACTCCGTCAGGACCGGCAATTTCCTTAACTTTAGCCACAATATCATCCGTTTCATTAGATGCAAGACAATGCGTGGCACCGTAAGCCTTCCCTAATTCAAATCGGGTAGCTTTATCCTGGGATAATCCAACTAATATAATTTTAGAAGCTCCTGCAATTTTACCAAGCTGAACAGTTAACAGACCGAGTGCACCGGCACCAAATACAACTAAATTATCACCGGGCATGATTTTACCTTCCTGGATTAATGCCTTATAAGCATTACTTGCAGGTTCTAGCACGGTTGCTTCTGCAAAAGATAGATTTTCCGGAATGCGGAATAAACAACTGGGATACAATCGTAATATTTGTTCGGGAATTCTAACATAATTTGTAAAGCCTCCATCCATACTGCAGCCCAGCGTTTCGCGATGCTCGCAACTGACAAAGTTGCCGGTCTGGCATGCCGGGCAGCGCCCGCAGGCATAACCTGTGTTTTCTGATACTACACGGTCACCGCATTGCCAAAAAGAATCTACATTCTTACCTCTCTTTGCTATCACACCGGAAAATTCATGTCCCATAATCATGGGATATTCACCGAGTCCCGGCATTGAACCGTCATAGAAATGAAGATCACCACCGCAAATTCCGGCAGCTTTAACTTCTATAAGAATATCTCCGTCACCGATTACAGGAACGGGAACATCCCTAAGACATGTTTTTCCAGTGTCATATAATACAACCGCTTTCATATTACCTTTCATATTACTATACCCTCCTTTGAAATACAATATTGTATAGATACCATAACATTATAGGTCATAAGTGTCAATAAAAACATGATAAATAATAAATAAATATATAAATGTAATAAAAAATATTGACAAATTAAAAGTAATAGTATAAAGTATTAAACATATTAAAAGCCTTGTGTTATGTTACTTATTACAAAACTATTCATGTATGGAGGAGAAGAATTGAATATGGAGACAGAGAAGAACAAATTAAGTTTTCGTGAAAAGGTTTGCTATGGAGCAGGTGACGTATCTGCCAATCTGATTTACACGACCGCAGCTACATACCTTATATACTTCTGGACGACAGTATATGGTATTTCGGCTGTATCAACAGCTACCTTGTCGCTGGTAGTAGGAATTTGGGACGCGATTTTTAATCCTATTATGGGACTGATCGCTGATAGAACTAAGTCAAAATGGGGGAGTTTTAGACCTTGGCTCTTATGGGGGTCAGTTCCGCTGGCAGTGTTTTCGGTTCTGTGCTTTATGACACCCAGCTTAGGGGATGGCGGTAAGCTTGTTTGGGCATATATAATGTTCTTTGGAATGAAGACATTTTTTACGGCTGTTAACGTTCCCTATGGTGTTATGTGTAATGTGATGACCAAAGACATTTCACAGAGGATGTCATTGTCCACATTTAAAAACATGGGCTCTGACGTAGCTAATATTTTTGGATCCTATTGCTTGCTGCCGCTGGTTGTATTATTCGGAAAAGGCGAACAGACATCAGGATATTTAAAGGCTGCCGCATTGCTTGCAGTTATTGGGTTTGTATGTTTACTTAGTACATTTATGGGATGTAAAGAAAGGATTCCACAGAATAAAGAAATTATGCCACTGAAAACTTCTCTTAAATCACTTAAGGGAAATAAAGCGGCATGGATTATGATGGTTGTCATGCTTCTTATGAATACAGCGGTTATCTTTAAATTTGGCTGGAATTCTTTCTACTGTGGGTATTATTTAAATAATACAGGAATTATTGGTATAACAGCAGCAATTGCATTTGCCGTGGGATTGATTTCCAAGCCATTGGTGCCGATTGTTTCTAATAAAATGGGAAAGAGGAATACATTAATTTTAGGTTGCCTAATTTTAATAGTAGATGGTATTACCTTTTGGTTTGGTGGGGACAGTATAGCTATGGTATATGTAGGTTCGGTATTATTTGGTTTAACTCTAACGTTTACGTTTACTCCTATTTGGGGCATGGTTCCGGATAGTATTGAATATGGAGAATGGTCTAGCGGAATCCGTGCACCCGGATTTGTTTATGCAACAGCAACCTTTGCCAATAAGCTGGGAGTAGCTATTTCAGGTTGGCTAATAGGCATCGTGCTTGCAAGTACAGGTTTTAACGGTGCGGCAGAAGTGCAGCTGGCAACTGTTGCTCCGGCTATTCGTCTTGCAATGACAGTTGTATTAGTTATAGGAGGAATTCTAACAATTATTGCGTTGATTCCATATGATCTTTCTACAGAAAAATATAATACAATGTTAAAAGAAGTTGAAGAAAGAAAACATATTGTGAACCAATAAACTGTGAAATAAATAAAGTCCAGCGGTGTGATGTCAAGTGAGAAATGAAATAAAAATCATATATTTTTATACTATTTCTTAAAAAACAAAAAACGACTACCTAAGCCCTGTCGACCAGGTTTTTAAAAAATGAGCAGGG
>JAEYFP010000003.1 GCA_023402845.1 Bacillota bacterium
TGGTGTACGCGCGGCACCGACAAGCGGTGTGCTTGGGGAGCGTGTCGGACCTGTTACGGGAGATGCGGCAAATATTGTATTGTGGATTATTCTTCTCGTAGCGAGTACGGCAGTCATTATAGCAATCCTTGTACAGAATAAATCACGGAGGAAGCGGCGTGGAAACTCACGCAGATCATAAATCATAGGGGATGTAACAGCAGGCTAAGGAGCCCTCCATAGCCTGTGGCATCCGCACTTATGGGAGGACCGGCCCCCTGATGGGGCTGGTTCTTCGCATGTAAGGAAGAAATAAAAGGAAATTTTACCAAAAAGAAATTGACAAACCCGATTTGCAATGGTATAGTTTGTTTGTAAGTACGAACTGAATATTGGCAAACTTACCGCAAGGTAAGGACGCAAAGCTATAGGGTCTTGACCAGAAATGGCGAGACAGCCAGTTGCCGGATGTACAGCTTGAATTTAGTAGAGCAGCATTCGTTAGACCAGATAGCCCTGTTAGGGGTTATTTTATATTGTCCAATATGTAAGTACGGCTTATAGTTCTTGGCTTCATATATGTTACACAAGAGCATCAGGCCTCCCACCCTGATGCTTTTGCATTTTTAAAAAAATAAGTTGAAAATATCATATAGGTATGATAAACTAGATTTTGCATGATATTAGGAGGTATAAGGATGGGTGTGCTAAGAATCGTTTTGACGATAATTTTTATAATAGTGAGTGTTGCGCTGGCAACGATTGTGTTAATGCAGGAAGGGAAATCCGCAGGGCTTGGTGCTATCAGCGGCGCGGCGGAAACCTACTGGGGGAAGAATAAGGGCCGCTCGATGGAGGGCAAGTTGGTGAAGGTTACCAGATATCTTGCAATTTCGTTTATCTTGCTTGCGGTCATATTAAACCTAAACAGATTTTAGACAGCAGACACTCTTAAGATAACTCTTGAGGGTGTTTTTTATTATATAGGAAATTCAAAGGAATTTCCTATATAATAAAATTATATGCGCAGCTGCGCGCGCGGAACAAAAGCTGTGCTGCCAAAGTATTTGGCTGCGAGAGCGGGCGTAGCACACTTTTGTTCTGAATAGGAATTTCCAATGGATTTTGCTATATAATAAATGATTTTGGAATAGGAGAGTAATGAAACAGGAAAAATTTGCAGACAGAAAACAATTAATACTGAAATTAATGAAAGAGGATTTGTATATACCGATGAAGGAAAAGGAGCTTGCTATTTTCCTTCAGGTGGCAAAGGAGGAAAGGCCCGCTTTGAAAGAGGTTTTGCAGGAACTGCTGGAAGAAGGAAGTATACAGATTTCAAAGCGAGGAAAATATTCGATGGCGGATAAGAAAACATTGCAGGGGATGTTTTCGGCGACGCAGCATGGTTTTGGATTTGTGGAAGTGGAAGGTGAAACGGAGGATTATTATATTTCCGAATCTGAAGTCAACGGCGCGATGCATGGGGATACAGTGGAAATTGAGCCGTTTACCAAGCAGGCAAGAGGAAAGCGAAGAGAAGCAGCTATCGTGAAAGTCCTCGAGCGTTCGACTAATCTGCTTGTTGGCACCTATGATAAGGCAAAGAACCGGTATGGCTTTGTGGTACCGGATAACAACCGTTTTAATCAGGATATTTTTATTCCGGTGGAGCGCTCCAAGGGGGCGGTAGACGGACATAAAGTCGTAGTGGAAATCACAGATTACGGCAGTCCTTCTAAAAGTCCGGAGGGGAAAATCGTGGAAATTCTCGGACATCGTAATGATCCGGGTGTGGATATTCTTTCTATTATAAAGAGCTATGATCTTCCGGTTGAGTTTCCTGAACGGGTGTTGAATCAGGCGGAGCGTGTACCCGAGGAAATTTCTCAGGCAGATATGGCCGGCCGGTTGGACTTAAGGGATGTCATGATGGTTACAATTGACGGCGAGGATGCGAAGGATCTGGATGATGCGGTAAGCTTATCCGTGGAGAATGGATATTACCAGTTGGGTGTGCATATTGCCGACGTGACAAATTATGTGCAGGAGAACAGTGCACTTGACCGGGAGGCTTTGAAACGCGCGACAAGCGTTTATCTGGTTGACAGGGTAATTCCGATGCTGCCTCACCGGTTAAGTAATGGGATTTGTTCACTGAATGAGCAGGAGACCCGGCTTGCATTAAGCTGTTTGATGAAAATTGATGAAAATGGCGAGGTGATTGATCATAGGCTTGCGGAGACGGTCATCAGGACGAATCGCAGGATGACCTACACGGCAGTCAATGCAATATTGGAACATGGGGACGAGCAGTTAAAGAAGGAATATGAGGAGCTCGTGCCAATGTTTTTCAGTATGAAAGAACTGGCACACATTCTGAGAGAAAAACGTAAAAAGCGCGGTTCGATAGATTTTGATCTGCCCGAGACAAAGATTCTTCTTGATCAGGAGGGACATCCTGTGGAGATTAAGCCGTATGAGCGCAATACTGCAACAAAGCTGATAGAGGATTTTATGCTGCTGGCAAATGAGACAGTGGCGGAACACTTTTTTTGGCAGGAGCTTCCGTTTGTGTATCGGACGCATGAAAATCCTGATCCCGAAAAGATCAAGAAGCTATCGGCGTTTATTCGTAACTTTGGATACGGTATCAAAATAAAGGATGAAGAGGTTCATCCGAAGGAACTGCAAAAGCTACTCGCAAAAATCGAAGATACACCGCAGGAGGCTCTGATCAGCCGTTTGACACTGCGTTCCATGCAGCGGGCAAAGTATTCGACGGAGTGCATGGGTCATTTTGGCCTGGCGTGCCGGTATTACTGTCATTTTACATCGCCGATCCGCCGTTACCCTGATTTGCAGATTCATCGGATTATTAAGGAAAATATTCGCGGCAGGCTTAAAGAAGAGCGGATCGAACACTATGAAAAGATTTTGCCGGAAGTGGCAAAACAGTCGAGCATCAGAGAGAGGATTGCCGACGAGGCGGAACGGGAAACGGAAAAGCTTAAAAAGGCGGAATACATGGAGAAACGGATTGGCGATGTGTTTACAGGCATCATTTCCGGTATTACGAATTGGGGAATTTATGTTGAACTGCCCAATACCGTAGAGGGGCTTGTGCATGTGTCCAAGATGGCGGGCGATTACTACTATTATGATGAGAAAAGCTATGAGCTGATCGGTGAAGCTACCGGCAGACGGTATACGCTCGGACAGACATTAGACGTGCGCGTGAATGGTGTGGATAAGACGCTGCGTACAGTAGATTTCGTGCTTGCCGGGGAGGAGTGAGTATTTTGGCAAAGGAAAAAGAAAAGAATGGCTTTCATTTGATAGCCAATAATAAAAAAGCTTATTTTGATTATTTTATTGAGGATAAATTTGAAGCGGGTATTTCATTGTACGGTACGGAAATTAAATCGCTGCGCATGGGTAAGTGCAGTATTAAGGAAGCGTATGTGCGCATCGACAGAGGCGAGGTGTTCATTTACGGAATGCATATCAGTCCCTATGAAAAGGGAAATATTTTTAATAAAGATCCGCTCCGGTCAAGAAAGCTGCTTCTTCATAAATCGGAGATCAATAAGCTGTCAGGAAAGATTTCGGAACAAGGCTATACGATAGCACCTCTGCAGGTCTATTTAAAAGGAAGCCTGATCAAGGTGGAAATC
Organism: Bacillota bacterium; assembly: GCA_023402845.1. Classification (GTDB taxonomy): domain Bacteria; phylum Bacillota; class Clostridia; order Lachnospirales; family Lachnospiraceae; genus JAEYFP01. Next base: position 3,657 of record JAEYFP010000003.1, read on the forward strand.
GGTCTGGCCAAAGGCAAAAAGCTGTATGATAAGAGACAGGACATTGCGAAGAAAGATCAGCGCCGTGAAGCAGAAAAGGATTTCAAAGTAAAAAATTTATAGGAAGACGGAGAATACTGCAGGGGAGACCGGAAATATGAAGAAAACAGCAGAAGAAATCAGGCAGCTTGTAAATCAGGCAACGGCGGAAGTCTATGAGGATCTGACCCCTGAGCTGATCATGCTGATTGACAAAACAAAGCGTCGTACCGATATCACGGACGGGGAAAAGAGCGATGAGATCATGGTGGATACAATCGGCTTTATTAAATCTTGTACAAATGAAATTATGATAGAGATTTTGACAAAGCTGTTTGCCGAAGAAAACTAAATGTTACTTAGAACGTAGCAGACAGTAACGTCTAAATTGTGAAAAGAATATAAAATAAAACAGATTTGGTTGAATAAATGCGTTGAAGAGAGTATAATAAATAATAGTACAAGGGCTTGTACTGGTTTCGACGGGGGTCTAGCAATTAAGATAGCCATCTGCGGTCCGGTTCCGCATAAAACCATCGGAAACTAAATATAAACGCAGACAAAAAGTTAGCGTTCGCAGCCTAGTTGCTGCTGTCGGCCTTAAGTCACCCGCTGCTTAAGTAACCGGCATCGACGATGCGGGGCACTTTATTTCCAAAGCTTTGCGGAAATGGAAGAACTCATGAAGCTACTGAGGTTTATAGCCTGTCATTTGGCGATAGACGGAGGGAATGTTAAATAAATGACTGTGATGGAAGAAGTTTTAATGAAAGGGCTTTCGGACGCGGGTTCGATTCCCGCCAGGTCCATTTTTAAAGAAAGACAGGTCATATTATGCAATTGAAATATGACCTGTCTTTTTTATCGTATAGGACAGTCCGTCCTATACGATAAAAACCCTCCGGGAGGATCGCGCAGGCGGGATTCTTTTGTTCTGCGCAGCTACGCGCGCGGAACAAAAGCTGTGCTGCCGGATCAAATGATCGCGGGAGTGGGTGAAGCACATTTTTGTTGTTATAATAGGAAATTCCTTCGGATTTCCTATATAACAAAATATTCTGCGCAGCTACGCGCGCGGAACAAAAGCTGTGCTGCCGGATCAAATAATCGCGGGAGTGGGTGAAGCACATTTTTGTTCTTGGGAACTAAAGTATAAAAAATATTTTAACTTTACTTTTATTGGTTTTTAAGTATTTTTATGGTAAAAATAAATGGTAAAATTGACTAAAATGCTTGCAAATTATGACATGAAATGGTAAAATATATCTAAATTTAGGATTCTTTATGATAAATATAGAGAAGGTGGGGAGCGGAGTATGAAATTAAGGACAAGGATTATAATGTTGTCTGTTCTTCCAATCATTATTCTGGGGACGCTTGTTTATTTTATTGCGTCAATTAATATCAGGGAGAATATGTCAAGAGAAATATTTACCGGCTTGCAGGCATCTGCCATTTCTGTCAGAAACCAGTTGGATAACAGGGCGCGCGGCGAGTACCGGATTGATGATGCGGGTAATTATATGTGGAAAGGATCCACCTATAATATTACTACGGATTATTCTACCGTTGACACAGTAAAAGAAGCGACAGGCATTGAAACAACAATTTTTTTCGGCGATGTGAGATTTGCTACCTCAATCAGAGATGAAGCGGGACAGCGTCTGGTATATACGCAGGCCAATGAAAAAGTCACAGAGGCGGTATTGGAAGGCAATGAAACCTATGAGGCCACGGATGTCGATGTTGTCGGTGAGAAGTTTTATGGATATTACATTCCTTTAATTCAGGAACATTCCAATGAAGCAATCGGTATGGTGTTCTGCGGAAAGAATCAGTCAATTGTAGAAGGCGAAATCAAAAATGTAACAAACAGCATTTTGCTGGTGACGGTAGTTGTGATGCTGATATGTGGTGCAATCGCGATTCCGATGTCCAACCAGATTGTAAAAGTGCTTGGAAAGGGAATTTATTTGGTTGATGCGGTGTCAAAGGGCGATTTGAGTGTAGAGCTGGAGACAAAGTATTTAAAGCGTAAGGATGAAATTGGAAACATGTGCCGTTATATCGATAGCCTGCGCCGGGAACTGATTAGTATTGTCGGCGGTTTAAAGGAGCAGAGCACTGTTTTATATCAAGCCTCCGAAAGGCTGGATGTGACTTCCAATAATGCATACGAAGCGGTCGAACAGGTTGAGCATGCGATTCAGGAGATTGCCGAGGGCGCGACTTCACAAGCCGATGAGACGCAAAAAGCGACGGAAAATGTTATTTTGATGGGACGTATGGTTGAAGATACGGGCACCCAATTCTTTGAATTGAAAAATAATGCAGCCGCAATGCAGGGACTCAGTGAGGAAGCAACCGCCATTTTGAATGAATTAAACCAAATTAATCAGCAGGCGACCGGCGCGATCAATGTAATCTATGAACAGACGAATACGACAAATGAATCGGCATTAAAGATTCGCGAGGCAACGAATTTGATTACTGAAATTGCAGAGGAAACAAATCTGTTGTCGCTTAATGCATCGATTGAGGCGGCACGTGCGGGTGAGCAGGGACGTGGGTTTGCGGTTGTCGCCGCACAGATTCAAAAGCTGGCAGAGCAGTCTAACGATTCCGCAAGGCAAATCGAGGAAATTATCACTTCATTGCTTCAGGATTCAGCCAAGTCCGTTAAGACAATGAATGAGGTTCGCACTATTATGGAGCAGCAGAATACAAATGTCAAACGGACGGAGAATGCTTTTACTGATGTTAAGGATGGAATTGATCATTCCATGGAAGGCATTAACTATGTTGCGGAAAATACAAAAAAACTGGATGGTGCAAGAGTCAGGGTTATCGATGCGGTACAGAACCTGACGGCGATTGCGGAAGAAAATGCAGCAGGAACAGAAGAGACTTCTGCATCGACCACGGAGTTTGGAAATATGCTGGGTGGTATCCGTAGTGAGGCGGAAGCACTTAAGAGCGTTGCCAATGAACTGGAAGAGCGAATGAAAATCTTTAAACTCTAAATAATTAAAAAGAACAACGATTGTATAAAAGAGGAAGCGGGGTTGCAATCCGCTTCCTTGCGTTATGTACATTGCAAGGGTCAAAACAGAATTCTAAACGGGAAAGGAACGAAGAACATGGCGGATAAAAATATTGACAGATATTATTTTTATAATGAAGAGGATGCGGCAATAGCACACGAGGAGATGCAGAAAATTCAATATATTTCCGAGAAGATAAAGGAGGAAGATCCAAAGGAGATACTTGCCGTTTATGACAAAATGATTCAGAATCATATGTTTGTAACGCCTGTCGGTTATGAGTATTTGCGCAAGTTGCAGGAATTTTTATTTAAAAGCCCCGAGATCGAAGATGAACGAATAGCGGATATTCCGATCCGGCTGTCAATTGCTGCGGCAATCAGACAACAGGAGGCGGCAAAGGAACGGCCGGAGGATGTTGCGGTTAAGAAAAAGAAAAAAAACTATAAACAGGAATACAAGGCCTCGCTTGTCGTGAATGCGGTGCTTGCCATGGTAATTGCAGCGATGTTTGCCATTACTTTAAAGGCTGATCATCCGAATATTTTAAATTACAGGTCGGCATTATTAAATGAATATGCGGAATGGGAACAGAGTTTGACGGAACGGGAGGCCAAACTGCGGGAAAAGGAAGCAGCGCTTGAAAAGTGATTGAAAAATTATCAAAAGAGTAGCAAGAATTTGTCGGTTTTCACAATTTTGTCATATTTATCAGATATACTGTAAAAGATAAAGAAATATAGGCAGGTGGTAAAATGGAACGAGTAAAGATATTAGTGGTAGATGATGAAAGCAGAATGAGAAAGCTTGTAAAGGATTTCCTTGTAAAGCAGGATTTTGAGGTGATTGAGGCAGAGGATGGCAGCCAGGCGTTGGATTTGTTTTTTGAGGATAAGGATATTTCTTTGATTATTCTGGATGTCATGATGCCGAAGATGGACGGCTGGCAGGTATGCCGTGAAATACGCGAGTATTCCAGAGTGCCGATCATCATGCTGACAGCAAAGGGAGATGAGAGGGATGAACTGCAGGGATTCGAGCTTGGTGTAGACGAATATATTTCTAAACCGTTCAGTCCCAAAATTCTCGTTGCCAGAGTAGAAGCGCTTTTAAGAAGGAGCAAGGTTTACGGGGCGGATGACAGGCTGGAAGCGGGCGGGATTGTAGTAGATAAGGCCGCACACCTTGTTACGATAGAAGGAAAACCGATCGAACTGAGCTTTAAGGAATTCGAGCTTTTAACATATTTTCTTGAAAACCAGTCGATTGCTCTTTCACGGGAAAAAATCCTGAATCATGTGTGGAATTACGATTATTTTGGAGATGCTCGCACAATTGATACACATGTGAAGAAGCTTCGCAGTAAGATGGGTGAAAAAGGAGATTTTATTAAGACAATCTGGGGAATGGGCTATAAGTTTGAACCGGAATAGAGACTTTTGCTCATTAAATGATTAAATTAGAATAGTTATAGTGAGATGAGAAAAAAATATGAAGTATTCTATTAATAAACAATTTTCTTTGATATTCAGCGGCTTGATGGCCGGCACAATTTTGGTGTGCTGGTTTGCCAATGCGATGTTTCTGGGGGATTTTTATGAACGTCACAAGCAGGGAGTGCTGCGTAATGCCTATGATCAGATAGACATGGCGGTGAGTGACGGAAATATTCAATCCGATGACTTTGAGGTCGCATTTGAACGAATTTCTTCCAGAAATAATTTGGATATTTTGATATTAGATTCGGACACGAAGACGATCATATCTACAGTCAACGATACGGATGTGCTTACTGAGCGGATATTGAGTTACTTTTTTCGCGGGACGGAAAAAGCGATGCCGTTGTTTTCCAATAATAAGTATCATGTTCAAAAGATTTTTGATTCATGGATGAATATGGAGTTTATTGAATTATGGGGGCTTTTATCTAATGGAAATATGATTATTATCCGTTCTCCGATGGAAAGCATTCGTGAAAGTGCTATGATTGCCAATTCCTTTCTCGCTTATGTGGGTGCAACTGCAATTGTAATCAGTGCACTCGTCATCTGGTTTATTTCAAAGAAAATAACCGAACCGATTTTAGAACTTGCCAACATCTCGGAAAAAATGACGCGTCTGGATTTTGATGCAAAATATAAAGGTGATGGCAGCCTTAATGAGGTTACACTGCTTGGGCGACACATTAATCAACTGTCGGAAACATTGGAAAAAACGATATCGGAGTTAAAAACAGCTAATAATGAGCTGCAGTTAGACCTTGCACGGAAGAATGAAATAGACGAAATGCGTAAGGAATTTCTTTCTAATGTTTCTCATGAATTAAAAACTCCTATTGCGCTGATACAAGGCTATTCCGAAGGGCTGAAGGACTGTGTTAACGATGATGAAGAAAGTAAAGACTTTTATTGCGATGTCATTATTGATGAAGCCGGAAAGATGAATAAGATTGTAAAAAACCTGCTTGAACTGAACCAGCTGGAATGTGGAAATGACAGTGTGGTCATGGAGCGGTTTGATATCACGGAACTGATCCGCAACTGTACGAATTCAATAGACATCATGCTGCGGCAGAACGAGATCAAACTTGTTTTTAACTGCAACGAGCCAATTTATGTATGGGCGGATGAGTTTAAACTTGAGCAGATTATCAATAACTATCTTTCCAATGCAATTCATTATGCGGAGGGAGAAAAGGTAATTGAAATCACGGTCGAGCGGGTCGAAGGCCGAATTCGAATAAAGGTGTTTAACACGGGGAGTCCAATTCCCGAGGAATCCATCCCACATTTGTGGACAAAGTTTTACAAGGTGGATACGGCAAGAACACGGGAGTATGGGGGAAGCGGTATCGGTTTGTCCATTGTGAAGGCAATTATGGATTCTATGAATCAGCAATATGGCGTGATTAATTATGACAACGGTGTTGCTTTCTGGTTTGAAGTAGATGGAAAATAATTGATTGCGTGTCCAGATATTCCATGTTAAACTGAAAAGAAGAATGGTAATAAGTATGCAAGGATACACGAGAATATGGAGGATACTATGATTGGCAGCAGGAGTATGCGTAAACGGATATCGTTGTTGATAATAGCTGCCGCAACTGGCGCACAGCTTTCCGGTTGCGGACTGACATCCGAGGTGTCTGTGCCTGAGGAGGAAAGCGGACTGATTGCGGAATATGCGGCAGGTTTGCTGCTGAAATACGACAGCAAGCATGAAATCAAGCTTGAAAAAATTAGAGAGGAAGAGGAAGAGGCCAAAGAGGAGGATGGAACCGACGAAACGCCGGAGGAAACGGCCAATGCTACCCATAAGGAGCTGGCAGCTGCAACGGCGGCGCCTGTTGATTCTGCCGTGCCGCTTGGCGAGGCAATGGGACTTGCCGGTTTTAATGTTACATATCAGAGCTATGAGGTGTGCGATATTTATCCGGAGGAAGCACCGGGAGATATGTTTTTTTCCATGCAGGCATCTCCGGGAAAGGATTTGATGATTGTGCATTTCAATCTGACGAACACTTCTGAAAGTGAACAGCTGTGTGAGATGGTAAATAATAATACCTTGTTCCGCCTTGTTATTAACGGCAGCGAACGAATTAATGCGCAGACAACGATTCTTCTCAACGATTTGAAGCAATATCAGGATACGATAGCCGGTTATGGAATGGTGGATGTTGTTCTTGTATTTGAAATAGCGCAAGACGCACAGAACAGTTTTCAGACATTGCAGCTTCTCGTAGAGGATGCGGGAGCCGAAAATACCTATACTTTACAATAAAACAAAAATATTTCAAATTTGGTATTGACTTCGTGATTTCTGCGTGGTATTATACAAAAGTTGCGTGTCACGAAAGACGACGGCAGCAAGAGCACCTTGAAAACTAAACAGTATAACCAACCCTGAACAATTCAAGAAAAAAAAGAGAATGTTCAGAAGAACAAACCTAGAAACAGTAAACGGAAAAGAACGAAGCTACTTTTGAAACAAAGAGGTCAGCAGTTCTGGACCAAGGAAAAAACAAACTAATACAGAGAGTTTGATCCTGGCTCAGGATGAACGCTGGCGGCGTGCCTAACACATGCAAGTCGAACGGAGAATACATTTTTGAAGCAATTAGCTTGCT